>ASZN01000056.1 GCA_000406005.1 Candidatus Poribacteria bacterium WGA-3G
TAATACCATTTCTGATTTTATTGGTTTCCTCTTATGTAGCATAGACTGTTAGTCTGTGTTCCGGTATGCCACCGTCCTTCATAACATGCGGTAATGCAACAACACTGTTTAGAAATGGTATAACTATCCGCTCCTTTTTAACCGACCGACGCGTTTTGCATACCGTTCACCGAGATGGAAGACCCAAAACCCGATCGGAATGAGTAGAATTCCTATGATGAGCAGTAAAAACAGATTCCCCAATTGGCTCTCAATCGAGGCATTCTCAAGTATCGCTGCACGAATCGACCTGATCGTATAGGTGGCAGGCGAAATTTTAGAGAGCGGTTGAAGCCATACCGGTAGGACATCAATCTCATAGTAGATGCCGGAGACCAACAGCAGTAGCGATTGGATGATACCCGTCGCGGCTTGTCCTTTTTCCGGCGAAAGTAGTGGAAAAATCGCCGCCATCAGACCGATACCGATGAAAGAGAGGCTCGAAATTACAACAGTCACCACCATTGTCAGCCAATTCGCGTTTCCTAAGTCGATATGCTCACCGAAAAAGAGAGGCATTATGGCTAAAACCAAGCCGGTTCGTAAAAGACCGTAGAGGATAGCGAAAAGACAGGACCCGACAAGATGGGTAATGCGGTAGATCGGTGCCATGAAGGTATATTCGATCGTGCCTTCCCAGCGTTCCCACGTAATCGCATCACTAACCTCACGCATCATAATCGAGAGAAATCCCCAGATTAACGCGCCAATAACAAGGTAAAGTACATCTTTACTCGTGCCGCGTCCTACCATAATCAAGCCGATGGTTAGCGCGTTGACGATGGAGTAACTAAAAAAGAGTATCTCCCAACTCAGATATCGCTTCAGCAGATTAAAATTGCGTTCAATAAACGCATAAGAAACGACAGTTTCACGTATAAGGCTCAATATCGGTTACTCCTCATCCTCAATCTGCTTGCCGGTGAGCGCGATAAAGACATCTTCAAGTGTTGTCGGTGCACCCTTCTCTGATGGCGTATTAGCGATGAGTTCTTTAACGGTTCCCTCAGCGATAAACCGTCCGCTATCAATAATTGCGATTCTATCGCACAATTTCTCCGCCTCAACCATATCGTGTGTTGTTAGGAGAATAACTGCGTTCCGTTCTTGGCGAATTTCTTCAATAAAGGCTTGTACATCGCGCTTCGACTTCGGATCGAGCCCTGTTGTGGGTTCATCAAGTAAAAGCAGCATCGGTGTCGTTAGCAGTGCGCGTGCGATAGCGACTTTCTGTTGCATCCCGCGCGAGAGTTGCTCCATCTCTTCATCCATCCGATCCGAATCAAAACCGAGTCTCTCCAAAATCCGTTTTGCTTTTCGCTCGGCTTGCGGCGCGGGGATACCGTAGAGTCGGGCAGCGTAAATCAGGTTTTCTGCCGAAGAGAGCCGTTTAAAAAAAGAGGCTTCGACAGAGACACGATTCATCACCTGTCTCACCTTCAGGCTATGCGTCACAACATCGTCTCCGAAGACGTGAATACTCCCTGAATCCGGCAGCAGCAGCGTCGAAATTAGGCGAATCAGGGTCGATTTCCCGGAACCGTTAGCACCGAGTATCCCATAGATTTCACCGATGTTCACTTCAAGCGTGATGTCGTCAACTGCCTTGATTATCTCTTTCTCTCGTTTGAAAAGGCTGTAAATCTTTTGATGGAAACGTAACTTTTTCTTTGTCCGCTTGGTTCGGTGGAAATGTTTCGTTACCCCGCGGACAGCCAAACCGTGGATGAGGTTTTCCAATACTTTGATTCCTTTCACTAAACTGAACAATCCAAAACCCTTGACATTTCGTATGGACTTCTATATATTATACCCAAAGTCCGTGAAGATTTGGTAATTTATTTTTTGTCTATTCAAAACAGAGGGTGTGCTTAGATAACACCGACACCTCTAATATTGTTAGAGCTTACAGAAATAGAAGAGCGGAGGAACAATGCCGAAAATCAAAGGTCCTGCTATCTTCCTCGCCCAATTCATGCGGGACGAGGCACCCTATAACACTATGGAAAATATCGGGAAATGGGTCTCAAACTTGGGGTACAAAGGCGTTCAACTCCCCGGTTGGGACGAGCGTGTGCTTGATCTTGAAAAAGCCGCTGAATCCAAAACCTATTGCGATGAATTTAAAGGGACGCTTAACGAGATCGGGCTCGAAGCGACGGAGGTGGCGGGGTACCTCGCGGGGCAGGTCTTGGCTGTACATCCCGCGTATGAAGTTATGTTTGAGGCGTTCCATCCGCCCGGCTTGCGCGGAGATGAAAGAACAGAATGGGCAACAGATGAATTGACGAAATGTATCCACGCTTCGGTGAACATGGGGCTTGATGTTATCCCGGTGCTTTCAGGCGGTTTCGCGTGGCACACTGTTTATCCGTGGCCCCAACGTCCCGACGGGATTATTGAAGAGGCGTTCAAGGAACTCGCGGCACGGTGGTCCCCACTGTTGGACATGGCGTATGATAACGGTCAGGTCTTTGCCTACGAACTCCATCCGGGTTCGGACATTTACGACGGGGCAACTTATGAGATGTTCTTGGATTATACGAACAACCATCCCGCAGCCTGTCTTAACTACGATCCGAGCCATTTTCTGCTTCAACAACTCGATTATATCGACTTCATCCGACTTTACGGGGAACGCATCAAGGGATTTCACGTTAAAGACGCTGAATTCCGCCCAACAGGCCGGGTTGGGGTTTACGGGGGCTATCAGTCCTGGGCTGGACGTGCAGCGAGATTCCGATCGCTCGGTGATGGACAAGTGGATTTCACACAGGTATTTACACTGCTCACCGAGGCAGGCTACGACAGTTGGGCAGTGCTGGAATGGGAATGCTGTGTCAAGAGTCCAGAACAGGGCGCAGCAGAAGGTGCCCCCTTTATTGCCAAACACATCATCGAAACAACCGATGTCGCTTTCGATGACTTTGCAGGTGGCGAGACAGATGTGGCGCGGAACAGGGATATCCTCGGCCTGCGTTGAAGATAACTTCGTCGGTTCCTAACTGCAGGCGGGGTTTGTAACCCCGCCTTCTATAGATGTCTCGTTAATTGTAGGTTTTACTATAATGTAAATAATTATAAAAGGAGACAGCCATGCAAGCACCTAATACTGAACCTTTCCGCGTCGGGTTTCTGAACGTTGAGTCGTATTCCCACATGCCGCTATGGGCACCGCACATTAACCCACGTGCCGGTGAGAAAGACACCCCATTCACAGGAATGCGGATTACGCACTGCTGGGATATTGAATATGAGAAGGCACAAGAAGTCGCTGCGACTTACGGTTGCACAGCCGTCAAAAATTTCGACGATATGTTGGGAAAAGTAGACGGAATCATCTCCGGTGGCTATTATAACCACCCGTGGAACCACATTCTGCACGAACCGTATCTCGAAGCCGGATTGCCGAATCTGATCAACCGTCCGTTCGCGAATTCACTTGCCAAAGCGCAGCAGATGATCGACCTCGCCGAAAAGCACGGCGCGACGATCCTTGCGCCATCGAGCCATGAACATAACGATGCTATCGCACGCGCCAACGCATGGGCAAGCGATAAGCAGATTGTCTGCTATACAGCGACGAACTCGTTTGACGACTATCCGACCCACGGGATTCACGGGGTCTATATGGTCTGTAAGGCGATCGCGGAAGCAGGAAATCCTGTCGTGTCCGTTGCCTACCGAGCGGACAGTTGGCACAGTCCACCGGGGGTCATTACACTTGAACATGTTGACAGCGATGGACGACAATTTTACGGCACACTCCATCAAGTAAGCGGTTCTTGGGGCACTGTCCAGATCCATACACAGGAGGCTTACGGCGGCGAGAATTTTAGAATCCACACGGGTACTGGCTATCCGTATGACAAGACGGAAATCTGGTTGCCGACGATTTGGGCGTTTCAGAACATGGCACTCCATAACGAGATGCCACAGACTTTCGAGCAGCTCCTACACAAGACGAACGTTTTCCTGGCAGGTTGGAAATCAATTCTGGAGAGCGATGGCAAACCTGTCCGATTAACAGATGTTGCAGAAGAGTGGACAGCACCGGCTGAATTACCAAACCATCCAGACCACGATACGGTCTCCTTATTCCAGAAAAAGTTTGGGGACGCTTCGGTATAGAAACTGTGGATTTCGGTACTGTAATTGCATACTTAGGCCAATCGTAGGGGTTGGGTTACCCAACCCCTACGTGTGTTTCAAAAATTTGGCAAAACATTATTGACCCGAAAACTCTCTAAAATCTAACGCTGCGCTTTAACACTTCCCCACGTGGTTGTGAGTTTATCCGCGGGATCTACAGGGAGCGTACTTAGATCTTCCATACTCCGTTGGATATCGTCTTCCGACAAAGCGCGATCCCAGACCATAACTTCGTCAATGATACCGTTGAACTTCTGACCCGTATTCCCCCATGAACCGACCATTGTATCTCCTGCGGTTCCGAGGTATTCAATTCCAGCTTTGCCCGCGTCTTCTACAACTGATTCACCGTTGATGTAAATCTGTCGGGATTTACCATCTACATCCAACCAGAAAGTAATATGTGCCCACTCATCAGCGTCAACGGCAGCGGGTGCGTCGAGATCGTTGGCATAGAAACCCATGCGGACGGTGCCGTTGTTGTAGATACGGTAGTGTAGGCTCGTATTTTGCGCGTTGACCTGCGTCTGTGAGAAAACACACTGTTGGTCTCCGCCACTTAACGCCGGCTTAACCCACATCGTTACCGTAAAACTCTTTTCGTTGAGTTCAATATAAGGTGCCTTGACCTCGCCTGCTGACTCGAGCCCCAAGGCTTTGTCAAACTTCCCATCAACCCAATCGGCATCTCCGACGAGTTCTCCGTCGTTTCCATTCGGCGATAGATCCTCTATCGCATCGCCTTTGCCCTCGTTTAAAGAAAAATAGAGTAATAACTCTTTATCTTTGATGTCCAATGCTGTGGCACTGAAAGGCATTAGCACCAATCCAGCGAGGATACAAAGAGACAGTAATATTCGATATATCATGATAGGTTTCTCCTTTAAAATTCGTGTAAGTGAAGTTTCTCTAATCAATTTCATACCGTTTCAGCATAACACAAAAATTCGGAAGTGTCAAGATTTTTTATCAAGTCCGTCCGATTGCGTGCAGTCAAGTGAAAAAAATGCCCTATTTTGTGCAGCACCTTCTCTGCGTTTTATAGAAAACTCCGATAGTACAGTATTATTCAGATTGGCACGGAACTTGCTAAATCTAAATAACGTGAGTTCAACGCCAGTGTGTAGATCGGTTTGCCTTCACCCTAAAAGTTGATGATGTTAACACGCTTTCAAAAGGAGCAATCAGAATGAAAAACGGAATCTACTTCATGACCTTTACCGTAATAATCGGTATTTTCTCACTACATACAGCCTTCGCATCTATTGTAACAGATGGACTTGTCAGCTATTGGACCTTTGATAGAGGATACATTACGAATAAAACAGTAAAAGATGTATGGGGTGACAACAACGGCACAATCAGCGGAAATCCTAAAGTTGTTCCCGGCCAAGTAGGAGAGGCACTTAAGTTCGATGGTGCTGGCGATTTTGTAAACCTAACCACGCTTGGGGATTTTGGCAGACAGTTTGGCACATCTTCGTTTGAAGCATGGATCAAAACCACTAACAAGACGGATTGGATGGCGATCATTAATACGCATGGCGGGGAATGCCCTAATTGGGGAATAGAACTCAATGGATTTAATGATGAATTTGGATTTGAAATTATGGAGGGAACTCTTCATCATTACATTGGCATTCGAGGACCAAGAGGATGTGGCGGTGTTGGTAGTGGAAGAGGTGTGAGTATTTTTGATGACGAATGGCACCACATTGTTTATACAAATGATTATATGATACATCAAGGAGCAGGAAACGGTAAAAGGGTTATCTATATAGACGGTGTATCCGGTTCTATAAGTAACCATGGATTTGAGGGGAACAGAGGATTTTTGCCATTTACAGCACCTGTCTATCTTGGTGCAAGAAAATTTCCTGGGAAAGCACATGGTTACTTCATAGGTATGATTGATGAAGTCCGGTTTTACAATCGTCCGCTCAC
Source organism: Candidatus Poribacteria bacterium WGA-3G (assembly GCA_000406005.1). GTDB lineage: Bacteria > Poribacteria > WGA-4E > WGA-4E > WGA-3G > WGA-3G. The sequence goes on from ASZN01000056.1 coordinate 6,136, forward strand.
AGCGGAGGAAGTGATCCAGAATTTTGAAGCAACCGAACCTTATAACATCGCACCTAAAGGAAAATTGCCAACCGTCTGGGCGACATTGAAGACAAAATAATAGCGTTATCCATATCCAAATTGTGGCAATAGCAAGTTTCGGCCAGAAATATGTAAACGTGAGTTTGAAAAAAGTTTATAACATTCCCGATGACTGTTTTTCTTATATAGCCAATTCTGTTTGTTTATTTATGAAGTGCCGCGCGGATTTCTGCTTTGGGCGGATTCTCCACTCGGTTGGCAATTTGACGACGGTATTGATTACCTCTGGATTTTCAAAGTAAGCCTCGTCTATCTGCCAGAATTGGAAACGCGGGTATCTCAGCCCGTTATGTTCAAAAGTGCCCATTGATGATGCCTCTCGGCGCATACCTACGGTGACCTGTTCTATTGTGATAAAGATTCCGACCTTCGCCTCGGTCCGTTCAATTACATGGCAGAAAGAGCGGACACTTGTTAACGTAGGTTTGCCAGCCTTGACCTCAGCAATCACTCGTGCTTCCGTTTTTTCCATGCCTCGCGGTGTCCACATCATGAAATGCCCCACACCATCATGCCCACCATCACCGGTATCTCTTGTTGGCTGCAACCCCAATTGTGTAACGGCCCAATTTGAGAAGTCGTGGTATTTCTTTTCATCGCGCACCAGTTTTATGACTTCCTGCATGTTCGTCGGATAGCCGTGGATCTCATAATCTTTTGAGGGTTTCAAGTTGTGCCGGTCCTCTAATCGTTGGCGCATCGGATCCAATGCTAAGATCGTTAAGTCAATCCCTATCCACTGGCGGTTAAGTGTATGGGCTGCATCAATAGTGGTGCCACATCCGCAGAATGGATCGAGAACGATGTCTTCCTCGTTGCTGGAGGCTCTAATCATCCGCTCGTAGAGAACGCGAGGCTTCTGCGTAGGGTATCCAAGGCGTTCTTTGGAAGATGGTGCAATTACGCTGATCTCCCATACATCTCTGAGTGGCACGCCTTTAGATTCCTTGTTCGTCATTTCAGAAGGTATACGTTTTCCATCCGGTGCGTAGGCACTTTTGATTTCTTTGGTGCCGAATCTTTTAAGGGTTGATGCGGGTCGAGGTTCATACAGTTGATTCCAAGTAGCGTTTGTGCCTTTTGAATAACGCAAGATAATATCGTGCATCCGCTGAAAGTTGGGATGTTTTGCAGCCCAACGACGATATGACCACACGATTTCATTCCGAAAAAACTCATTCCTATTTCTGTTTTGCTGATCCCAGATAGCATCCATAACCCCCTTGAGGTAATGAGACGCAGTCGGATCGCAGTGAAGGTAAATAGTTCCGTTTTTGTTGAGGACGCGGTGCATTTCGGCAAGTCTTGGTCCCATGAAAGCAAGATAAGCACGCATCGCGCCCTTGTTTCCGGACACAGAACGCTGAAGCACAAAGTCATAACCGCGCAGACATTCGTCAAGAGCCTTATAGGTGTCACAACTTAAAGCACGCTGTTGAATATCTGCGCGGGATTCCTCAGCAGCGGTGTCCCACGTCCAGATGTCGGTAAATGCTTTCCTTTGAGCGAGGGAGTCGCCAAGAAATGCGTTGTAATCGCGACCGCTGTTGAAGGGTGGATCGGTACAGATGAGATCCACACAGACATCATCCATCTCCCGTAGGATTTCAAGGTTGTCGCCGAAATAGAGTTTATTCATCTTACCCTCCCTCTGCAGTAATTTCACTGATATCATTAAGAAGCCCTTCAATATAACCTATGAGCCTTAAATCCTCAGACTGCTCAGCCAAGGGCAATGCTGTTTCGAGATCTTCCCTCGCTCCGTCTGAATTTCCAAGTCCAAATTTCGATTCTGCCCGATAGTAGTATGCTTCTACATAGTTAGGGTTCAGGCTGATAAACTTGTCAAAGTCGGAAATAGCAGAGGCATATTGTTCTTGGTAATGCTTTGCCTGTGCACGTTTATAGTACGTTTCTACGCAAGTAAACGATTCCAGTCGTGATGCGATTTGGCAACGCTGTCCGGATTCTCCCGACTCCGAGCGACGAAACCGGGAACGGATGCACGACCGGTCGGTAAACCGATTTGGCTATAACGCGTATCAACACTCCATCGGACAGTATCAGAACGGTTCGGAAGCCCGCGATGGACGACCCGCTCATTCGTCAGCAGGACATCGCCACCATCCAATTCGGCAGTAATGATGTCGCCGGGTGGCAATTCCGCATCACTGATTCCCTTACCACCTGTATGACCCGGTGTTGGATCCTGGTAGTTGTGATCAATCAGATTGAAACGGTGTGAACCTCGGATGACCTGCATGCACCCGTTTTCTTCAGTCGCTTGAACGAGCGGGAGCCAGACATTCACGACTAACGTTTCACCTGCTTCTTCGGGTATGAGATACGCCAAATCCTGGTGCCACGGGATAACGGTAATATCTTGGTTCGGCAGTTTGGCGCGGTAATTAAACTGCGGGTGCGCCAAAATTTCTGAACCGATAACGGATTCAATGACATCAAGCAGCGCGGGCGCAGTTCGGAGTGTGAACATCCCTGCGGTCCGAATCTTCTGGTCCCGGAAGAAATTGCTCCAAATCCAGTTCGGATCGGAACAGGCATTTGAAACCATCCCCAACCTCTTCTCGAAAGACGCGTCATCATAAGTATCCGACGGATCAAGGATTCCGTGTTTGACTGCCGCACAAGTGCCATCATCAACCCGTTGTGCTAACTCATCAATCAACGGTTGAAGTGCCACATTTGGCAGTACGTTCCGGACAAACAGGAAGCCGTCTTCGTGAAATTGCTGCTTCTCTTCGGCTGTGAGTCTGTTCTGATTGTGTTGTGTAGACATCACGGTTCTCCATTTTGGACTCATGAGATAGGCTGAATTTGGACGGCACTACCGATTTCACTCGATTTCATCGCAGCATCGAGCATCTGCATCAGCATCACCGCCTCGGTCCCGGAATTGAGGGGTGTATCCTTTTCGCGTATTGCTCGGATAAATTCGCGTGCCTGAAGCGTTATATCATCTGCCTTTTGGGGTGCAGGTTTCATCGGTTTGACCTTAACGCCATCCGGGGTCCCCACAAGGAGTTTCCCGTTTTCGAGACCTGCCTTGGTGCCGTAAAGGTGAAACGCCTGCGTCTCACTTTTGACGAGATCGCTTCCGGCGGCTGGTGTCTGGCGGTTTGTCGTATTCAGCGAAAAGGCGACTGCGAAGTGTAGGGTGCATCCATTCTCAAAGCGTATAAACCCACAGGCGGCATCATCTGCGGTATAGGTCTGTTCAGGCGGCGCGAGATGAGCAAAATTGCAATATAATCCCGCCATCGCCTCCGTAGGACGTGGACACCCCATCATGAACCAGACATTATCAATGGCATGGATACCGAGGTCGAGTAGGACACCGCCACCTTTCGCTTTGTCGTGTCGCCACCCGCGACCGGAACACCACCGCGTGCGTATCCATCGCGTTTCGGCGTAGTAGACATCGCCGAGTTCACCGGCTTGCACAAGTCTACGACCTTCCATCAACTGCGCTGTGAACCGAGATTGCCGAACAAACATATAGGTTAACCCCTTGCTTTCGGCAAGTTGCGTCACGGGTATTAACTCTTCGGCATCGTTTGAAGGCGGTTTTTCGCAGAGTACGTGCATCCCGAGTTCCAACGCCTCTTTTGAGACAGGGGCATGCATCCATGTCGGCAGCCCAATGCAGACAGCATCCAAATCGCATGCGTCGAACATCTGCCGATAATCGTCGAAAACGCGGACACCTTTAATATCGCCTAAGACTCTTTTCCGCCGAGCCGGATCCATATCCGCCAGAGCGACAAGTTGGACATTCGGTTCGCCATTGAGAATTACAGTCGTACTGCTGATCGTTCCGCCGACACCGATGATTCCGACCCTGACTGCTTTTTTCATGCCTGTTCTCCATTGAACTCTGATTCTTCATATACCGCTCCGCTGGATCGGAAATGAAAATCTGACCAAAGATTTAAAAAAAGATTGACATATTTTACACATTTTTATAAAATCTATCCAAACCTGATAAAATCCGTTTACAACACTGTAATTGGATAGTGTCCCGCTTTAATCCACTCAGATTCCCCACATCACAGAAATACAATCCAGAAGGAGGAAACTCTGACTATGTATCGTCACCTTTTCTTACTTATCTCCATGTTACTACTGCTAACAAGTACTGCCATGGCTGCAGGCGAAAAACTGGCACTCGTTGGGTCGGGTGCCCCGGATCCGAAGGACGATCTCCTGATAGAATACCTCGAAGAATGGGGATACGTCGTCGAACCGCATGAACACTTGGCGAAGCATCCCGTCAATCTTGCGGATGTAGACCTCGTCTTTATTTCGGAGTCAACGTCGAGTGCCAATATTCTGGACGCTTACAAAAATTCAGCTGTCCCTGTTATCAACGCCGAGACATGGACTTACGACGATATGGGGTTTGCCGCAGATGGCACCTTTAACTCCGATGCTGGCGACAAACTCACCATCGTTGATACCGAACATCCGATAACCGAAGGGTTTAAAGGCGACCTTACCGTCAGCAAACCCGCGGCACAACTGATGACCTGTAGCGGCTTTGAAGGCGATATTGATATTTTAGCCGTGCGCGCCGACAATGACGATCTCGTCGCTATTTCCGTCTATGAGAAAGGCGCGAAAACCATGCAAGGCACAACAAAAGCGATACACGTGAACATCTGGCCCCACTCCACCGGTTGGGCGCAAGTAACAGAGGACGGATGGGAACTCGTCCACCGCTCAATCCTCTACGGTTTGGGTCAGATTCCGTTTGATGTCAACCCTCAAGAGAAACTCACCATGACTTGGGGACAACTCAAAACAGCACGTTAGACAACGATCGTTAGTGCTTTGTCAACTTTAAACTTGTGGGTAAGTTCGTAGTCGTGCGATTCTGCGGCGTACTCGCCCAAATGCGAAGTGCATTATCGCACGTCACAAACGGGCAATAAATGGTTTCCCTACTACAAACGCGGCGACCTTTAACTTCAAACTTGACAGAGGACTCATCGAATTCTAAAGTGATCTTATAACAGAGAAGCGGATCCTGCGTCGAGAAATACGGTGCAGTCTGGATGTGTCTGTAAGATAGAGGCGGGGTGCATCGGTGTTATCTCACCGTGTAAGCAGTTTCGCACCGCCTCCGCTTTCCGTTCATCTGGCACCGTGCATACGATCGTTTTCGCCTTCACAATCTGGCGTATAGACATCGAAATGGCTTGGGTCGGCACAGCGTCAAGTCCTGAGAACCATCCTTCGCCGACCTGCTGCAGACGACACGCCTCATCTAATTCGACGAGGATATACGGGTCTTCCGTCTCAAAATCCGCCGGTGGATCGTTGAAGGCGAGGTGTCCATTCTCGCCGATACCGACGAACGCCACGTCAATCGCATGCTGCGCGATAATCCGGTTGAGTCGATCGCATTCGGCTTGCGGTTCACCCGCTTCGCCATCGAGAAAATGTACCGTCCCCGGATGAACGATGTCCACAAGCCGTTCCCGCAGATATTTTCGGAAACTCGCAGGATGCGTATCAGGAATACCGATGTACTCGTCGAGATGGAACATCGTGGTGTTGGCCCAGTCAATCGTCTCATCTGCGGTCAGGGCTGCAAGGAAATCGAACTGTGATGCCCCCGTCGCAACGATGAAACTGGCATGTCCGTTGGTGTTGAGTGCGTCGCTCAGTTTCGTGCCAGCGACGTGCGCCGCCGCTTCACTCGTTTCTTGTTTGGTTGTCGCTGTAAATATGTTCATTTGTTTAGAATTTTCGTGCTTTTCTATAGCAAGTTTTTGGCTTGCAAGCTACGCCGCTTTTCTACAGCAAGTTTTTGGCTTGCAAGCTACGCCAAAAAGACCGTTTCCAACTCGGTGAGAGCGCGGGTTGTTTTCTCGCTTGTGCAATCTTCTCGTGGTTATCCCTATCAAAATAGCGGAGGTTAACGATCTCCGTGACACTCATCGGTTCCGGTGCGGTTTCAATGCGTGCAATCGTATCTCCGGCAGTGATTTCGCCTTCTTCAAGTACCCGAAAATAGAACCCGACGCGTCGGCTCTCTAAGAACTGTTTCGGAAATTCTGGTAGTCCCATCTTGTATGCCAACTTGAAACACGGCACGCGCGGTTGTGTAATCTGGAGTCTCACTGCTGAACCGATCTGAAAGACATCGCCGATATGAACTTCCGCTTCCAGCAGCCCTTCAACGGTGAGATTTTCGCCGAACTGTCCATATCTCAAGTCGTCGCGACGCAATTCTTGCTGCCAGTAGGCGTAATGCTCAAACGGATATCCGTAGATGGCTTTATAGGTACCACCGTGTACCCGCAGATCGCCCTGTCCGTCACCGTCAATGTTCTTTTCCCGAAGCATGACAGTGCCTGACACCGGCTCTTTGAAGATGCCTGTATGGACGGTTTTGCCACCGTATTGAATAGGTTTCGGTTTTGAAACGTTTATAGATAAGAGTTTCATAACGCCAAAGTATACCGATTTTTTGAAGTTATGTCAAGCGAAACATAGAAGAAGTACTCAGTTTTCAGTTATCAGTTTTCAGTTTGAGCAGTCAAAGGTCAGTAACACTCGCGACGACAGTAAAACAAATTTTTTCCCGATATGCAACCTTTCGCACTTTAAATCGCGTCATTAATAGTAACAGCAGTCCAACAGTCGAGTGTTAAAACCGCGCGGCTATATTCTACGTAGAGGAATTTAGATGAAAAACGAAGATGCACAACTCGTCAACCGCTGTTTATCAGGCGACGAGAATGCCTTCACCCTACTGGTGAAAAAACACCAGAAGAACATCCACGCGCTCACATGGCGGAAGGTTGGCGACTTCCACATCGCCGAGGAACTCACGCAAGACACATTTCTCAAGGCATACCAGAAACTCGCGACGTTGAAGAACCCGAACCAGTTCGCCGGATGGCTTTATGTCATCGCAGATCGTCTCTGCATCACTTGGCACCGAAAGCAGAAACTACCGATGGAATCCTTGGAAACTACCAATGGGGAGGAGATTGAGGAATCATCTTACCAACATTACGAAAATGAACGACGCGAGGAGGCATCTGCTGAATACCGCCGCGGATACATCAAACATCTCTTAGAAAAACTACCAGAAAGCGAACGGACAGTCGTGACACTTCACTACCTCGGCGAAATGACGTGTCAGGCGATTGGCGAATTCTTGGGTGTGTCTCCGAATACAGTTAAGAGTCGTCTCCAACGCGCACGGAACCGTCTAAAGGAGCAAGAAAACATGATTCGCGAAACCCTCGGCAGCGTGCAATTACCTGCCAACTTCACTGAGAGCATCCTGCGGCAGGTTGCTGACATCAAACCGATTGCCCCATCAAGTAGCAAACCGATCGTGCCGTGGGCAGTTTCTGCTGCGACAACGATCCTTATCTTCCTCATAATGGGTGCCGGTTCGCAACACCTTATCCGTTTCCAGAAACCGTACAATTTGAACGCGCAATCGGAAGCCACCGTTGAAATCATTGATGCACCGATTGTCCTTGACACACAAGCGAAACGGGACTTACGCAACCAAGCCGGACGTTTTGATACCACCGGTAAAAATATCGGTGCCGGTCCGCAACTTTCGGAGCCTGTCCTGCTTGCCGCTGCAGAGATAGACAAGGAGACGCGCCCGTCAACAAAGCAGCAGTGGATACAAGCAAGTGGGCCAGAAGAAACGCGTTCAGCATCAGGCTTATTGGTAAGTTCTTGGGGAGATGTCTATGCGGCTTCAAAAATCGGTATCTACAAATTAGCACCAGATGCTCCCGCATGGACACTCGTGAGTCCACTTCCGCTAGAAGCAGCTGTAGACAACCACGGAATACAGATGGCAGAAGGAAACGATACCCTCTATCTTGTCTTTCCCAATGGCGTATTCGCTTCAAAAGATAGAGGCGAGACATGGATAAACCTTGGCGAGCGTCCAAAGGGAGTCGCTGTCGGTCTGGTCGTAACAGATGACGCATTATACCTCGCGCTTCGAGAGGAAGGTATTTTCCGGTCTACAGATGCCGGTAAACAGTGGACACCACTTAACTATGAAATAGAAAACAGTCGTATTGGAGCAATCGCTGCCGTTGAAAACAGAGTGTTTATCGGGACAAATAAGGGACTCTACCGCTTGCATTCAGAGACGTGGGTCAAATTGCCGGTTACCACAAAATCGATTCACTCTTTATCCGTCTCAGGAAACAGTCTCTATGTCGGGACAGGACGCGACCTTTCTCAATTGGAAACCGCTGAAGGACAGCAGGCGCGTTTGGAAGAGCTTATGAACAGCATCAATTCCGATGTCCGGAGATGGGAGGTTTTCTACTCAAGTGATTTGGGCGATTCGTGGACCGATATAACACCGACAAGCAAATCACACATGGTCAAGGCACCCACTGCCTAAAGGCAGGGGCTTGTGCTTCGTAGCGACTGCGGTTTTCTCAGAGAGGCCACCGTCTTACTGTTGCTCCACAGAGGGACCACAAGCAGCCCTCAAAATGTTGATCGCAGCGTTTACGTCTCTGTCGTGGTGGGAACCACATTCAGGACATGTCCACTGCCTATCTGAAAGTCTTAGGTCTTTGTTGTGATACCCACAATCTGAACACGGCTTCGTTGTAGGAGTCCATTGACCGACNTGACGGAAATCACGATTATGTTTGAAACACTTGAACTTCAATATCTCAACAAACTGACCAAAGGCGAGGTCAGAGACCTTGCGTCCCCAGAGACGTTTCATNCCNTCAAGGTTCAGCGTCTCGGTAGCGATAAGGTCAAACCTTCNNCANAGGTCTGTGGCAAGTTTCCAATGCCAGTCTTTGCGTTGGTTGGTAATCTTGCGATACAACCGTGTGAGCTGACGGAGGCAACGCCACCAATTGTTAGAACCTTTGACTTTNCGCGAAAGNCTTTTGTAGAGAGATCGAAGNTCGGTCAAGGCGTGTTTCAAGAATTGTGGCGATTGTATTTTCTCNCCCGTGTTCAACGTCAANAANGCNTCNTTCATNCCNAAGTCTGCACCTACACTTTCACCCGTAGCAGNCAGCACTTCTTTNGAGGTATCATCGGTCACGACATANAGCCAATAGGTTCCAGCANTGTCGCGAAGAATTTGGATGTACTTCACATTCCCTTTCCATTTCCGATGCTGATGGAAAGAGAACCAGCGTTTGTTGAACNTAAANTTTTCTGCGTCTNCGTCCCACGCTTTGAAAGAGAGGCGGACNCGACCNTCTTCAAGGAGATAACCACTTTGNAACTTCGCAGAACGGTATTTGTCGCGTTTCTTATATTTCGGACGACCGACACCNNNGATNTCNAAAAANCTTTCAAAAGAAAGATGGAGACGTATAATGACCGCGTCAAGCGTGTCCCGAGGGATCCANGCCCAGTGTTGCTTGGTGCGTTCCAACAACTTTGTAAGGTGGGGTTGTAGACGGTAACGCCCCGCATATTTGCCATATCTNCGGTAATAGNGGTTCTCAAGCTTGAGAAAGTGATTGTGAACATCACCCAAGTCGTCAAGCATATTCCCAAGACGGACATTCTTGGGGTGTTCTCGTATCGGATACTTATACGTTCTGCGATGTTTCTTTTGTTTTTTCTTTCTTTTTTTCGCCATCGGTTTTCACGTATCACGCCTTTAACCCCTGAACTGTGGGTAGGAAACCGACACGCCACTAAGCAGTGACGCTGTTCATGTCGGTTTCCAACGTGATACTATCATTATACAGCATTTTTGATAGAATTTCAAACCTTTTTTCGACACAATACAGGAGCGGGCATTCCTCCCCGAGCTAAAGCAGCGGGGTCTCCTGCCCGAAGATTGATGAAAAAGACAACCCTTCTCTATATTGTCCATCTCTTTATTCTCTGCCTACTGCTACCCGACGGCTTCGCGCAACAATACACAGCGGAGTGGCATTTACCTGAAGGTGCGAAAGCACGTCTCGGCAGAGGCAAATTAAACAACGTCGTATTTTCACCCGATGGCACCCGAATTGCTGTGTCAACATCCATCGGTATCTGGGTCTATGATACGCAGACCAGGGAAGCCGTCTCACTGTTCGCAGAGATACAGACTGGGAAAAAGGAAGCGTTTTTTCCTTCAAAACCGCCGGAAGCATTGATGTTCTCCGCTGACGCGGTGCTTGTTGCGAGTGCGCACGGGAACAGCATCTACGTCTGGGATACTGTGACAGGGGCGGCGTTTGCCATGCTTGACGAACATCCCGATTCTATTACAGCGATTGCCTTATCATCCGACAGCACAAAACTTGCTACCGCAGGTGGCGATTGGGTCGTGCGTTTATGGGATGTTAGCACTGGCAAATTTATTAACAGTCTGAAAGGACATCCCGGCGCAGTCAATGCAGTCACATTTTCACCCGATGGCAAAACCCTCGCGAGCGCGGGTAGCAGTCTCCGTCTGTGGAGTGCTGATACCGGTGAATTGCGACACGCCGATGACAAAGACTTAGGTTCTATTGACCGGCTTATTTTTTCACCTGATGGCAAAACCGTTGCGGGGGCAGGCGGATGGGACCGCGCCGTACACTTGTGGGATGTGAACACGCGTACCCACCAGAAAACTCCGAAAGGACATACCGGCGAAATCCGAGATATTGCTTTTTCGCCTGATAGTGGTACACTCGTCTCCGCAGGGACTGACGCAATGCGATTGTGGGATGTGCGTACCGGCACCGAACTGAAGAGCCTACCCACACCACAGGACAAAATACCGCAACCGGTACCCCCCATCCTAAAACTTGAAGCACTGAATAAGGCATATCTACCGAGGCAGCGGGACCATGTTCATTCAGTAAGATTCTCTGAAGACGCGACAAAACTCATCAGTGTCAGTCAGGACGGCAGTCTTCATGTCTGGGATGTTGAAACCGGACTTTACCAAGCGTCCTTCTCCCTCGGCGCACATAGCGATTTAATCGGTGTCCTTGCTTTTTCTGAAGATGGTCAATACCTCGCCAATAAAGACGGGTTTGAAGGGAGGTTACGCGTCTGGGATGTCGAGAACGCCACACAACACGCCATCTTAACCCCCGGTCAAGGCGGAGTTCTTAACCCTCTCAGTGAACTAACGGTCTCTTCAGGCATTAAAAAGATTGCCGGACGCGAGTTACACGGTACAATTCATATCTGGGACGCTGAGACCGTAGCGCTTCTATCTTCCATACCGACAGACCGAATGATACGTTACTGGCGACTGCTACTTTCACCGGATGGAAAATTTCTCGCCGGTATAGATATAATAGCGCGGAACAAGATTGAGTTTTGGCAGACGGATCCTGGGGCACCTCTGTTTACGCTTGAAGGCCACACAGGTCTTGTGACTGCATACACATTCTCACCAGACAGCAAGATATTCGCGACGGGTGGTGAAGACTCGACGATTATTTTATCGGAGGTTGAGACCGGCAAACGACTTGCCAATCTCATGGGATACACAAAGAAGTCCATTCGTGCTTTTGCTTTCTCCGCGGATAGCAAAACACTTGCCAGTGCGAGTGGAAATAAGATCCTATTATGGGATGTCAATACTCGGAAGCAGCTCAATAACTTTGATGCCGTGAAGGACATCGCTGCGTTAGCCTTCTCTCCAGATGGAACGATGCTCGCAAGCGGCGGTGCAGGCGGCCTCATTCAGGTCTGGAATTTAGTTCCACATCCGCAAACCCAAGCCACCTTCAGCGGACATCAAGGCTCTATTAACGTGCTGAGGTTTGCACCGGATGGAAAAACCGTTGCCAGCGGAAGCGGAGACGGCACAATCCTCCTCTGGAACATAGAACGGTAGGAACGACTTTCTTATCAACTTAGACCCGTTTCAAAATTATGCACCCTTTCCACTGCAAAAATGTGTCATTAATAGATAGAAAAAACGGACAAAAAGGAGATTCATTTTTGGGATGTGGAAACAAGAACCTTGCTTCACCGATTTCGGACAGGGCCGCGTCTTCTCCGACGAATTTCACGTTTACGCCGGACGGTAAAATTCTCGTTAGTGGAAGCTGGGATGGCACAGTTCTTGTTTGGAATTTAGAGAGTATCCTTGAAAAAAATAGATAAACGATCAACCTTCTACTCGTAAATAGTTTTTTAAAAAAGGAGAAAGATTTGGCGAAAAAAATAGGGCTCTCGTCTATAGCTATTCTGTTGGTTGTCGGAATTTCATTGAATGGGAGTTTCGCACAAGATGAGGTAGAATGGCATTTTACTGAAAGCGCGAAAATGCGGCTCGGAAAAGGCAGAATAAACGACATACAGTTTTCACCAGATGGCAGCCGGTTCGCAGTCGCAACATCTATCGGTATTTGGATGTATGATGCCCGTACCGGCAAAAAACTTTCCTTAATCGCGCTGCTTCCCGGGGAAGGACGTGATGTAACAGCCGTGGCGTTTTCACCGGATGGACGCACACTTGCTAGTGGTGAAGAGGGAGGTGTTGGTAGACTCTGGGATGTAGATACCGGTAAACCGATAGTCACTTTCAAAGAGGTTCCAGCACCCCAATCCGCCAAACTCAGGGCACTCGTCTTTTCTGCGAACGGGACGAAACTCATCGGTGCAGTAGAGAATCGAGAGATCAACGTCTGGGAACTCGGTAAGGATATAAACCATCCAACGCTCCTGAAAACAATCAAAGGTCAGAAATCATGGTGGACAAATGTACTGATGTTACTTTCACCGGATACACGTCTGCTTGCCAATACTACTATGGATTGGAAAAATAGAATTTTTCAAATCCAGTTGTGGGACGCTTCTACCGGAGAACTGCTGCATACCTTGACTCATACACGCAAGATTGAGGCGATCGCATTCTCCGCAGATAGCAAGACACTGGTAAGTGGTGAAAACGAGACGATTCGGCTCTGGGATACCGCAACTGGGAAATTACTGTCTACATTAAACTGGAGACGTGGCACTGCAACCTACGCGTTGGCGTTTTCGCCGAGTGGTAGGTTCATCGCAAGTGGACATCGTGAGGCGGTCAAGTTATGGGATAACGCTGTCAAACCGAAACAACAGGCAGACGACGCTATTGGCGATTATCAACACACTTTAGAAATTCGCGAACATAAGGACTACGTTTCTAAGTTGGTGTTCTCACCGGACGAAAAAACGCTGCTCACTGGAAGCAGAGACGGGACGATTCAGGCATGGGATGCAGCGACAGGTAGCCCCCGCTATACCGTTACCGGACATGTTGAAGGCATCCACGACTTGGTGTTTAACCTAAACAGCGACACTCTCGTAAGTCTGAATCAGCCGTTCAATCCGCCTGGAAACCTTCAGCAACAACGGTGGGATCTCAACATGGGGGCCCAATTATCCACTCGCTTTTTGGGTATAGACGCAGTGAGCATGAAGTTGGCATCGGACGGTAAAACGCTTGTTGTACACGCCTACGGCAATCAATGCGTTTTGTGGGATATTAACGCTGACCCACCACGTATCATAGATCGGTTTATTTTGAAGGGGTATCCGAAGTCCGGTTTGAATGTCAAATTCGCGTTCTCTGCCGATGGGAACATGTTGGCAACAGGGCGTGGAGACGGTTTAGTTCACGTGTGGGACCTCACCGAATCCAAAAAGGTTCGGCATCGGTTTACAGTTAACAGAGATAAAAATTGGATTCGTACGTTGGCGTTCTCACCTGACGGAAAACTGCTCGCAAGCGGCGGTGAAGGCAAGACACTCCACTTGTGGCACGTCGCAGATGGCACTTTGCTTTTTAAGTCTACAGCGCATGGATCGTGGGTTACCGCAGTGGCGTTTTCACCCGATAGCAAAATACTCGCAAGCGGTGGTAACGAACTCTTCTTTTGGGATCTCGCAACCGGTACCCAACTTCAGGAAAACCCGCGTGGGTTAACTGCCCTAATCTCAACGCTCATGTTTTCACCAGACGGCAGCACCCTTGTTGCTGGGAATTGGGACGGTATCCTTGAATTATGGGATGTCCGGACTGGTGGGCTTTTGTCCACCCATACGGGGCACACACGGTGGATCAATGTGCTGAAATTTTCCCCAGATGGTAAAACACTCGCTAGTGCTAGCTATTGGGACGGCACAATCCTCCTCTGGGACTGGGAAACACTCAAGAAAACGGGTAATTGATAACGGCGTTACAGTTGTAGCGTATTCTGATACTACAAAAAGGATTTTTGAAAATGAAAAAATCTATACTTTTCTATATTCCTTTGTTGTTAATTTCAAGTCTATTATTGTCAAATCGAAGTCTTGCACAAGACTCTACGCAATGGCAGCTGCCCGAAGGTGCGAAAATGCGCATCGGTAAAGGAGCGGTAAGTGACATCACATTTTCACCTGATGGCACGCAATTTGCTGTTGCTACCAGCATCGGCATTTGGATATATGATGCGAAAACTGGTGCAGAAATCACCTTGCTTAAGCAACCTGACGGTTACGGGAAAGTTGCCTTCTCACCAGATGGGAACGTCCTCGCTTGTGCAACGAGCAGTAACGGACCTGGAGAAGTGCAGTTGTGGGACAAAGCTGCAGGCGAACTTATCACAACGCTACCGGCATCTACGGGCATCTCCTCGCTATTTTTCTTTCAGGATGGCACGAAACTCGCCTGTGCAGGCTCTTTTGGACGTGTTCATGTATGGGAGATTAGCACCGAAACACCTCCCGTGCTTATTGCAGACATAAGATTATATTTTCAAAGTTGGAGTGATCTCTGGCTAACTGAACTCTCACCGGATGGACGTTTTCTTGCTATCACAATACCCAATTGGGAAGATAAAGACTTCTCAATCCAATTGTGGGATGGTAAGACAGGAGAACTCTTGCATACTTTGAAGGGGCATACACAATCGGTTACTGCGCTAACGTTTTCACCCGACAGCAAGACCTTAATAAGTGGTGATGAATATGAAACGCTTCGTGTGTGGGATACTGAATCCGGCAACCTACAATCGAAAATGCGGTGGCGGGGTCGCACCTCAACCCATGCGTTAGCGTTTTCACCGAAGGATAGATTTCTTGCCAGTGGGCATGATAATGCGGTTCGCTTGTGGCATTATACGGTTGGTGAGGGGCAACACTGGGATTATGCAATCGGTGAATATCAGAACATCATGGATTTAAAAGCACACAAAGACTCTGTTTACAGATTCGCATTTTCGCCTGACGAATTGACGCTGCTCACTGCGAGTAAAGATGGCACCATTATCGCATGGGATACAACTACTGGGAACCGACGTTTTACGTGCGAAGGTCACGAGCAAGGTATCCAGGTTGTATTAAGTTACCAAAAGTTCCACGTCATCACCCACAATCTGGACGAAACTGGAGACCTCAAGGCTGAATGTAAAGCGCACTTCGGTGAAGGCGTAAGACTCGCCGACTGGAACGACATTCTCGCCTATTCCGAAGCAGGCGGTTCAATGGCGGATTTTATCGCTGAACTCGAAATACCGCTTGAGTATGGCAATCCCGGGGATATGGAAGCCATCCCGAACACCGGCTATCGTATTTCGAGGAACGGCGAGCTGCGATGGCAAGGGAATCGCCACTACTTCTTCGCGCGACATGATCACGTCAAGCGAGCAGATTTTTTAGCACACGACAACATCGACAATTACTTGCTATCATTGGGTTCATGGTTCGGCAAGGGCGGCTTCGCACTCTGTTATGGGGACCTCGATAGCACAGAGCCACCCGCAGATCCGCCAGAACCACCAGAGGTCAATTTATCACCCCCTGGATCTCAACTGCTCGATTGATGAGACGCATGCAGAAAACGGTTTACATCTCCGCCAACTTTTTCTGTAGCCACTTTGTCATCGGCGCGGATCCCGGATCACAGACTTCGATGAATTGTCCCGGCAAGGGTTGACCGATCAACGCTTCAACGTCTCGTCGTCGTTCAGCGACAACTGATGGATGCTCGCTCACGACATTGACCTTCTCCTCTGGGTCGTTACGGACATCAAAAAGTTCGTCGCCTCTCTCATCGTTATAGCCGACCGAAGTACAGAAGTTCCAGTGGTTATCGCGTACGCTGACACGTCCGCGAGCATTACCTACAGTAAATCCTGCCCAACCTGTGATGATCCGTTCGCGGAGTGCTGCTTTCTCCTGTGTAACGAGTTGCCACATATCCTCGCCATCCGTCCATCCGCACGGAATATCCAGCTGGTTTAGGAGTGTCGGCATTAGGTCGTGGTTCTGCACAAACGCCGAAATATCCTTGTCGTTTGGTCCCTCTGGATGGCGGATCATCAAGTTCAGCTGCGTATTGAACGGATGTAGTTTGTTCGCGCCTTTCCCGAAACTGCCGTGGTCGCGGAGTTGCGTGCCGTGATCGGACATCAGCACAACCAACGTCTCATCTTTGATGCTCAGCTGTTCTATTTTATCCAGCAGCACACCGACCCATTTATCGACAAACGTGACTTCACCGAGGTAGAGTGCTTCGATTCGGCGGCGTTCGTCTTCCGTAGGACCGTCGCCTTCGTTCGCGCCGCCCGGTGTGATGAAATCCTTCCCGGAATAGTCAGGAAAATAGATGTCTGCGTAAGACTTCGGCGGGTCCCACGGTTCATGCGGATCGAAACTATCCACCCATAAGAAGAACGGACCGACGGTGTGGTTATCCTCAAGCCAGTCAGCTGCAGCACGGAAAACACGCGCACAACTATAGTCGTCCTCCGATTGGCGGTGCCGTTGACCGAGTAGATAGTTGACGAGTCCGGCGTGTCGTCGCCAGTTGATGGGTTCACGGACATGGTTTCGGAGTTGGTTTTCAATCAGTCTCGGATCGCCGCTCTGCCAGTTATCGGATTCCTGTCCGCGGATGAAGTCGAAATGTGCGAACCCGCGCGAGAAATTCATCGTCGGCTTGAACATGTGATATGTATCGGCAATGAGGGCAGTCAGGTAGCCGCGTTCGAGTAAGACCTCAGCGATGGTATCCTGTTCGGGTGGAATCTTATGCCAACCGGGTGCGTGATGCCAATGTCCACGTCTATCGAAGTTATATCTCCACGGGAAACTCCGCATCCCTGTAAAGTTACCACGACGGACTTGAAGCGTCGGTTGTCCTTCACCGAATGCACGGGTGAAACGGATACTCTCCGATGCGAGCGCGTCGAGGTTCGGCGTTTGTACGTGGCTATATTTTTTACCTTCGCCGATGATGTCGGCGCGGAACGTATCTAAACAGATACAGACAATATTCATATTTTAAGCCCCTCTCATTTCATCAAGAATCATTTCGGCAGCCGCTAACGGGTCATCTGCTTCGATAATCGGTCTACCGACGACAATGTAATCCGCCCCTTTATTAATAGCCTCTGCTGGTGTAGTGATACGGCGTTGGTCGTTGCTCTCCGCCCATTTCGGACGGATACCGGGTGTGACAATCAAGAAGTTATCGCCGCAGGTTTTTCGGATGGGTTCAATCTCCAATGGCGATGCGACGACACCGTCCAATCCGGCTTCCTGTGCTAACTGTGCGAGATAGACGACTTGTTTTGTAAGTTCTCGTTCTGAACCGAAATTCTGTTGAAAGCCGGTCTCATCAATGCTCGTCAGAAGGGTCACGCCGAGTAGGATAGGTCTCGGAATATTTTCTTTGTATGCGGCATCATCTGCGCTGTTTCTTGCGGCTTGCATCATCTCCAATCCACCGGAGGCGTGCATGTTAATCATATTCGCGCCGTGTTTCGTCATCGTGTCGACATCACGCGCCACTGTATTCGGAATGTCGTGGAATTTTAAATCGAGAAAAACTTTATGACCTCTCGCGCTCAGCCATGGAAAACCGTCTGTTCCAAGGGTGCTAAACGCCTGAAAACCGATTTTAAACCAACGGACTGTCTCAGCAAGCGTTGTACACATCCAATCAATATCTTCACCATCGTCCGTATCCAATGCGACGATTAACTGGTCTTTCAAGGTTCTATTCTCCTTGTTGTTGTGCTCTGCAGTTTTCAATATGCGCAGCCAGTTCTGGCATCTGTGTATGGTCATATTTTTCAATAAGTAGGATAGCAAATTTTATCAATGGCGCGAGAATGTGATTTTCATCGTCACGTACGACATCGGTTAATTCGCCAAGCAGGACTACAAGATGTTCGTAGTCGTCTTCGGTCACAGTGGGGATGTTGACATCTTTGTAGGTACCAACCGCATGAATTAAAACTTCTAAGGCTGCCGCAAGTGACTGCGGATTGCTATGTGGGTCGTGCTTCAATTCTTTCCTCCAAAATTTTATCAACGATTTGCAGTGTCTCTCGGTGTGCATTCTCAACTTGCGTCTCACAATTATAGACATGTTGTGCGGTTTCATTGAGTTGTTTTTCAAAGTCGTCTATCATCCGATGAACTTCCGCGGGGGATGTGCCGCCGAGACTCTGGTTGTTCTGAATCGCCGACTTCGGATCCAGAATCTGCTGGAGTTGCGAAATGGGTATGTTAATCTCTTTTTCTGTTAAGAGTTCCTGCGTGAGTTCCCAATCCGAGAACGTCTTTTCCCGGTTCACGAGTTCACCGACGAGCCATCCGACAATCTCGTGGCACTCCCGAAAACTGATTTTATGCTCCTTAACCAGATAATTCGCCAACTCCGTCGCCGTTGCGAAGTTCGCATTTGCTAACTCAGCCATCCGTTCGGTTTTGAAATCTGTCGTTTTGAGGAGTTCGGGCAGCAGACCGAAACACGCCTTGACAACATCGAACGCCTCCCAGAGCGGCGGTTTATCTTCTTGGAAATCGCGGTTATAACCCATCGGCAAACCTTTGAGATTCGTCAGTAGGTCAAATAATGCGCCGTAGACGCGTCCGGTGCGTCCGCGTGTGAGTTCCGCGATGTCCGGGTTCTTTTTCTGCGGCATGATGGAGCTCCCGAAACTGTACGCATCGTCGAGTACCGCCATCCCGAATTCATAAGTCGTCCAATAGACGATTTCTTCGCTAATCCGTGAGAGATTCGCCATCACGAGTGAAAGTGCGAAGAGGGTCTCTGCGATAAAATCTCGACTGCTAATAACATCCAGTGCGTGTTCGTGTGGCGCGTCGAAACCGAGCAGTTTCGTTGTCAATTCTCGGTCAATCGGAAAAGTCGTGCCAGCCAAAGCACAGGCACCGAGCGGGTTCATATTAACGAGTGTGTAGGCGGATTGCAGACGTTTCTGATCCCGTAGGAACATACTGATATAAGCCGTTGCCCAGAAACCGAGACTAATCGGCTGCGCGTGCTGCGTATGTGTATACCCCGGCATGACGGTGTCGGTGTGTGCTTTCGCAATCTGAAGGAACGCTTCACAGAGCGTAGAGAGTCCACGCTGGACATTGAGGATTTCATCTCGGATGTAGAGGTGTGCATCGACGAGTACCTGATCGTTGCGGGACCGCGCAGTGTGGAGTTTGCCGCCGAATTCGCGCCCAGCATTCTCAATCAGGTAGGATTCGACGTTCATGTGCACGTCCTCTTTATTCGGATCGAGGGTAAAATCGCCGTTCTGAAAATCTTCTTCGGCTTTTCGGAGCCAACGTAGGATTTCCTGTAGGTCGGTATCAGAGATAATCTCTTGCCGAGCGAGCATAATCGCGTGTGCTTGGCTGCCCCAGATGTCGTATCCGATGAGGCGTGTGTCGGCTTCAATGGAGTGCGTGAAGGCTACTGTCTCTGTCGTGAGGCTCGTACTGAAACGTCCGCCCCAGAGCGTTTTTTGTGGTTTTCCCATATTTCATCAATTTTTTAATAGTTTTCCAGAAGGGTACTAAAATCCTAACCATCTCTTTACCGTATCTTCGATTAACTTCATTTGTGCAGACTGCAATGTTCCTAACCTACGAATGAATTTGGAGGGTGGAATTGCCATAAGTCCTTGAATGTTAAAAGCGCCGGGTCTCAAACCCGACACAGAAAGCCCAACCTGGAAATCAGAAAGTCTTATGTTTGTTGTGTGTGGTACAACCGTTATTAAAGCATAGTCTGAATCTGAAAAAGACACACTCAAAACCAGAACAGGTCGAGTTTTTGCTACGAATCCGAGGTCGGCTAACCATATTTCACCACGTTTAGGCATCAATATTGTCCTCTAAATGTTCCTCTTTCTCAAACACTTGAAATACCTCGGCTGCTACGGAAACTTGGTCCTGCTCTGTCCAGATTCCATAGTCATCATCATAAATGATAGTTTCATGACGCTCACGATATAAATCGCGAATAACGCGCTCAATGTGTTGCAGCTCATCAGTACTAAGGTTTGGCAACGCCGCCGTTATTTCTTGAATTGTACTCATTATGAAAATACCTCCACAGATCATTTCTGAATAGAGTGCCTAGTGGGATGTCCGGTCTAAAATTGGCGTTTATTTGTAGTCATCTGATTTATTTCACACTGCGACGGGTGATGAATTACCCTAATATGAACTAAACTGCCTATATTTTAAAGGTAGACAATCCGCTAATTTTCTGCATCGCGTAAAATTCGGAGTGCTTCGTCAATTGTGCGAGTAAGCTGGACCGATACGTTTTCCCAAGCTTTACGTGCCGCTTTGTCTCCAGAGGAATAACCCCACATGTTTGGTTCCCGATGTTCCGCAGCAAGTGGAATCGTGAAACGATTCGGTGGTGAAGTGCGGTTGTCTTGAATCTCAACATCTATCCATGCCGCACCATTCCACCAACCCTCACCCGAAAAAGAATTTGCGAAAATAGATGATTTTGTAGTTGTAGATCCGATTACCTGCCTCCATGATCCTGTGGCAGAGAATTGAGTGGATTGAATCGCCGTTGTGTACGCGCTTGACGAAACGAGTCTACTACCAAATGCCGAACCAAGTGTAACGATTCGTAGCCTTATTGCAACCCTACCAACTGGCACTGGATTAAAATAGGGCACCCACTCTAGATTTGAGCCATAAACCTTTGCAAGCTCGGATTTCAGGGAGCCTACTACACTTTGATCAGTGCCAGAAACTCTACCGTCATAGACTGACACAAGGACAGGAAGTCTTAATGTAAGATTTGTTCGCGGATTAGCGTTGAGCGTGAGTGTTGTCATATAACGCTCTGTATTACATCCGCTACAAATGATTATAGATAGTACGAGAAATAAGTTGATAGTTCGCATTATGCTTTTCACATTTTCAATATGAGTTTCATGATTGGTAAATTGTAGCATTTTGTTAACCTAATGCCTAATGGCTTGCCCATCTTTAAAGTTGTGGATAGATGAGTTCGTATCGGGGTGATTTATCCCTATCGCAATATGAAATGAATTTACAACTCCAAACAACCCTTAATTTTACACTGGACAGACCACTATTAAGATTATACACAGCTTTGAAACAAACATCAACAAGACTTAAGCAGACAAGCAGGGCCATTCAATTTTAAGAAATTATTGGATTTTACGTCTTTTTTCAGGATCTGGTGCGAAAACCTTCTAGCGAAATGCTGCGAAATCTAGCGAAATGCTGCGAATAATTCTGCGGATTGTTTTAAAACATAATATATATTAAGTATTAACACCTACGAGAAATACAATTGAATGACCCTGAGCAGACAGGCGATAAATCGCCTCACTACAAACAGATGTGCCTTGGAAATACGTTTGTTTCTTAAAAACAGTATGGTTCGTAGTAGCGCAATTTATTGCGCCTCGCGTAAGGCATGATCAAAATAACTTGTCACAAAATACATTATCCTGAACTTTTAACTAACCACGATTCTCGAAAAATAACCTTCCAATCATATTGAGGCTCCGGATACAATGTAGTCATCCCCACGGCATAAAATAAGAGATGGTACTTCACATACATCTTGTCCAACAACTTGATACAATTATCAAGTTGGTCGTAAGTCGGCACAACTTTCGGATCGCGCTTATCTCGATGAGCGATACGTTTATCAGCAAATTCCTCACATGCTTCCGCAGCTTTTTTGAGTGTATCCACATCTGCTGTCACCTTCTGAGGACAAACATATTCAGCAGTAGAATCTGCATATTTCGAGAACTCTTCCTTGGTTACATCTCTATCATAGACAATAAATTCCCCCCTACGGGAACGGTAGTAGGCGAGAGATAGTTCAGTAGGATGTTGAGCGATATCCTCAAGCAAACCTACAAAAGATATACTATCCTTCTGTGGTTTAATTTGACGACGCAGACCTGCCAGCGTGTGAGAAACATACGAACGTCCAAGATAACGGTAAAAAGGGTTCGGATTTTGGATACGAGGATTCTGTCGAATTATGTCCTGAACTTCCCAAAACATCTTCGCTTCCCAAACAAGCAACTGAATCTCATCGCGAATAACTCGCATCCACTTAAGCCATTTTTCAAGTTTCTGACTCTTTACGAATTCCTGTTTCATTCTATACCTTACCCAATTAGGTCTCAAACGTCAAAGCGAGGTAGTTTTCGCATTGGTTTCCGAGGAGGTATCTCAAGTTCTACCCCGCCGAAAGGTTTGAAAAGCTCGTGGATCGCGGTTCCAAGATCTTGTGAGGGAACTTCGTGATCAGGAGAAACGCTTCGCACCTTTGCATCCTGAAGATAAACAAGATAATCAACAGCAGATTTGAGTTTTTCAGTAGAGAGTTGCCTGATTAACCTAACTGCCTGCTGTTGCAAGTCAACTTTTCGCATTATGAACCTTCTTAACCTTTTGCAAATAGCAACAAACTCGCCTGTTACGCAACTTGCGGCGGACGATGTATTGACATCGGTTGGATAATCTTGTACCGATCGGCGGCAACGTACTAACAAATGTTGCAAGAATAGGTTATTGATTTGACCACGGATTGATAAGCTCAATTTCCATCTGTTCAAAATCTGTAATGTTTCGAGTCGCGACAGCAGCTCCATGAGAACGCGCAATTGCGGCGATTTGACAATCAGATTGACTAATGGGTCTACCCAGTGTCTGTCGCTGGGCAAAGATTTCGGCATAAGCGGACGCTGCATTGCTATCAAATACCAAAACGCGTCCAATGAATATGGATGAAAAAAAATAATCTGCTAATTGAAAAAGATTATTTTTACGTCTTCCATGAGGTAAGAGTTCAATACCTGTCAAAATCTCTGCTTGTGTAATGGTCGTTATGGATAAACTGTTTGTATGTTGTGCATCAAACCAATCCACAACCATTTGGTCAGGATTGTCACGCATTAATTCCGATATGACATTTGTATCAAGAACAATAATAGATGACATATTATTTGTCAAAACGCGGTGGTTCTCGCATTGGTTCCCGAGGCGGTATCTCAAGTTCCACTCCACCGATCTGTTTGAAAAGCCTGTGGATAAACGTTCCAAGTCCCTTCTCTGGGATCTCTTGGGCATGAGATGTAGGTAATATGCTGTTTGCGTCTTTACTCTGAAGATCAGCAAGATAATCAACAACCTCTTTGAGTTTTTCAGTAGAGAGTTGTCTGATTAACGTAACTGCCTGCTGTTGCAAATCAACTTTTCGCATGATATGTCCCCTTTGCTATGTAGCCTGTGGTGGACGACGTATCGACATGGGTTGGATAATCTTGCGTTGCTCCGGTGTCAAACGTGCTAACAACTCATCTGAATGCGGATAGTCGAACCGCTCACGGACATATCTCGGAGAGTAGCGATAGACGATTGATCTGCGATACCCCGCATTTGTCCGTTCTGCTGATCCGTGCGTGATAGCGTCCGTGAACATCACGACATCGCCTGCCTTGAGATAGATTTCCTGTGTCGCGAAGGCTGTCCCTGCGGGTTTACCGGTCACACCGTCATAGACCAATCCTTTCCCGTCCTGATTCAAACGCGGGTGAATCTCTGTACACTTGTGGCTTCCGGGAACCAGAACCGGCGCGCCGTCCCCTGGTCCAATATCGTTGAGTGCCATCAGTACATTAATCTGCCCAACCATCCATTCACCTGTGTTCTCCTGTCGGAACGTCAGATAACTCAATGGGACATGCCCGCCACAGTGGATATGGATGAAACCGCCAGGGCCGCGGACATTAAGGAAATTCTCGTGGATTGAGAGTCCGTTCACTTCGTGGACGTATTTGCGAACCAGATTGATCCATGCCGGATGGTCGATTAACTTCTGAAAGACCTCGCCACCTTCGATGATATTCTGAAAATTTACACCATTTTCGATGTTATAGGTATGCGTTTCGATGTTTCCGATCCAACGCGGAATTCGTTTGTCCTCTGCGTTTTCCGCCCACGGTTGTTCAACGTACGCCCAATGCGCGTCAATCCATCCGTTTATCTTTTCCAGATCGTCTTTTGAGATTGCATCCTCTAAAATAAGATAGCCTTGTAGGTCGAACAGATAATCTTGGAATTCTTGGTCCATCTTCTGTCTCCTTACACGAACCCGGTTGCAGGGTTTTTGCAATGTAATACAAGGAATGGAAATGTAATACAAGGAACGGATTTAGTCTATTCCCAGACTAAATCCAGTCTATTCCCAGACTAAATCCGGTGTTTCTTAAGGGTTTGTAACCCCGCTTCCGAAACTACAGATACGCGTCCAATTCCGCTTCAGTCGGTGTCGGTGTTGAGATACCGCCTTCGGGGATTTCCATCTTGGCTGTCCACGCGATTGCGTTGAGGATGAGTTTACGCATCTGGTCATCTCCCCATTTGTTGTGATAATGTCCGCCGGTAAACCCGAATCCGCGTCCGCTGTCGGGACGTTCAACGCACCACGCCAAATGCTGTGGTTCACCATTCGCCACGGATGCGCGGACGTGTGGGTTCCCACTATGCGGTCCGTCGGGTCTTGTCAGCGTTGATTCAGGGGCGATGGCACTCAGTAGCGGCGTTACACCGTCCATATTTTCCCGGAATCGCATGTGGTAGTACCACTCATCTTCGAGTGAGAACGGTTCGAGTCCGCGTGTGATTGGGTGTTCAGGGAATCCAGTGAACGTTGCTGTCCAGTGCGGGTTGACCGAAAGATGCGTCTCAAAGTAGCCGCCGATCCAGTCCAAGAACCGGTCTCCCGGTTCGCCTTTCGGGACTTCGACGGCGTAATGTAGCATTGCGAGTCCGACCCCTTGCGTCATGAGTTCCGAAATCTGTTCGAGGTGTGGAATACTAAGATGTCTTGCCCCACCATCAGAATAAACAATGATTGCGTCTGTCTCGGCGAGTATTTCGGGGTCTTCGGGCCAGCCTTGAGAGACGACGGCTTCTACACCGTCAACATGCTTGTTCAATAGGTCTGCGAAGAACGCGCATCCGGCGGGATGTTCATGCGAACCGCCGCCATGACTTGCACTCCCTGCGACCATAACAATTCGAGATTTTTCTGACATACTTTTTCTTCCTCCATAAAGCAGCGTATGTGTATCCAGCAGGTATCTCACTACATATACTCCGCAAATTCCGGGAGCTCAGCGTCAAAATCGTCAGCGATCTTGATGAGGCCTTTGAGGGTACCCGCTTGACGAGGCGGTTGCAAGGTTTTTAGACTCTTCTTGTAAAAGAGTTCGTGATATTTCACGTAGGTCTTATCCAACAATTTAAAGCAGGCATCGAGTTCCTTAGACCGCGGTATATTTTTCGACGCATGCTTTTCACAATAGGCAAGTCGTTCATCAGCAAACACTTCGCATGCTTCTAACGCCGATGTAAGTTGTCCTATGTCTTCAGTTACCATCTCTGGACAAATATGCATACCTATAGCATCTGTGCATGAAGCGGATTCGGGCATATCATTCGGATTTGAAGGGTCAGAATCACAGGGAGTGTGGGGCAACTCTTGCGGATTGTCAGCAATCTCATGGAGCAATCCTACAAAGGAGATACGCCCTTTATACGGCTTAATTTGTCGACGCAGGCTTGCAATCACATGATCCAGATACGAGCGTTCCAGGTATCCGTAGTGAAAGTCTTGGGTACGTCGATGTCCGTGGATGATGATTTGGATTTCCCAGAACACTCTGGCATCCCGAAGCAGTATCCGAATCTCTGGTTCAATAGTTTCCATCCATTCACGCCACTTTTGAAGTTTAGGATTCATCAAATTCTTCTCATTCATAAGTCCATGCTCCTCAAACGAAAGCACATAGGTCATCGCGGATTTGCCAATTTTGAATGCGAGAAATAGAAAAGTAACTTCATCGCAATGCTAAAATTATACATGTTCTGGTTGTGGATGTCAATATAATACTTGACATTCGCGGACAAAATTATTAAAATAGCCTCACAAATTTCACACAAAGGAGGCACATCCGAATGGCGAAATTTCCGATCGTTGACACGCATGTTCACCTATGGCATCCAAGACAGTTAAGATACCCGTGGCTGTCGGAAGTACCTGCTCTCAATAAACCTTATCTCCTAAAAGATTACATCGCAGCGTACGGCGAATTAGAGATCGAATCCATCGTTTTTGTTCAATGCGATACACATCCAGATGACGGTTTGAAAGAGACAGCGTGGGTGACCGCACTCGCCGACGTGGACCCTCGGATTCAGGGGATCGTCGCCTGGGCACCCCTTGAAGAAGGTAAACGCGTCGCACCTTTCGTCGAAAAATTGGCGGATAACCCGCTCGTCAAAGGTATCCGCCGACTCATTCAGTCCGAAAGCGTCGATTTCTGTGTCCAACCCGATTTTGTGAATGGTGTCAAAGTGCTCTCCCGCTACGGATTGAGTTTCGATATCTGTATCTTCCATCCACAACTCGCCAGCGCGATTCGGCTTGTAGAGCAGTGTCCGCACGTCCAATTCGTCTTAGATCATATCGGCAAACCCGATATCAAGAACCAACTTTTTGACCCGTGGAAACAGGAGATTGAGGTGCTTGCAGCGTTCCCTAACGTCCACTGCAAAATATCGGGGTTGGTAACAGAGGCTGACACCGAAGCATGGACCCCCGCCGACCTACAACCTTACATTGAACACGTCATCACCTGTTTCGGTTTCGAGCGTGTGATATATGGGAGTGACTGGCCCGTTTCCACACAAGCGAGCGATTATCCACGCTGGGTCCAGACACTAAGAGACGCAGTATCAGGTTGTTCATCCGAAGAACAGCAAAATCTTTTCCGAGACAACGCCATCAACTTTTATCGACTCGATTCATAAAAAAAATAAAAAGGGAAGAGTGAATCTTCCACCCTTCCCTTCTTCCATCCTTCTACCATTTCATCGTTTTATTAGCCGCCTGCTTTAACCTCGCGGCGACGCGGGTGTAGCACAAACTCCGTATATCCGTTCGGCAGTTCACACCCTTTAAACACGAGGTCTAAAGCCGCCTGAAACGCGATACTCTCGTCGTAATTCGGCGACATGTTCCGGTAATTCGGGTCCCCAGTGTTCTGTTCGTCAACGATCTTCGCCATCCGCTCGAATGTTTCGCGCACTTGTGCCTTACTAATGATGCCGTGGTGGAGCCAATTCGCGATGTGCTGACTCGAAATCCGTAGTGTCGCCCGGTCCTNCATCAACCCGACGTTGTTAATATCAGGTATCTTTGAGCAACCGATCCCTTGGTCAACCCATCGGACGACGTATCCCAAAATCCCCTGGGCGTTGTTATCCAATTCACGTTGAATCTCATCAGGTTCCAGCGTACGTTCGTTCAACAGGGGTGGCGTTAGTAGGTCCGCCAAACTTGCACGCTGCCTTGCCGATAGCTCCTTTATCCAGTTGGCAACGTCAACACGGTGGTAGTGCATGGCGTGGAGTGTCGCGGCTGTCGGGGACGGCACCCACGCCGTTGTCGCGCCTGCCAGCGGATGGTTCACCTTCGTCTCGACCATCTCCGCCATCTGGTCAGGTTTCGTCCACATCCCTTTCCCGATCTGTGCGGTACCCAGCAAGGCAGTCTCAATTCCGATATCGACGTTCCAATCCTCATAAGCGATCATCCACGGTTCGTTGCGGATGTCCATTTTCGGGATCATCGCTCCCGCTTCCATACTCGTGTGGATTTCGTCGCCGGTTCTATCCAAAAAACCGGTATTAATAAAGACGAGCCGTTCTCTTGCAATCCGAATCGCCTCTTTGAGATTGACGGTTGTACGGCGTTCCTCATCCATAATCCCGATCTTAATGGTATTCGTCTGGAGTCTCAGTGCCGACTCTATCCACTCGAACATCCGAATCGTCATATCTACCTCTTCGGGACCGTGGAACTTCGGTTTGACGATATAGATACTCCCCATTTTGCTATTGGTGTTTGCGCTGTCTCCGCGAAGGTCGTGTACTGCAGCGAAGGAGGTCACCATCGCGTCGAGAATGCCTTCCGGGATTTCTTCACCCGCTTTGGTTAGAACGGCATCTGTGTAGATATGGAGTCCAACGTTACGGATAAGGAGCAGACTCCTACCCGGGAGTGTCAATGTACTGCCATCAGGGGTGGTAAACGTTTTATCGGGTGCGAGTCGTCGGGTCACCATTTCACCGTTCTTCTCAAACGTCGTTTCCAGCGTCCGTTTCATGATACCGTTCCAGTTACGATAGACGCGAACCTTATCTGCCGCATCCACAGCAGCGACGGAATCCTCGCAATCTTGGATCGTCGTAATCGCGGATTCGAGGATAACATCGACGACACCTGCCGGATGCGCCTTGCCAACCGGATGTTCCCGATCTATGCGTATTTCGATATGCATCCCGTGGTTTTGAAGCAAAATAGCCGTGAGTTCGTCATCGGCTTGTATAAATCCCACGAACTTCGTTGGGTCCGCTAAGCCTGTCGCGCTGCCATCGTTGCGGATCGCGAGGAGTTGCTGTTCGTTATGTTCGGCGTTGAGCGTGAACAGTTTAACATCGGCGTAACTCCCCGTTTCAAGTGCTACCATTTCATCCAGAAACCGCTCCGTATATTCAATAACTTTCTTCCCTCGGATCGGGTTATAGGTAGCACTTCGGGTCGCGCCGTCTGATTCGTCGATGACATCTGTGCCGTAGAGTGCGTCGTAGAGGCTGCCCCAGCGCGCATTCGCTGCGTTTAACGCGTAACGTGCATTATCAACCGGGACGACCAATTGTGGACCTGCGATAAACGCGATCTCAACGTCAACGTCCTCGGTAATCACAGTAAAATCGCGTCCTTCGGGGAGCAGGTACCCTATATCGGTCAGGAACGCCGCGTACGCCTCACCGTCGAGCGGCTCATTTTTCCGTGATAGATGCCACGCGTCGATCTGCTGTTGGAGCGAATCCCGTTTTTCCAAGAGCGACCTGTTTTCTGGCGCGAACGCCGCAACGATGTCGTCAAACGCCTTCCAGAAAGCATCTGCTTCTATCCCCGTGCCGGGCGCGATCTCATCTCGGACTAATGTGTATAAATCTTCATCTATTCTGAGGTTACCGATTGCTATTCGGTTTCCCATACCCTTTTCTCCCCAAGGTGCTGTAAGGTGTTGGATTCTCGTTAGCCGATGCTTCGTGGCACCGACAACAAATTCTGCCGCAATTATTATTTATCATAGCAACAAGTCTGCAGTTTGTCAATGGCTTTTTATACTTAAATATTGGGATAATTCGACTGATTTCTCTTCTTGATAGGGGATTTTCGCCGATCCTTCCGCCGCGACTTAAACACATCGCTTGTCTGTTCAATATGTTTAACACGATCCAGGAAGTACAGGCGCATCGGAGCCGCAGATTTATAGTGTGGGTTATCCACAAAAAGATCTGGTTCGCCTAACAATTCGCTGATG
Source organism: Candidatus Poribacteria bacterium WGA-3G (assembly GCA_000406005.1). GTDB lineage: Bacteria > Poribacteria > WGA-4E > WGA-4E > WGA-3G > WGA-3G. The sequence continues at coordinate 35,919 of ASZN01000056.1, forward strand.
AGACCTTTTGTCCAACCACGTTCAGAGATGAGCCGTGTCGGGGTGATTTTTTCTTTCTCACGCACTGCCTTACGTGCTGCTGCTTTCTGCTGTTTTTCGGTTTGCCACAACATTTTGTAATCGTCTGAACGTTCGACTTTGCGAACATCGGATTTTAGATAAATTAGATAGGTTAAGCGCCCTCCTAAAAAGGTTATAGAGAAAGACTCACACGACAAGAATCTCTCTACACGTTCGGGGGTCCAATGTCCACGCCTCAACAATTCTTCGCGCGAGAAGTGGGTATCGGGATGGACTTCCATTTCTATATTCCAAATCTTACAGAAGCTTTTTCGCATTGAGACATCGTGGAAATTCTCAAGCATCAATTCTTTTTCTGCTTTCTCAATATCATTGTAACGAAAGAGCCGAACCGTGTTTAAATCCTCTAATGTAATTACAGTAACATCCCCCATCCTTTTCCCTAATTTTCTTTCGACTTCAAAATCATGGAGTTGGGATTCAGGGAGAATCGTGCCACGTTTTCCGAGTTGGGATTTAGTGATGTATCCACCTTTTCTGACCGTAAAATTCCGATGCTTTTGCTGTTTCATACTGAATACCTCTGGGCAGTTTTCTGTCGTGTCCAGGACGGTTTAATATCAGATTATACTACACTTATAGACAATTGCCAACTGTTAACTGAAAGATTTTTCGCAGAAAAATCGTAATGACAACTTGTATTGCCAATATCGTCGATAACTGGTACAATAGATATCAATCTAACGCGTCAATTTGTAATTGAGAAATCACCTGAAAGGCAAAAAAATATGAAAATCGGAATTATAGGTTGTGGAACGATTAGTGGTGCCTATTTTGGAGGCGCACGAGAAACCGCACGACCGCATCGCGCGAGTGGATCACTGGCATACCATGTGCTTGAGGTGATGTGTGCCTTCGACAAATCCTCCGAAACTGGTGAACACGTTGTTATCAAAAGCACAACAGAACGTCCTGAACCGCTACCGCACGGTCTCGCAGAATGGGAAATAGATTAGTTGTCAATTTTCAGGGCTGCCCACTTCGTTGTGAGTTTTCCCTCTACTTCGACAGCGGCGAATTCCTCAACATAGTTTAGCAAATTCTCCATGAAAAGTTTTGCCCCGTCTTTTGTATTGGCATCGTTCCCTGCAACATAGTATTTATCAGGCGCGATCGCCATCATCAGGAACTTACCTTTCCCGAATTCTGCTTCCATAATGACAGGTTGTCCTAAACTTTCCATGAGTATGTCAAATCCCTTTTGAGAAGTGATGACTTCCCAGACGGTTGGCCAGCCTTGATGTCCCCAGCCTTTGAACGTTTGCTCGGTCATACGGTTGGGTTCGTTAAAGAGGGTGTGGTCGGCTTCCAAGATTTCAAAATCTGGGCTATCGCGGTCGCTCCGAACACAACTTAATTCAGGTGGCAACCAATCTACATTCGCTTCGTTCTGATCCGCTTGGGTCGGTTCCCAGACAATACCACCATTTTCGACGAAATCTTGAATCACTTTTGCATTCTTGTCGAGGTTTTGATGAAGGGTAGCATTGTTGGTTGTCATGCTACCGATTAAGAAGATTCTATTTTCCGCCTTGAAAGGAAGGTTCTCATTTTCAATTGCCTTCGTTAGGTCATCGTATTCAACTTTGAATTCGTCGAGTGTTTGGCGCAGTGCATCAACCCGCGTCCACTCGTCAGCGAAATCAACAACAGCAATTTGAGCGGACTCAACAGCCATTATACCGAAAATGGTGTTAAAAATAAACATCCATGCGAACAGACGGGATAACATAAACTAACCTCCATACGCGTATTTTACGATTTAGGACTTACGCACTTTTGACGATATGACGCTCCGTTAGCGAGTAAACTCTGAAGAGACCGAGACATTCTCAGGGCACAGGCTAACAGCCTATGCTACAAAGGGCACAGGCTAACAGCCTATGCTACAA
>ASZN01000057.1 GCA_000406005.1 Candidatus Poribacteria bacterium WGA-3G
TGGCATTTTGTAGCATAGGCTGTTAGCCTGTGGCATTTCGTAGCATAGGCTGTTAGCCTGTGGCATTTTGTAGCATAGGCTGTTAGCCTGTGGCATTTTGTAGCATAGGCTGTTAGCCTGTGGCAGTATAAGATGCTACTTCACAGTTAGCGCGACCATACGAAGTAATTATGGAATCTACTATTAGTGCTTCAATGTTGAGTTTATGAATAAATTAGGTTCGTAGTAGGGCAATTCATTGCCCGTTATTGACTTGTGGACGTGCGATAAATCGCACTACTACGAACCTGCTCTCAAATTCAAAGTTGAAAGACTACTATAAGCGTTGAACGGGCGATGAAGGGTTTCCCGACTACGAACTCGGTTTCCTGAAAATTATGACTTTAATTTTTTCTACAACGAAGCGTCCACCTTCGCTCAGACAGTTTCTAAAACTCTTTTTTCCATTCTCAACCTTGTTCTCTGAAGAATCCTGTACCTTAATTTGACGTGTGTCACTATCTATTTCAGCGGAAGAATCGGAAAGCGTTAATGTCGTTGACTCAACTGGAGTTTCACGATCAACTCCGGTTTCCAATGCCGGTTGCTGAATCACATTATCTGGATTTTCTGAATCAGACGTATCTGGTTTGAGCTCTTGTATCTGTTTATTGAGAATATCCTCATGCTCTTGTGGAGTCTCTTGTGTGCTACTACTAACTGCTATTGGTGGATCGGAAACTATACTCGATTCAAGTGTCCCTGGTTCGAGTTCTTGTATCTGTTTTTTCACGAAATCTTCATACGCTTGAAGTGTTGAGTGTGCGTTGCTATTGACTGTTTCCACGGGATTTGAGTTTATCTCTATCTGCGACGATTCTGGTGTGATATCCTGTGTTTGTGGATTGGGTCTCTTCAAAGAATGCTTAGGCTTAGGAATTCGGCTATCAACCACCTTTTTGACAGACTCAGGAACTATTAAATCTATCGGCTCATACAATGGGGCACTCTGGACCTCTACGATTTCGCGTGGTTCTGGTTTGAGATCTTTTACGTATGTGTCAAGGCTCTCGGTAAGATATATAGATATGGGAGGTGAAGTATCAATCATTTCTTCGACAGGTTCGGGGACTATCACGTTTATTGGTTCATTTAATGGGATGCACTCGGCTTTTGGAACAAGTGTGGAATCATTAATCCCGGGTATTGGTTCTACCGTTTTGGATGTCCGTTTTATATTCCTCAACTGTGGAGGTACTTCGGATACCTCACTAAATGACTTGAGAAGTTTTGTATTCTGTTCTTTAAGAAGCCACACCTTTCGGGACAAGACAAAGTGGTTATTAGCCGCGTTGATTTTAATAACCATCATTTCATAAGTTTTACCGATGTATGAGTCCAAGTACTGGATAGCAGATAATTCAACTTGCGATGCCGGAAGAAAACCTGTTAAAGATTTGTATTTCACTCGAAGCCCTTTTTTACTCTGCTCAACGATATGTCCCTCAATGGGAGTACTGTTCTTATACGCCTTGGTAATTTCATTCCATATCAGATTTTTAAATCTCAGGATTCCAGCTCGGTAAACGATCACGATTTTCTGTTTAATGTGCATATAGAGAAATTCCTCGTCGAAATTCCTAAGATGCCCCGTTAGAAGATGACCAGATCGGGTGACAAGTTCAACAGTAGGATTTTGATCATCAGGTACCGTTACATTGGGATTAATCAAAAGTAGTTTGAGAACATCATTCGGAACGTGAAACCTTTCAGAAATTAGTTCTATGGGTTGTAGATTCTGATCTGCAATATCTCGTCTTATTTTGATATGTGATTTTAGCGACTCCATATCATCTTTTGGAAACGCAAACAACAGGTTAAGGTTTTGTAATTGCACAGTTTTACCTTGTGAATCTTGCCCTTTTACCTCGTCTTTGAACGTTTCAATATTCCTAAGATCACAGAAGCCTGCATACGTTACGAATCTTATTGGTTGTGCGAAGTCCTGACACAAGAGTGCATCTGCTCGCTGCTTCCTTTTAGAGATGACCACGCGTACCTTACGAACAATTTGATCGTGTAATAGGTAACCACGTTGTTCTTGTCTTGCTATCGTACCTGCTGGCACCCCGTTCGAGTAGATCTCTGGCGATAATTCTTCATGGTAAACTGAATTAAAGATCGCACCGGAGGAAGTTCCAATTGGTTTGAGACCATGGTTTTTGAGCGAATCCAGCAACTGTATATGAGCAAGTTGGACATTTTTAGCGAATGCCGCAAAACCACTGGATTCGTTAGTTGATTCAACTGCTGTTGGCAGGTTTTTGGTTTGTGATTCAAAGGCATCTAACACAGGAATTAAATCTTCAAGGAGATCCTCATTCGCTGCTTTTAGGTCTGTAGGAAATTGAGTTTCTAACTGTCTTGCTGTATCTTCGGCTACCTTTTGAACTTTCTCCACGTTGCTCCGCAGGTGACCCAGTTTATATTCACACTGTTTTCGCGCCCCTTCTATTCTAACTTCTACATGTTTCGTAAGAATAGATATCAGGGCCGTTTGCATCGTTTCAGAAAGTTCGTCTACTATTTTTTTACCAAGATCTATTCGATGCATAATGGCGGTATTCAAAGCTCCGGATTTTTTTTCTAATCGCTTCTTGCGTTTGCGTGTTATCGCCGATAATCCCGCTTCTGTTACAAATTGGCAATCTCCACCAAGAATAACTAATTCACGCTTGGCGCGAGTCATCGCGACATAGAAAACACGTCGATCTTCGGTTATATCATCACTGTCTTGGAAAGGGAAATCTTTATCTTCTAGCGTATTGTGGATAAAAATCACCTTATCGTATTCTTTTCCCTTCATTTTGTGAATAGTAGATACTTCTATTATTTCTTCTTTGCTTCTGCCAATAATTTTAAAAGATTCACCTTTTTTACGAGGTTTTTCTCCTTTGATTTCCGTAAAACTAGTGGAGCGGAACGTTTGTCGGATTTTATCCACCTCGGACCTATAGCGGACAGGGATTCCAATATTTTGTGTTTCTACACGTATTTCTAACAAATCTCCTTTGAACATTGGAATACGATTTTCAACAAATTGAATCTGACAAACAGGCTCGGCAAATTCTCTCAAGAAAGTACTTTTTACTGTTTTTCCTGTTGTTGCTAAAACTTTTATTCGAGGACGTATGGAATTTTCAGCGTGGAGATTTTTGCTAATTCGGAACGTATTGTGTTCAATTAGGTTTTTTGAGTGTTCAACGATTGTTGAAGTTGATCGGTAATTCCGCGTTATTTTATATTTTTGCACATTCTCCTGTTTGTGAAAACTCAACATTATCTCGGAATTACCACCACGGAATCCATAAATCGCTTGATCATCATCGCCAACAACGAAATAATTTTCTGATAACGGTTTTGTCAATCTAAAGTCAATAGGCGAGACATCTTGAAATTCATCAATGTGCACATAATCATATTTTTCACGGTAACCATCAAGAATATCTGGATATACTTCAAGTAAATATACCGCATAAAGAATCATATCCTGAAAATCAATAGCGTTCGCTTTCCTCTTCTTCTTTTCATACCTTTTAGCAAATGCTTGCACAACTGGGTCGTCAATAGATTCAATAATAGAGTGTACTATTTCTTCGGTAGAGCTTGTACTGGTGAAATTGATGTTAGTCTCTCGTTTTGCTTTTTGAACTTTTTCAATTATTTTTTCAAAATCCTCAACCTTCTCCGCCAAATTTTCAACACCTGAAGGATGTTTAAGAAAATCTTCATAGCGGATATTAAAATGCTCACAGAATAGTTCTATCATGAGCTGGTCGCTATAGCGTTGTGTTAGCGGGTCTTTCTGATTAAATACAGCACGGCTGCGGTTACTAGCATTCTTAATCGCGTGTTCTACGAGAATGAAACTCTCTCCGTTAGGAACATCTTTGTGAAGAATATCAAACGTAAATTGATCAATACCTTCGTCTTCAATTACGTTACGAATTTCCTCGTTTGATGAATTAGTAAAATCTTCTACTTTATTTCGTTCTGTGTCTATAGATTGTACGATATAACATACGCCTGTTGTTTTATTTTCAATTTTATAAATTGAGATACGAGTTTCGACTTTATCCGCTTCAAGTTGTTCTACTTCAGGTTCTACCAAGTTAATTACAGCGCAATTTCTGTAGTATTCAATGTATTCTGCTTCGCGTCTGTTGGCGAACTTACCTTCAATCGTGTTAATGAGGTAAAAATTGAAATGCTCCTTTCCTTCATTCAACATGGCTTGGCGCAGACCAGGATTTGATGAGTCCTCAAAAGAGAAATGTTCTCCTCTTCTGCGATCCGGATTTGTGGTCTGTCCGATGTAACATTTTCCTGTTAGTTCGCTTTCAATTTTGTAAATAGTAACTATTACATTTGCCAAATTTCTTTTGAGTTGTTGAATTTCCTGCTTGATCGTTTTTTCCGGATCGGATGCCCACACTTCAGGTTTGTTTTGCCATTTTAGCCGATCATAGTGTTCATTAATAATTCTCAGCCCAAAAGCGTGCAAGGTACGGATCTCTGGTAACATGTTTGCCCCTAATTCTGATAAAATGCGTTTCTCCATTTCTTTAGCAGCTTCTTTATTAAAAGCAAGGGCAAGAATCCGACCTGGATTCACATTGTGTTCACGAATTAGATGTAAAATTCGCTCTTTGATAACCGTAGTTTTGCCACTGCCGGGTCCTGCTATAACGAGTGCAGGTCCCTGAAAATGTTCAACGGCTTTTTGTTGATTTTCGTCTAATTTCAGTGTCATAAAATCAATCTTGCTAAGAACTCTAAATAGGTCGGAAAATGTATCTACATTACACCAAATCGGAAAAATAAACTTGAATTTAGGAGATTTGGAAACTCCATGAAACCGAATATATAAAAGGCGCAATGAATTGCGCCACTACGAACCGGTTTTTCGCTAACGAGAAGGGTTATTTAGAAATGGTATTACGCTTCAGGAATTTACCACTCAATATCTTCAAGGCTCGCTGCAGTCAAAACCTTCTCAAAAAGCGCATCAAGATGGACAGGGCTGCGGATGGCGTGAATCTGGGTTATCACGGCTTCAGGAACGTCCTGAAACTGGTGTCGCAGCAGCTTCAGGAGTGCTATCCGTTTTGCGCGGGTTTCCCCCTGTTCAATGCCTTGTTGAAATGTGACTTCTGCCATAGATTCAAACACGGTTTCTACCTCCATTCCGCGCGAATGCGCGTCTACAACCTTTATCAATGTCTCACGTTCCTCAGGTGGTCGTCGATGATATATCAACAAAAGTTACTAACGCGCGGACGTTCTCCGGTTCTATCAATAACCAACGTGCACTTCTGTCCGGAAAGTGTTCCAACGGAGAAGGAAAAAAACGGTAGAGATCTGCGGTCGAAAAGTTCATACGTCCTATTATACGCCAAACCGCTGTTTTTTTTCAACCTATTCGTTGGGCTTTCAACCTTCTTCTTCCACGCCAGTAGGCAAACTGCCGAAGGTAGTAACCGAGATTTTTGTGGATTTTCTCGAACTCTGGCACAAATGGACACCTTCCACCGAGGACGATCAGTTCCGACTTGGCACGCGTCATTGCGACATAGAAGACACGACGTTCCTCTGTCAGTGTGCTGTCGCGACGCGGAAACCGACGTTCCAGCGTGTTATGGATGAGGATGACCTTCTCCCACTCCCTACCCTTCGATTTGTGGATTGTCGTTACTTCGGGTGCCGTGGGATGGTTGGCGAGTATCGCTTGAATCCGATCGGTTTCGTAGTTGGTGCGCGCTAAAACGGCAGTCTCTTCGGAAGATTCCAACTCGCGTAATAACGTGGCTGCGACGGTTTCAGGTGTCGTTTCGACGATCTTGATATCCTGTTGCATCGGGTTGTAAGCGCGGAGGTCTTTGCGGATGCGGGGAGCATTACGCTCAATCAACGCTCTGGCGTGCTCAACGATTGTTGATGTCGAACGGTAATTGCGTGTGATTTCATATTTTGTTACGTGCTTCCTATCCGTGAATGCAAGCATAATCTCCGAGTTACCACCGCGGAACCCATAGATCGCCTGATCGTCGTCGCCGACAGCAAAAAGGTTTTCGGATAGGAGCTCAATCAACCGGAAATCGGCGGGGGCAATATCTTGGAACTCGTCAACGAGTACGTAAGGGTATTTGTCGCAGTAGGTTTGACGGAGGTCCGGGTTCGTCTCAAGCAGATTTGCGGCGTGGATGATCATATCCTCAAAATCGACGGCGTTCGCTTCGGTCTTGAGGTCTTCGTATTTGATAGCAAATGCTCGCGCGACGGGATCCCTAAGCGTTGTTGGATCGAATATCCCTGTGGTAACCTGTCGTTTCGCTCGCATGACGGTCTCTTTTATCTCATTGAAACGGTCGCGGAGGTTCTCAAAATCCGGATGCGTGTCAAAATTATCTTCGTAACGGATACCGAAATGTTGACAGAACATTTCGAGGAGGATCTGGTTGTTATACTGCATCCGTAGCGGGTCTGCACGGTTGAACACGCTTGCACGGTCTCTGTAGTACGCGATCCAGTGTGCTTCTCGACGGTTCGCCTTTCGTCCCGGCACACGTTCAATTACCTTAAAACTGAATTGTGTCTCTCCTTCCGATCGGATCGCCTGTCGGAGTCTGTCGTTTGATGAGTGCGTGAAATGCTCTTTTTTGCGTCGTTCCGGGTTCGTAGTCTGTCCGATATAACATTTGCCAGTCTGTTTGCTCTCAATTTTGTAGATAGCGACCTCGGTTGTGGCGGCTTCACGTTCAATCTGTCGCCGTTCTTCTGCGATGATTCGGTCAATCTCTCCCGACCAGATTTCCGGGATTCGCTTGAATCCTGCGCGTGTATAGTTTTCGACGATAATGTCTTTACCGAAGGCGTGGAGCGTGCGGATGACAGGTTTGCTGGATATGGCGTGGTTTGATGCTGCGAGTGCACGTCCGATACGGGTCTCCATCTCTTCAACGGCTTTTCTGTTGAAAGCGATGGCGAGGATACGTGAGGGTGGGATATTGTGCGTCTGGATGAGATTTAGAATCCGTGCCGTTACGACTGTGGTTTTACCGCTACCGGGTCCTGCGATGACGATTGCGGGTCCCGTGACGTGGTTGACAGCTTTTTCTTGGTTTCTGTCGAGTTGCATATTTGAGTAGATTAATTAAGTACGAAAACCTCCAAAACTATCTGAGGTTTTCATGCCTAAACACTATTTGATTGATAGCGTCTCTGAAACTTTCACAAAACCCCAAATCTTATCAAGTTCCGGCGCGCTTGAATCGGTTGCTCAGCATTCATCTGGAGTGCTATGACCGTTGCCCGACCTATAGGTGTTTGTCCTTCAATTTCGCCATTTTCTCGGTTTAAGAGAAAATGAGTTCGCCACTCCTCAATTCGAGGGTTGAAAAGTCCAACACTTCTTCCTGTCAATGGGTCAATTCCTTTTTCACGCGTGGCTTTGTGCAAATTACAGTGTGAACAGGCAAGCGCCAGATTGCTCAACTCTGTCGGTCCATTTGCCGCCCTTGGCTTAATATGATCAACTTGAAAACGGGAAGTAGAAATTGATTGAGGATGTTGACAGTACTCACACCGTTTACTTGCGCGGCTTGCCACTTTACCGCGCATCTGGTCACTTATGCGCATTATCACGTCTCGCTTATGACAAAAGCCGTTTCTCTAAGCCTTCAAGATTTTGGATTTGCAGTACTTGTTCTTCAGCAACGAGTGCTTCCATTTCTTGCTGCTCTTCCGATGCTAACACTCTTTCATTATTCAATGCCAGAAGTTCCATCAAACGTTCTTGTTTTTCTATAGCCAAAGACTCAAACCCAAAACTAACGTGTCCGTTTTCAATCATTTCAGCCACGTCCATTTCTGTACTTAAAACTTCTCCAGTATCAGCAGCAACACGTATTTCTCCAACTTCAACAGGAGGATCGACGTTGGTAAAAATAGGAACGCCCCATACAGGTGGAGTTGATTCTTTAAGAATAGGTTCTTTTGCCATCAAGCATCTACCAGCGCGCTTTCGCAAAAAAGTTAGAGCGGTATCTCTTACTTCATCGCGTTCGAGTTGAAACAACACAAAATTTTCAAGTGAAATTTTAGACACTTCCGCTTGTTGCATCAATTTTTCGTAGAGATAATCTGGCAAAGAGATCGTCAGTGGACGCATATTGAATTCTCCAGCAATAGTTATGAATTCGTCTACTTTACGTAAAGTTTACCACACCGGTAACAAATTTTCAACCCATGTTCCGTCAAAGAATTCTTGACATACGTCAAAACTCTCTTACGAACAACTGAAAACTGTTTCTAACTCACTTCGGGATGCGCCGCACCCATAGCATCAGTGCCACATTCATCGCACCGATAAAGCCGAAGACGTAAGACTGGATGCCTGCTAATACATCAAGCGAGCGAACGAGGAAAGGACAAAAGATCGGTAAACCGAGCACCACGCAAGTGTAGAGAGTAAGGAGCTTCGCGCCTCTTGCTTCCCAGAAAATTATCTCCCGTTTTAAAACTCTGAGATATGACTGCTGCCACAGCCGAGCGGTCCACTTCCCGTGCATAAACCCCAAACCGATCCCCAAACCGAAACCGAAACTTGACCAACGGAGATCAATACGTACGTCATGGGAGAGCGCGACGACCCAGAGGAGTTGTCCGAGTACTGAAAGCACTATAAACGCCCAAAAGATAGGCATCTTCATATAAAATGGAAGTAGGCGACGTGATAATTTGTTTGACATATCCTACAGGAGATTCGCTTTGGCGTAATTAACAGCGTTTTTGAAGATTGCGAGTCCGTCACCCTCTTCAGTCGTCGTGTCTTGTGTTTGCGCAGATCGAGTCCAACGTGGGTGATTCCATTTCGTTAGGAACCGTTCCGGGTGTGGCATCATCCCGAAGATTCTGCCCGTTGTGTCACAGATACCAGCGATGTCGGCATCCGAACCGTTCGGATTCTTCGGATACTCACTATCGGCATACCGAAACACGACTTGATTGTTCGCCTCTAATTCAGCCAACACATCTACGGGTGCGGTGAACCGTCCCTCAGCGTGTGCAACAGGGAGATAGACACTCGGTTTGATGTCTTTTGTAAAGACACACGGACTCCGTTGTGTCTCTAAATCTACCCACCGACACTCAAACTTTGCGGAGGTATTCATGGCAAGTGTCGCGCGCTGCGTCATCTCCGAAGTACCGTTGTTAGATGTGGACACGCCGGGTAACAAGCCAGTCCGAACAAGCACTTGGAACCCGTTGCATATACCGATAACCAGTTTACCAGCTGCGACGAACTGGTTGAGCGCGTCTGTTAGTTTGTGTTTCATCTCGACTGCCAGCAGAATACCTGCCGAGATATCGTCGCCGTAGGAGAAACCACCAGGAATAGCGAGGATATGAGAGTCGGATAGGTTAACTTTACCGGATATGAGGTTTTGGATATGGACTAACGCGGTCTCCGCACCGGCGAATTGGAACGCAGTATCTGTTTCCGCGTCGCAGTTAGTCCCTGCAGTTCGTAAGATGAGTACTTTAGGTTCCGTCATTTTTATCTCCTATGAATAGAACACACAACTTGCTTAAAAGTTACGAATGCAACGGCGTTTGCCACGCGGATTTAAGGACATCAATTGAGGTTTCAACAATCGGATGCCCCGCTTTTCCTGTGATGACGAATTCTGGTGCCTCTGTGACGGTACCGAGGCAGCCTATCGGGACACCTGCTATATGGGTTTCGTAAGCGTCCCGATACTGTGGTTCGATCTCTACAATAAAACGGCTGTTCGACTCCGAAAATAGGAGATAATCATCAGCATCCGTCTCGTCGCCTGTCGGAACGTTATCAAGATTCAACCGCATTCCGTATCCGCCCGCGAATGCCATCTCCGCTGCTGCCACACCGATACCGCCCTCGGAGCAGTCGTGACAAGAACGCACCCATCCACTGTCGATAGCACTGCTGAGCCGATCCATTGTCCGTTTAGCCGCATCCGGTCGGACGACAGGTGCGTTGTTTCCGATAAACCCGTGGATACCGAAGTAGTGTGAACCGCCTAATTCAGCGTAAGTGTTACCGACGACATAGATGAGATTATCGGGGGCTTTTACATCCATTGTAACGGCGTTACGGATGTCTGAGATGACACAAATCGCGGAGATAAGGAGCGTTGACGGAATCGCGCGCTGTTCGCCGGTCGTCGTGTCCCGGTATTCGTTATAGAGGCTATCCTTACCGGAGATGAAAGGTGTGCCGTAAGCAGTTGCGATGTCATAACACGCTTTCGCCGCTCGGACTAACTCACCGAGACGGTCAGGTTTGTCCGGGTTTCCCCAACAGAAGTTGTCGAGTAACGCTGTCTTTTCGATGGTTCCGCCGACAGCGACGATGTTGCGTAAAGCCTCGTCGATGGCCGATGCCGCGCTGAGATACGGGTCTACATCGCTGTATTTTGGGTTGATACCGTTGGCAATAATAACGCCTTTCCGGCTTCCTAAGACTGGGGTGATAACACAGGCATCGCTGGGTCCGTCATTCGCTACACCGACGAGCGGATTGATAACCACACCGCCTTGCACACCGTGATCGTATTGGCGAATGACGGATTCTTTGCTGGCGATGTTCGGACTGGCGAGGAGCCGTTTGAGATCGTCCGTATAGTTTTTCGTCTCTTCGTCCCGGGAGGGCATCTCTGGGTGCATCGGTGGCTGCCAAACCGCCGATTTCACAGGCTTCGGGAGTCCGTTATGTAGAAATTCCATCTCTAAATCAGCGACGATCGCGCCTTCATAGAAGACCTGCAACCTGTGTGTATCCGTGAAAGTTCCGAGGACAGTCGCTTCAACGAATTCAGCCTCACAAATAGCCACCAGTTCCGATAGGTTTTCGGGTGGCACAGCGATAACCATCCGTTCTTGTGCTTCGGAGAGCCAGATTTCCCACGGTGCCAACCCATCATATTTCAAGGAGACGCGTTCGAGGTGCACTTCTGCGCCTATATGTTCACCCATCTCACCGACGGCAGATGAGAACCCACCTGCACCGCAATCGGTAATAGAACGATAGAGGTTACGGTCGCGCGCCTGTAGCAACGCATCAACGATCTTTTTCTCCATAATCGGGTTGCCGATCTGGACGACGCTACCGAGGCTTTCGGAGGTATCATCAAGTTCAGCAGAGGAGAAAGTCGCGCCGTGAATGCCGTCGCGTCCGGTTTGACCACCGACAGCGACCACCAGATCGCCGGGTTCAACGGATTTCTCGCATCTGTTTCTCGGTATCAGACCGACATTTCCACAGAAGACGAGCGGATTTGCGGTATAACGACTATCAAAAAGAATCGCGCCGTTAGCAGTCGGGATCCCCATCCGGTTGCCGTAGTCTCGGACACCGGCAACAACGCCTTTAAAGACACGTTTCGGGTGAAGTGTACCCTTCGGTAGCTCCGTGTATGGCATGTCCGGCATTCCAAAACAGAAGACATCCGTATTCAGAATCGGTTTTGCGCCGAGTCCCGTGCCGAGCGCATCGCGTATCACGCCGCCGATACCTGTACCCGCGCCACCATAAGGTTCAATCGCTGATGGGTGGTTATGTGTCTCGACTTTAAAAACGAGGTTGAATGTCTCATCGAATTCGATGATGCCTGCGTTATCTGAAAAGACAGAGACGCACCACGGTTTGTCGATATCTTCGGTTGCGCGTTGAATGTAGGTTGGGAACAACCCATCAATCTGTTCGGGTTCTTTTCCGTCTTCGGAATAGCGGATGATGCTCTTGAACGTTTTGTGGACACAGTGTTCCGACCATGTCTGTGCGATGGTCTCTATCTCTACATCCGTCGGGTTGCGTCCTAACGCGCCGAAGTGGGTCTGGATCGTCTTCATCTCGTTGAGATTCAGCGACAGTGTCCCCTCTCGGCTGATACGCATCAGTTCAGCATCGTCCGCATTTAGAATGTTTATTTCGTTAACCGTATTGGACATCACTTCCTCCACTATTTATTCATCGTCTTTTTGAAGAGATTTTGCTGCAAATCATTTAGATTCAGGACTTACGCAGCGCGCTCTTTTGTAGCATAGGCTGTTAGCCTGTGTCCTCCAAATGCCCGTGTTTTTTCGGCATCTGCCTCTAAAACCAAGTGTTACGGTCAAAATTGCGTAAGTCCTGAGATTGTCATTATAGTCACAATCCTGGTTTAGACAGTGGCCCGAATTTCCGATGGCGGTCCAGTCCAGATTAACTCACTGATCGTCTGTTAGTTCATCATGTAATTCATAAACATACCTTTTTATACGCATGCAAACTTCTTCTCTGCCCGGCATAGCGTTTGGATTTGCCCCACTCCCAGGATGACCATATACACGCTTATCTTTGAGAGTGCTTTCTATTCTCAAAAGCACCTCACTTAAGAAACCTGTTGCAGGTCTGAGCGTCTGAAAGTCCTTGCTGGATTCTTCCACTATGCGCATAGTTCTATATCGGTTCACATCTATATTTTTAACTCCATTTTTTAGAAATTTAAGTGCCTCTATAGCACCTAAATTAGCATGATGTTTCGCTTCATCGTATGGAGCAGCTTGAATGCCATCTTTTTTCTCTTGGTATTCAGACAACAAGGTGCTAATTTCTGTAATAACTTGCGATTTTACGTCCATTAATTTTTCCTCCGTAAGTATCCTTAATGTAAATAGGATTTATGAGAGTGAGTTAGTAACCGGAAGCACATCTTCTTCTGCCATTGATATTAGATTCATGTGTTCATACATCATTGTTCCAGACAGAACGTTTAGTAGTATACAGCAGAAAAGATAGAACACAAATCTATTCTGAATCGTTGTGGTACAATGCTTATAACGGGTGTCATTCCTAATTCATTATGGTCGTTAACCACTACACATATGATTAAAATGATCCTTTTAGAAAAATCAGTTCACTACCTCTAAATCGAGTATGTGAATATGATGGCTGTTCGTAAGCCGTTTAACGTTAGGCTTAACAGTGCTATAGTTTGAGTGTCCCATGTAAGATAATAACATATCAACCAAACCGATTAAAACTGACTCAGTAGCATTATCATTAATATCACTCTCATCATAATCAATTGCTCCAAGATTTTGAAGTAATTGAATGTTGAAATTGTCCACAAGTTGAAGATCAACAGTATCATAACCGCTAAGGCGAATCACGATCTTAGTCGACTTTGAAGGTATCACCCAAGGATAAACTGCACGGTCAGTTATTATTGTATTACCTTCTTTGTCTTTGAACGATACGGAGTAAACAACATTTTTTACATCTGTACTGGAACGGTTTTGCAGAGGAAATGTAAATGAGGCTGATCCAACCCATTTCAGCTTGTTTATGTATGTTACCCGTTCCAATTTTGCCTTCGACAATGGAGTTGTTATGTTCAATTTATTACGTTGCCTAAGAAGTAGTGCTAGGCAATTGGAAGGAATGGCGAAATTAAGATTCTGAGCAACATTAATATATTGTTCATCTTGGGGATTTTGCGAAGCAACAGACCTGAGTGAAGGTAATACGGACACCGAGACACCGATAACCTCGCCTTTGGTATTTAGGACAGCCCCTCCACTGCTCCCTGGGGAAATTGGAGCGGTAAACTGAATACTTGTATAGAAGATGTTTTGCGATGGATCACGATTTCTAATTCCACTTACGATACCGTCTGAGATTGTGCCTTCCAATCCTTCAGGGTTACCAAGTGCGTAAATAACTTCTCCGATATCAACTATATCACTATCGCCAAGAGAAAGTGAGGTTGTGCTAACAATTTTCTGATCCGGATCTTTGATTTTTAATATAATTAAATCGTTGTCCACATCAATGGCTGTGTATTCTTCAATGGTATACCGTTCACTTTGTCCAAACAGCTTTACTGAGCATTTGTGGGCACCTTCAACAACATGAAAGTTGGTTGCAATTTCATTCTCTTGGACGAAGAATCCGCTACCGAACCCAAGTGATTGTCCATTAGAATCTTCAGTTTCTAAAAGCACTGTAGACGGTAAAGCCTTATTGGCAATTTCCTGAGTGCTTTTTATGTTTTCCATAGAAATAATCTCCTGTCTATTATATAATTTTACTCCGCAGTAATCTCATCAGGCAGATTATCAATAATCCGCGCAGATTCCACACTCACATAAACAATACGCTTAATTGCCGTGACTAAATCGCGTGGGTCAGCAAACCAACCGTTCAGGACATTGACAATACCACTCCCATGGTCTGTTTTATTACCACGCCGATTAAAAAAAATCAACTTCTCCTATGCTGTCCAATTGATGATTTCACAGTCTGAACCTCTGCGTTCGTTAGTCTATACAAATCATAGATTCGCTTATCAATCTTTTTTTTGTCTACAGAACAATTAGCCAGAGGGTTTTCCGCTTTCGCTGCCATGATCCGTTCTGCAAGGTCAACAATAGATTGTTGTTCTTCTGGTGTTACTATTGGAATTGGGATCTTACTGACATAATAGTTGTCAAAATCCATAGTCCTAATAGCGGAAGAAAAAATAAATTTATGGGCATACCAGTTTATCAACTCTGAATTTAGGATAGCTGAGATAAAAATTGGGGTAAATTTTTCATCGGTGAGAACAGTATTTATGACTGTATCTACACTTAATACATCACCCGTCGGATCTGCTGTTGAGGTGATTTTGATGTGTGGTTTCGGATCCTCAATATGTGCTACGATCCTCTGCGATATCACCTTTGGTTTTTGTAAAAATTCAATTTTCTCAGTGGGAGGGTCCAAACTTTCGGAACTTACAAAACCTTTGATATTATTAGTCCCGTAACGAATTATGTTATCTCCTCCGATTACTGGAACGTCACCGGATTCTTTTACTAATCTCTGCCAAGACAAGCCTCGTTTTGTTTCGGAAATGTCCCGCATAGATGTCCCGATTTGGTTTAACTTTAAACCGAGTTGAATCTCGTCAGCGGAGACATCACATATCCATGCTTGAAACTGATCTGGATAGGAACGAGAGATGCGCGTTTTTCTCACATACGTCTCATCGATAAATTTACACGCCGTATAAAAATTTTCCGTGTAACAGGTATCATAGACAAAAATCGCCTGCTCCAGTTTAACATTTTTGAAAGAGACTTCAACATCAATCAAAACCCGTGTTTTTTCAAACAATCCGAACATTAAGCTCCGCCATTTTTCTTTATATAACAGTGACTTTGGCACGATAAATGCAAGCACGCCATCTGTTTTCATTAAACGGTTTTTGGCGGTGTCTATGAATAGTGCTGCACTGTTCATATTTCGTGTTTCTTTTATCACTGTTTTTAGGTACGTTCTTTCGTATGAGTCAAGATCCGCACCATACGGTGGATTGCCAACAATTGCGTCAAAGCCTGGGTTTCCGAGTTCATTTCCAGATTCGTCACGAAACACTTCAGGAAATTCAATCTCCCAATGAAAATAACGGTAGTGTTCTGCTAACCTTTGTGCTTCCTGATGACTGGATAAACTGGTAGAAATATTTACATTTGCCTGCCGTGATCCTAATGCTTTGAGTGCATTATGATAATTATTGCGTGCAACGTTATTTCCAAAATGGACACTCAACCAGAGATCCGCAATTTCTTTGTGCTTGCGCAGAGTTTGCTGTGCCTGCTCCAATTTCTGTTCCATCACATGGATAGCGTCAGCAGTTTGTCCTTCCATCCGCTCAATAACAAGGTAATGTCCAACGGCTTCCGAGACAGTATCAGTAAATCCAAAATCCATATTAAGTGCCGGTTGAATTTCTTCGTTAGTCCGACGGGATTTCTTCAGGACAGGCAGGTTAGCAAGATCCGCGATGTTCGCACCAATAAGCGAGTTTCCACATCGGATATGGTGATCCAAAAACGAAAGCGGTTTGCCTTTCGCTACTGTGTGAAGCCAGAGAGCTACTTTTGCTAATTCCATCGCCATTGGATTGATGTCCACGCCATAGATGCAGTTTTCAACAACATGTCTACGCCAATATGCAATTTCTGTGTCAGTGTCACCAGTCGTCATAGGTGGTGAATCGGGATGGGTGGCAAGTTCTAAAGCGAGATGATCAATAACACCAACGAGAAAATGACCACTGCCCATCGCTGGATCCAATACTTTTAGCCGGAGAATCTCTTCAAATGTCTTGCGTTCACAAAGCGGCCCGAGTGTATCCTCAACCATTAAACGCACAATTGCATCGGAGGTGTAATAACTTCCGCTTGTCTTGCGCTTGGTTTTGTCCTTTGTTAACACAACTTTTTCAGGAGAACTCTGCACAGTTGGTTCATATTCAAGCAGTCCTTCGTAGATATTGCCCAAATGCTGAATTGCCAAATCTTGGTACGCGATGCGTTCTCCTTTCGTCGTTCGGGTCAACGTATTAATGACATTGGCAAGAACATTATTACCTATTTTGTTATCTTCCAGAAACACGTGTCGGGTCGGGTTAAACAACCCTCCATTATACTGTGGAATGTGTTCGTCCCATCCCTTGTCAATGAGCGTAAATAGGTCATGGAGACGAGTCCAATAATCACTTTTCAACTTAGGGATAGTAGAATGATTATCTAATTTGTCATGTATTTCGGTGGCGAGCGCGTCTAAACTATATTCAGACTGGTACTCACGGTTTTCAAGTGGTAGCAATCCACGGCTTTCGGCGTACAAAACAAACAGCAAGCGATAAAGCAGAATAAGACAATTTTCATGAATCATCTTCGTATCAGAGACTTTTAAGTTGTTATCTGGAAAGGTTAGAAAGCCGTTGATAAGTTCTTCCAGTGCTAAATATATCTTGTCCCCGAGATCATCCGACACTGAGACAGTATAGCGGATACTGCCTGACAATACATCATCCAGAAAAGATTGATTAGAGGTACCCGGTGCGAACGCATCGTTCCAAAAAAAATAATAAAAATAACGAAACGCGTCTGTATCTTCATTAATCAGTATCTTTTCAAGGTCAACCTCGTAAAAACTATCCAGTTTATAACTTGTGTCGCGGTGATAAAGTCTCCACAACTTCCCACTTGTGAGAATTCCCCACGTCAGTCCGGAAGTGCGAATATAGAAATCGATCTGATAGTTGGGATTGCTATTAGAAAATGGATCGCCCGGTCCGTCTAATTTTTTATCAAGGTTTCTGGTCCATGCCTTAGCATCACCGATAGCACTTGCTGTGTTGAAAAAGGCGTTAGTATTAATATGCCGATGCGCTTGGTCCAACGATTCCTGATCAGTGAAAAAGGCATAATCCGGCTGCTTTGTGCCTTGTGAGGTGCGTAGCACCGGTTCCACTCCAAAAGTGTGCCCAAGAATTTTCAGAACAGGACGGATAAATTCGTCTTCTGTTTGTGATTCATTCAGATTATCAGCAAATTCAGCGATGGAAGCATAGATCTGTTTAATCTGCTCATACGTCGATTCCAATTCATCTGATGCCTGCTCCATTATTATTTTTTCGAGATGATAAGTAGAAAAAAGTCCCTGGTTATTGTAAGTTGATTCTGCCATCTCCATTGTACCTTCATTTTTGCGAACAACTTGGCATGTTTCGTAGCATTTTCGGCACTTTGTAGCACAGGCTAACGGTTTCCTATGCTACAAAGTGGCAACTTAGGTTACAGTAAACAAAAAGAGAGCCCCTGGGTGTGGAAGTTGGTGACTCTCTAAAGTTAGTCTACTATTGGGAACCGTTTTGTGTTGTGCCGGGGGGCGGTTCA
>ASZN01000058.1 GCA_000406005.1 Candidatus Poribacteria bacterium WGA-3G
CGGTTTTCCCTACTCTCCAAAAATCTCTCACGGTTCGCCAGAATTCTCGCAATTTTATCAAAGTGCCCTTCGTGAAATTAAAAGTATAATACCATAGTCTTATATAGGTTGTCAACGAAAAAATATGCCGGAAGATCGCGATCTGGAGATCGCTCCTACAGCCGGACGAACTGGGTTCCCTGGTTGGAAGATACGGACATTTATACTAATACCATTTCTAAATAAACGCCTGTCATTAACAAAAAACTGGCTCGTAGTCGCGCAATTCTGCGGCGTACACGCCCAAATGCGATCTGCATTATTGCGCCTCTTACATGCGGATACCTCATAGCGTCCCAAAACCTCTATAATGCAACTCTGTTTTTTAGATTTGGTATAAGATATGCCATGTTAGGTTCACCGAGTAGGAATTGAACCTACATTCTACTATTGTCTGTTGAAACGCACTCACAATCTTGGTTTAGACAGTGGCCCGAATTTCCGATGGCAGTACACCTTTGAAATCTCTGAAAATATCACGGAGTTTTATCGCTATATCGCTAATTGTGCCTTCAGCACCAAGACTAAGCATCGTCATCTTTTCAGTTGCTGTATGGGCGGTTTTGTAGTAAATACAATATGTGAAACGATAAGAACGGAACCAACTGTCTACATCCTGCACTGGAATTTTCCCTTTGAATCCTAAAACCACCATCTTAACCATGTTTTTACCCAAAGGAGGTTTTAAGTGAGTTAATAGCAATTCCTCGTAAAGAACCCAATTAATTTCTACCAATGACCAATCTATAGAAAAATCTTTTGCTTCTTCTTTTAGAATTTGTTCAAATTTTTTGTCAACAACAACATTTATAGTTTCCATTATAAACCTCCATCATTGATAAGTTCGTCTGAAGTAGGGTCATCTAAAAGTGTTGATGGACTAACCTGAAAATTAAATCCGAATTTCTGAACTACTGATCTGAGAGTTTCCGTAATCCAATCCTTCGCGTAGGGTGAGACAATGACTTCATCAATCAACGTCCTTACATCAATATTGAAAAGCATACCGATGTCACATATATCCGGTAATCCAGTCTTCAAAAAAGAATCTACATTTTCTACAGTCTGATTATTAAGAGCATCCCTAACGAAAGGATCAATATCAACGATTAACCGAACTTCCTGCTCATGTTCGTATTCTTTTCTTTTTCGGAAATAAGGAAAATATGTCAATTTTTTAGCCAATGGGATATCGCTTTGTAGAAAGTTTTGCATATATTGGTCGTCATCTGTGTTACCGTAGATATACTCTATTTGACCGATATAAATAGAATATTGGCTTAACAAACTATTTTTCATTTTTTCCATGGTTGTTTTGATAGCAACACCACTATTGCGCATGTGATATTTTTCCCACATTGCCATTGACTCTACTACATTCTGATGCCAGCAGTTACACATAACATATTTACGTGAAGCTTCATGCCATTTCATAATTGCTTCGACAAACTCTGCTGGGGTGACACGCTCGAGGGACTGTTTGTAAGCATCCATAATACTTTGGGGTATAAATCCTTCGTATGGATCCTCGAATTTATCAGCTCTTGTAAAATACAAAGCTTCTGTATCTAACAGATTAACGAATACCTCAAAGTTCGTGTATCGCCACAAAATATCTTTATCGTTTGGAGGGTTAATTCCATCTAATTCTTCATACATTAAAAGCACCTTACTAATCAGTTATCTCATCAGGTAGATTATCAATAATCCGCGCAGACTCCACACTGACATAAACAATACGCTTAATTGCGGTGACTAAATCGCGTGGATCAGCAAACCAACCGTTCGGGTCGTTGACGATACCGCTATCCTTGTCTGTCTTTATATAATAGCGATCAATGAACCACTCCAGCGGTGATCTGCCGTTGACGACATACCCCCAAGCATCTTCTGGAATGCCTGTTATACGAACGTTATCATTGATGGCAAGGATTCTTTTTTCAGCATCTATAAACTTCATTGCTTTATCAGTCAACCGAAAAAGGTTTGGGTCTGCATCTTCAAGGTCGGTTGGCGGTGAGGAGATATTTGGAAACTCAACTGTGAGCGGGTATTGCTCACATGTCTCATAGTTGAGGTGGAGTTCTGCTAACTTTTTCCCAGCCTCTGCGAAAGCGCGGAAATCTGGAGCATAAGGGATATGCGGTATCATCTTGGATAAATCGTTAGCGAACTGTTCTCGATAACTGGGAGCATGGAGAACACCATAAACATAATAAAAGATTTCATCTGTGGTAATTTTATCTGTTTTATAATGTTCTTGGAACGCCTTTAGTGCTGTATCTGATATATTGTCAATACGATCTAGCTCGTCAACATCAAGAAGTGTTTCTGATGCGTCTGAATCAGCCGTTGGTTTTGGATATTGCCACCGCGGGAAACACTGTGCTGCATTGTTTAAACCGAGGTCCGGCATTGCATCAGTCATCAGTGCGGAAAATGCCTTTTTAGATCCAATGCCAGGTACACATATCACAAGGTTATCAGTGGAACTCTCTGGGAAAATCAGATCTTGCTGGTATTTGCAATTTGCAAATGTGTAATCCGCATAACAGTTCGTTTTTACGAATGGACGGTAAGCAGTTTTCCGAATGTAATTCTCATCAAATTCGGTTGTTCTGCCCCGACTTAGGTTGTTTTCAAGCTCTCTATCCCACTGAACATTTGTGGTATATTGACGCGCTACTTCATTTGCTGTAAGTTTGGAGTTTTCCTCAAGTTCAGAAAGTGCTCCGAGATAGGTATGCGTCATTCGTTCTGCGTTTTCAGAGCAAGTATCACGTGAAAAATTGTAGATATATGCGTCTCTACTTGTTGCTAAACCTCTCGAATACAAGCCAAATATGGCATCATCTGCTTTGCCAGCTTTCGTCTCTTTTGTGCCCATAGGGTAAAAATTCGCAAACGCCTCGTTTCGTTGTTCCACCCAGTCGTAATGTTTATCAGGTGTAATTGTCTGCCAATCAGTAAATCTAGAGATTGCCACCTTCTCGTGCAGTGTTTCTAATTTTTCCTCACGTGTAAGGTAGTCACCAATGTCTCGGTATTTGATTTTACAGCCTTCGTGTGTTGCTTCTGGATTTTTGACGAAGATTGAAATAGCAACCGGGGCGCGTGAACCTTGACCGAAAATTTTACCACCTTCACGGAGCGAACGTTCCCCTTGTGTGCGTTGATTTCCCCGCAGATGCAAGACGTAGACAGAACTAAATTCCTCTGCTAAACAAGCACGAATTCCCGAATCGGCGTTTCCATCAATCCATGACCCGTTGGTAACGAATGCGATCATACCTTGTTTCTCAATTCTGTCAGAAGCCCATCGGATCGCCATCTTATACGTGTCGTAAAGACTGTTCCTCAAATTTGCAGTAGAGTACTCAACATAGGTTTCTCTAACCCGTTCTTCAAGTTCAGTATATTCCACGTTCTGATTGTTGTCTGCTGAACTTCGCTGCCCTGCTGACCACGGTGGATTGCCTACAATCACCTGAATCGGAAATTTTTGCTGACGTTCAGCGCGTGCATTGTTATCTGGTAACCACTCTTTCGGGAAAAGGGTTGGATCGTCTTTTTTGTTCAGATTGAAGGTATCGGTCAGGACGATGCCCTTGAATGGTTCATAAGTGCTGTCTTCTCCGCGCCGTCCGCGGAACGTCTCCTCAATGTTGACCGTGGCGATGTAGTATGCCAATAGGACAATCTCGTTTGCGTGGAGTTCTTCTCTATATTTGCGTTCAATATCTGCATCTTGGATAATATCGGACTGCAGCAGGCGGGTGAGAAAAATGCCGGTACCAGTGAATGGATCAAGTACATGGACACCTTCATCGCTGAGGCTTCGCCCAAACTCATCTTGCAACACCTCATTGGCACTGTGCAATATGAAGTCTACCACCTCAATAGGTGTATAGACAATGCCGAGTCGCTCAACTTCCTTTTTCAAGGCAGTAACAAAAAACTTTTCGTAGAGTTCCAATAGCACACGTTGTCTTGCTTCGCTGTTATCAAGTCCTCGGGCGCGATTCTGGACGCTTTCGTAAAATCCTTCTAAATCGCGCGTTTCGTTCTCAAGTCCGAACTCTCCAAAATCGTTTTGTAGTTTGTTGAGTGCATTCGCGACTGGGTTACCGGAAGCGAAGTCGTAGTTCTCAAAAAGTGCTTCAAAGACGGGACGGGTGATAATGTGCTGTGCCATCATATCAATAGCACTCTCACGCGTGATTGAGTCGTTAATTGTCTCTTTCAACTCCGTGTGGAAATCATCAAACCACATCTGCAATGCCTCGTTATCAGGATTGTCCAACAGGTTTTCAATTCGTCCAACGAGTCGCTTGAAAATATCTGCGACATCCTTTGCCCAACTCTCCCAGTATTTTCTATCACCGCATTTCTCCACAATTTTAGCGTAAATTGCATCGGCAGAAATATTGACCGGCATCCGCAGTTGTTCAGGGTCTAAAGTTCCCTCTCCATTCTCTGCACGGTCTCCGTCACCATCATCAAAGATAATAATTTCAGTTGGCTCGTTGTTAAGGTCAATTTTATTGATTTCAGCATTCAGTCTGTCATCGTGTGAGCGGAGCGCGCGGAGGACACCCCACACAGCGGCGAACCTTTTATTGTCATTGAGTGCTGTAACAGGGTCTACATCTGGCGGAATTGCGACAGGCAAGACAATATAACCATATTCTTTGCCGGGTGCTTTCCGCATCACACGTCCGACCGCCTGCACGATGTCAACGTGTGAATTTCTGGGGGTCATGAAAAGCACAGCATCCAGCGCGGGAACATCAATACCTTCGGAGAGGCATCGTGCATTAGAGAGGATACGGCAAACGCCATCAGAATCACCCTTCAGCCATTCAATCAGTCTTTTCCGTTCGAGCGCATTATTTTTTCCATCGACGTGTGCAGTTTCGCATTTAAAATTTTCGGGAAGTTGGCCTTCTGGTATATTTTCAATAGCACTCTCTATAATGCCGTTCCAATGATTCACGAGGTTTTCTGACGACTTGATGGTGTTTGTGAATGCGATCGCGCGTGTGAGCGGTTTGATTGATGCATCGTCTGGTGATTTTCTTTCGGGGTTCTGTAATGCGCGCCAACACCCAACAATCTTTGTCGCATCATTGATGTTAACCTCGCTTCCACCATTACTGAGATACTTGTGCAGCGTCTCATTCACACCTTGTTCGGACATAGCCAGTATTACCACTTTGTAATCTGAAAGGAGGTCTTTTTCAACTGCAGTAGAGAAGCGGAGGCGATGAAATTCGGGACCATACGTCTCTGGATCGTCCATAGAAAACACATCTATATTATGCTTTGCGGCTTTTGCCCTTGCGCTTTCAGTATAAAGACGGGATGTTGCGGTCATATAAAGGCGTTTTTTAGCACGGATACGATCATTATCGTGTACAAGCACAAAAGGCGATGTGTCATCATCAGATCTATCAATGCCGGTGGTTCTGTGTCCTTCATCGCAAAAGATAATATCAAAAGCGGGGGCACCAGCGTTCTGTGCTTCTTCTATTTTAGGGAGTGAATGATAGGTGCAGAAAACAACTCTCATGCTGTTTTCATCGTTTTTCTGTAATGCTTCGGAGATAACGGTTTCATCGGTGGTAACAGGGAATTCCAATTCCATAAGGGTAGCGTCTTCATTCGCTTTTCCTGCTTTTGTATCGGAGCATATTCCGATATAGCGATGTGGAATGTCTTGTTGTTCCGCCCATTCACGCATCGCCTGTGCAAAGAGTCCGATCGAAGGAACGAGATATAACACCCTACCACCGACACCAGCGATCCCCTCAGCAATTCGGAGTGCAGTGAAGGTTTTCCCTGTACCGCATGCCATGATGAGTTTACCGCGGTCAAATTCTTTGAATCCGTTGACAACGTCGTCAAACGCTTCTTTTTGATGCTCTCGTAGACTGAACGCCTCTAATTGATAATCAATTTGCTCTGGTGCTTGGCGGCTTAGGTTGGGCCATTGCACGGGTCGGCTTGCGAGGTCTGCTGCACTAATCCGTTGACACGGCGGTTGCAATCCATCAATAGCTTTGAGTAGGTTAGCACTCCAGCTTTTCCCTGTATCCACAAACATTCGTGCGGTGTAAGGTTCGCGATTAGATTCGGAGATAAATGAATCAAGATCAGCTTTTGAAATCCGTTTATCTTCTGCATAACACTTACACTGGATAGCACAATATCCGCCATTGCGTTCTTGCGCGACGATATCTATGCCCATATCTTTACCGTCGAATTCCGGGCGTAGTTGTCCCCATTCAGACCAGAGATAGACTTCCGAAAATCGATTTTTATAAAACGGGTCTTCAAGGAGATATGCTCTTATCAGTCGTTCAAAATATCTGCCTTTTCCATACTCTGTATCAGCGTTCTCTCGGATGTAATTGAGTGCACCGTAAAATCCGTTATCTGTTTGTTCGCTGTCGTTACTTATAGACAGGTAGGTTTGTGTCGCTTCTAACATATCGGTTTCCTATTTCAAAAGATTGTGTTCCCCATTTTTCTATATTGAATTGACAGGGGTGCTGAGTAGATATTGACAATAATGTAGACGTATCGGTCTAACCATTTTTAGGAACCTCCTCACAGAACATATTACACCTTACTATGAGGTTATGTCAAACATTATTGCGTAAGCCCTACTAATGTACACTACAGGAAACAAAAAGAGAGCCCCTGGGTGTGGAAGTTGGTGACTCTCTAAAGTTAGTCTACTATTGGGAACCGTTTTGTGTTGTGCCGGGGGGCGGTTCAGAGAATTCTTCACCGCGTGCAGCTGCTTCCCTTCTGCGTCGATCCCAGTCCGCGATTTCTCTATAAACCTTCGCTTGACCTTCGGCGATGCCTTCGGCGATGCCTTCCGCTTTGGCTGCCTGAATTCGCTTTTCGCGTCTGTCTAAATACCAATCTGATAATAACATAGTTAGATCAATGCCTCCTACTATCATCCCGACTACNGCTGCACCCACCGGGATGAAATTCGAAATATCGTTAAGGACATTTTGTACAGACTCGTGCCCTTTCCAGCCTTTCACTGTTTCATAATCCAAGGCGATAGAACCATAGATAACGACAAAGAGGGATATTAGGAAAAGTGCAAAACCGGTTTTCCCTACTCTCCAAAAATCTCTCACGGTTCGCCAGAATTCTCGCAATTTTATCAAAGTGCCCTTCGTGAAATTAAAAGTATAATACCATGTCTTGTATAGGTTGTCAACGAAAAAAATAGGTCGGATTTTACTGCGTTTAACCCAACCTACAGACTCTAATTTGCGTAATCCGGCTCACTCTTTAAATGAAGCGGTAACGCGCGGGATACTCTCCTCACAGGCGAACCGTTCAATACTGGAGGCACCCACGAAACCGACAGCATCCGTTTTCTCGTTGATAAACGCCGCCTCCGGTGCCTTTGAGATGGGACCGCCGTGCGAGAGGCAGATGACATTAGGGTTCACTGACTGCGCAGCGTCGCAAATTTCTTGGACACGCAACGCCGCATCTTCAAGTGTGAAAGCCGTTTCTGCACCGATAGTACCGCCGATTGTCGTCCCCATGTGTGCGATGATAACGTCCGCACCGACCTTTGCCATGTTCTCGGATTCTTCCGGGTTGAAAACATAAACAATCGTGAAAAGATCCATCTCGTGCGCGATGCCGATGGTCTCAACCTCTTTGTAGAAACCCATCCCCGTCTCTTCGAGTGTCACACGGAAAGTACCGTCAATCACGCCGACAGTCGGAAAATTATTAACGCCATCGAAACCGACATCGCGAACCTGTTTGAGAAAGTTGCGCATCCGGCGCGTCGGGTCTGTACCGTTAACCCCAGCGATAACGGGTGTCTCTTGCACAACGGGCAGTACCTCACGCTCACCCATCTCCATGACAATGGCGTTTGCATCGCCGTAAGCCAAGAGTCCAGCACAAGAGCCGAATCCTGACATCCGGTAGCGACCGGAGTTGTAAATTACGATCAGGTCTGCACCGCCACGCTCAGCAAATTTCGCAGTGATACCTGTTCCGGCACCGACAGCAAGCAAATGTTTTCCTCGATCCAACTCTGCCCTTAGTCGTCCTAAAACTTCATCTCGTCTATAATCTGGCATATTTTTAATTTTCCTTGCGGTTAAATAACACGGTTTGGGGTTTGACATGCCTTTCTTGAATCCGCTCTCCATTTTGCGGCGTACTTGAAGAAACACCCCAGCAAAAACCCCATAAGCGATCTGCTTCATTACGAGCTGCGTTTCTGATGCTATGAAGAGCGGACTGATTTAGTCAGAAATCTCTTACTGACAGTTTCCGAAAGCCGACGGCTGACAACCATTCTGATGGCTATTCATCTCTCAATTTGGCTTGTAAACGTGCCGCTGCCCCAGCATCCCCGATGTGCATCGTGTTATACGCCTGTTCAGAGGTCTTGAACGCACCGACACCTTTTTTCCCGTGCCAATCGCCCTGCGTCATGATCGGATTCGTCAATCCTGTCTCCTGTTCCCGTTGACGAATCCAACTTTTCATGCGGGTTTCGAGAACATTGACGATGTCTGGATGTGTATCAGCAAGGTTGTTATTTTCATCGGGGTCTTGGATGAGGTTGTAGAGTTCAACAGGCGGTTTGAAATGGAAGTCGGGTTCAAGGGCGACGATGAGTTTCCATTCAGGTGTCCGCCAACCGTGCTTACGCATCCATGTGCATTCTGTGATATAGAACTCGCTGTCGTAAGAAGCGACTTCGCCGTGGATCATCGGTGTGAGGCTCTGACCATCAAATTCAATATCGGTTTCAATATCTGCAAGTTCAAGAAGCGTCGGAACGAGGTCCTTGTGTTGGTTATAGCCTGAGACCCGTTTTCCGGCAGGCACACGACCGGGGTAGCGGATAATAAGCGGTACATGCAAGGTGACATCGTAGATTCCGTGGTGGTCGAACCAGCACTCGTGATCGTAGAGCGTTTCACCGTGGTCGCCGTTGATAACGATGATGGTCTCGTCCATCACACCGCGCGTTTCAAGCGCATTGAAAAGCGTCTGAATACATGCATCCATATAAGCGACGGCACCGTCATATTGTGCGATGACGTAGTCCTTATCTGTGATTCCCGGTGGCATCCAAGAGGCGAAATAATCGCAAAACGGTTTGAACGCCATCACCGGTTCCATAGATTTATTGCTCGGATCGCACTCGTCGCCGTGATAGAACGTCCGTTCATACGGGGCGGGCGGTAGATACGGAGAGTGTGGATCCATGTGGCGCAGGAACAGGAAGAACGGTTTTTCGTCGCTCTGATCGATCAATCGATTCAGTTCTGGGAGGGTGGTTTTATTGAGATTTTCCGCTTTCGGGCTACGTCCGCTTTCGTCGGGCCCCCAGCCAGAGAAGTCAAGATAGGTATCAAACCCACGGGAACTTGGATTATTGCTGAATCCTACACAGGTCGTGTCGTAACCTGCATCCCGTAGGATTTCCGCCAACGTCTTGACCTCCTCGCGGAGCGGGCCTTGGTGGCGCAATGCAACGACTTGTGTGCTGAACGTATCCATCCCTGTGAGCATAGAGGCATAAGCACTCGTTGTCGGGATATGTGCGCTGTAAGTTTTCTCGAAGAGGGTTGCGCCTTCTGCAAACCGATCGATGTGAGGTGTTGTCAGTCGCTCGTATCCGTAGCAACTCATGTGTGTCGCGAGGAGCGAATCGACTCCCATCAGGACGATATTCGGTTGTTTTGCCATATCATAATTCTCCTTCGTTTATAATCTTAAGACTTACGCATGCTGCTCTTTTGTAGCACAAACTTCATAGTTTGTGTCACTAAAACCCTGTGTTTTCCGAAAATTCTCATCTAACAGAACGGGCTGCAGTCAAAATTGCGTAAGTCCTAAATCTACCATTTTTTCGAGTAACCATGTTGTAGTGCTCGCCTATTGTGTCTCCCAATCCTTGTGCCAGACAAGTGTATTTTGGGTATTATTATCAAGCACATCACCAATTTCGAGTGCGTTGAAATAGTCTTCCGGTAGGATGTTCCGTTTCCCGTTGAAGGTGCATCCATCAGGCATGAAACCGCATGTCATTGCGCGACGGTGTGAAAACGTCATATTTGCACCTGCACCGTGTGCAGCTAATCCGTTATGCCATACCATAGAACCTGCGGGACAGGGTGCGGATTGCGGTTCAAGTTCTTTCCATTCGGGATAAACATCAAACAACGCCCCTATATTTTCGCCGATACCGACGTTATCAAAGCGAGCAGTTTTATGCGTGCCGGGTAGATACCACATACAACCGTTCGCGAGGGTCGCATCGTCCAACGCGACCCAAAACGAAACCGCGTGCCGTGAGTCAAATGACCAATAAGGGACATCGAGGTGCCATGCCGTCGGGTTCCCAGACGGCGGCTTAATCAGTGCCTGGTCGTGCCAGATACGCATCCCGTCAACACCGGCAAGCAGTGTCGCCATCTTCCCGATTTTCGGGTCGTGTACCAGCTTCCGCATACCTGTGTGCGAATCCGCTAAGCGTAAGCATTGCGTAAAGACCCGCGCGTAAAAATTAGACGGATCCAACTGGTTCGTCATCTGTTCAACGGAGGTACCGAGCCGTTCCTCAACAGATTCGTCCGTGCAACGTCGCCATTCTTCTAATTCGTCGGCATCCAGAAAGTTCTCAATGACCAGAAATCCGTTTTCCTGATAATCGTTAATTTGTGATTCGGTGAGTTCGTGCTGCAATTCCGCGTCTCCTTTGCGTACTTCGTATCAATAGTTGCGCAAACATACTTTTACAGACAGGACTTACGCATGCTGCTCTTTTGTAGCACAAACTTCATAGTTTGTGCCACTAAAACGCTGTGTTTTCCGAAAATTCTCATCTAACAGAACGGGCTGCAGTCAAAATTGCGTAAGTCCTAACAGATACAGAATTGTATCATACAAATAAGAAATAGACAAAAGAAAAATAGAGGCTGACGGGTACATGCCAAATTCAAGCGTCAGTCAATTGTCCGTTTTTGGTGTTGTTCTTTTCTCAGGTGATAATACTTAATATATACTACTTAAAATATGAATACAATTAAAGAAATTTACCGAAATTTTCGCAGCCTATCGCAGCCTGTCGCAGCATTTCACAAGAAGTTAAAACCGTGAACACAGAATACGATATGTATCAAGCAGAAAGTTTTCGCACCAGATCGTAAAAAAAAGGGGGCCAACCCAATAATTTCTTAAAATTGAATAACCCTGTGCCAAATTCGTTTAATGCTTGAATTGTGATATGCATTTATGGTATAATGCTTTGTAAGGTTGTATAAAGTAGAAAAAATATAAAACTGTGATGTTAATCCAATATGAGGTAGCCACGTGAATTGTGAAATGAGCGAAACCCGAATGCGAATCCTGCAGTTGCTGAAGATGCGTGCGGGCATGACTGTCGGTCAACTGACAGATGCGTTGCATATCAGCCAGATGGGCGTACGACAACACCTCGCAATACTTGAATCAGAGGGTTTGGTTGAACACTACCAAGAAAAGCAGGGACGGGGTCGCCCGCCGTATGTGTATCGATTAACGGATGAAGCAAACAGCCTCTTCCCGACGACCTACGCCAACTTTGCTGTCGGATTGATGAATGAGGTAGCGAAATTTAACGGTCCCGGTTTCATCAATAAAGTGTTCCGTGAACGTATGAAATCGCAGCTGAAAGCGTATCAACTCCGGCTTAAAGGTAAAATGTTACCTGAACGCGTCAAGGAACTTGCCTGTATCCGTGATGAAGAGGGGTACATGGCGCGTTTTCATGAGGAAGAAGACGGCTACGTTTTAATCGAGCATAACTGCCCTATTGCCGTAATTGCACAAGAATACCCGCACGTATGTGAGATTGAATTGGCACTCTTCCGCCAATCTTTGGACGCGAAGATTGTTCGCGAAGAACATCTGATGCAGGGAAGCCACAGATGCTGCTATCGGATTCCGAAGAACTCTGAAGAGTAGCCCGAATGCCAGCACTATCCACGATTTTCGAGGACAAATCATAGCATGGCTCGTGAAACAGGGAGACGCGGTTTTTTCAAGGAAGCACTCAACCAAATCATGCAACCGGTCGCTGAACTTCTTGACAGCCAGATGCATGAACATTTGTCGGTTGAAGAACCGGACAGAGGTTATATTTTACGTCCACCCGGCGCATTGCCTGAAGCAGAATTCTTGGAGACGTGTCATCGGTGTGGTAACTGTATCAAAAACTGTCCGGCAAACGCTATTCTTCCGTTGCTGAACGTTCAATCTGCTATCGCCAACACACCGTATATTGATCCTGACGAGCAACCGTGTGTTATCTGCGATTCATTGGCGTGTATGTATGTTTGTCCGAGTGGCGCATTAAAACCGGTCTACGCCGAAGATATTCGGATCGGCCTGGCAGTGTTCAATGGTGAGACGTGCCTTCGGACGAAAGAAGTGGCTTGCACGTATTGTATTGACACCTGTCCGATTGGAGAGGATGCGATTCAACTCACAACAAAAGGTGTTGTGGAGGTACTGGAGTCCGGTTGCACGGGGTGCGGCGTATGTCAGTATGCGTGCCCAACATCTCCGAAATCGATAATCGTTGAACCACGCATAACATAAGGGACACTCGGAAATTTTTTAGATATAGGGTTGTATGGCGCACCAT
Source organism: Candidatus Poribacteria bacterium WGA-3G (assembly GCA_000406005.1). GTDB lineage: Bacteria > Poribacteria > WGA-4E > WGA-4E > WGA-3G > WGA-3G. The sequence goes on from ASZN01000058.1 coordinate 12,743, forward strand.
TTCGCAGGAAATATGTCTGTACTTACACAAGTTTTTATGCAAGGCGCGGTAAACGGACAAGGCTTACGCGATATCAAACCGCCACTGGAGGTGTCCGAGAGTCTACTCCCTCATATTATCGGTGCTGTGGTAATACTCGGACTTATAGCTGCGTCAGTATGGTTCTATCTCCAAAAACGGTATCAAACCTTAGCAGTATCTGAAGATGAAATGATAGATGTTCCGCTGCCGCATGAGGTGGCATACGAACGATTGGAAGCGATTGAGACATCGGACCTGCTTGCGCGTGGCGATATGGAGATGTATCATACCCAAGTCGCACACGCCCTCCGAGAATATATCGGTGCACGATATCGGATTCCTGCGTTAGAATTAACAACGACAGCACTCCTTCAAGCGATGCTGCGTGCTGAGATAGGTGACGAGTCTATCGATCGGGTTCAGCAAGTACTCGCCAATTGCGATATGGTGAAATTTACGACCTATCAGCCACGAGTTTCAGAAGCATCCGCGCGTATTGATGACGCACGCAGGATTGTCGATGCAACGAAGGTTCCGGTTTCCTAAATACCGATGCGTAGAAAAAAATCAGGTAAAAGTATATAGGGCTTACGCAGGTTGCTCTTTTGTAGCATAGGAAACCGTTAGCCTGTGCCCTGAGAACGTCTCTGTTTTTTGAGAGTTTACCAGTTAACGGAGCGTCACATCGTCAAAATTGCGTAAGTCCTGAGTATAGAAAGTTGTTTTGGAATGCGAACATCATAAATTAATTAAAATGTTGACACAATTTGAAATATAGTATATTTTAAAGTCAGGTCTTTGTAACCGTGCATCTGCGAAAAATATAAGTTGAAACGAAGATTTTGATGAAGTTAGAACGGATTTATAGGTTTTCTATGTAAAACATGAGCGATAGCAAGGAGGGAAAAAACGTGTCATTAGAACACAAAGTACTCCTCACTATACCGATGTACCCTGATATGGAACTTGCCGCAGCGAAAACCGCCTCTGTCCTTGCAGAATTGATGGATTTCGAGGAGGGACAGGTTGAAGAGATTCAACTCGCGATTATTGAAACCTGCATAAACGCTTTTGAGCACAGCCAGAGCGATGATAATGCGGTTCATATTGAGTTCCTACTTTCTGAGGATCAGTTGCAGTTTAAAATTATGGATCGAGGCATCGGTATAACCCCCGATATTCTGGATGGTTCCCGCTTACTTGGGACACCAGGTGTACACCCTGATCTGCGCAAGCGCGGCAGAGGTTTACAAATTGTTAGAAGCCTAATGGATGAAGTAGATATAGAAAGCAGCTCCAATGGGACAACCGTTAGCGTTATAAAAAGAAAGAGTCGGAGAACTGCCTAAACGTTATGCTGTTTTCGCTATATCGGTGGCGCGATTTGCATTCGGGATCGGTTGTTTACAATCCCGCGCTCAAATTCGTTATTGCCTTCGTTATTGCCAGCGATGGACTCTTCTACATACCCTCTTTAGGTTATGCCGTCCGGTTTGCATTCCATATTCAGAGTTTACGAAGGAGGTAAGCACTTTGCTAAACAAATTTGATATTCAAATCCGCGAGGGACAAGAACACGCGGTGATTGAAACGGCTGGGTATCTGAACGACGCCCTCGGCGAAAAACTGTCTGAAAAAGCGCGAGAACTCATTCAGAACGGTCACACACAGTTGGTTATCAACCTTGAACAAACAACGCTTATTAATAGCATCGGTATATCTATACTTATCGAAATTATAGAAGCCCTTGAGGAGCGCGAAGGCACTTTGAATTTCTGCGGGTTGTCCGCTACGCAAGAACGCACTTTTCGGATGATGGCACTTGCAAAATATGCCGGTATCTACCCAGATGAAGAATCCGCAATTGCGAACTTATAAGTTTGTCTGAGAATCGAATTGAATTCGGCTGTCCATTAAGATGCGTTTTTCTTAAATGTTATGGCGTGTTGTCGGTAAACTTTTACGCGCGCCTTTTGACATCAGTAATCATTAATATAATAAAAATTAGAACCGAATTTGTGGATACAACACTATGAAAGACCTGAGCAAGTCATTAGGATCCAATTTGCAAACCCATAAGACGCAAAGCACCGCCGAACAGACGATGGAGCGGCTCATCTTCAGCCTATCCGAGTTGGAAAATCTGGGACAAACACTCATCTCAGGACACACGAATTTCAATCATTCAAGCAAAACGTATCTCCGCATTACGCTCGGAACTTTGCAAATTAGGCGAGGCACCATACTGCGTTATCACTCAACACAACAAAACCTTGATGTCGTTGCGGTGACACCTGATGAGGTATTCCCACCGATCCCTATTGAGCAGGATGAACTAACGGCTTTACTGCAACACGCTTTCATTGAAAACGACGCGCCCCCGGATTCGCTGAAGCAATTCTTTGACCGGAGCGCTAAACTTGCCGAGGTTATAGACATACGCCTCTGGGTCCCGCTAAAGATTCAAGACGAATTTTTGGGGATGATCGGTCTCGGCAAATTTTTGGCGCGAGATGTCTTAGAAGCCTGGGAAAAGGAGTTACTGACGACGCTCGCGCATCAAATATCAATCGCGATTGCATATTCGCAGATGGTCGAGGGTATTCAAAGCGAGAAGTTTCGACTCTTTATGCTCGCCGAGAGTGCACCCCAGATCTGTCAACTGCTTCAACCTGAAGAAGCCGCAGAGCAGGTGGTACACCAGGCTGTCTCACTCCTTGACGCGAACGCCGGCGCTCTCATGCTCACGAACACCGACCAACAAGAACTTGAGATGAACTACGCCTTTCCTGAGACCTTGCTTGAACGAACAGCAGGTCCAGACAGCGGGAATGGACTCATTATTCCATACAGTGAAGATGCGTCTGCATCCGAAGAATTGACATCCACAGATGTACTAAAATCCGTCGTCACAGAAGGGCTTCCGGGGCACTGTCCACCAGAGTCTGATACCCTTTTCGGCGGTAGAAATTTGATGGCTGTCCCGATTCCTGGACGCGATGGTGATGTCTTAGGAATTCTTATCGTCGGCGACAAAGAGGAACGCGGCGGTAGCATCACCGCCTTCACGGATGAAGATGTCATCTTGCTCGATTCTTTCGCGAAACAGGCAGGTGTCGCGATTGAGAACGCACACCTCCATCAGGAGGCACTCGAAGCGCGTCAACTCCAGGCTGAAATGGAAGAGGCACGCAAAATTCAAGAGAACCTTATTCCTGACATGCTACCAGACATCCCCGGATACGAAGTGGCGGGACATTATGAACCCCGAGGACCCGTCGGCGGCGACTATTATGATTGTATCGCTTTGCCTACCGGACGTTGGGGGTTGGCGATTGCGGATGTCTCTGGAAAAGGGATGCAAGCTGCGCTACTGATGGCGACCTTACGCGCCGGCCTCATCTCCGAATTGTCACGTGTGAAAAATATCGCTGTGGAAAATGTCGAACAGGACGCATCTACGCAGGGGCCCTTGTATGCCGAAATCGCTGATATGGCTATGACGCTTAACTCGCTTCTTTACGCAAGCGGTACGGAGGAAAAATACGCCACATTCTTCTACAGCCACCTTAATCCAGAAACCGACATACTCACGACACTCAACGCCGGACACAACCCGCCCCTACTCGTTAGAAAAGATGGCACCTACAAGTGGTTGGGGGAGGAGGTCGGTGGTATCCCGCTCGGAATGTTCCCAAACGATATGGTTTCAAGCATTGCCGAGTATGAAGCCGAGCATGTCGAACTCATGAGCGGCGATGTCGTTGTATATTATACCGACGGTGTCACAGAAACCGTTAATGTAGAAGACGATTACTATGAAGAAGAACGACTTGTTGAGGCATCTATAGCGTGTAAGAATGAAGATGCCGACGGGATCCGCGCTGCGCTTCACAAGGCAGTCATGGATTTTCAGGGTGAAGCGGATCAGTTCGATGATCTCACACTGCTTATTTTAAGAAAGAAATAGTTTGCAGTTAACAGCGGCCAGTGCCCAGTTAAATGAGGGTGTGCATAAATATTTCATCTTAAAAGTGCCACCATTTTTGGGTTATGTCAGGTTCGGTTAGAAACCGAACCTACCGGGCCTGGGTGGACGGTGTGTGGTTAATGCAGTATAAACTTTTAGAAATGGTATAAGATATTCCCGACACAATCTCTTAACTGGTAACTGGTAACTGGTAACTGGTAACTGGTAACTGGTAACTGGTAACTTCTATGAAAGGATACAGATGCAACAGAGTTCAGCAGTTGGACGCGCGTTTTTAGACCCAACAGTACTTGCCCGAATCGGGAACCTTGAGCTAATTGCCAGATACGTCGTTGAAGGGTTTATCTCAGGGCTACACAAGAGTCCATATCACGGGTTTTCTGTTGAATTCTCGCAATACCGGCAATACATGCCCGGAGACGACACCAAACATATAGACTGGAAAGCCTACGCTCGGACCGACAGATACTATATTAAGCAGTTTGAGGAGGAGACGAACCTCAACTGCTACCTGCTCTTAGATACAAGCGAGTCTATGATGCACCCGACAGATACGGAAAACGAAACAGAGGATACACCAGATTCCGAACCCAACAGACCCAAACAACCGATACTCACAAAGTTGGGATACGCAAGTTATCTTATCGCCTCGCTTGCTTATTTTATGGCAAAGCAGCGGGATGCAGTCGGGTTCGCGTATTTCGATGATTCGCTTCATCAGTACCTGCCAGCACGAAGTAGTACATCACACTTACACGCAATTTTACTGACCTTGGAGACGCTACAGACAACAAAAAATACTCGGATGGGAACGCCCCTTCATCAGATCGCTGAACGGCTTACAAAACGCGGATTGGTCCTTTTTATTTCCGATCTCTATGACGAAAACCATGAGGAAGTGATCGCCGGATTGGAGCATCTACGTTATGAAGGACACGAGGTTATCGTCTTTCACGTCCTCGCGAAACAGGAACTTGAGTTTACTGATTTTGAGAGCGGACGGAGCTCAGAAGCACTTATCCGATTTATTGATGCAGAAAACGATGCCGAGATTATCACAACACCACAAGCGATTCGGGAGAGTTATCTCAGCAATTTCAATGAATTTCTCGACACTTATAGGCTTGCACTCCGACAAGCCGATATTGATTACAACATAATCACAACAGCGACCCCGATTGATTTCGCACTCGCTTCTTACCTCGCCAAACGGCAAGGAATTTATTAAATAGTTTTCAGTTATCAGTTACCAGTACTCAGTACGCAGTTAAAGAGGGTTTCGGCAATTCCAACGACTCTTGTAACTGAAAGGGAACGTACTCGTTCCCGTACTGACAACTATCAAAAAAAATGTTTGGATTAGACATTTTAGCTCCCTTATTTGCAGTGGCGGGTGCTATCGGTGCTTCGATTCCGATCATCCTCCATCTACTGAATAGAGAACGTGCAAGGCAGCTGATATTCAGTACTGTCCGTTTCATCCAGATGTCGCACCAGACGAACGTGCGGCGGCACAAGTTGAAACGGCTCTTGCTTCTGCTAATGCGTATCCTGATGTTAGCATTGCTCGGTTTCGCGTTTGCACGTCCTTTTTTCGCCGATTCGTTTGTGGTTACACAGAAAACCGGTGGCAAACGCAACACTGTTATTATTCTCGATACCTCCTACAGTATGCAATATGAGGCGATGTTTGAGAACGCTAAAAAAGAGGCTGTCAAAATTTTGGACGGACTTGACGCAGCGGACGCTGCTTGCCTAATCCTTTCCTCCGATAATGCGCGTGTCGTCGCACCGCTCGGTTCAGAACTTTCACATATTCGGACGGCGTTGAATACAGCAGAAACCACGAACGATCGGACAGATTACCTGGACGCACTCCAAAGCGCGAATGAGATTCTTGCAGGTATCCCTATCGGTGAAAAACAGGTTTATCTCATCAGTGATATGCAAAAACGCGGATGGGATAATTTCATTGAGACGGATAAACTGAGCGCGGATGTCCAAATACATTTTGTGGATGTCCATGCGGAAAAGCCACAGAACCTCACTATTACAGCGGTCAGTGTGCCGCCAGTTGTTTTGAAAGAACAGAAAGCCGCACGTTTGGTTGCGCGCGTCCGTAATTTTGGTGTTGAACCTGTTGAAAATCTGCCAGTCCGCCTCTTTATAGATGATAATGTGATGGATACCGTTGAACTTGATATTGAACCGGACGACCTCGCGGATGCTGTCTTCAGCGTTGAATTCCAAGACGAAGCGACACACACAGGCTGGGTTGAAATCTCAGAGGATCCACTCCTTGTTGATAACAAACGGTATTTTATGTTGCAAAGCCTACAGTCCATTAAAGTCCACGCCGTTCGCGAAAGAGAGCGATCTGGTAGCCGTTACCAAAGTGACGAAACTTTTTTCATTAAAAAGGCGTTAGCCTCAGTTGGAAATACGGCTATACGGATTGATTTTACTGAAACCTTCGCGGTGCCAAATGTAGCGACACTTGCGCGCCTGGATGTTCTGATCCTTGCAGATGTTGCGGAATTGTCTGCCGCTGAAGCTGAACGTGTGAAAAATTTTGTCGCTAACGGCGGCGGTTTGATTCTGACAGTCGGCGATAATATAGATACGGATACCTACAAACGACACCTCGGTGGCGAGGATGGACTGATGCCTTGTGACTTTGTGCAAGCAGTCGGGGACGCATTCAATCGTGATCAATTCCGTGTGATCGCGACAGTACAGTACGATCATCCGATTTTCACACCTTTCAAGGAACCGAATCACGGAGATTTCGGTAAAGCGCGGTTTTACAGGCTCTTTCAGGCTGTGCCGACAAAAGACGCAACCGTGATCGCCTCTTATGATGATGGCAGCCCCGCTCTCTTTGAAAAATCCTACGGAAACCTCGGACGTGTCCTCTGCTTTACCTCAACAATAGATAGAGAATGGAACGATTTACCGATTCGTGCCGTTTATCTGCCGTTCCTACATGAATCTATTAAGTATCTTGCACTTAAAAGCGTAGACACGACACCAGATTATCGTATCGGCGATAGTGTTGAATTGAAGGTTTTCGACGATGAAGAGGTATCTGACACTCTGAAACGGCCGGAGATCGCTATCTTCGATCCGAACAACGTTGAGACACGTGTGCAGCCGGACGAGAATGCACCGGAAGGTCCTTCACAAAACAGCATTTTTTACGCGGACACGTCGGTTCCAGGTATCTATTCCGCGCATATATCTGGCGGAGATACACACTATTTTGTCGTCAATATTGACACATCGGAATCTGATCTTGCGGCACGTGATGTAGAGGAACTGACGAGTATGCTGAAAGGTGCTGCGGACGAATCGGTCGAGGAGAAACCGAGCGCAGAACTTGTAGCGCAATACCGAGAAGATGTTGAGAAAAACCAAAATGTCTGGGCGTATCTGATGTTAGTCGTCTTCGCTTTGGCAGTGACAGAGATGTTTCTCGCCAACCGTGTTTGATTATCAAATCTTCCGCTACAAAACCCCCTTGCTTTAGCTGGGGGATGTAGTAGCGGTTAGCGGTTTGTGTCAAAAAAAAAATGACTTTTGCTTGTAATTGTGGTATCATATTCGTATCTGCTGGTAGAGATTTACGACCCCGCGCTTGCGGGTGTTCTCTACCACCCTT
>ASZN01000059.1 GCA_000406005.1 Candidatus Poribacteria bacterium WGA-3G
GTTTGTAACCCCGCCGTTGTAAAGATAATTACGGGATCTACTATATAACAAGACAGGACGATACTTATAATCTAACGAATGCTGCGTAAACGGTCGCGCATAGAAACACAAAAAAGGAACTCGTGAAAATTCCCTGTTTTCACACGCAAATCATGCAATTAAGCTTATTAGGTGCGTTTCTGGCAACCATCGTTTCATGCAACGGTGAACAATTGCCTAATGTAACGATAGAAACCCAAAAAGGCAACATTATTATAGAACTTTACCCTGAAGCTGCCCCCGCTACTGTGGCGAATTTTGCTACGTTGATTGAGGCTGGATTTTACGATGGCCTGACTTTCCATCGATATGTTCCCGGCTTTGTCATCCAAGGCGGCGACCCGAAAGGGACCGGCAGCGGTGGCCCCGGATGGACAATCCCAGGTGAATTTCAAGACCCCACGCTTCGGGACAAGATGCCACCCCACGACAAAGGGGTCGTTGCTATGGCACGAACACAGAACCCAGACTCAGCTGGAAGCCAGTTTTATATCTGTCTTACCTCAGATCCGAGAAGTGTTGGACACCTGAACGGCAGCTATACCACATTCGGTAAAGTCATTGAAGGGATGGATGTCGTAGAAGCACTCCGCGAACGTGATGTTATGACAAAAGTGACGATCAAGAACTACACACCCTCAGAGTAGTCGCGCAAACTATAGATACATCGTAAGGCAATACTTGCAGATTTCTAAATCCGCAAGCGTTTAAGGAGAAAACGTCCAACAGTAACTGAACTTACGCACCCCTTTTGAAGGCGGGGTTCCAAACCGTTACGGGGAAGAGCTCCTCTATCACTTGTTATGTACGGCCTCATTTAAAAATGCGTAAGTACTATTTAGAAAGGACGGTCACGTATATGGAAGAATGGAAACGTCTTGTCAGAGATACTGTCAATACTCCGGAAAAACTCGCTGCCGCATTCGATGTTGACCTCGAAGAGATGCGGCGCATCCACAAAGAATTTCCGATCCGTATCAACCCGTATTATCTCAGTCTCATAGAGGAACCCGGCGACCCAATCTGGAAACAGGTCGTTCCTGATTCAAAGGAGTTGATTAGCTCCGGTATAGAGGACCCACTCCACGAGGAGGACGATAGCGAGATACCGAACGTCACGCATCGCTACCCAGACCGCGCCCTCTTTTATGTCAACTATATGTGTCCCATCTACTGCCGCTTCTGCACCCGCAAACGGAAAGTCGGCGACCCGCACTCAATCTCTGAGGACAACGTTGAAAGAGGACTCGCTTATATTCAGGCACACCCGGAAATCCGTGATGTTATCATTTCCGGCGGCGACCCACTCATGCTGACAGATAAAAAGATTGATATGATTGTCGGGGGCTTACGAGCCATTGAACACTTGGAGATCATCCGGATCGGTTCGCGTGTCCCCGTGACACTCCCACAACGTATTACACCTGAGCTGTGCGCTATCTTGAAGAAGTATCACCCGTTTTACATCAATACCCATTTCAACCACCCGCGTGAGATCACGCCTGAGACGGAAAAAGCGTGCAGCATGCTCGCCGATGCCGGAATACCGCTCGGTAACCAGACAGTACTTCTCAAAGGCGTGAACGACGATCCTGATGTTATGGTAGAACTGATGAAGGGGTTACTACGGATCCGGGTCAAGCCGTACTATATCTATCAAGCGGATCTCGTGGTCGGAACCGATCATTTCCGGACAGCAGTGAAGACGGGTTTAGAAATCGTTTCGGCGTTGCGTGGCCATATATCCGGACTCGGTGTGCCCCACTACGTCGTTGATGCACCCGGTGGCGGTGGCAAGATCGCGTTGATCCCGGACCCCGTCGTCGCTTTCGACGATGATGAAATCCAACTTCGCAATTACGAAGGCAACGTCTACAGTTATCCGAGTACGCCGTTTTTCGATGAGGATTGGTAGCCCGTTTTTTCAATAGCGTTATTTAGCGTCTATCAACGATGGGCAAGAATAACTATTTCGCCTTGACTTCTTCCCACGCGCGATCGTAGTGCCTCGTGAAATCGCCTGGATCTCTCAACCATTCAAGGGACTCCAACACCTCTCTCGGCGGGTAGATAAATTTATGTTCCCGTAGGTTTTCCGGTAAGAACGCTTTCGCCGTCGGGACGCAGGTGCCGTATTTCGTGAAGGCAGTAATCTTGGCGTTGACTTCGGGACGGAGGAGATAGTTAATGAACTGCTCCGCGAGTGCCTTATGCGGTGCGGATTTCGGTATACAAACAGCATCAATAAATTGGCTCGACCCTTCCTTCGGAATGACGTACCGAATCGTCGGACGTGTCTCCGTCGCACGGAACGCATCGCCACTCCAGCAATGCGCCATAACGACATCACCTGCGATGAGAAGTTCTTCCGCCTCGCTCTTATACTGTTTCACAAGCGGTTTCTGTTCAATGAGTTTCTCTTTCGCCGCCGTGATCTCCTCCGGAGCGGTACTATTGAGGCTGTATCCGAGCAGTTTAAGTGCAGCACCCATCGTCTCGCGCTGGTCGTCTAACATACTAAACCGGTTCTTGTATTGTTCGTCCCATAGGACTTCCCAACTATCCGGTGCCGGCGAAATAACAGCCGAATCGTAAGCGATACCTGCTGTACCGAACGTATACGGAATAGAATATCGGTTTTCAGGATCAAAGTATTTACCGAGGAACAGCGGACTGATATTCCCGAAATTCGGGATGTTGTCGCGATTCAGACCTTCTAAGAGGTTCTGCTTGATTAAAATCGATACCATGTAGTCAGACGGCATGATGATGTCGTACCCTGTCGCGCCTGCCATCAACTTCGTGAGGAGGTCTTCATTGCTAGCAAAAGTATCAACGAGAACGGTAACCCCGAACTCCTTTTCAAACCCCTCACGGATGTCATCGCTGACGTACCCTGCCCATGTGAAGACGTTGAGTTGCTTCTTCTGTCCAATGCTGTCCCCGATGAAAAGTGTAAGAAGTATAAGTAGTAAGAAAATATATCTGTTACGCATGTTTTCTCCATTGGTATCCGTCAATTTTGAAACCCAGGCCCGGTAGGTGCGGTTTGGAACCGCACCGGACTTGAAAGGAAATATCCAAAAATTTAGAAAATCCGATAATTTATCTAAAACTAAATGGCCCTGCCCGACTGCCGTTAAGATATTGACAAGGTCTGCTATCCGTGCTACTCTAATGCTATCACTTAGGCATCGGATTCTTCGGTGGGTAATCCTTCGGCTTTCCAACCACGGAAACCACCGGTTAACACTGAAACGTTTTCATAACCCATGTTTTTTAAGGTGTGTGCAGAGAGTGTCGCACGGGTACCGCCACCGCAGTAGGTAACGATGTGTGTGTCCGCATCAGGGGCAACCTCGTCGATATCGAGTTCAATGTAGCCGCGCGGCAATGAAACAGCATTCGGTAGATGTTCTTCGTCGTAGTCTGCTTCGTCCCGAACATCCAAGAGGATAATTGTCTCTGTCGTCTCTGTGAGTTCGTCTGGAGATATGTGTCCAACGTTTGCTCTCGCTTCACTAAGCAGTTGTTCAAGGGTTTTCAATGGCATAGTTTTCCTCCAAAAAGGTTGAAGTTTGCTAATTCAGTGTGACGGAAATTTGGCGTGGTAAAATACCAAACTTGTCGTTACAAATATAGCATAATATCCGCAGATTCGTCAACCTTTTTTGGTTATCATTTCAGAAAGGAGAAAGATGGAACTACTAAAAAAATCGGTTCAATCTGTGCTTGAAAAAGATCGAATTGGGAGTCCAGTGTTCCTGCGCTGTGTCCTACACGTGACGGACGAAAGCGCGGATTTGCTGTCGTCAATAGGAGTGGTGACGGCACTCGCAAATGAATGGATCCCCTCGCCACCGGAGCGTGTCTATGCACAGGAACACGTAGGCAGCACACAGGTGACGGTAATGGTTCACTATGTCGGGGGACAGATGGCACTCTTGAGCGTTGACAGAAAGGATATTGAAACAGCGATTGACATCATGCTGGTCGGGAACAGAGGGGTCATCTACCACGAAACACCAATCGGTAGACATTACCAGAACGCTATTCTACCGGAACTCGATGGGACTGGCGAGTTAACAGCGGCTATTGCGCAATCGCTTGAAAGCGGTCAACCTGTTGAATTGGAGGTTTAAACATGCAGCAAAACGGAAAATATGGAGTGCTTCTGCTCGGTGGACACCGCACGCATCAAGAGAATTACGCCTCACTTTTCGCACAAGACGAACGCTGCCGATTGATTGCGTTTGCCGATGAACTCGATGCACCCCCAGAACGGGTGGCACTCGCACGCGCACTCGCAGAATCGTTAAATCTACCTTTCATCCGTGATCTCGACGACGCTTTGGCGCGTGAGGATGTACATATCGTCAGCCTCTGCACGGAGGTGGAACGTCGTGGACGTGTCGGTGCAAAATGCGCGGAAGCCGGAAAACACGTCTATCTCGATAAACCGATGGCACTCAACCCTGAAGATGCGAACAGGATCGTTGAGGCGGTCTCAAAAAACGGTGTGCGAACCCAGATGTTCAGTAATATCCATAGTACTTGGGCACGCACGGTTCAGCGAGCATTGGGAAGTGGACGTATCGGCGAACTTCAGGCTATCCATTGCGATGTCCTCTTCTCTAAAGGGCATCCCGGCACCGCACCTGTCGGAGAAAAAAGAGTCCAAAAACCTACGTTGGAACGCTACAGTTTCGTTGAAGCGAAACCTGAGATGTTTGATGTCGGGGTCTATGCGGTGTCTATGGTGAATTGGCTGACACAGAAACGCGTGCAGCGCGTGTTTGGTGGAACAGCGAACTATTTCTTTAAAGAGCACCTCGACTGTGATCTCGAAGATTTCGGTGCATTGGTGCTGACGTTAGAAGATGGCATCACAGCAACGATTACCAGCGGACGCTACGGTTGGCAGAGCCACGCACAAGGCGGCGTTCGGAAGGTACACCTCATCGGCACCGAGGGAACTTTGACGTTTGATGCCTCAGCGAACCGTCTGGAAGTTTTTGCCGCTGAACCAGCGTTTGAGCCACCGACCCCGCACCCACTCGATCCGATGGGGATGTGGAGTAGCACACAAGCAGAAACCGGAACGCGACCGAAACAGCAGTGGATAGATGTCGGAAGTGGAGACGACGGACCCCGGGAGTTCAGCGCGTTCATAGATTGTATTGAGAACGGCGTAGAGAGCGAGATGAACGCCAAATTTGCGGCACATTCCGTCGAAATTATCTGTGCAGGGTACCGTTCTGCGGCAACTGGAGAGGTCGTTAACCTCAGCTGACGCGAGGTTCTCATAGGTTCCACGCTTACCGATTTTACTGTTTGAGGTTACACAATGTTTTCTCAATGTGGGTTATTAGGTCCGCATCGCCTTTCTTTTTAGCGAGTCTCAAAGCCGTGCGAAGATCCTGTTTCGCCTCCCGAGCTCTCTCTAATTCTAATTTCGCTCCTGCTTTTAGAAGAGGGATTTGCGGATCATTGGGATTGAGACGTGCCGCCGTGTCAAAGTCTTGTAGAGCGTCGAGGTATTGGCCGAGTGTTGCTTTGGCATGTCCGCGGTAGAGATAAACAAAGTCAATTTCGGGGTTGTCCCGAACTGCGATGTCAAAGTCTTCTACGCCTTCAGTATATTGACCACTGGCAGTCCTCGCGGTACCGCGAGCGACGTAAATGTTGACATCATCGGGGTTGTATTGTAGGGCAGTGTCAAAGTCTCGTATAGCCTCGGCATATTGACCGAGGGCCGACTTTAGACCACCGCGTATGAGATAGGTTTGTGCATCCTCAGGTTTCTGCTGTATTACGATGTCAAAGTCTTGTATAGCCTCAGCATATTGATAAAGATTACGCTTAGCAAATCCGCGATTGTAATAGGCATCGATAAGGTCAGGATTACGTTGTATCGCTTCATCAAAATCCGCGATAGCGGCTGCGTGTTCACTCTGGGCCAACTTCGCAGCCCCGCGATTGTAATACGGGACGGCATCATTCGGATTGAGATGTATTGCTGTGTCTAAATCTGCAATAGCGGCATCATGTTGACCAAGTTTCGTCTTCGCAGCCCCGCGATTAGAGTAGACTTCAGCATAATTGGGGTCACATCGGATGGCGATGTCATAATCAGCAACAGCAGCGGCATGTTCACCGAGCTCCCGTTTCGCGACCCCTCGATTGTTATAAGCTTTGATATAATCAGGCTTGAGTTGTATAGCTTTGTCATAGTCTTCGAGTGCCGCTGCGTATTGACCGAGTTCCTGTTTCGCGATCCCTCGATTGTTATAGGCTTCGGCAGAGTGGGGTTGGCATCGTATCGCCACGTCATAATCTTTGAGAGCTTCAGTATACTCGCCAAGGGCAGATTTTATCATGCCTCGGCTATCATAGGCTTCAGCATAGTCGGGCTTGAGTTGTATAGCTTTGTCATAGTCTTCAAGTGCTGCTGTGTGTTGGCCGAGCCTATTCTTTGCAGCTCCGCGATTGTAGTACGTATCGGCTCTATTCGGATTGCGTTGTATCACTTCATCAAAATCCGCGATAGCGGATGCGTCCTGTCCGAGTTCAACTTTGATCAATCCGCGATTGTAGTAAGCTATGACTTCATTGGGGCTGTGTTGTATAACAAAGTCATAGTCTTTTAGGGCCTCAGCATGCTGCCCGAGGAAGAGTTTCGCAGCACCCCGGCGCATGTAAGCTTCGACGTAATTGGGTTTGTATAGTATCGCCTTATCGTACTCAGTTACAGCTTGGCGGTATTGTTTAAGGTTGGTGTTAGCATTTCCGCGACTGTAGTAGGCTTGAGCAAGATCGGGTTTCCGGCGTGTGGCGATGTCAAAGTCTTGTATAGCGTCAGTATATCGGCCGAGTTTCTCCTTGGCGAGGCCTCGGTTGTAGAAGGCGGTAATACTATCCGGATTAAAACGGATTGCGCTGGTATAGGCATCAATGGCTTCCTCGTAGAGCTCCATCTCGTAGAGCGAATTGCCTTGTCGGAAGTAGGCATCCACGGATCCTGGGTTGTGGTGATGTGCCATCAACAAACTCCCCTTAAAGTGCTATTTTTCAGCACTTCTCAATGTTTAACTAATCGGTAGATTTTTCGGCTATCTTGCAAATCTTTTGCCAAACGCTGCTGAGATCGTTTTGGAGATGTTGTTGGTTCAGCAATGTTCCTAAGGCAAAGGGGCATTTGTTACATCCCCATTTGTTACCACATCCAGTGTTACACGACTTCCGCGAAGCAGCGACATGCCGACCAGCGGTTGTTTGTCTGTTTGCAGAACTTCTATATCGCGTTCTTTGCCATGCCAAATTACTTTTGCAAGATACAAGTTGAGAAATACTGCCCTTCCGTGAGCAATAATTGTGCGCCGGGTACCAATCCGTGGGAGTTTTAAATAGTCAATCAAGAACTCTGGTAGCGTTAGATAATCTGTAAATCCGGTATCAAGGGTTGCCTTAATTTTCGCGCGCTGATTTAAGCCGATAACTTCCACTTCAATGATGGCTATACGTTCCTCTTTAATTGTCCCTGTTATCATTATCGTATTCCACATTATATTCCATGAAGCTAAAGCCGATACCGTGGGTGGCCGGGTATCCGATTCGCACACCGTAAGTCATAGCCTTGGGATTCTTAGCAAGCAGACGTTTTGTAGCTTCTAAATCCTCATCGGCGATTTCGTAGTCCCCGGTTTCAATATCAAGCACAAGGAACATGCCTTTGTGTTTTGGGTCAACTTTATCACGTATCTGCTTCTGATAGATATCTTCACCACGGGACCCAATTTCTTCAGCAGTCCAATCAGAATATCGCATGGTAATTCTCCTTCTGAAATGTTGTTTTGACCGCTCCCCCAGCTGAAGCTTGGGGGATTCTTTGAAAGAACTCCCAAGCGAGTTTCTCAACCTTTACCGTCACTTCCATAAGAGGTCTAACGGTATGGGGCCATCTTCCTACCTCGTGGATAGGTTGTTCGGATTTAATCCGAACCAACATGCATACGAATGCAAGGTGCGGGTCATGCAGGCAACTCTCTTAAATGGAAATAGGCCCATTTAGCACACTACGGAAACTTCCTGAAACTTCTCGGAAGCGACCGATACTTCTGGTAGGTATCTCCTACGTCAGAACTGAACATTAGAGTGTGTAGGGGATATACAATCAAATCGCCCGATTCAGGACAANGTTGCATAGTTTTTAGTCCTACTGAGAATGTTCGTTTTTTGTAGTTTCTTGGTTTTCTACATCTACGCAACCCCCGCGAAGGGGTGGTTAGGATCAATCAGAGTTAAACTGAAAGTCGCGTATCCTAACCCGTAGATACTAATATTATACAACATTTTTGAACAAAAGTCAAATTTATTTTTGACACAACAATAGGCGGTGTCTACATCCCCCAGCTAAAGCAAGGGGGTTTTGACACCGAAGATTTGATAACGCAAAATTGCGTCGCGTGCGAATGCAGCATTTTTCTTTCTACCCTCTAACACCCAACGTTTCAAGTTGGGCAATCTGTTTCACCCACGATTCACGGATTTCTGCGGAATACTCGCCGGGGAGCAGCGATTTTCGTGTGCAATTGAGGAGTGCCTGTAAGGTCTGGTACCGTCTTATCGGTCCGATATTCGGTAGGATCCGATCTTCAGCGACGGCAATAATTTCATCGACTGTGAGTTCACCAGTTTCTGAGTTTGCCTTGATAAGACTGGCAGCTTCAAGGTCGGAACGCAGCGAAGCGAAACTCGCTGCAGAATAGTCCTCGGTTACCTTCAAAAGTCGTTCGGTCTCTTCCTCAGAAAGTAGACTGGAAGAAACTTTCGCAACAGTCCAGCGGAGAAAATCCTCACGATCTTCATCTCTCGGATCCAGTACCGGAACCACCATATCGCCAACTCTACCTTCGCGTCGTAAATCAGGTGAGAGGTTATAGATACGGGCAGTCATCAGAAGCCATGTGATATTGCCTCGGAGTTGAGGGTCCGACATCATCGCCTGTATCTTTCCCGTCAAACGCCGTTCTGTACTGTGTGCCTCCCTGCCGACACCACCAAACTGCGTATCCGCTTCATCAACGAAAATAAGCACTTTCACGAGTGCCATCAACAACCGTCGGAGCCGTTCAAAGATGACATCTGTCTGTCCGAACCACATACTCCGGATATTCTTGAGGACGAGAACCGGGATATCGAGTTGACCGGCGAGTCCCTCGAAAATAAAGGTTTTTCCGCTGCCGATGGGACCGCAGACGCTCATTCCCGGAATCGCATCGGGACCGGTTGAGGTGATACGCGGAATCAGCTGCGTTTTTAGGAAATCCACTAACTTCCGGTTACCGACGATATCCTTTAGACTGTGTGCGGGTTTTTTGAATTCTACGACATCTTCACCCAACTGCGTCTGAATATATTCGGAGACTTTCTCAATGACATCTTCAGGTTGAAGTTTCTCACCGGAATAGCATGCAGAGAGCAACATTTGACGGAGTGCCTGTATGGATAATCCAGCTGTCAGCATTGCGAGTTGCGCTTGTGTACCCCACAAGTTTAACGGCTTCGTAATCAATTGCGGCGTGTTGTTAAACCACGAAATAAAGTGCTGACGCTCCGACATCCCCGGGGCAGGGATTTCAACGTTGACGACCTGTGGCAACCTAATAATCCGAGAATTCAAAAGACTCGGAGACTCCGCAATGAAAATAACGGTATCGTTGCCGTTCATGAAATTGGAATCGGAAATCCAATCCTGAACGATACTGACCCGATGCCTATCCTGAAGTGACAAACTCCGTATTTCGCCTTCTGGAAGCAGCATATCGGCTGCTTCTATCAGGATAATCAGTTTTTCAGAGAGAAATTTTTCGCCATCCTTGTTTGTGCTACGGGAAAGCAGACAAAACTGGCGGAGGAGTTCCAGCGCAAGCGTCGGGCTGCCGATCGCATCGGTCATGTACTGTGAGAAAGAGACATTAGAGGGTTCTATAGCGGATTCAAGTGATCCGATCACAGACTCGCGTCCGCGCGAGGTGCTGGCACGTGCATCTATATCAGTATCAGATTCAGTGATGCCTCGCCATCGGTTGAAGCCGCGCGCAACCTTTTCGCGCTCCGCCTCCTGAGCGAAGCGGATGGGACCGTTGAGCTCATAAACTATCAGGATGAACCCAGGTATATCCCAACTATGCGTTAAAAAGGGGACGATCGGAACATAATCCGTGCGCTCTTCTTCCTTGAAAAAAAAGAGGTCGTGGATATTTCCGGACAGGACGAGACTCCGAGATGTCCCAGAATTAATGAGCATCCCGGCTTCGGAGCGGAATGCATAAGTTGGGCTTTTAACAGGTATGAGTTGTCGCCCCCTTCAGTTTTAGAAAGCAAACTTACGTCGCAGCGAGAGAATTGTATTAGCACGTTAGAGCGGCAGCTCAGAATCAGAATCCTCTGCCTTCTTAGCAGGTTCTGTTTCCGTTTCCGTCTGTGTATCTGTTTGCTGTGCGCCGAAAATCAAAGCATCAAATTCGTCGGAGGTTGAAGAGGATCGCGCAGCTGCGAGAAATTCCTGTTCCTCGGACCTTGAATCCGTTCCCGCCAACTCCTGTGCGACGACTGAACGTCCTTTCGCTTTTTCACGGATTTCTCGCATCCGTGACAATTCAGCAGAAGTGCCGTCCATACTAATACCCGAAAGCATATCGGCGATATCCTCCTGCTCTCGCGCAGTAATCAGATCAGCGACCGCTTCTGACTGTTCATCCTTAATCTGTTCTAAATCGCGATGTAGACTGGTAATCTGGATCTTATGGTTGTCAATACCGGCTTGCGCCTCTGCAATATCATTTTCCAACTCGGAAATCTGTCCGGTTTTGTCTTCCAGATTGGTATTGAATTCTTGGTAAGCCGTAACGCAGCGTACATATTCAGCGTGCTGTTTGACTTCTTCGGGTCCCATTCCCTGTGCTTGCAGGTCCGCAGCGGTCTGCTGTGCCTTAGCGATTGCCCCAGATTTCAATTCTTCCAACTTTTCGACTTCGTCGGTAAGGCTCTTTACCGTGGATTTCTTGCGTTCCACGAGTGCTATAAGTTGACCGATCGCCTGCTTATAGCGCTGAATATTCCCTTTCTTATCGCTGATGATGTCTTCGTAAGCCCCTCTAACGGCTTCAGGGTTTTCCATCATTCGATCGGCTGCCTCATGCGCGCGGCCTGTTAACGTATACCACATTGACTTAAAAAATCGTGAGATTCCATTTGCCATTTCTGTTCCTCCTGTTGCGTATGCCAGAAGCGCAACCTCGCTATATTGTTTTACAAGTTGTGTCAATATTGTTTCGCACAACTTTGCACCGCCGTGTGAAACTTATCACATCGTATTTTAACACATTTTACCTTAAACTGCAAGAAAATTCTGCATAGCGTTTTCATCTGTATCTATGACCGATAAATCGGGGTAGGCAATTTAGACATCCATAAAAGGTTTCATATCCCAGAGGAGAACGGTGCCGTCATAACTGCTACTTGCTAAGCGTTCGCCATCCTTTGAAAAAGCAAGATTTTGAACATCTGAGGTATGCCCCCAGAAGGTATGGATGTTTTCTCCAGTGGCAGCCTCCCATAAACGGACGGAGACTTTGTCTGTTTTGTTCCACCAAGAGCCGGAGGCGAGATACCGACCACATGGAGAAAATACAACGACACCAACAACATGGGAGCAACTCTCAGGTAGAATCATCCCCATGCGCGGCTCTAAAGTTGCAGCATCCCACAGATGAATCCCACCTTTTAATCCACCAGCCAACAAAGTGCCGCAAGGTGAAAACGCAATTGAATGGAGATTCTGTGACGGTTTGTCACGTGACTGGGTTTGTCGCTGGATTTGTCGCATATCTCCTTTATATAAGGCAACAAAGGTGGAGTCTACAGAAGGTGAACCAAGCTGTTCACCACTCGTAACGTCCCAAAGAAATATACTACTCCCGTCAGTCGTAGCGACTTGCTGTCCGTTGGGATGAAAGGCTGCTGTCCGAAACGGCCTTGCATGCGCTATAAATGCGTGCTGCTTTTCCCAACGCTGGACATTCCACACAACAAGTTTTCCATCTGTATCTCCGCTGACGAGGTGTTCCCCCGATGACGAAAACACCACGGTGGTGATAAAACTTTGGTGTTCAGTGAGTTCTGCTATTCGGGCACCAGATGTGATGTTCCAGACCTCAAGCGTCTGTCCATCTTCTCCGTTGCAAGCCAATAATTCTTCACAAGGAGACAAGGCACATCTCTTGCCACTGCTTTTTGCCTTGATGGGAGAAGGCATCACCTGTTTCTGAACAACATCCCAGAAAACGATACCCTCAAACCAGTATTTGTAAACCAATCTCTTGTCTGATTGATAAAAAAATAGAGAGTCGGGTACCTGATGCGGTACTGTGTGTGGTGCTACTGCAGCAGGGGTGCCTGCACGCCACACACGGATATCGCGGTCGGTGAGAATTGCAAACTGCTGTCCATCTGTCGAGATACATTGTGTCGTCCTACCTTTTCCTTGATATTCAATGGCATCAAGTTTTTCATCCCGGGACGCATCCCACATCACTACCTTGTCTTCATAAATATCGGCAACCCGTAGGGTACCATCAGGGGAATAGGCGAGAATCGCCCGAGTTCCGTTGTAGTCGGTGTAAGTTGTCTCCAATATCTCTTTATCAACATTCCACACTTGCACCTCAAGGTTCTCATGTGTCGTTCGATCCTGAAGACTCGCAGCAAGAAACTGACCACAAGGCGAAAAGACAAGATCATACAGATGTCCTGATTCGGACAGATGACGCTCTGGAACCAGCCAAGCGAAACGTTCTTTCGTTTTTAGGTTTCGGACAGTAAGGGTGCACGGGCCAGTAGAATAAGCGAGGAGCTGCCCATCGGGTGAAAAACACAGCGGAAAACGAGTAGGATACTTTTCACCTTCCTTCGGTGTGACGTTCACTTTGAAACTTGCGACGTGTGCACCGGTTTCTGTGCACCAGACGTAAACGTCGCCGTATTCGCGGCCAGATGCAGCAATGTATCGGCTATCCGGTGAATATACAAGGCGGGAGGTGCCGTCGTGCCAGCCTTGTATGTTCGCGACACGCTGCTGGGTCTCTATTTCTCGCACCTTGATGATACCGTCCGCGTTACTGGTGGCAACCCATTTTCCATCGGGTGAAAGAACGACGTTAGAAATCATGCCCCGTTCGGTTTCAAACAGTGTGACGGGCTGCATCGTGTCAAGCTCATACATCCATACCCCGACGCGCGTTCCAACAGCAAGAGACGCGTTATCGTGTGAAAACGCCATGCCAAATATGAGTCCTTGTCCCAATCGAGCAATCGCGCCATCGGGGAGTCCCCATGTTGTCACATCGCTGTTTGTCTCGGTAGATTGTGCAGTTGTCTGTGATTGCCGGTTCTCCATCAAATACCTCCGATTTTATTGTGACAAGCAATATCTTAAGAACCGATAAACGGTTTCATATCCCAGAGGAGAACAGTGCCGTCAAAACTTCCGCTTGCTAAAAGCGTGCCATCGGGTGAGAAGGCAACATCTTGAACGTCTGTGGAATGTGCCCAGAAGGTGTGGATGTGCTCGCCAGTAGCAACTTCCCATATCCGAATAGGGGCTTTGTCCAACCCTGGACACCACCAAGCTCCAGAGACAAGATAGCGTCCACAGGGCGAAAATGTCAGTGCCCATGGACGAATAGTCCCTTGAGATGGAAGTATGATCATCTGTGTTTCTAACGTTTCTGTGTCCCACAATCGGATCTCGTTGGTTAATCCACCTGCGATCCAGGTGCCAAGCCCGCCAGCAATCAGGGTGCCACAAGGCGAAAACACGATGGACTCAATGTGTTGGTGTCGCTTCCATTGTAGGTTTCCGCCGCTGCTGACTCGCTCGATTTCCTCTGGTTCACCTCTATATCGGGTGGTATCCTCTAAGGTATCTGGTAAAGGGAGCGGCGCAATTTGTTCACCCGTTTCAACGTTCCAGAGTCGAGCCGTTCCGTCCCTTGAGGAGGTAACAAATAGTTTTCCATCCGGATGGAACGCGAGGCCTACAACTATCCCTGTCTGTTCTGCGAGTGAATGCCGTTTTTCCCAAGACTCGACATCCCATACATAGGACTCATTTGCTCCACCACCGACAAGATATTTCCCTATAGGCGAGAACGCCAAAGAGATTTGATAAGTCTCATTTTCATGACCGGTAAGTTCGGCAACTAAAGTTTCAGAGGCAATATGCCAAACTTCAATGTTCCTGTCACTCGTATCAACAGCCAACAATTCTTCGCACGGGGACAATGCGATGGATCTCCGTAAAGAGGTGCGTTCCGTTAGTGGTGGAAGCACCTGCCGTGTTTCCCTACTTGCAACATCCCAGAACACCTTATTTGATCTTCCCCAATGACTGCTGACCAATGTTCTGCCACCCTGCAAAAATGAGACTGCATAAGCCGTACTTTTAAATCCAGAAAGTGACGCTACCGTGGTGGGAGCTTCTTCTTTCCAAACGTGAACATCACCCCGTTTACTACAAACTGCGAATTGCCTCCCATCGCTTGAGAAACGTGCAGGACGGTCATTTGAACTCTGAGTTTCAAACACGTCTAACTTTTCACCCTTTGACGCATCCCATATCACGACCTTGTTCCGGTGAACGTCCGCAACCCGCAGTCCGCCATCAGGCATATAAACGAGTCTTACCCGATTCCCTCTGTATGTAGTGGGCATCATTACAAGGGATTTGTTCTGAATGTCCCATACCTGAACTGTGGCACCAACGCTCGCGCCAGCAAGGTACTGCCCGCAAGGTGAAAAAAGGAGGGTATGCACCGGGGCAGTGTGCCCAGTGAGCTTCGCGATATCTTTACCGATATTTATGTCTGAAATCGTAACCCTGTCCGGGGCAGACACGAACGCGAAGAGATTGCCATCAGGTGCAAAAGCGATAGGAAAGGAGCTGTCGTAGTCAACGCCTCTTTTCCTGTAGTCGTCCAATTTCGGGTCTTCAACGGTAAAACTCGCGAGAGGCGTTTCATTGCCTGTGCGCCAAGTATAAACAGCACCGCGTCCAAAACCGGACGCAGCGAGATATTGACCGTCCGGAGAAAAGTGGACATGCAAGACACTATTACGTCCCTGTCGAGTGCTTCCCCAATCTATTTTCGTAACGCACTGCCCGGTTTGTGTATCCCATACCTTAACAAAGCTGTCCTGGTCGCCGGTGGCGATCCATCGCATATCATGCGAGAAGGTCGCAACATTAACCATCCCGCGTTCGGTGCCCCACAACGCGCGAGGTGCCATTGTTGCCGTGTCATATATCCAGAACCCGATTTTGGTTGCAACGGTGAAATAGAAACCGTCAGGTGAAAACTCTACATTCAGTGGTAATCCTTGTCCGAGCCTGCCAATCGCACCTTCAGGCAGTTCCCAAGTTGTTACATCTGTATCTTCAGGGGATCGCAGCGCGGGGATTGTGATTCGCCTGTTTGCCATAAAAATATCTCCTGTTATTGGTGGAAGGCTTTTGAAGTTTCGGTGTTTCTGGCGTCAAAATCCGTGTGTATAGTGTTGAAAATTGTTAAGATTAGAGGGGTAATCGTGTGGTAGTGGTAACTAACAGAGAAAGGACGCGAAAATTTTAATAATTCGCGAAATCAACGGTTCTAATTATACATTGCATATCAGGTTTTTGTCAATGCTTTTATTGGAAGCGACGTTGCATCCAGTGAATCATTTCGGCTGGAAGATCGCGAGCATGAAGAAACACCGTTTTTGCTTGGGCGTTTCTTAAGCAAAAACACTCGCTCCTACATCGAAAAGCTAAATGCCCCTAATGTCTGCTAAATTCTGCTTGACATAGAGCGGATATCTGAATAAAATAGAGAATAAACACAACTTTCGATATCCAAAAAATGCGTATACAACCGACAATACACAAGACATTTTCATACTGGCTGTGGCTTACCGCATTCGGTGTGTTGGGACTCATACTCGCTAACGTGCCGCTGTTTAACATCCTCGCTTTTGAGTTTTGCGCCGTGTTAGCACTCAGCATCTCTTTGGTTGGCGCACACGTAGCATTTACTGTAGTCCGGCAGATGAAACGGCAACCGGAAGTGCTCTCTGGTTCATCGGGGCAAATCGTCAGCCGGTGTTTCTGGAGTGCGCTGATATTTAATTTCGGTCTACTCGTGCTACCGCTCGGTATTATCCTGTTGAACGCGCTTCGTGTTAAAAACTGCAATTTTGCGGAAGGATTTCTCTTTTTTTTTCTATTACCGATAATTAGCTGCTTGTACGCAACCGCAGCAGGCGTATTCTTCGGGTTCTGGATTAAGAGACGATGGTTGGCATACTTGGCGTATCTCGGATTCCTCGCGATCTCTTGTGTACCAGTGGTTATCAACCTGATATTTCACCCGCCGGTGTTTGCGTATCACGCGACATTCGGATATTTTCCTGGACCGATTTACGATTTCGTTATCCCGATAACAAGTACACTGCTCATCGCCCGCGCAGAAACGCTGCTGTGGGCAGCCTTATTCTTCGGACTTACCGTTAGTATGTGCGAAATCAGTCGAGACACCGAATTGATGCCACAATTGAGATGGCAGAAACTCTTTAATCCACTGCCAAAACATATAGGTTTATATCTGCTGATTGTCTTCCTCATCGGTTTTCAGTTCTATGCAGGAGCCTTAGGAATTCGTCCCACCCGCAATGACATTGCTCAAGAACTCGGCGGTTTTCGTGAAACCGCACATTTTGAAATCTTTTATGCCCGCGAACTTCAACCGGAGATTGATCGGATTGCAGAGGATTGCGAATTTCGGTACGCACAATTAACCGACTATCTTATACCTGAAGGCGGAAAACTCTCGCAAAAAGTCCGAGCGTATATCTATGCATCGACCCACCAGAAGAAGAAGTTAACTGGCGCAGGCAACACATCTGTAGAAGACCCATTCGGACACGGGTTCCACATTCATGCGCAAGGCTTTCCGCATCCCGTTCTGAAGCATGAATTGGCACACGTCTTTACAGTCCCGTGGTCCCCGCTGAAGGTTAGCCTGAAGATAGGGCTCCACGAAGGGATCGCCGTTGCGGCAGACTGGGACGAAGGCAGGCTTACAGCGCACCAGTGGGCGAAAGCGATGCGCCAGATGGAGATCGCGCCACCGTTATCTGCCATCATGGGAATCGGGTTCTGGGGACATGCCGGTTCTCGGAGCTATTTGTTGGCAGGCTCCTTCGTCCGGTTCCTTGTTGACACCTACGGCATAGAAAAATTTAAAAACGTCTTTCCTACTGGTAATTTTCTGCGCCACTATGCAAAGGATTTGACTTCACTTGAACAAGAATGGATCAATTTTTTGGGCAGTGTCCCTCTACAAGATGAGGATATAGCCTACGCGAATTATCGTCTAAAGCAACGTAGTGTTTTTGAACAGGTCTGTGCGCATGAGATGGCGGTGCTACGGAATACCGCATGGCAGGCATTCTTCCGAAAAGATTTCGCCACCGCCGCGGAAACCTTCGAGGTGATGCTCTCAGATGAACCCGACAACCCAAGCACACTCCGCGGATTAATGTACACTGCCTATCGCATGCAGGCGTATGACAAAGCACTCGCCTTAGCAGACCGTCTCACAAGCAAAAAAGACCCGCTATTCAGTCCGGAAGCGACACTGTTGAAAGGCGATATTCATTGGCGAAGGAACGAGCACAAAAAAGCGATCTACACCTACGCTTCCATTAAAACCGAATACGAAACGATGGCGCGTAGACGAACCAAGCGGATCGCAGCACTCTCTTACCCAGACGACGCACAGAGGCAAGCGAACGCGACCCTTCAAGCGGAAAGATCTGTTCGTGAGTTGTTCCGTTCAGTCCTCATTGAGCCTAAAGACGCAGCAGAGAAGATGGCTGCCTTATCAATCTGCCTTCAAACAGGACAGGATACATGGTTAGCAGCCCTCTTAGCTGGCGAACTGCTCCATAGCGAAAAAGCGTGGCAGCTCAGCAATCAATATCTTCATAGTGCAGTGACGCAATTAGAAAAATTAGCCGTTTCCGATGAGACATTATCGCCACTGCCACTAACGCAACAACAATACAAGGACCTTGCCTTAGAAGGACGCAGATTAATAGGCATTAATGCATATCATCAACAAGATTACGAGACTGCGATAAACGCATTCTCTGTGATTCAAAAAAACGAAGCGTTACCACTCGGAACCATACTAAAAGCAGAAGTATGGCAGCAGCGGTGTCAATGGGCACAACTGCAGAGAAGTAACCAGTAACCAGTGGCCAGTTAAAGAGGCGGACGGTTAACCAAAGGACTCTTTTCTTAACTGGTAACTGGCTCACTGGTAACTGGAAACTGTGAAAATAGAGGAGTCTTTATGAAACTTTTTGTGCCGGGAAGAATTTGTCTGTTCGGAGAACATAGCGATTGGGCAGCAAGGTGGCGGTTGAATAACTCAGAACTTGAAAAAGGTTATACCTTAATAGCGAGCACAAACCAAGGTGTATACGCCGAGGTTAAACCGCATCCGACGCGCCTGATTTTGAAGACGACCCTCAGTGATGGCACCCGTCACGGTCCCTTTAGCCTACCTATGGAAGGGGATGCTCTTCTTGCCGAAGCTGAAAAAGGTGGATTCTTTAGTTACGCCGCCGGTGTCGCATATCAGATCCTAACGAATTACCAGGTACAAGGCCTCGAAATAGATAATTATCTTACGGACCTACCCGTTAAAAAAGGGTTATCTTCAAGTGCTGCTATCAGTGTCTTGGTCGCCCGCGCTTTCAATCGCACCTACGATCTTAAAATGACAACGCGCGGAGAAATGGAATATGCATACCGAGGCGAGATAACAACACCTTCACGCTGTGGACGGATGGACCAAGGCTGCGCATACCAACGTCCTATCCTCATGACGTTTGATGGTGATCGTGTCGATATTACAGAACTCAGTGTACCAGAAAACATGTACTTTGTCATCGTCGATCTCGGTGCTGGTAAAGATACACTCCTTATATTGAATCAATTAAGTCACTGTTATCCATTCGCAGACAGCGAATTAGAAAAGAACGTGCAACACTACCTCGGTCCCCTGAGCGCCCAGATTACACAAGAGGCACACCAAGCCCTCCGAGACGGAGATGCAGAGGCAGTCGGTAAGCTAATGACCCGTGCACAGACGGAGTTCGATAAACACCTCATACCCGCTTGCCCATCGCAACTGACGGCACCGGTGCTCCATAAAGTCCTCACCTACGAACCGATTCAACCCTATATCTGGGGTGGCAAAGGTGTCGGATCACAGGGCGACGGGTCGGCACAATTCATTGTGAAAGACGAAGAGAGCCAGCAGCGTGTGATAGAAATTATCGAGCAGGATTTGCAGATGTCATGCCTGAAACTCGTCATTGAGGCAGGTAGACATGTCCGCAAGGCGGTTATTCCGGCAGCTGGGTTCGGAACTCGGCTATTCCCCGCATCAAAAGCGATGAAGAAAGAACTCTTCCCCGTCGTTGATAAATCTGGACGCGCGAAACCGGCAATCATGGCGATTGTTGAGGAGGCGATTGATGCCGGTATTGAAGAAGTATGCCTCATCATTCAGAGCAGCGATACGGAACTCTTTGAATCGTTTTTCAAGACAGCACCCCGAATTGAACATTACAATAAACTCAGTAAAGAAAATAAAGCATACTGCGACTATATACTGGCGTTAGGGAACAAGATGACATTCGTCACACAAGACGTACAAGAAGGATTCGGACATGCTGTTTATTGTGCCAAGGAGTGGGTCGGCAATGAACCTTTTCTGCTGATGCTCGGAGATCATCTTTACGGTTCAGACGAAGAGTCGTGTTGTGCACGACAGGTCGTAGAGGCTTATGAACAGGTAGGGCACAGTGTTGTCGGGCTGAAAGTGACACCGATTGAACACTTATCGAACTTCGGCTGTGTCACGGGTGTATGGAAGGAAGAAAATTCGCTACTTTCGGTAACAGAATTCTATGAAAAACCGGACCCAGAGTACGCAATGGAGCATTTACACGTAGATGGCATGGATATAGACCAGTTCTTGACAGTGTTCGGTATTTACGTCATTCAACCGCAGATTTTCGAGTTCCTTGAACAGAACATCTCCCATAATCTGCGCGAGCGAGGTGAATTTCAACTCACCTCTTGTTTGGACGAATTGCGGAAGGCAGAAGGCTTCTCAGGATATGTTGTTAAGGGACGACGGTTCGATATCGGTCTCCCTGAGGAGTATAGACAAACGGTTATTGACTTCAGAAATGCTTAGAAGGCGCGCTTATACGTCGGAACGCTGTTTGATAACAACAATCGTAAGATCGTCATACTGCTCCGCGTCGCCGACAAATTCATGGACATCATCTACAATGTGTTGGATAATCTCCTCCGCACTGTAAGTATCAGGCATCTGAGCAACCAATTGCTTAAAACGTTCCGTCCCGTACATCTCGTCCTCTGTGTTGAGTGCCTCAATAAGACCATCGGTATGAAAGATCAGCGTATCACCACCACTGAGCTCAATAGTGCTGGACTCATAGACCACTCTTTTCATACTACCGAGCGGAAGATCACTGTTCTCAATCTCAATGACCTCGGCACCTCGTTTGAGGACAGGATAAGGTTGTCCCCCGTTCGCATAGTTAATCTTTTTATTTTTTTTATCAAGGATCGCTAAGTTAAGTGCGATGAAACTGGGTCCATACATCCGCGGTGCTAACCCAGCGTTGAGATCACTCAGAATGACAGCGGCTTCGGATTTGTAGCGCGAGACTTCATACAACATACCGTTTGTTAGCACGGCATTCATCGCGCCCCGTAAACCTTTCCCGGCAGCGTCTGCCACCGCGATTGCGGTCTGCCCGTTCTCTACAGTCAGGTAATCGTAGAAATCGCCACCGACCTGTGTTGCCGGAACAGACATACCTGCGACTTCAAACCCCTCAATGTCCGGTGCCTCCGTCGGGAGCAGCCCCATCTGAATATTCTGTGCTTCGCTCAACTCCGCCCGGATACGCTGCATTTCGGATTCTTCTTTCTCTCGCATCTCATTACGCAACTGGATCGTGTGTCGCCGGTTGAGTATCAAACGACCAACCAATGCAAACACAACAGTCAGGAAGATGAAGGTCGGTAAGTAGGTGCGCCAACGTGTCCAGATTGGCGGCGGGATATTAAAATCCACAATCGCTGGCGGTGCCGTGTAGTGCCAACCTTTGCGGAACGCCTTGATGAGGAAAGTATAATGTCCTGCCTTAAGCCCGGCGTATCGGATACGCAAAACACCGTTTTGGTTCTGGATTTCCTGCGTAACACCGCTATTATTGAGGTTCTGTTGCTCGGTCGCAATAGAGCCGGCAAATGGGGTCCATTCGTCTGCACGCGTGGTGGAAACAACAGGAAGATTCGAGAAGTCGTCCGCTGAGACGTTCATCCAGGTAGGTGTGTCCAACCCTATCAATTTAAATTGATAGGAAAGTCCCTCTCGAAGGGAACTGAGTCCGCGAATATTGAAAGTTTTAGCACCGCGCGTCGGTAAAACTAAACTCGACGAGAAATCGCTGTAAGATTTATCCGCCTCCAAACTGATTATTCTGCACTCTGGTAACCCGCCCCGCGCGGGTGTATACTGCGTAACACCGCCTTCAGTCGCAAACCAGATGTCTTTCTCAGAAGATTCAAGGATTTTTGCGATGTTATTGTGCGCCCATCCATTTTTCGTCGTTCGACTATGGAAAGTTTCACCATCATAGCGAACAGCACCCCCACCCCTTGTCGCGAACCAGATATTTCCGCGACTGTCCTCTACAACATCGCGGACATTATCCACAAGAAATCCATCTTCCTTCCTCGTATATGTCCTGAGCCTTTTCCCATCGTATCGGACGGCACCGTGAGATGTCGCTAACCAGAGAACGCCATCTCTCGTAATCACAGAAGCGTTTACAGTGTCAATTGGACCAATAGGATCAACAGTTCTCAGCATTCTACCGTGGTAGGTCCTAAGCGCATCAGAAAAAACAAAAGTGATTCTGTCAATCTGACTGGCAGGTTCTTGCCAGACTGCAAGTGGCGCGGCACTTGATTCTCCATCAAGGATAATCGGTTTGCCAGATTCGATGTCGCTCCAGCGTATCAGCTTTCCTGTCATTGCGTTGAAATACCATTTATCTGCCGGTGTCGATTTTACAAGGTGAGTTGCTCTGAGCCGCAGCAGGTCCGGCGGGATAGAACGGGTCGTAGGCGACGCATGATTGATATCCTTGGGATAGCGTTTTACGCTCCCGTTGGCGAAATGCACCCATAACCTATCTCCTGAATCTCTATATAAATCTGTTATTGGAACGGGGCCTGGGGCTATTTGAAGCGTAGGTGTCCCACTATCTATTTCAGACGGTTTTTGAAATAGGATTCTTTGTGTCGCACTATCTGTAATCCACAAAAGCCCCATGGTGTCCGCTTTGAAAAGGTGTCCGCCAAAAGCCATCCAAACATATTCGCCTTCGCTAAGAAGGACACCCGGGTCGCTATCGGACCTGTCGCCGCCAGGACCGATTTCTGTGCGGACAGAAATAGAGATTTGGGGACCGTAGCTCCCATTTGCATAGCGGAAGAATGTATATCGCGTTGAAGCGGCCCGAGATACCGGTTCATTAATAAACCAGATGTCCCTGCCGACTTCAAATATTTTCACGATTTCAGCCTGAGAGCGACGGTTCAGATTCGGTTCAGGAGCAGACGCATTTCGCGCATCCCTTAGCCTGAATGATGCTGTTGTGATCTCATCTATCTTCGCATCGTAACGCGCGACAGCACCTGGAACGCTGAACCAGAGGTAACCGCGACTGTCCTCATACATCGTGCGTACCCGACTGGTACCAAGCTTCGCATGTGTAATCACTGCAGGTGTCGGCTCCAAGATTGTTACACCGTTATTGTGTCCGAACCACAATTTACCGTCAACGGCTTCAAATATTGTTCGGATCTCATCGTTTTCGAGTCTACTATTCGCGTTATCTAAAAGGAGTTCGAGGTCGGAATTATATTGACGGACCCCACGGCCTTCACTGATGAACCATAGGTTGTCCCATTTGTCCTCAATTTCAAGAAACCCGTGTACATCTTTGGATGTGCGGAGGTTGGAACCGTCCCACCGTCTTGCCGGTCGTTCATCGCTAAACCACACATCTCCTTTTGCATCAACCTTAATTGAAGCCGGTCTTCTCAATGACGTTTCATCTGAAGATTTACGTCCGGTGTAAGACCACGTAGGAAGAATCTGTTGAAAATCTGTACCATCAAAACGGAGCAAGAGATTATCGCCGCCAAACCAGAGATTGCCAACGGAATCTTCAGCGACCGCCTCAATCGGGCTAACCACATTAAGGCTGGACACATCGTGTCGTGTAAAACCGGCGTTTGGATGAATACGCGGCGTGCTGACCTCGGTTTCACCAGCGTCGGTACCGTTACCTTCGTCAGGCTCCACGCGCCTCCAACGGTTCCCACGAAAACTTAGGATGACACCATTTATTCCCTCTTCACCTTCACTCCCGCAGAGCCAGAGCGTTCCATCTTCGCTTTCAAAAACGACATCTATCGTCAAAGTTGTCGATTTGATTAGATCTTCACCTATGATTTCATGAGGTTGCGGCTGCGGTAATCTTTCGACCCCAGGTGTCACGTACTGCGTTAAGACATGATTTTCACCGACCCATATATCACCGTGTCGATCTGTGATAATGGAGTTCCCAGTGCCGACATAACTGACCGACTTACCATCAAACCGGCTAACTTTACCCGATTTTTCTGACGGAACACGCGTGAGAAACCAGATGTGTCCCCATTTATCCTCAACGATTTGCCGTGTCTGTCCGAGCAGCGCGCCTGCTTCAACATCCTCATAAGTGTTCAGGGATCCGACATACGATTTAAAAGTGTTATCGTAAAACCGGCTTACGCCGCCGCGATCGGAACCGAACCAAAGCGCACCACGACTGTCTTGGAAAATAACGGGGACAATAGGACCTACCAATCCATCAGCAACGGTATAGGTTTGAACCTGTTCAGCCCGTGCGCCGCTGCAAACCAAAAACGCAGCAAAAACTATACCAACGCCCAATAGGATGAAGTGCTTAACCATCGTTTGTATATGCCTCAAGCTTTCTAAACAGAAATTAGTATACAATATCATAAGCATTACCGACCAAAGACGTTATCAGTAGTTCTCAGTACTCAGTTTTCGGTTAAGAAGACTCTTGTAGCTGATAACTGGCAACCCTCCTTCCGACAACCGAAAGATTTTTTTGAAAGG
Organism: Candidatus Poribacteria bacterium WGA-3G; assembly: GCA_000406005.1. Lineage (GTDB taxonomy): Bacteria > Poribacteria > WGA-4E > WGA-4E > WGA-3G > WGA-3G. The sequence goes on from ASZN01000059.1 coordinate 24,459, forward strand.
AAAAAATCGTACCGACGGGCGTAATTATTATTGTTAGATAGGGCTCAGCACATGGAAGTGCCAAACCCTATTTTATTATCTACGCAAAGTGCTGCGATTTCTGTCGAGGCAGCCTGCTCACCTTTTGAACTCTCAAGCATAGCTTTCATTTCACCCAATGCGAAGAAGTAATCTCTATCAGAAAAACTTTGCAGAATCTGCACTATCTCATCCAGAAATTCCGACTCCGCTTGTTTAACCAACGCGTTGAATCCATCTTTATCCGCTTGTATTGGATAGCGTTCTTCAAATTGCGCGTTAGTTAAGTACGGATACTCTGTAACCTCCGGATATTTCGCGGCCAATCTGGAATGAAGTCATGCATCTATTGCTTGAAAGCCGCAATCTTTTCCGCATCCGTCATTTCATCGGATAGAATCGGCTCAGGTGCCTCTGGACTTTCAGTTGCCACCACATCGGTGAAGACACCGAACCAGACTTCGCCCTCGGTTGGTGTTTTAATTAGGACTTACGCACTTTTGACGATATGACGCTCCGTTAGCGAGTAAACTTTGAAGAGACCGAGACATTCTCAGGACACAGGCTAACGGTTCCTATGCTACAAAAGAGCACGCTGCGTAAGTCCTATTAATAAGAGTCTTCATCGTAATTACTCGCATCGGAAGCAGAATCAACACAACCAACGCCATAGATATAACTACTCGCGGAACCGTTACCAGAAACCTCGCCGGGTGACTGTTCGTACAATTCTTCTTCATAAGCAATTCTGTTGGTTTTTCCCGAGTAATAATCTGCTATATCGTCTGTCTCTATAACCGTTGCACCAGCTGCATACCACCCTGAGTTATAGTCCCCCATATCGTTGAACATGTTTGAACGTACCTGAGCCTTTGCACTATGCACTGTATAGATGTCTGTCCCTTGATATCTTTCACCTTCCGCACAATATGCACTGGCGAAAACGCTCTGAGGTTAACCGATTGAGTGGTCCCCTGATATGGGCAGCGAAATTGTTAGAGACATACTGAGCAAACAAGCAATGGATAAAACTTTCAAAAATCTAATGGTCATTTTTCTCCTTTATAGTAGCCTTTTTTAGGCTTGTATTCTTCTAATATCCTTTATCTTCAAGGTTTAGAAATTGATAAGGATCAAAACCGGCATCATTAATATCAATAACTGTAAAGTTTGAAGGGATATCGCCAGTCATGATATTTTCAGGGGTGGGGCTTTCCTCTGCCCCTGTTAACGTTGAACTTACCGAAAGATAGGGGGCACCGTTTGGAAGTAGAGATTTTTCCCATTCGACATAGATAACGTTGTCATAGAGTGGATAGACCTTGCCATTGTGGGGACTCCCACCGACAATGAGTCTGTCCCCTTGCTTCCACAATTTGACGAGAACTCTATCTATGAGTTCAATATTTTTTGCTGCTTCATTTGGAAAGTTTGACAAAATATCAGGATCTTGGTTCCAAATAGGGACACCAAAATAATCTGCTGGTATTTCTGGATAGGGGCCATAACCAAAAGGCGATTCAGCATTAATTATCTCGTTGTCTGCTTGTGTGACTTCAGTTTTACCCAACGTATCATCAAAGTCATCAAGTGGTTGAGAGAAATCCACTGGTTCAATATGTATAGCGTCTTCTGTCGGCTCTTCTGTTTTGGATACACGATCCACCTGTATATCCTGTTGTGTATTTGACGGTTTTTCTGTGCGGTTTTCCGTCTTAGGTAAAGGTGTGGTTTCTTTGTAAATGACGATAGGTGCCTGTGGTTCTCGGTTCGAGACCACTAAATATGTGACAACAGCGAGTGTTAAACCTATAAAGACAATAAAGGCTGCGATTTTGTACATTTTACGACCTCCGAATTCAATATAACATAAATCTATATTTTTTCTAACTTTTTTTTAGTCTCCCTGTGATGCTTCAAACAACAGGTTTTGCATGGTTTTGCCTGTGAACATCATTATGATGCATCTTAGCAAAAACTGACAATTATTTATCGCGCAAAATCACGGAGACGTGAAATCGCTTCACCGATGACTTCATCAGGATAAGTGAGTGAGATTCGGTAATACCCTTCGCTCCACTGCCCGTATCCGAGTCCGGGTGTCACGACAACACCGACTTCTTCGAGGAGTGCTGTTGCAAAAGCACGACTCGAACCGTCGAAACGCGGTGGCACTGGTGCCCACACATATATTGTCGCCTTCGGTTTTTCTACTTCCCATCCGCTCTCTGCCAAAGCGTCTACAACAACATCACGCCGTTTTTCGTAAACAGCATTTATTGCCGGTGTGATCTCCGCTGCCATTGACAGTGCTTTCGCCCCGGCAAACTGAAGTGCGCGGAGTGAACCGTTATCAATGTTGTCTTTAACCGTCTTGACAGCACTCACGGCAGTCGGATGCCCGACGACAAACCCTAATCGCCATCCAGTCATATTAAACGCTTTACTCAATGAGAAGAATTCGACAGCAACCTCAGCAGCACCATCAACCTGCAAGATGCTCGGAGAACGGTAGCCGTCGTACGTATTTTCACTATAAGCGTTGTCGTGCGCAATCAGGATGTCATTCTGCCTTCCAAATTCCACTACCCGTTCAAAAAAATCGAGATCAGCAGTCGCCGTCGTCGGATTGTTCGGATAATTGATCCAGAGGACTTTGGCGAGACGTTTGATTTCATCAGGAATCGCATCAAAGTCAACATAAAAATCGTTTTCTCGCAGAATCGGTGCGTAGTACGTCGTCGCACTCGCAAAAACGTGTCCGATGTTATACGTCGGGTATCCTGGACTTGCCGCAATGCCAATATCACCAGGATTGAGGATGCCGAGCGCCAATTTGACGATCGCATCCTTGCTACCGAGCGTCGTAGCGACTTGATCTTCGGCAAGCGTAACACCGTAACGCCGTTGATAAAAGTCGAGCACTGCTTGCGGAAAATCCTCAACAGGGATGTCGCATCCGTAGCGATGCCTGTTTGGATCTTCAGGGTTCTCGATCGCCTGCACGAGGGCTTCAACGACCGGATCCGGTGTCGGGAAATCGGGGTCACCGATGCCGAGGCTAATTACGTCAACGCCTCGCGCTTTCGCCGCCTGCATCCTTTGGCGCAAATCCACAAAGAGATAGGGTGGAAGTTTCTGTAACCGTTCCGAAAATGAAATCATTTTTAAATTTACCTTTTTAATACTTCTCAGTTGTCCGTACGATTTTTTCTCCGAAAAAACCTTTCAGTTGTTAGTAATTGTCAGTTATCAGTTATCAGTACGGTTTTTCTTCCGAAAAACCTTTCAGTCGTCAGTACTCACTTTGGCACTATCCAAAACCTCTTGTAACTGTTAACTGTTAACTGATAACTGATAACTATTTAAGATGAAGGATTGATTGCTGTGCTTCGGTGAGTCCTTCCATAACATTTGGACTAAAATGCAAACCTTGACCACCCCAATCCGGCATATAACCGATACTGTAGCAGTAATAGAGTGTCCGTCTCGGTCTGCCAGAGATGTTGATAACAGAACCGTGTGTCAACGCCTCGGTAAAGATGATAGCGTCCCCTGCTTTCGCTGGAATCGGTGCCAGCACAGGATTTTCATCGGGGTGGCTTCCCCACGGTTTTCGGAAATTGCTTTTATGTGCGCCCGGTATAACAGCGAAACAACCATCTTCCACGTCGCAATCCAACATCGGAAAAACCGCCTTTGTCAAGGTTGAAACCATCTCTCCGTTTTTACAGTGGTACTGGCATTTCGGGATAATCGGGGTGCCGTGCATGTGTAGACCCGTATAACCACCGCCCCACCGATAAATTGTATACGTGTGATTGAGCCGGTAGGGACCACCGGTCACACCTCCAACCACATCCAATACTTCTGGGATATCAATCAGTGCGTTAAAGACGCTGTCTGCTTCCATGATATTGGAGATGTAGAGTTCTTTTTCCGTCCGCTCCGTTCCAAGACACAACGGCGATGGATAGTCTTGGGGAGGCATACTTTCGTACTGATCCAGCGCAGTATTGCATGCGTTGACCACTTCTTGTGGAATCACACCGTTCAGCACGATAAAACCTTGCAGGTCGAATAGATATTTTTGTTCGTCTGTCATGTTGATCTTCCTTGCGATGTGCGATTGTCTATTTGATAAGCGGTGTACTTACGGAACGGCTTCATATTTGAGAATCGTTCCGTTTTGACCAACGATCCATCCACTATCTGCACGACTGATGTAAATCGCCTTCAGGTCCGTCCGGGTATCTGTCCATTGCCGTCTCCAATTTTGCCCGCCATCCTTTGTGTGCAGGACAAGTCCCTCTTTTCCGACGGTCCAACCTTCTGTTTCTGAGATAAAAAATACGTCGTCAAGAAAATTGGCGGTACGGCTCTCTTGGCGTTGCCATGTCTTTCCGCCATTCTCCGTATGTAGAATCAATCCATCCATACCTAAGCTGCGTAGATCCAATCCGACGACCCATCCAATTTCTGGTGAGACAAAGGTAACGGCATCAAGCCAAAAGAATGGATGCCGTCTACTGATAGACGCTAACTTCCAATTGGTGCCGCCATCAACGGTGGAAAGCATTGTGCCATTCATACCGACTGCCCAACCACGCTGTTTGGAAGTAAAGTGAACGTCAAAAAGATTCCAAGTGGTTCCACTTTTCTGTCGGTTCCATGTTTTTCCGGCGTTATCTGTGTGGATAATTTCGCCTCCGCTTCCGACGCACCATCCAGTCTTTTCATCGACAAAAAAGACACCAAGTAGATCCTGCTGCGTTGCTGAAGTCTGGCGTTCCCACACAACACCACCGTTTATGGTGTGTAGAACGACACCCGCCTCAGCAACTGCCCACCCTCTTTCTGCCGATACAAAATGAGCGGCACCAAAACACTCCGTCGTACGACTGTCCTGCGCCTGCCACTCGACACCACCATCCTCAGTTCGTAGGATAGCACCACGATCCCCAACAACGTAACCTTCTTCAGGTGAAACAGCACAAACCCCTACCAAAAGATGACTCGGACTCGATTGTGACTCCCACGTCACGCCACCGTTACGGGTGTGAAGGATCGTGCCATTTTCACCGACGACCCAACCGAGTTGTTTAGAGACAAAGTCAACACCCAGTAGGACGGCATCCGCACTGTTGTGAAAGCGCGGTCCGCCGCGTTGATGTTTCCATTTCCCTTTCCCACCAGACGACGTACGGAGAATCACCCCCAAATCGCCGACAATCCATCCGTTTTGGGTATCTGTGAAGTCAATATCATAAAGTGTAAAAGTGTGCAGCGGTTCTTTGCCGAGATACTCCGGTTGTCCATAACTACTTTTATGGCGTTGATTGCTTCCATCCGTAATGAATTGCCACGTTTGTCCACCATCGGTCGTCGCGTAGACGCTCCGTCGATCCCCTACAACCCAACCTGTCTGTTTGTCAATAAAGTGAAGGTTGAACAGTGCGGCTTCTGTGGTGAATTGTTCTTCCCAAGTATTGCCGCCATCGGTCGTCCGATAGACGTAGCCGGCGTTTTTCCCATTAGGCGCATTATAGGTGATAATCCATCCGTAGTTTTCATCTACAAAGAATATCCCTTTTAATGACTTCCTGTTGAACACGCTCCCGTCAACCTTGGCAAAGGTCTGTCCGCTGTCTGTTGTTTTTAGAAGTGTGCCCCAATCCCCGACGATCCAACCTGCGGTTTCCGTGATAAAAAAATCGTGGAGGTTATTTTCTGTACCTGTTTCGAGAGGCTTCCACGTTTTCCCACCATCAGAGGTGTGGATAAAGACACCGCCTTCACCGAGGCACCACCCTTCTAATGCCGATCGGAAATGGACCTTTCGCAACGGCTTTCCGAGAATACCACTGTTCTGTCTGTGCCATGTCTGTCCGCCGTTAGTTGTCTGGATGATGAGGCTTTCAGCATTCTCTTCAGCGTCTAAACTTGGAATTACGTCTACAGCGTTACCCACTGCCCAACCCAGATTTTCGTTCACAAAACAGACATCGTAGAGGTGCGAGCTCCAATCGCCTTCCATGACGGTTTTCCACTCGTACCGGATATGTTTTTTAGACGCTGTATCCCCACATCCGTTTATAACAATGATGAGGACAATAAGCATAAAGAGGACTTGTAAACAACGCTGTGACATCCAATTAGTCGTGCTTTTGAGAATGAAAAAGGACTTCACTGACATCATGCAATCCTTTAGGCGCATCAATGACCCACCTCGCGGCACGAATCGCACCTTTCGCGAACGCTTCGGGACTATGCGCACGATGGACGACACTGAGTTGTTCTCCCTCAGTCGCGAACATTACCGTGTGATCGCCTGCAATATCGCCACCTCGCACCGCATGGATACCGATCTGTTTCTTCGGTCTCGCACCGACAATACCGTGGCGACCGTAGACCCCGACCTCATCTAAATCGCGTTCTAACGCCGCAGCGACGGTCTCTGCTAAACGGAGTGCGGTTCCGCTCGGTGAATCTGCCTTGTGATTGTGATGTGCCTCTATAACCTCAATATCGTAGTCGTCCCCGAGTGCTTTGGCAATAAGTTCAAGTGCTTGGATCATCACGTTAACGCCGAGACTCATGTTCGGTGCCATCACACAGCGAATTCGAGGTGCAAGTTGCTTAACTGTCGCGAGTTCGTCGGCGTTGAATCCAGTTGTTGCGATGATCATCGCTTTGTCAGCATCAACAACCTGCTTGAGGTGCTGCACGGTTACTTCCGGTTTTGAAAACTCGATGACGACATCTGCATCTTCAAGTACATCTTCAAGCGCACCTGTAATAGCGACACCAATCTCGCCAATACCTGCGACGACACCGGCATCACTGCCGATTTGTGGGTGTTCGGGGTATTCAATCGCGCCAACAATTTCCATGTCCGTCTGTTGCGTCACACCTTGAATGATGAGCCGCCCCATGCGACCACATGCCCCATTAATAATTACACGGATCATTAACTTTCCTCGCTAAAAACAGATGCACACCTAACATGCACACCTCGGTAATTCTAATTCGTCCCAGGTCCGGTAGGGGCGGTTTTGCGGCGTACACGCCCAGATGCGATCTGCATCGCTAACCGCACCGGACTTCACCAAGAAATTATCGAATTATTTTTTTATCTTCACGAAACCTCGTCTGCAAACAGAGTGCGTCAAACGCCTAAGTAGTTTAGCAAAAATCAAGTTTTATGTAAACACTGAAAATTTTCGGTCAGAAATCGTATTCTGAATGGTGTTCAAGTTTTGAAAAAGTCAATTCTGTTAGTGCTGTCCTATTCGCGCTTGCTCGCCTGCGTGGTAAGAACTCCGAACAAGCGGTCCCGACTCTACATGTCGAAACCCCATTTCCATACCCGCTTCTTTGAGTTCATCAAACTCTTCAGGCGTATAGTAGCGTTGAATCGGCAAATGCCGTGGAGATGGTGAGAGATATTGCCCTATCGTAAGAATATCGCAATCGGTGCTACGGATGTCTCGCATTGTCTCCAAGAGCTCTGTCACAGTTTCGCCTAAACCGACCATGAGTCCGGATTTTGTGAGCATCTCGGTATCAAGCTGCTTACTGGTTTGCAGGAGCGTTAGCGTCTGCTCGTAATTTGCGTACGGACGGACACGACGATAGAGACGTGGTACGGTCTCAGTATTGTGGTTCAGCACTTCAGGTCGGGCTCTCACAATAATTGCAAGCGCATCCCAATTCCCTTCAAGGTCTGGAATAAGTACCTCTACAGTACATCCCGGACGATGTTTCCGCGCTTCAGCGATACATTCAGCGAAAACACTGGCACCACCATCGCTAAGATCATCACGGTTGACGGACGTAATAACGATATGTTTCAGTTTTAGATAACCGACCGCCTCCCCGATCCGTCGAGGTTCATCGGCATCAACGTTTCCATCAGGATTCCCTTTTTTGACAGCACAAAACATGCACCGACGCGTGCAAACATCCCCCAATATCATGAAGGTGGCGGTGCGACTGCTCCAACATTCGCCGATATTCGGGCATCGCGCCTCTTCACAGACGGTATGGAGTTGCAGGTCCCGCATGAGTTTCTTAAGTTCTGCGTAGTTACCACCGCCCGGAATTCGCGCTTTAATCCACGACGGATGACGACGTTGATCTGTTTTTGCGTTAACCATGGGGGTGTCAACGATGGGGAGCGTTTTCAGCATTTTTTAATTGCGTCCTCACGAAAACTGTCAAGAAGATCTCGACAAGGCACGAACCTTTCAAAACTGGGATACTTCTCAGCCGATGGCGGGAGAGGGTGGGAGTCGAACCCACCAATCCACGTGTATGGACTATCCGGTTTTGAAGACCGGTAGGGCCACCGGACCCTATCCTCCCCCATATTTTTTCATACTATCAAATTATGTTTCCAAATGCCGTGGATGTAACCTTCGGATGTTCCCATCACGAACCGTAAGATTCTGCGTATCGCAGTACTCTAAGAAAGGCACGGCATACTTCCGTGAAGTCTCGGCGGTTTCTCGGAACTCCGCAACGGTTATCGTCCCATTTTCACGTAGATATGTAGTTAATGCGTCGCTGATCTCTTCAAATCTTGTTTTATGGATGAAAAAGTTTTCTGCTATCTTAACAAACCGTCCTAAATTTAAAAGCGCGTAAAATGTAGACGCAAGGACTTTCGGTGTATATTCTGGCAGCTGTGTGCTGAGTTCATTGAGCGTCGGCGTATTCATACCGGCTTCCAAAAACAGTTGTTCTAATTTTTCTTTCGCAGTCTCCTCTTCTTGAGAAAACTGGATTTCGTGAGAGACTAACCGGAGTAAGTTCCCATCCTTAACGAGTTGGCGTTCCTTGATAAGTTGGTTCGCGAGTTTCTCAAAACTCTGTTCATCGAGGCTTAATTTATGACGAAGTTGTGATGAATTTTGACCCGCAAGGAGCGGCTGTGCCTCGTGAAACGTTGTAAGAGCGTCTACTATCTTCGCTTTAACCGTAGATACCCGTTCTGCATCGGAGATGAGGGTTTCTCTACCCGATTCATCCCAACGGACAATTTTTCCTTCTGTCTTGAGCCTATCTAAGAGGGTCTTCACATCCGTTTGCGAATGCGGAAGATAGTAATAAAGAAACGATTCCGGCACACAGACAGTTTCGCTATTTGCCAATACGATATTGACGATCTGCGCGTCATCGGCTTCTTCCCACTGTGCTAAAGTCGCAATGGTCTCTGGCGTGAACCGCTTATGCTTCGGCGCAAACGGGTTGATTACCTCGCCGCCGCCGACTGTGTGTTGTGCCGAGAAATCGCGTATGATAATCCGGTCGCCTCTAAACGTCAAAATCGGTTGTTCTAAACGGAGTTGTACCTGTACTTTATCTCCGGGGAGAATCGCCTCATCAACGAGCAGGATCAACCGACAAAATATCTCACGGGTGCCGAGATACGCACGGAAACGGCTCCAATGCTCAATGATTCGCGGAAACGAAGATAACACCTGTAAAGACACGTCTATGTTGTCCGTCACTTGTGAATAATCAATAGGACAGAGGACATCACCGCGCTGGATGTCCTGAGCAGACATCCCTGAAAGGTTTAAGGCTGTTCGCTGCCCCGCATAAGCAACGGAGGCGGGTTCATTGTGTACCTGTATCCCGCGGACGCGAACAACATCGCCCTGTGGTAGCAGCACCATCCGCTGCTCTCGATTAATCGAACCACCGATGAGCGTCCCCGTTACAACAACCCCAAAGCCTTGAACAGTAAAGACTCGATCGACATACAACCTCGGAATACCGTCATTTTCTTCCGATTTCGTTGCAAGTGTTACCTGTTCAACAATCGTCTGCTTCAACGTTTCAATGCCGGCACCGGTTATTGCGGAAACACTGACAGTCGGTATGCCTTCGAGGCTTGTACCGACGAGCATCTCTTGTGTCATTTCAGCGGCTTCAGCCAATTCATCGGCGGTCGCCAAGTCAGATTTTGTCATGACGAGGATACCGTTTGAAATTCCGAGCAGGTCCAAAATTGCCAGATGTTCGAGCGTCTGTTCCTGCACGCCTTCCTTCGCATCAACAACGAAAAGGACAATATCCATACCGTATGCACCAGAGAGCATACTGCGGATGAATTTTTCGTGTCCTGGCACATCAACGATACCGGCACGCGAGTTATCCGGTAAATCGAAATAAGCGAAACCCAATTCAATAGACATGCCGCGATCCCGTTCTTCCTTGAGCCGGTCTGTCTCCATACCGGTGAGCGTGCCGACGAGCGCTGTTTTCCCGTGGTCAACATGTCCTGCTGTTCCGATGATAACGTGTCGTTGATCTTGATGCATGCGTTAATCCAGTCGTAGGCTACTTAGATTGCACAGTGATATTAAGGGTATGCATGAATGAGCTTGCCAATTCGATTAAATCTGGCATTTCCTATCAGTTTCCAAACTTCCCATATTTTCGCTGGCCGCGCGTCACTCGCTGGCGGCACGGCAAATGACCAATATACCATAAACGCTTGCCCCTTGATGTCACTCACATCCACGGGACCCCATGCACGGCTATCGCTACTCTGGTCACGGTTGTCGCCCATCGCGAAGACCTTGCCTTTCGGGAGCGTAAACGGCTTGCCCTCAGGAAACTTGCGTCTAAACTGACTTGCGGTTAAAGTATAATCAAAAAATTCTTCAGTATCCGGCAGATACTCCGGTTGACGGAACGGCGGAAAATCGCCTCTCCTAGAGTGGCTGAAAGCTACATGTTTTGTATAGTGCTTGTCATCAACGGCTTCGCCGTTCACATAGAGTGTTTTGCCACGTGTCTCAATCGTGTCCCCCTCAACTGCTACGATGCGTTTGATGAAGTTCCGTTCCCTGTCGTGCGGCGGAATAAAGACGAAAACGTCGCCGCGGGCAGGCTTATGGAAATCAAGAACTTTGATGTCCGTGCCCGGAATCGTAATGCCGTAGATAAACTTACAGACCAGAATTCTATCCCCGATAAGGAGCGTGTCTTCCATTGAACCAGACGGAATCTTGAACGCCTCAACAACGAAAGGACGTATGAACCCGAAAACGAGAATGAGCGCCACAACGGCGACTTGCGCATATTCCCATACAATGGTCTTCCGAAATTTTCGCCACTTAGATAATTGGGTGTCGTTATCATTCATGATATAATATTACCTTTACGAATAAAGTATGCTCTCCTCTTCCGGTTTAGTTTGCTTCGAACGATTCCGGTTCGGAACGGATCAGCTTCCCGATTCGGTTAAACCGGACATCGAGCCAGAGGGGATTCTATACGCCTCAACAACAAAAGGACGGACAAAACCGAACATGAGAATCAGTAAAACGACAATAGGCAGTGCCTGCTCTCGGAACCAAATTTTTAATTTTTGCTGTTTAGATAGTGTTATCTCGTTCATTTGTGGACACACCCCTTATTCATCGGTTGCCAGCATTGCTGTAAATGCCTCTTGCGGTACGTCAACGCTACCGATCTGCTTGAGGCGTTTTTTACCCTCTTTCTGCTTCTCCAACAGTTTCCGTTTTCGAGACACATCACCACCGTAGCATTTCGCTGTAACATTTTTTCGGAGGGCGCGGACAGTTTCGCGTGCGACAATTTTGTTCCCAATCGCCGCTTGAACCGGTACCTCAAACATTTGGCGTGGGATCAACTCTTTCAGTTTACTGACCAACGCTTTCCCACGCGTCTCCGCTGTGTCGCGCGGTAGAATCGTCGAAAGCGCGTCCACCGGATTACCGTTAAGGAGCACATCGAGTTTCACTAACTTTTCAGGTTTATACGCACCGATGTCGTATTCTAATGAACCGTATCCGCGAGTCAGGGACTTCAATTTCGGGTAAAAGTCTGTCAACATTTCACTCAGCGGAAGTTCATAGAGCAATTGCACACGACTTGCGTCCAATTGGTTCATCCGCTTATATACACCCCGTCGCTTCTGACAAAGTTCCATCGCATTGCCGATGTACTCGCGCGGCACGATAATATCAATATTGACATACGGCTCCTCAATATGTTCAATATTATTTGGTTCTGGGAGGTGTGCCGGGTTATCAACGGCTATGTACGCACCGGTTTTTAAATAAACACGGTACATCACACTCGGCGCTGTCCGGACGA
>ASZN01000060.1 GCA_000406005.1 Candidatus Poribacteria bacterium WGA-3G
TTCGCGCGGGAGATTGCTATCATCAATACTGACGGTGATACACCGCCGCGATTGCGTTGAAGCACTCTTACTTTCCGTGTCTTTGATGAAATCAACTGCCATCGCACATCCGAGTCGGAGATTCAAACATTTCGAGTGATAAAGGCTCAGAGAACCAAGGTTGCGATAAAGACGTGCTTTGGGAAGTTTCAAAGCATCTGCGACTTGATTCGGGTTGTAAAGTCCAAAAAGATGGCAAACACAGAGCAGAAGTAGCGTCTCAACGATTTGCTGCTTCATCCGCTGAAAGTAAGAAGAAAGAAGGTCTTGAAAAAAGATTGTAGATTTGATAAGGTGATCCTGCATGAGATGTCCTCCTGGAAGTTGTCGTTAACTCTTAGGATGCCATCTCATGCGCTAAAAATCAAGAAACTTTTTCAAAACAAACGCATTTTCACTTGGCTACACCTGCGATCTCTTGATTATTATTACCTCCTTGATAGATTTGGGAAATGCCAGTCCAACTATTTTTTGGCGACAGTATCGCTTATCGCAATGTGATAAATTTGACTTTTTGCGGTGGTTATGGTATACTTTAACGTGGCAATTGTCTGAAACACACGAGCAGAATGAACATGAAAATCGCTAAGAACTTGACAGACCTCATCGGGAATACACCGACGATTCGCTTGAACGCCTTGACCGGTAAGGACGATGCGACGATCTTCGCAAAACTGGAGGCTTACAACCCCGGCGGCAGTATCAAGGACCGAATCAGCTACGCTATGATCGTCGATGCTGAAGAACGCGGGATCCTCCGAAAGGGGGACACCATCGTGGAGCCTACCGCTGGTAATACAGGGTTAGGACTCTCCATCGTCGGCATCGCGAGAGGCTATCCTGTCACTTTGACGATGCCAGAAAATGTGAGCCGCGAGAAATATGAACTCCTCTCTGCCTTCGGTGCAAAAATTGTGCTGACCCCGGAGCACGGCGGTATGGCGAGTGCAATCTGGGAGGCGGAGACAATCGTCCGACAGAACCCACGACACTATATGCCGAACCAGTTTACAAACCCCGCAAACCCCGAAATCCATCGTCGTACGACAGCCGTCGAAATCCTCAAGGCGATCGGCACCGACATCGATTTTTGCGTTATAGGGGTCGGCACGGGCGGGACCTTGACAGGTGTCGGCGAGGTGCTAAAAGCAGAATGCCCGAATGTGAAAGTCGTTGCCGTGGAACCGCGTGTTTCAGCAGTGCTTTCCGGCGGTAAACCCGGTCCAACCCGAATTGATGGACTCGGCGCAGGGATGGTGCCTGAGGTGCTTAACGTAGATGTTATCGACGAGGTCATCACTGTCTCCGAAAAAGAGGCGTATGAAATGATGAAGACCATTTCGAGAACCGAAGGGTTGTTGGTCGGGATGTCGTCCGGCGCAAACGTTTACGCCGCGTTAAAGGTTGCGAAGGCGCAGGGACGAGATAAAACCGTTGTTACGATTCTCCCAGACACCGGAGAACGCTATTTCAGTTTGAGTCGCTACTTTGAAATCGAATCGGACATTATGGACACACTTCCGTAAGTTTCTTGTAACCAAGGGAACACCATTAAAAATTGAAGTACTCAGTCGATCAAACGCTCTGCCAAGAAATTTTGTTGACGGAGGAACCCCAAGAGATCCTCTTCTCCCTCTTTAAGCGGTTCAAAGAACGCGCCGCTATTGTCACCAGTGGGCAACTTTCGGGGATGGTTCTGATTCACTTGGCGGCTGAAAACGGGTTGCCGTTCCGGGTCTGTACGCTTGACACACTTCGTCTTTTCCCAGAGACATACAACTTCCTTGAGCAGGTGGAATCGCGCTACGGCATTCAGATCGAACAGGTTCAACCTGATCCCAAAGAAGTTCGAGAGATGGTTGCACAACACGGCGAATTCCTGTTTTTTGACAGCAAAGCGAAACAGGAACACTGTTGCAATATCCGGAAAGTGCGTCCGATGCAACGGCTCCTCGAAACATTAGATGTCTGGATCACCGGTCTACGTCGTGATCAGTCGGATGCAAGGAAGCAGCTCCGAAAAGCAGAAATTATCTCATCAGCGACACATCCGGTACTGAAGACGAACCCGCTTATCCAGTGGACGACCGATGATGTCTGGGAGTTTGTCCGTAAAAACGAAATTCCTGTGAACCCGCTGCTTGAAGCGGATCCACAAGGCCACTATTATGAATCCATCGGATGCATCATCTGCACAACACCGATAAAACCCGGCGAACCGAAACGCGCCGGACGGTGGCGTTGGCAGAACGGAGCATCTGCATCAGAAAACGCAGATACCGAAGAAAATAACAAAGAGTGTGGATTACACTATTCGATTTAAAAAAGGAGAAAATTATATTATGGCTGTAATAGTCCGTATTCCGACACCGCTGAGACGTTTAACGCAGAACTTGGCGGAAGTTGAAACAGAAGGTGCCAACATTGAAGGCATTATTGAGAACCTCGAAGCGAATTATCCGGGGATGAAAGAGCGTCTCTGTGATGAAGGCGGAAATATCCGTCGGTTTGTAAACATCTATCTTAACGATGAAGACATCCGTTTCCTCGACGGAAAAGAGACCACTGTCACAGACGGTGCTGAAATCTCAATTATTCCGGCGATCGCTGGCGGAAGTTTGTCTTAATCGCTATCGGCTATCAGTGAGATTATTAGTAATGCTTCAATGTTGAGTTTATAGGTGATCCTGTTCGTAGTAGGGCAATGAATGGTTTCCCTACTACAAACTATGTTTACCTTTAATTTGACAATTAGAAAATGGACAAAACATTGGTGTTTTCTTGCTGACTGCTCATTGCTAATCCGTATTCAATGCTAACTTTGCAACCAGAAACCCTCAACGAGATTTGCGAGCACGCGAAATTGGAGTTTCCCGATGAATGCTGCGGCGCTATTTTGAGTGATGGGGTCCAAGAATCTGTCTGGAAATGCCGCAATATACAGAACGAGCTGCATCAGGAAGATCCAGACACGTATCCGCGCGATGCTCGCACGGCTTACGTGATACACCCCGACGATTTATTCAAGGTTACCAAGGCATCCGAGACACAACAGATTAAGGCGTTTTATCATTCACATCCGAACCACGAAGCATATTTCTCGGAAAAAGATAAAGCAGATGCGACGATGTGGGATGAACCGACTTACCCGGGTACGACCTATTTGGTTATCTCTGTCTACGGGACTGAGGTCCGCGCCGTGAAGGCTTTTGCGTGGGACGAAACATCAAAGGATTTTGTTGAGGTTGAGGGGCCCCTTGTGGACACCTAACACGGTAGCGCGGTTTTGTTCGATCTTCAAATTGTGCTATCAAAGTACACAATGGTTTTGTGTGCTATATTGAGGCAAGAACCATGCAACGCTGGCGAGTCTACCTTGCGCAATTTATGCCGGACATCCGCGTTGTCAAGGCACCCGAACTCAGACCCTACGTCGGACTCCTTACCTTCTCCGCCGCATCCCTTGCGATTGCAATAGGGATGACCCTCCAAAAATACACTGTTTTTGAATACCACTCAAGTTCCGGTGTCGTCGGTTGGCTCAGTGTTAACGCGTATCCGAAACAACAGGAATACTTCTACTATCTGCTGGCACTCCTCGGTATCCCGATAACGATAGGATTATATTGGTTCGGATGGTGGACCTACTCGCGCTGGTGTGCCAAACGAACCGGACAACCGATCGTCAGGGTGCTTAAAGCGAACGCCTTGGCATCCATACCGTTATGGCTCTGTTGGTTACAGGTCTACCCTATCGGTCAGAATATATTGATAGGATTCGTCTTGCCGATTGTTTTGTCGGTGCTGCTGAAACTGGGGCTACTGTACAGGCAATACTTTCCCGGACTGTGGGCTTCAACGGACGCGGCTGAAAACCTTGACAGCGAAGAACGTGAAGAAACCACACCTGATGGCTACAGCACTCCGAAGTTCTGGCGTGTTGCACTCGAATACATCGTCCTTCCCATTTTTATCTATCTCCTGACCTACTCAGGGAATATCCACGGTAATATAGACCTATTCCATGAGGGTGAACGACTTGCGCCGCTCAATGAAATGCTCCGCGGTGGTGTCCCGTTTCGGGATATCTATGTTCAGCACGGGGTCTTCCAAAACGCCTACTTGGCGTGGGTTGGTGGTCAAATCTTTGAACCGACCCTGTTCGGTTTGCGTACAATGGAGCGTGTTCTGAATCCGCTCGGCTATGTCGCGCTCTATCTGCTCGGTTTACAAGTTTTTCGGGGTAGATTCCTGACCGCCTTCTTATGCGTGCTTATCGCCTCTGGGACAGAGTTCTCCGTATCCGCACGGCATAGCCTCGGTTTAATCAGCTTCGCCTTCGTCGCTAATTTCCTGACACCGCTGCAACTTAAGTTAAAGATCAATGTCCTTTCGTGGAAACTCCTCTTCAGTGGGATTTTCACGAGTTTAGCCTTCTGGTATAGTACTGAAATCGGGTTATACGCTTTAGGTGCAATCGGACTGTTTCTGCTTATATATTCGTTTAGTAGGGGCGAGGTCACCTCGTCCGTACGGCAGTCAGAAAACGAACACGCGCGAAAAAAGGGTGTGAAGAAACGGCTATTTCCGGTGATTAGTTATAGTTGCGGGGTGCTGTTAGGTTTTCTCCCAGTCGGGTTATATTTCCTATCTCACGGTGCCTTGGACGATGCGATCTGGAATTCCTATATCCAGTGTCGCTATCAACTGGCGACGTGGGGACTCGCTTTTCCGTCTCTGTCGGAAACCCTGACGCTATTATCGTCGGAAGGGGGGTCTGCTTTCATCTTCAGCAAAGGATTTCGGTGGTATCTACCGATCTGTATCTTTCTGATTGTCGCGGGTTACTTGACCTACCGCGGCTTATCCCGCACGCACTCAGCCAACACGCTGAAACTTCTCCTCTTACTCCTCGGTGGCGTCGCCTTTTTCCGAACTGCCTTGGGACGTTCGGATGGTGGACATCTAAATTTCGGTGCGACCTTCTTATGGCTGCTCTGCCTACTTCCGTTGGAGGGAGGTATTCTCAGCATGCTCCGTGCTGGCTTATCGTCATTCAGAGGTAAAACCCCATGGCATGTCGCACTGAAGGCAACATGGGTGCTGATTCCGACAGTCATATTCTGCTGGTACGTTGGAGAGGTACACAATCCACTCTCAGACTTCAATGGGAAATGGCAGCGGTTGCGGCAGAACCCGTTCAAGCAAAGGGTTGTATCGGAGGAATTAGCGCGCGCGGGGGCGGTAGACATCCCGGACGATCAAGTTCAGCAGATTCAAACGGTAGTCGCCTATATCCAAGAAAACACCAAACCGAACGAAAAAATCTTTGATTTCACGAGTCAGGGTGCGTACTATTTCTTCGCGGATCGACCGAGTGTCACGCGATTCCATCAGGTCTCGTACGCATCGACACCTTCGATGCAGGAAGAGGTGATTGCGGCACTTGAACGGGACAAAACACGTTTGGTGATCTTTAAAACGGGGGGTTGGTTTGATGCCGTTGACGGTATTCGGGTTGAGGAACGACACGCATTGATTGCGGCATACCTACAAGAAAATTACGAACCCGCGATAAACATTAACGGCACAGAGATTCTGATGCGAAAGTAAACGATTGGACTGGGGTTTACTGGGACGGATCCAGTATTCTATTAACTCAACCGAACTTCAACTCGGTTTGGTCTTAATCTTGTTCATTGCCGAATTCGGATTCGATGGACTTCCACCAAAAAGAGTTTACCTCTATAGTGGGAACACATTGATCTGCTAAAAACCGCAACCCCATTAAGCGACTTCCTCAAATTCCGCTAATTCACGAGCATAATCAAGACAAGCTTGAATCTGCATTGTTTTGAGCTCAGGAAATTCAGAAATGATTTCATCTGTGGTATAACCCGCTGCCAAGTATCCAAGAAGAAGACTTACAGGAATTCTTGTTCCTTTAATACGCGGTTTACCGCGTAGTATATCCGGCGTGCTAACAATGTGATCTCTCCAATGAATCGGCATATATATTCCTCCAAATAGAGAAATTATCTTACTTATAGAATAGCACATCCGAGCTCCCAATTTCAAGGACGGTAATTATCCCTGCTGTTCGATAAAGATCCGGTAGATGTCCTCAAAGAGTCTGACATCTGTGAGCGTATCTTCGGCTGAAGAGCGGAACGGTTCATCGTTGCGGATGTTCGCGACGAAGTATTCCGCCTCTCTGCGATATGCCCACGTCCAACTCGGTCTCGGAATCGGGCGCGTAATCTCCTGTTCGTCGCCTGCTCGATAGATCTCGACCTCTGCCGGTGTGTTCTTCAAGAGCAACGGCGGTGCCCACGTGTGAACCCAACCGTTCTCAAAATAGATTTGGCTATGCTCATCCCAACGGTAGTGTGAAACGTGTCCGGTTTCGAGCGTGACACGGATGCCGCCCATATCAAAGATGACGACACCGGAATATCCGTTCGCATCTAAATCGACGACTTTGACGGTAACTTTGTCGCCAGCATCAAGGAACCAGCGCATCAGGTTGATATTGTGTGTATACTGCTGAAGGTATCCGAGATAGGAGCCGCGGTATTGATCAGGTATCCATTCTGGGGTTTTGACAGGCGCGGTCGGTCTCGGTTCGTCCGTGCCGTCCATAGCGGTATCGAGGTTGCAGACCCAATCACCACCGAAACCGTGATTTCTGGCGTACGTCAAGCGACCGAGTTCGTCGGTCTCTCGGAATTGTGCGATGCTCTCCTTGACGATCTCGTTTCCGGCATCGTAGCGTTTCATGTAACCCACCATCAACTTCTTACCGGACTTCTGCGATGCTGCCACGATTGCCTCAGCCTGTTCAGTGGAGACAGCCATCGGTTTCTCCATGAAGACGTGCTTACCTGCTAAAAGTAGATCCTTGGCAATTTCACCCTGTAAAGCGAAGTCGGCGGAGACTGCAACGGCTTCGATGTCAGCGTTTTGTGCGAGTTCCGCGTGGTCGCGGTAAAGTTGCGGGATACCGAAACGGGTTTGGACTGTTTTGCCGAGCTCAGCGCGAACCTCTGCGAGTCCGATGAGTTCACAGTCTGAGACACCCATAAAATTCGGGATATGGACTTTCTGCGCCATGAACCCGCAGCCGATATAACCGAGTCGAATTTTTTCCATATTTTAAATTTTCCTTGCCGTTCGGTTAGGCAGCTCGCGTCAAAAACGTTTAAGACGATTTTCGCGATTCTATCTGTTCAACAGCCGTTTTAGCACCCTCTCGGACGAGTGCGGAAGCATCATCTTTGGCAAGCTGCCTCAGTTTACCAAGGCTGAGGCTGGCTTTGAGGTTGCCGAGCGCGACTGCAACGAAGTAGCGTACATCAGCATCTTCATCATCCAACGCCTCTAATAATGTTGTCGTATCCGTCAAGGTAGCGAGGTGCCGGTCGGCATCCCCGATATTAATGAGTGCTTGTGCGGCGATCCGTCGCGCATGGATGTCGCCGTGCCGCAGGGATGCAAGGATCTCGTCATTACCTGTCGGTATAACTGTAAGGTTGTCCCAATCGCAATCCAAGCAGAACCATGAATTTCCATCCAACCGCCGGAGATTCGCGTTTCCACACGACGGGCATTCTCCAAATTCCTGTTGTTGCGCCATTTTTACTGTCCTCGGTTACGGCACGCGGCGCGTGCCTACTACCTTAAGTTTTAGTTTCGTCGATCGTAGGATCGGTTTCCATTTCTGGGAGTTCACGCCAGATTTCAGGCCCCTCTGGCTTGAAGTTAATCGTCGCGATGAACTGCATACCGTGATAGAAATTAATTTTGAACTTGCCACCTCCGAAATTTTGTTTCAGATATTCCATTGGCGTTTCAATCAACGGTCCCATTTCGTCCGCGTGATAGAATGCAAGCGGTTTAAACCGCACCGTATTGCCCACAGGTTCCTGCACGAGGAGTTGTGCTGAGGTGGCAGGAAAGAGAAGCTGAAAGGCTTGCCAAAGGTCGGCAACCGTCGGATTCGGATTCCCAACCCGCTTTTTGAAATCGTTCTCCAGATATTCTGAGAAGGTATTAAAAACCCAGTCCATAGTTACAGCGGTGCCTTCAAGAAGTCCTTCCAGTCAAAATTCGGCAGAGGGAACTCCTCTGTGGCTTTGCATTGTCAAAATGTAGCGGCTTTCTCGAAGAAATCGATGTCTACACGCTCAACCCCAGCTTCTCGTGCATTTTCGGCGACGCGTTGTACGACCATCTCACGGACAAACGGGATCGGTATCCGCTTAACCCGGTGTTCAACTTCCTCTGTACAAGGCACTACGGTATTGTCGAGGTAGGGGCCGTCTTGAAGTACGGCTTCATCAGGGTGGTCACATGTCTCCGGTACGAGTTGTTGCAACCGCATTGAGACGTAATTGGTCACCCACTGTTTAAACGCTTCCGCTTCCGTGGTATCGACTTCACCGATATCAGAACGCTGATCCAATTTCTCGTTGATGCTGACGAGTAGATTTTCGACACGCGTCAAGCGTTCTTCTACATCGGTAATCCGTTCGTGTGCGCTATTTTGTTCGCTCATATAAACTCCTTTTTTAATTTTCCTTAATTTATTGGCGAAGTCCGGTGCGGTTGCGATGCAGATCGCATCTGGGGTTTTTGCTGGGGTGTTTCTTCCAGTACGCCGCGATGCACGTCGCATCTGGGTGAGTACACCGCAAAAACCGAACCTACCGGTCTGGGGAAAATAGCCATCTCCTAAATTGCCCAATATTTCCAAAGGTCTTCTGGAATTTCGTATTTAATCTCTTCTCGCTTTTTATGCGAGTAGCGCGCGAAGATACCAAAACGCGGAACCTCTTTCACATTTGCCGAACCGGTATGGCAGAGAAACGCGTGCCAGAGGACAACATCACCAGGGGCACCCGTAAACTCGCGCGGTCCCTCTGGCGATAAATCCGAAAGCACATGCCATCCCCAGTCTTCGATATCGTAGAAACTGCCATCAATCTGTTCCGGATATTGACGGAAGTATTTGTGCGTCGAGTTGTGGCTACCAGGCCAAAAAACGAAAGCACCACCACCGGGTTCAACATCGTAAAGATAGGTAGTCGCACCGAGCATAAAAGGGCTCCAGCCACCCGGACCGTAGGCATCAATGTGCCCACTACCGGGCATTGTCCATTTTTCTTCAGAGTTGGGCCATTTGACGAGCGGAGAACCACCACCCCCGGCGAACTGTCCACCACCCAGCTGCGTGGTAATCTCTTGCATCGCAGGCAGCTGCCCGAAGAGCGGCGAGAAACTGAAATTCTGGACCACGTAGTCGCTGGGCCACGTCTCCCGCGTATTGAGACTGGAATTAAAATGTTTCCAGACCTGATCCCGCCACACCTCTATTATCTCCAAATCGACAAAATTTTCAAGGATAAGATACCCATGTTCCTGAAAAAATACTATCTGTTCCGCTGTTAACATACGAGTTTCCTCTGTTGGTTAGAACTGGGGTGCGGTTACAAACCGCATCTACCGCGTTTATTAACGACGTGGTCTGAAAGACGGGATACCGGTTTCATCGAATCGTTTCTTGACGGCTTGCATGAGTTCGGGGGTAACCTCCCGATAGCCGTGTTCGCGTGCGTATTTCTCTACGCTTTTAACCACCATACCGCGTGCGAATGACGGTACCCGTTTCAATCGTTGTTCCGCTGCTTCCGTCCATTGCAAATCGTAATCGGCTTCCGTTGCGAAAGCGATCCTTTTCTCAATCTGTACAGGTGGCACACCACGTTGTGCACCATCTCCATTAACAGGTGCGGACCCCGGCTTATATTCACACGAAGCGTCTTCAGCGAGGTAGTTGCCAGTCGTCGCGTATGCACGCGCCCGACAACCGCCACACACCTCTCTGAATTCACAGGCACCACATTTCCCCTCAAGCAGATTCCGGTTCCGCAAGTCCTGAAAAGTCTTCGATTCATTCCAGAGTTTAACGAAACTTTCGTCCTTGAGGTTTCCAACGCTAACCGGTAGATACGGACACGGCGTCAGTTCGCCCTCCGGTGTAATACGGCAGTAGTAGATACCACACGGACAGGTCCCACTCGGATACCCCTGAAGGAAGGTGGAATCGGACTGTTGTCCATAGATAACACGTTTGTAGTGTGGCGCACATTTCGCAGCGATGAGCATCTTGCCGGTATAGGCTGCCTGTAACTCGAACATCGTCTCAAGCATCTTCTCATACTGTGCAGGCGTTAGGTCCATCACAGTCTTGCCTCTTCCCGTTCGGACGAGAAAATAGAGGTTCAGCACCTTGGCACCGAGTTGATAGGCGAACTCGACGATTTTCGGGATTTCGTCATAATTCCACTGCGTTACGGAGGTCTGGACGAGAAAATCCATCTGTGCGCGTTTGAGTGCCTCAACACCGTTCATCGTCGCTTTCCACGCGCCCGCCATACCGCGAAACTTGTCGTGGTCCGCCGGTTGGATGGAGTCGAGGCTTACGCCTGCGCCGGTGACACCGTGCTGTTGCATCTCCTCGACCACTGCGTCATTGAGCAGAACACCGTTTGTGCCCATAACAACAAGAAACCCGGTATCGGAGGCATACTTCGATATCTCCAAGATATCCGGGCGTAATAACGGTTCTCCACCGGTGAGGATGAGGAGGATATGCGGGTTGATTTCGGCGATCTCATCGATGACACGAAAACATTGTGTTTGGCTGAGTTCTGCATCTCTCGAATGTTTAGGTGCCCCTTGAATATCGGATAGGTGAAGGTTACCATCCATTAACTCACTTGTGTCTACGAAACCTGCCGGGAGGTAGCAGTGCGTACATTTCAGATTACACAATCGGGTGATATTCCATGAGACTGCTTGAACTTTTGTGTCTGTCATTTTTTAATAGTAAGAAGATATGATGTTTTGAAATCAGCTTTTCAACAGCAATGTAAGAGCAAAAACGGTTAAACCTGAAACCAGCATTAACCCTCTCCAAACGTTGATATACGGACTCTGATTGTGATAGGCTTCGCTGTCCGGTGGGGCAACCTCAAGGTGCCGCCGATAGAGTGAACTATACAGTCCCCAAAAGAGGGTCATCAGCCCAAACGTCGCAAGTTTTGCGACGAAGATTAGCATATAGGTTTTGAAATTGAAATCGCTACCGTCCTGCTTCGCAAAAAACCCGTTATCCCATGCAACGATAAAGAACACCATCGCGCCTGTCGTTAGGAGGATATGAATCATCAATCGTATCCATGTCCGAAAACGGTTGTGAACCGCCAATAAGTCTTGCGATGTTAGGTGCTGTTGAAGGATCGGCATTGCGACGAAGGTAGAAAAGAGGACACCTCCGAACCAGATAATCGTTGCGATCAGGTGGATGCCTCGGATGAGAAGTTCTACGCTCTCCCGCATTTTTTTTATGAATCCCGATTTTTGATAAATGATACCACATTTTACGCCTAAAGTCAAATTTGTCTTTGCTTTAGTAAGGCTATTTATCAGCGGAAATGTGAATCATGACTTCAGGTTAACGAAGATCAACGCAATCATCGCGAGCAGCGCACCGATGAGAGAGGTTCGGCTCAACCGCTCATGGAGGAACACCATACCCACAAACATCGTGAACAGCACGCCACCGGAACTTGACATCGGAAAAGCGATGAGCGCACTGACTTGATCCAATGCGATGAGGAGTGCCCAACTCCCGCCAACATTACAGGCACCTATTAGCACACCATAGAAGGCTTCCCACCAGTTCGGCCATACTTTCTGACGGAGGCATACACCCAAGTACACGACTGTACATACACCGAAGAGTAGTGTCATATAGAACGACTTCTCGTCGATAGGACACATCTCGTTGAAGGCTTTCATGGTGAGCCGTGATATACCGGTAACGATCAGAATCGTGATAACAACAGCGAAACCTAAGCCTTGACTGATTTCTGGTCTATTGGGTGTCCACTTGTCGATGGGTTCCTTTTCACGTTGGCTGAGGAGCGGGATCGCCAGAAAGGTCAAGAGGAGTCCGATGCTCTGCCAGAGGTTTGGGGTCTCCTGCCAAAACAGGATCGACACCAGAATCGGTATCACAATTGAGAGTCTGACGATCGCAACCGTGATGACAACACCACTCAGACGGATACCGATCGTGAAAAGTTCAAACCCGATAGCATACGTCACACCGTTCGCCACACCTAACGCGAGGGTCAGCTTTGAAAAGGCGAAATCCTGTTCGAGCGAGAGTGCCCAAACGCTAATGCAGAACGCAGTGAGGTAATTGACAAAACCGATCGGGTTCAGGCGTTGCTGGTTGGTTTTGGCGTGCTTCAGAAACAGCCCGAACCCGGAAAGCAGGATGATATTGAGAACAAGGAAGAGCATCTTAAAATAGTTATCAGTTAACAGTACTCAGTTTTCAGTTAAGAGATGCTATGGTTAATCAGATGTCTCTTTAACTCTCACTGCGAGGCAAACTAATACCATTTCTGATTTTATTTCCCTCTTATGTAGCATAGACTGTTAGTCTGTGTTCCGGTATGCCACCGTATTTCATAACACGCGGTCATGCGACAACACTGTTTAGAAATGGTATAACAACCGATAACTGATAACCACTATCCCATGGGTAGCGCGATCTTGGTCTTCTCTTTCGCCGATTGGTAGGTTGCCAGAACGACCTCTACGGCATGTTTTCCGCCTCTCCCGTCAATCATCGGTGTTCTGTCGTCTCGGATGCAGTCGACAAAATGGGTCAACTCACCGACGACTCCGCTCGGTCCGTCGCGGTTCGGAACGATCTCTTCCCAGCTACCACCGATCTTCTTGAAATAGGCGAGATCGGCTGCCATATCTAAACGGAGCGAACCTTCCGTGCCGTCAATGATCGTCTCGTTGGTGCCGCGTGCGCCGAGGAAACGTCCCCACCGTAAGATACCGACCGCGCCTGAATCGTAGCGGATGAGCGAGACGGTATAATCCTCCCAATCATCGTGACCGGAGAAGCTGCCGACCTCCGCGGCGACGGTCAACGCAGTGCCCCCGAACCAGTTAATCAAATCGGATTTGTGGATACCGTTTTCCAGAAGTCCACCGACGGTGCCGTACCAACTATCGGGACGCGCACGCGGCGCGTTGTAAGGTCCCGTGTAATCGGTCTCGATGTAGGTGATGTCGCCGATGTCACCCGCATCCACCATCTGTCTACCGAGTTCATGGACAGGATAGAAACGTAGCACCTGTCCAACCATCAGATGCGTGCCAGCCTGATCCGATGCGGCGATCATCGCATCCGCGTCAGCGAGCGTCAGCGAGAGCGGTTTCTCACAGAAAGCGTGTACCCCTGCCTCCGCTGCATCGACGACGACCTGTGTATGGGCTACCGGTGGCGTTGCAACGACAACACCGTCCACGATAGCAAACAGCTCTTTATAGTCTTGGAAGGCGCGAATCTCGTGTTTTTCCGCGACCGCCTGTGCTGCGTCGAAGCGTAAATCCGCTACGCCTACAAACTCACAATTTTCAACATTCGGGAGCGAGTTGCAATGGGAACCTCCCATGCCACCAACTCCGACTACACCTATACGTACCATTTTTTATTCTCCATTTTTAAGAGTTGTCAGTTAACACAGTACTCAGTTTTCAGTTAAGAGGTGTATTGTGGCGGTGAAACAAAAAGTAACCGCCGCATAGTTATAGTGGCTCCCGTAATTATTTACATACACGGAGGGAACCGTAGGGGTTAGGTTACCCAACCCCTACGAGTTAGCGTTTGGGGCCCTATCGTGGCGTGTAAACATATTTTTGGAATTTACTATAACAGTTAACAGTACTCATTTAAAGAGGTAAACGTTACGGAACGTCTCTTTTCTTAACTGGAAACTGGGTACTGGCCACTGGTAACTGATGACTATTTCCGTATTAGCCATTTTACCACTGAAATTGCGATGATGATAGCAAAAACAAAAAATATCCATTTGATGTGTGGCGATGCGGTCTCACCTAAATAAGAATAAACCAAGGTGGCTGGCATTTGACCGATGCCGGTAGCGATCCAAAAACCGAGAAACCGCATCCGAGTCGCCCCGGCAAAATAACTAACGACATCAAAAGAGATGAACGGCATTAATCGGGCAACAAGAATCGCATAAGGACCATACTTTTCAAAGAAGTCGTTCGTTTTGTCAACGACCGGTTGGCTAATGAGTTGTGTTATACGTTGGATACCGAGAGCGCGGGCAATATAGAAACAGAGTGCGGCACCGATCATCGAACTGCTCCACGATAAGAGTGAACCCCACCAGAACCCGAAAAGTGTGCCGTTCGCGAAGGTAATCAGGAACGCTGGCAACGGTGCGATTACGCTCTGGAATATCATGAGAATCGCCGATACGACAGGCGCGAGTGCACCATAACTCGCGATGTACGCACGTGCTGTCTCAATGCTCTGAAAGGCGGCAGTGAGTTCACTGAGATATGCCCAAACCCGTTTATGGTAGACTCCCAGCAAGATTAAACTCATTAGTATCACAAATAGTAAGAATATAATGCGATACTTGTTGTGAACAGCGGTGGAATGGAGTTTGTTTAATATTTTACCCTGCATGTGTGGACGGCAGAACGGAGTCTACCTACTACTTTTCTTTGGCTTGTTGGATGAGCGCGTGATTCATCCGGTCTCGAAGTGCTTGTATTTTGTCGTCCGTCCAACAATAGAAGCCCTCCTTAGATTTTACGCCGAACTTACCGGATTCAACCATTTGTCGGAGAAGCGGATTGATGTCGGAAGAACTGTTGAGGTCTTTATAAAGTTCTTCAAAGGCGGCAAGCACGAGGTCCCAGCCTGCAAGTTCAAAGACCTCAAACGGACCGGCGACGCTGAGTCTACGTCCGAAACTGTTCCGAACGACGAGATCAACGGTTTCCGCACTCGCGATCCCCTGTTCTACAATCGCGAACGCCTCCCGAATGAGAGCGGCTTGCAATCTCGGTCCGACAAAACCCAGGACCTCTTTCTCAATAATCGCCGGTGTCTTCCCGATAGCCGTCAAGAGGTCAAACGTCACCGCAACCGTCTCGTCGGAGGTATCAGGGCTGCGAATGAGCTCGACCAACGGAATCAGGTAAGGCGGATTAAAATAGTGCGTATTGAGTATCTTATCCTTGCGTTCCGCCTTTACACCGATCTGGCTCGGCATTAATGCGGTCGTATTGCTCGCCAAAATTGTGTGTGATGGACAGATGCCGTCTAATTCCTCAAATATCTGCTGTTTGAGTGCCAAATCCTCAGTTACGGCTTCGATGACAAAATCGGCATTTTCAGCGACTGTGGACAGTTCGACGTTCATCTCAATGCGCTGCAACGTCGGCGCGATGTTCTCTTTTTGAATAACGGTATTTTCAGCAAGCGCGCTGAGGTTGCTCTCAATTTGCGTACGTGCGGTTTCGAGGCGTTCATCGGTAACATCGTGCATACGGACGTTATAGCCTGCACTGGCAAACTCCTGCGCGATACCGTGTCCCATCAGTCCTGCACCGATAACGGCAATCTGTCTGATCTCATCAACTGTCATCTTTTCTCCTTCCTTCCGGAAATAACGATCGTAAACTCTCCGCGCGGCTCGGTATCACGGAATCTCTCAAGCGCTTCATTGACGTTCCCACGGAATATCTCTTCAAATTTTTTGGTCAACTCGCGTGTGACGACGATCTCTCGATCTCCCATCACCTCAAGGACATCTTCAAGGAAACGGCAAACTCGATACGGGGATTCAAAGAAGATTAACGTCCTCGCCTCATCGGTGAGTACACTTAATTGACGTTTCCTTTTCCCAGATTTCGGAGAGAGGAACCCTTCAAAAGCAAAGTTGTGTAGAGGCAATCCAGAAACAGACGCTGCGGTGACGACGGCTGATGCACCGGGAATCGGGACGATCGGGATTCCAGCGTCAATACAGCCAAGTAGGAGCGGATACCCTGGATCCGAAATAATAGGCGTGCCTGCATCTGAAACGAGGGCGACTGTTTCACCCGCCTTCATGCGCGCAACCAGTTTGTCGCATTTCGCTGAAGAGGTGCCTTCAAAGTAGCTTGTGAGCGGTGTGTGGATGTCGTAGTGCGTTAGGAGGCGACGTGTCTGACGCGTATCCTCAGCGGCGATGCGGTCCACCTCTTCAAGGATACGGAGGGCGCGCAAGGTGATGTCTTCTAAATTTCCGATCGGTGTACTAACGAGGTAGAGCGTGCCGATAGGTGTATTTTGCATTTTGTTTCGGGTCTTTTCGCCGTATTAGCATGACCGAACGAAAGCCAGGATGATGCCGAGGACAGCGAGGCCAGCTGTCATTGTCCATTGAAGGGTCTTAATCCCTGTCTCAATACGATCAAGCCGTAGGGCATGTGACTGGACTTTGTCACCAAGTGTATTGAAATCTGCTTTGAGTTCTGCTTTCAGGTCCTGTACATCTGCCTTGTCGGCTTTTTGGTCAAGCTTTTCCGTAATCGATTTGAGTTCTGCCTTAAGGTCCTGTACATCTACCTTGTCGGATTTTTCATTTATAATATGATCCACGCGGCCTTCAAGGCGTTCTAATCGGATGCCGACATCTTTCAGTGTTTGTAATAATAGGTCATTAAAGTGATTTGCCATGAGGTTTTCTCCTTCTATCTATTAGGATAACAGAAATCCACGATGGCTGTCAAGTGATTTAATTTCTCCTTGCGATGTTGCCTCTCTCATGCTAAATTGTTAGCCATGCGAACCGTATACGTTTTTCTTTCTCTGTTGTTGATGTGTCCGTTGGTGCTGCAAGCGGCGTTGCCGATAGAGGTATCCCGTCCACTTTATGTAGGTGCACGTGCCTTAGGGATGGGAAACGCCTTCACCGCTGTTGCTGACGATGCAAGCACCGGTTTTTGGAACCCCGCAGGACTCATTCAGTGGCAAGGTGTGAAACTCTTCGGTGTCAATAAGTTTTACAATCGCGACGACTACCGGTTCGATCCGAAAGGTATCGGCTATAGCTACCACGGTTATGGTCTGTTCTGGGGCAACAAAATCGCCCTCGGTGTTGACAGCGGCGTTCCCGATTTCAACTATTACGGCATCGCACGTCAATTCGGATCGTACATCGCTGCAGGATTGAGCCTCAAGTTTAAGAGGAGACACCCGTCCGATGTCTACCAATTTTTTGGGTATCAGACGGCTTATGACGTTGGTTTACTTTTCAAACCGCGCCCGAATCTCAAGTTCGGATGCCTTGCACAAAATCTCACAGGTTACGGTATTCAGTGGTTAACACTCGGCACCGCGTACCGTTACGATGCTTACCAATTCTCAGCAGATATTGCGTTCCCAACGGATGGCACAGCACCGGAACTTTATATCGGCACCGAGTGGCATCCGTTTCCTGTTCTCCCTATCCGACTCGGCATCTCAAACGGTATACTTACAACTGGAATAGGCGTTACATGGAAAGGTGTCCATATCAACTACGCCAGAATCTTTGAAAAGCCATCCGCATCCGATTTTATTGAATTGGTTATTAGCTTTCAGTAATCAGTT
>ASZN01000061.1 GCA_000406005.1 Candidatus Poribacteria bacterium WGA-3G
GAACTGGGAACTGATAACCATTAATACACCTCAATATGTGCAGTGTCTGCTGCGATAACTTCTCCTATAATAGCGGCTTCAGGACAATCGGCGGCGCGGAGTTCCGATACTGCTGCATCGGCGTTCTCCGCCGGCAGTGAGAACAGCAAACCACCAGATGTTTCTGCTTCCATCAGGATATGACGCATCGCTTCGCTATCCGTGTGGAACGTGACTTTATCGGCAAGGAACGTCATATTCGCAAGATACGCCTGCGTGTAGGTATCCTGTGCGACGAGTGCTGGTGCATCTGCGAAGTACGGGACGGCACTGCTGTCAACCTTTAGACGGACACTGTTTCCTGCCGCCATCTCTGAGGCGTGTCCTAACAGACCGTAGCCTGTGACATCCGTGCAAGCACTCGCACCGTGTTTGAGCATCACCTGTGAGGCGGAGGCGTTAAGTCGGGTCATCGATTCAACGAGTTGTGGCAGAACTGCATCGCTGATTTTATCGAATTTCAGTCCTGTGGTGAGGATACCGATACCAAGATTTTTGGTTAGAATGAGTACCTCTCCGGGACGCGCACCGTAATTCTTAACGAATTTCTCAGGATGAACGATACCGGTTACAGAGAGTCCGTACATCAGTTCTGGTGCGTCCACCGTATGCCCACCGACAAGTGCGGCACCGGCTTCAATCGCTTTTTCAGTACCACCTCTGATAATATCGCCGAGGATAGACAGATCCAAATCAGCCTTGGGCCAGCATGTGATGTTCAACGCGGTTTTCGGAACGCCGCCCATGCTATAGACATCGCTCAGCGAGTTCGTCGCAGCGATCGCACCGAATGTGTACGGGTCATCGACGATCGGCGTGAAATAGTCAACCGTGTTAACGAGTGCGATGTCGTCGGAGATGCGGTAGATACCGGCATCGTCTGAAGTCTCGGTGCCGACAAGTAGGTTCGGATCCGTGGATTTCGGGATGTTATCTAAGATGTGCGCAAGCTCACCCGGAGCAAGTTTTGACGCTCACCCGGCGCATTTCACTGTCGCTGTTAAACGGATTTTCTGTTGTGTCATGTTTTCCTTCAAGCATTACGCTGAGGACAGGCAGTACAGGCGGGGTTCCAAACCCCGCCTGCAAAGGGTAAGTCCTAAATTATTGTAGGTCATCTAAAACGGATTTTACGTACGCCACGCTTCGACCGTCTTGATGGAACTGGTCGCCGTCGCGGACACCCTCAATCGCTAAGTAGCCGTCGTAATTGACATCGAGCAACGCCGCTATTGCGAAACGGTAGTCGATTTCACCGTCAGGCAGCGGCACTTGGACATAGATCGCCGTTTCCAGATTCGGGATATGCACGCGATAGAGGCTCTTGCAATGCCAATAGTTGACATGCGGGGCAACGGCAGTGATTGCTGCTTCACACGTCTCCTCTGGGATGTCGTAAGTCCAGTAGACATTGCCTAAATCCGGATTTATACCGACATTTGGCGCGTCAATGCGTTCTAACAGCCGTAGCGTCGTCTGGCTGTTGTCGGCTATTGAATTCTGATGGATTTCTATAGAGATTTCTACGCCGAGGTCCGCGGCGATAACTGCGACCTCACTCACAGCACTCGCAGTCCGTTCATAGTCTTCGGCACTCGCTTGACGGCTTGATCCCTGCGATACGGATTCGCCACGATACGTGCCTTTTCCACCCGGATCGTTTGGTGGTGTAGTGACTGTGGAATTAACAATACCCGCTCCCACCTTTGCAGCGAAGTGAACGGCATCTATCATCCGTTGTTTGTTGGCTGCAGCGACCTGTGGATCCGCAGCAGCACCACCGCCGCCCCGAATCGCGACACACGGTATGCCAGCATCTTCGAGTTGTGAGCGAAGTGTTTTGACTTCAGGATCAGGGAGATTCATCCCGGGAAGTTCAATTCCGTCAAAGCCAATCTTTTTGGCGTGTGTCAGGAACCGTTGTCTATCTGTTGTATCGGTAGGTAGTCCACCACCGTTGTACGGATACGACGCACATCGTCTAAAAGCGTACGCAATCTTCATTCATGATCTCCTTCAAATAGATAGGTTACAGCCTGCTGGAACTGTCGGAAAAGTTGACGGTTTACAGTGTCTAAAGGTGCTGGTTTCTTCTCGTCGTCTGGCGGGTTCTGTGTTGCACCGTTCGCGTCGGTAGATACTTTAGCATGTCCGCCGTTTCTCTGTAAAGTGGTTTTTCGCTCTGCAACGGCACTAAGAATACTGCGATAGTACCATGCTTGGTCGTCGACACCACCGTGAAACCGGTCCCATACCGAGTCGCCGATGTCATCATATTCTGAGATGATCGTCCGTAGGTTGTGGAGTTTATCGGCGCATGTCACAGTGCAGACTTCCGGACTTGCGGTTCTGAGTGCTTCAATCCGTTCGGTTTTACGGGCGCGCCAGCGCAGTGCTTTATCCTCGGAGCAACCGTCAACGATGTTCGCAACAGCGTTTCCAAAACGTTCCCGAATGAAATCTAACGTCAGATCGGTGTCCTCGACTGTATCGTGTAAGATGCCTGCTATGATGACCGCGTCGGGGCATCCGGCTTCCATTAAGATGAGTCCGACGGCGTACGGGTGCGTGATATAAGGCGTGCGGGTGCCTTTCCGGTATTGTCCGTGATGTGCTTCAGCGGCGATTTCTATCGCCTCTTCAATCTGGTTTTTCCGAGTGCCGTTCTGTGTCATGCTTCTATAGGCAGATGTATATGCTACGGATCAATGCTCCATAATAGAAATTACGAGACTTAAACATTGTTAAATGATACACTATTTCCCGTGTAACCGTCAAGAGATTTTTGTAATAGTTTTCAGTTGTCAGTACGGTTTTCTGCGAAAACCTTTCAGTTAATAGTTATCAGTTAACAGTTGTCAGTTTCCAGTTAAGAGACTATTTGTGGCGGTTACCTTTCCTGCGACTGCCACAAGCAACCTCTTTAACTGGTAACTAAAAGCGCAGCGTACTGGTGACTGGTAACTATTCCCTCTGACAACTATTCCCTCTGACAACTGATAACCATTCTTGTTGACGGCTACTTCAGCGTCTGTTAAATTGGTTCATTGTCGTAAGAATATCATCTTTGACGAGCGTTTCAAGGGCATCAATAGCGCGATCGACAGTATGTGTTATCTCGATTTCCTCATCTTCCGAAAATTCGCTGAGCACATAATCGACCAAATCGCCGACCGGTTCTCCGATTCCGATGCGCAGGCGTGGAAACGCCGTAGTACCTAAACGTTGGATGATGGACTTCATCCCTTTTTGACCACCATCGCTCCCTTTCTGACGTATCCGAAGCACGCCAACATCGAGATGAACATCATCATAAACGATACACAGATCAGCCAGCGGCACCTCAAATCGCTTGACGAGTGCGGCAACAGCGGCACCACTGTTGTTCATGTATGTCATCGGTTTTGCGAGAATGATAGATGTCTCGTGCCACGTCGTCTGTATCACAAGCGCGTTGCAAACTGAGGTATGCGTCGGACGCAGAACCCCGGAATCCCGTTCACAGAATTCTTCGTAGAGCGCGTCAATCACGCGAAACCCGACATTGTGTTTCGTATCCGCGTAGCGCGCACCTGGATTGCCGAGTCCGACAATGAGTTTCACTTTTCTATCCATGACTATTGGTTTATACTTTACGCGGTTTCATCACGGGAGACGCAGCGGCTGCGATAGGTTGAGATGTCCCGCAATCGTTTCTATCTCCTTGCCGTCAATTAGAATCTGAACCTGTTTAATCTCATCAGGGAATGCATCAAAAACGGTTCTGAGGATTGCCGTGACCGTCAGAAATTCAGCCGTCGTGCCGCCGATGTGCCCATCGGTGAGATGGCTTGAAAAATCCAAGTACGCCGTTTGTTGATTATCAATATAGACTTCGTTGATCTCTGTTCCGCGGGGGATCGTGTTCCTGAAGTCAGGCGATGTTTCCTGAATGAGTGCTGTGACAACCTGATTCAAGCGTTGGGTAAGTTCTCTACGGAGTCGCCGTTCAATTTTAACGGGGACAAGCATCATTGCAGTGGAATCAAGCAGAAATAGATTGACCTCTTGCGGTTCCGGTGGTACCTCCAAAGGGTTCGCAGCATCTGGCAGCCGCGGTGGTGCTACTGGAATCACCGTCTGCTTTGACCTTTCAATGATATACAGTGTCGCGCCGAGACAGATAGCGACAGCGACGAGGGTTATACCCCATATCATTAAAAATCTTGAAAAGCCTGCAGTGTCGTTATATTTCACCACTTTGATCCTTTTTAATACCCGACTGGTATCTATTGTTCTGATACTGTAGGTGAGGCGTTTTGGTTAATAGAAGAGATATATCGCTGGAGTGCGCGGGTGATCGCCTGCCCAATATTTACAATATATTCAGAATTAGAAAGTTTTTCTAAATCCTCAACATTAGAAAGATAGCCGAGTTCCAAAACGACAGCTGGCATATAGGCATCAGATAACGGAATGAGCGGTAGGTCTATAATTTGGATCGGTGTTTCTGTCAGAAAATTCAGTTCCGTTTGGAGTGCGTAAGCGAAGTCTTTGCTCTGTTTTAAATAGTCTGCTTGTGCAAGAATTTTTAACCGTTGTCCTGTGAGTGCTGGTTTGGTAGTACTGGGGAAGCGGAGTTGACCCTTCGGGTTATTGACGTAGATCCTGATACCTTTTTGGTATGGTGAAAAAGAGGTGTTGCAGTGTAGGCTAAGGAAGAGTTGTCCACGGTTCTGTTTAGCAACCTGAATACGTTGAAAGTGTGTTTTCTTGGTATCTGTCTCACGGGTGAGATGGAGCTGTAGTCCGTGCTGCTCGCTCGTCCATTGAAGTTGCTTGGCGAGTGCCAGAACAATATCTTTCTCAAGGATCCCTGTGCTACCTGCACATCCGCGATCGTCTGGTCCGCCGTGTCCTGGGTCAACAATGATTACCAAATCTTGGGGCCCGCTTGTCTCCACAGAGCTCAAGGCATCTTTCGGTCTTATCTGTAGCCGATTTAAACTGGAATTATAGATGACTTCGACATCGTTGAGGATCGGCAGGAGTTGTGTAAAAAAATCGATAGGCAACATCGGCTGCTGTGCGATGATTACAGGCGGCGTAGCGAGGGTAACCGTCTCCGCACCGGGATCAATACTAACTGTCGGTTTCCCTATCTGTAGCCGGATTTGCCTGTCTTTCGTTTTCAGAGTGAGTCGTTGGCGCGGGTGGTTGTACTGATGTGTTGTTTCGGGATCAATGACCTGTTTCACAGCGTCAACCGGTAGGTAAACCTGTTCGTTCTGATACTGTGCTTGCACCTCAGCGACGGTTTTTCCGTTGGCATCAATAAAGCGAACGGTGGGGAATTGTGCGACACCACGCGAGGCGGTAGCGAAAACGAGCAAACATAAGAAAAGCGCGCCAATTTTAACAGGGAGCGTGTCCCTGCTGACGCACCTTTCTTGTACTTCCTCCGTATAAACAGTGCTATTCGTCGTCCTCGTCGTCGTCACTGCGTCTACGGGAAATGATTTCCGGTTCCACAGGCTGTTCGGGGGCTGCCTCTTCACCTTCAACGCCTTCTTCACCTTCGATTTCACCTTCTTCATCCTCTTCTGGTTCTTCAAGTTCCATACGTGGCTGGCTGACCATCGCTATGACCCGTTCCGGTTCGTCTAAGATTTCAAGGTCATCATCAAGGCTTAGATCGCTAACGTAGAAGGCATCACCGATATCTAATCCACTCACGTCAACTGAAATATCAGACGGCAATCGTAAAGGCAAGCAGTGAAGCGTCACTTCGCGAAGCGGCATTTCAAGGATACCACCTTCCTGTACACCAGGTGGATTGCCTTCCAAAATGATCGGCACAGTAGATGTCACCGGTTCATCAAGAGAAATTCTGATAAAATCGGCGTGGACCAACTTCTGCTTTTCCACCGGATGGCGTTGAATTTCTTTGACAATGACGGTTTCTATGTTGCCTTCGCCGACTTCCATCTTAATGATAACGTTTTCACCGTGCGTTCGTAGGAATTGCCTGAAGGTTCGAGCATTGAGTTGGATTGTCAAAGTGTCTTGTGCGCGTCCATAGAGTATAGCAGGAACAATCCCATCGCGCCGAAGTGCGCGGGCATGCTGTTTCCCGAAAGCGTCACGTTGCTGAACCTCTAATGTTGCTTGTTGCATTTTATTTTTTATTTTTCCTTGCGGTTAAAATTCGTGCGTTTAGACCGCTGAGTACGTTTCTTAAATCCGCACTCCATACTCCATTTCATCAAATTCTTCAGTGTGGAAACCTCTGTCTTTAGGCAGAGGAGGAAACACTGCTCCTTCTGTTAATGTTGTGTAAAAAGAGTGCTGTTTTAACACCACCTGCACATTGAGTGTTTGGATTCAGATTGGGCTGCTTCTTTTCGGAAGTGCTGTCACCATAATAGATTCAGTAGCCATAAGAAAAAGGAGACAGGGCGGGTAGGATTCGAACCTACGCATGCAGGTTCCAAAGACCTGTGCCTTACCGCTTGGCCACCGCCCTTTAATCTTTGATGTACACACCGACCGGACTGGTTACCGTCGTCGTGCAAAAACTGACTCTGTCTTTGAAATGTGATTCACTTCGGCGTGCCGACTTACTGTTGTGCATCACAGCAAACAGCGTCGCGCCGCTCCCCGACATTAGCGCGCCAGAACACCCAGCCTGCGTAGAAAGCTCGGTTTTAAGCGCAGCGATTTCAGGGTATTGGGCAAAAACTGGCACTTCAAGAAAGTTGTAAAGACTTTCCGAAACGCCGAGAACATCACCCTTTTCTACGTGAGTCCTTATAATTATACCCGCGTTTTCACGCTTTGTCAAGGAAAAATTTAGCTTGTTGAAAACAGCGGCTGTCGAAATCTCGATACCGGGATTTAAAAGGAGAAGCGGTAGGTCGGAAAGCGCGGGAAGCCGTGTTAACTGGTCGCCGATGCCGGTTCCGAACGCTGCGCCGCCGTGCAGGCAAAACGGAACATCTGCACCCAACTCTGCCCCGAAACGCATCAGCACCTCTTGTGTGAAACCGAGACAGAAAAGTTCGTTTACACCGTGAAGAACTGCGGCAGCGTTCGCACTTCCACCAGCAAGCCCAGCAGCAACGGGAATCCGTTTCTTGATTTCGATTGAAACACCGCCGATGCCGCCTACTGCATCGCTGAGGCGTTCCGCTGCACGATATGCCAGATTGCTCGCATCAGACGGAACCCCTGGGTGTTCACAGTGGACGGTTATCTCCTTCGTCTCCTGTTTACGGATGATAACGTCGTCGTGCAAACCGATGGAGTGGAAGACCGTTTCGAGGTTGTGATAGCCGTCTTCACGTTTACCGACGACATTTAGATAAAGGTTGATTTTCGCGTGGGCGCGGACGCTTATCTTCTGCACAATTTTGCACGTTACTCCGCTAATTCCGACAACGGAATGATTTCAAAGTCCTCCGATAGAAACGGTGCCGCATCAAATTTGCTGTCGTTAATCTCGACGTTAAGTTCGACTTTAGTGATGTTTACAGCGACCTGTGTCTGTTCAAGCGGACGTTCGATTTCAACCTTATGCGGACGCAGGATGCCGCTTACGTTGCGATAGTCGGAGAAGGTGGCGCGTTGCTGGAGCACTCCATTTTTATCGTGAATATGCCAATCTGTCACTCGCGGTTCCCCGTCACGGACAAAGAGCGTGATAGTTTCTATATGTTCATCTGTGATCCCCGGACGGGTGATGGTAAATTTCGCGCCGGAGTTTTCAACAGATATAAAATTATCCGTGCGTCTGTCAAGGAACGGGTTGGCGAAAATAGCACTCAGTACATCTGATACGCGCAGGTCCACGCCGAAAATTTCTCGCAAAACTCCATCAGATAGAGGCCCGAGGTATGTTTTCTGCTCATTGAGAAGCGCGAGGACGAATTGATTCTTATCCTGATTGGCGATTGCGACACCGCGCGGTTCATTAAGCGCTCCCATCGCTTGGATGTGAAGCAATTCGCCACCGCTTTCCGATTTCTTATACCACAACAATTCCCGAAGTTCTTCGCTTTGTTCACCCTCCTCAATTGTCACCTTCATCTGCGTTTTTAGAGAGCCAGTGAGATCATATCTCACTCGCAATGTAGTAAGGATGGCATCCAATTCCGCACGTGCTGCGGGTGTCAATTGAACCGTGGAAGTACTTAAACTACATCCGACAATAGTTGCGAACAGAAGTAGACATGTCCCGTGTGCGATCCACAAAATCACCTGATGAAGATTGTAGACTTTACGAGTTAGCGGTGTGCGGTATAATAGCATCTTACAAAACTTCCGACATCGACTTTTCGACGATATTGACGGCTTCCTCAACGTGTCCGGCATTGATATTGAGTGGCGGTAAGAATCGGAGGACATAATCGTTGGTGCATATCGTGACGAGTCCGTTCTCAATACATTTCGCAGCGAGTGGCTTCGCATCAACTTCCATGACTAAGCCTCGGAGCAGACCTTTCCCTCGAACCTCTTTGATCGGATATTTGTCTTTCAGTTCCATCAATCCGCCTGCAAGGTAATTCCCCATTTTAACGGCATTCACGGCGAGATTCTCTTCCAGAATCGTCTGGACGGTTGTCGCTGCCGCCGCAGTGACCAACGGGTTTCCACCGAATGTCGCTGCATGGGTGCCGGGTACAAAACTCATCGCAACGTCTCGTTTTGCTAACATCGCACCGATAGGCACGCCGCTACCGAGTGCCTTTGCCATCGTAATCACATCCGGCACAACACCGTAACTCTGGTATCCGAAGAATGTTCCCAATCTTCCCATCGCTGTCTGTACTTCGTCAAACATGAGTAATAGGTTATGTTTGTCACAGAGTTCGCGTAAACCTTGCAGATAGCCGTCGCTGGGGATATTAACACCACCTTCCGACTGGATCGGTTCAACTAAAATCGCACACGTCTCTTCGCTGATAGCGGCTTCGGTGGCTTCCAAGTCGTCAAACGGCACGTATTTGAACCCTTCAAGCATCGGTTCAAACCCGACGTGATATTTCGTCTGTGCTGTAGCGGTGATGGTTGCCATCGTCCGCCCGTGGAACGAGTTATCCATAGTGATGATTTGGTATGCATCCGTTCTGCCACTGTCTTTGGCGTACTTGCGTGCCAGTTTAATGGCTGCCTCGTTCGCTTCGGCACCACTATTGCAGAAGAAGCACTGATCCATGTCGGAGTTATCAATGAGCAGTTTCGCGAGTTCTGCCTGGGGTTGGATATAGTAAAGATTAGAGGTGTGAAGCAGTTTGCCTGCCTGTTCACGAATCGCTTCAACGACCTTCGGGTGGCAATGCCCTAAACCGTTGACAGCGAGTCCGCCGAGGAAGTCGAGGTATTTTTTGCCATCGGCATCCCAGAGGTAGGGACCCTCGCCTTTGACGAATGCAAGGCTTCTGTCACCGTAAGTATTAATGATATATTCTGTCGCCATCGCTTTAATTTCAGCGGTTGTCATTCTTGATTTTTCTCCTTTGTTCTAAAAATTGCAACGGCACACGGCGTGTGCCTGCTACCTTTAAGATTACCAATTCGTATAGGAACCGTCGTCACGTTGGTAGCCGGTCGGGGGTCCGTATTCTTGGGTTGTGACGTTCGTAAGTGCATCCTCGTTCAATTCGATGCCGAGTCCGGGCCCTTCCGGTGGTAAGAGATAACCGGATTCAAACGGCACCTGCACAGGAAACACGTCGGTTAGTGAGGACATCGGTGCGCGAGGGAGTTCCTGTACCCCAACGAGCGGTGATGCCAAGCAGAGATGCAGACACGCCGCAGCGGACACGGGGCCTAACGGATTATGCGGTGCGATGTGGATGTAGTGTGTTTCGCACCATCCGGCGATTTTGCGCGCCTCTGTTAACCCACCGGCGATGCAGACATCAACGCGGCAATAGTCCATCAAGTCTTCCTCAATGACCTCACGGAAGGTCCATTTGCTATCAAATTGCTCGCCAACGGCAATCGGCACCGAGGTTTGCTGCCGAAGTCGTCTGAGACTGGCGGGGTTCTCGCTCCGAAGCGGGTCTTCAATGAAAAACGGATGGTACTCGGCAACCTTGTTACAGAAATCGAGGCTATCCGCTGGATCGAGACGCGTATGAACGTCAACGAGTATCTCTACGTCGTCGCCTAACGCGTGACGGACGGCTTCCACCTGTTCAATACCGT
Source organism: Candidatus Poribacteria bacterium WGA-3G (assembly GCA_000406005.1). GTDB lineage: Bacteria > Poribacteria > WGA-4E > WGA-4E > WGA-3G > WGA-3G. The sequence goes on from ASZN01000061.1 coordinate 10,231, forward strand.
TCTGTATTGCGCGCTTGGGTTCAAAGGTTCCGGTATCTGAACCGTCAGCCAAGCCCCATCGGACGAACTTCCAACCGGCTTCGTGGGTTTGTCGGCAGCTCTCAACGAGTGCGTCGATGGAGCCACCACCGTTATGTGGGTAGCAGACGACCTTGTCTCTTGTGCGTCCACCCAAGAGTTCGTAGACAGGGACGTTAAGTGCTTTGCCTTTGATGTCCCAGAGTGCGATATCTACGGCACTCACAGCGGCGGATTGGACAACACCGCCGGGGAAGAAGGCACCACGGAACATGACTTGCCACAGATGCTCAATCCGGAACGGGTCGGCACCGATAAGGAACGGTTCAAACGAGCGAACGACTTCGGCTAAGGCAGCGGCACGGCGGCGTAACCCGCCTTCACCGACACCGTAGATACCGGCATCGGTTTCGACCTTCACAAAAAAATGACCGCTCGCTGAAACAAACGATTTGACATTCGTAATCTTCATATTTTCTTACCCCGCATCCAACGTTGGTGTGTTGTTTTGACAGTGGACCGGACGGAAAAGCGTCTGGCGTTTGAACGGCATCTCTTCAACGTGTTTTGGGTGTGGTTCCCACTGATGCCACTTGTTTCCAACGGTGTTATAGCAGTGGAATATCGCAACCCGATCAACATCTTCGTCTGTCCACTTCGCGCCGGTATGTGTAATCGCCTCTGTGAAAACGAGCATGGAACCCGCAGGACAGGTATAGTCCTCCCACAATGGTGAATTCCGATCCGCTGTTGACTTTGGCGCAGGAAACGCGCCTTTATGACTACCTGTGAGGAACATCGTTCCGCCACCGCCTTCTTTAACGGGGTTAAGTTCCCAGACGACGCGCGTCAATCCGCTATGTGCCTTATCGTGGTGCAGATGATAGGTATGTGAGTTGCCGGGGAAATTGAGCATACCGCGTCCACCGTGTGGACGGAAGTTGTCGTGTCCGTTCGAGCGGATGGTTAAAAACGTGCCTTCGAGTCGGAAGCCGTAGCAGTTCTCGTTGGCATACCCGGAGGTCAGGAATTCGTTCATGAATCCGAACACAACGGGGTGATCGGTTAGCGATTCGAGAGGCCCCCCGATAGGGGAACGGTGATGTTCACGGATTGATTCGGGATCCTGTTTGAGTTGGTAACAGAATTCGCGCATCTCTTTAATCTCTGATTCGCTGAGGATACCTGGGAACAGCAGCCACCCACGGGTATCAAAGCGGAAACGTTGTTCTTCCGTGAGCGGGATCGGCGGTAGATTGTCAGCATTTGTCGTAGGATTCGGCATGGTTTTGTCCTTAGAGGAATAGTTGTCAGTTATCAATTAAAAGAAATTTCTGGTGCGTCAAAACCCTCTTTAACTGGCAACTGAGTATTGGCAACTGATAACTACTTATACAAACGTTCATCTTCGAGTGATAGCCAAGTGCCGTAATCGCGAGGCATCTCTTTCATTTCACCGAGACCGGCTTCGGCACGCCAGCGTAACAGGGGATGCTCCCGATTTTTCTGGGGCAGCTCGACGCGTGTGCCGTAAATAGCAGACTCGAAGATTGCCATCAAAATCTCCATAACGTGACGGCCCTCTTCGCCGTTGGATTCGTGTTCTCGGTCCTCGTCGAGTGCGTTCACGTATTCTTCAACGAAACAATAATCATCGGCATCTGCACCTTTGTCCGGATCAAAATGTTCTGGGTAGATAGATGGAAGTGCCTGCCACTGGTCGTGCGTGCCATCAGGGACGAAATGCGGTGTCGGTAGCCACCACGAACCTTTCAATTCCGACCAGAAGAGCCGGCCTTCTGTGCCGTAGAGTTCCATGACATAAGCATCGGTATCGACCTTCGGGAATCGGTGCTGGATGAGTGTACCGGTGACGTTTCCATCGAATTGAAGCGTTACTGTGGCATATTCACCTGCGACTGTCCCCATACCTGCCGGTGAGGGGAGGACATCGTCGTGTATGAGGTCGCGTCCGCCGGATGTTACCTGCGCCACAATACTTCGACACTTTCCACCGAAACGGAGCATGTTGTTGACGACATGCGTTCCGATGTTCATTAATCCGTAACCGGCGTAGTAGCCTTTCCCACTGGCATAAATGTAGCGAATGTCACCGATTTTTCCTTCGTCTAAGGCTTTCGCGACTGCCTGCATCGACGGACTTGTGCGGCGTTGATGATGTACGGCGACGCGCGCATTTTTCGCTTTCGCTTTCGCTAACACCTCATCCGCTTGAACGAGATCAATGCAGAGGGGTTTCTCAACTTCAATATTCACGCCGTGTTCGAGGACACGCATACAGAGTGGATGGTGTGCCTCTGTTGCTGTCGGAATGGCGACAATATCGGGTGTTGTCTGCCGGATCATCTCGTCTAAATCGGTGAAATGTGCTGAGACGTTCACGATTTCGCCGAGGGTGTCTAACCGCTCTTGGACGAGGTCGCAGAGCGCTACGATTTCGGTACGTGGATGTGCGTGGTACGCTTTCGCTGCCGAGGTGCCGCGACTCCGACACCCCAGTATAGCAACACGATAAGTTTTCATAATATTTTCACTTTCGCAAACCTTATATGTTCTGTTTCTGTTTGTAGGGAAAATCCGTGGGACGCTTTTTTTAATCTTAACCTATTTGAAGGCTGCTGTCAAGTTTTTTGTGGGTTTACTCCAGGGCCATTCAATTTTAAGAAATTATTGGATTGGACATCTTTCTAGCGAAATGCTGCGAAATGCTGCGAAATGCTGCGAATATTTCGGTAGTTTTCTTTAATTGTATTTATATTTTAAGTAATATATATTAAGTATTATCACCTGTGAAAAGGACAACATTAAGATTTGGCGGGATTCATTTTCAGGTTGGTTTTCGGTTTCCACTCGCGGATGAGTTCGGTCTCTAATAAGACCGTCTCCTCAGCATTCTTTGTGAATTCTACTGAAAATTGGATGATCGGTCTAAACATCCGGAGTTGTGAGTGGAGTCCGTCGTTCTGTGCATTTGAATAGTGCTGCAGCAACCGCCTCCGGACACAGGTTGTGGATTCTCCGACATAAAGACATTCGTTTCGACCTTCGGTGCCGGTTTTCCGCCACAACACATATACGCCAGTCTGTCCAGTCGGTAACTGCAGGATTTCTTCGCGCGTGAAGGGGCGTAGGTTTCGCTTGAGTTGGTACTGTAAGGCGTAGAGGGTAACACTGTCGCGCATGAGGTGGAGTCCGTTAGTTTACGGCACACGGCGTGTGCCTATTACTTTTAAGGTGCAGTTTCCATCTCCATCTGTTCAGGTGAACCCATTGATTGTGAGATATACTGCCACTGGGTTACGAGGTTATTATAGCGTGACGCGCTCTCGGCATCGCCGCGCGACTCGTAGTAGGTGTACAATATCCCTGCCAGACGCTTTGCTGACTCAAAATCGCGCATGGCGCGTGCGACAGCAGTACACCCCGAAATGCCGCCGCTTTTCTCTACACCGGACAGATGCCACACCATGCGGAGACAGCCTTCCCATGCCGTCATGTTCTCGCTGTTGTCGCGCTCGGCGTATTCTTTGGGTTTCAACAGCCGAACCTTGCTACGGTCTTTGAGCAGTACCTTGTCGTGCATAGTGTCAATGTCTACATCCTTTGCTTTTGAAAGTCCCTCTGCATCCCCGTAATTTCCCTCTATGTAGCCATGTTGTTGCAGCCACGTCAAACAGAATTGACTTTCCGGGTCCAACTCGCCTGTCTCCTTTTCATGATACGCAGTGATTTCGTTGTTGATGTGCTTGAGTACCTCGCGTATCGGTACAACCTCGCCACTAATCCGGACGACTTTACTATAGCGGGAATAAACCTCCATCCCTGGTCCAATAGCAGCTTGTGCCAGATCAACAGGTCTGATGTTTGCGATGCGCGTGAGTCTATCAAGTGCGGCCGGTATCTCCTTTTTCAATGCTTGTAGGAATTCATCGCGGGTTATAGACAGGGCATCCTCAGGGCGTGGTCGGCAAACTAACAGAATAGAAGAAGCGAGTGCATTAACTTCTATCTTGGTGCCCGTTGTCCGTTCGGTGCGTAGGGGCCAGGTACCGACTATCTTGAAACCCGCGTTGATAATTCCTGTGAGCATTGTCTCCCAGCCAGTGGAGGCAATACCATCTCCTTCTTTTTTCTGCTGTCTGTAAGCATAGAATATGGATGATGGAAATTCTTCTGAGCAATGCTGACGTATCCGCACCAATGCCTTGCCGAGTAAGTTTTCAAAATGTTGCGCAGGGTTTTCAAACCGGGGGGCGGCAACAATCTCTTCATCTCGAGGAGTCATCATACCAGCGAAAAGTTCCGGATAGATATCGCGTAGAAGTGGTCTTAACCAGACATAAAAAAAATCAGAAAGGTCTGCGTACTGTATATTATTATAGTACGGTGGGTCGGTGGCAATAAGGGGGCTATCAACAGCGTGAATTGTGGTAGTTACATCTGCTTGGTGTACTTCACCACTGTTTACAGAAGATGGTAAATTCTCAACTACCTTTGCGATCCACTCCACCTGTGCCATCCAATTTTGTGTTGAAGTGGAAAACGGATTTGCTTCCGCAAAAACCCAGGTCATTTGAAGTGCTTGACGCGTAAAAGCAGGTGCGATAAAGGTAGCGGAATTCTCCCACCAAGCAGCTTTACAACCCGTCTCCGCTGTTCGCCCAATGGCAAGAGATAGATAGGTACAAACAGCATCTGCGTATACATCGTCGCCTTGGTCCCGTATAATAGATTCGCGAACCTCCGAGAGTAGGTCACTGAAGGTAGTTAGGGCAGTGAGTTGCCGTTCTGTAAACATTTGGTGCCAATGTGTCATACCATAGATTAATCCGCTTACTTTAGGATTTTCTTGTATTATTTGCCTTGGTCTCCACGCGGGTCTTGCAGATAAAGCAACTTGAATATGTGCATCAGTCGGAGAAACAAACATCTTGGGTTTACCTTCGGTTACTATTGCTATTAGGGTTTCACCCATTTTACCTGCTCTTGCTTGTTCTCGGACATAATCTAACTTAACAGCAGTTCCGCATCCACAACAATAGGCACCTGTTCTGTTCACAGTGGGCTTCGGAATGTCTTTATTATTAGTTTGTACAGTCCACGAAATCGTGTTTGACTCTCTATTTATAACAGGCTTGATCCAGTGCTCATTGCCCTTTTTCTTTGACAGTTGGAAGGTTGTCAAGGGCATCTGGAGTCTACAAGCAGGGTTAATACAAGGGATAGTGTGTGCCCACAACCACGCCACCACGGTGGCAGAAGTACCATTTGGCAGCTCCACTCTCGGGTAGAGATGGCCTATCTCTTTATATGCTGCTTCGCGCATCCAAGCACCGTAGTACCGAATGTCAGCTGCCAAACCGGCGGTACCTTTCCACGGGGAACGTGTGCGCTTTTTCCCTGTGCCAGTGAACATCCCCAACGGATCGGCATCGGGATTCACAGGATTCTGGTCATGAAATTTCGGTGGTAATTCAATCATCGCCTTGTTGAGGAGAACGGGCAGCGGATTCAGATCGGAAGCACGGGCGCGTAATCCCAAGCGTTGTGCTTCAAGGGGAATGGAGCCGCCCCCACAAAATGGGTCGTAGACAGCTGGGCAGTGGTCGCGAAGATAGTGAAGAACTGCCTTGGGATCGTTCTTAAACTTCGCACGAAAAACGTTTAGGTTCTCACGGTTGTTGCGGGCAGCGGAGTATGCGATTTCGTAACGTGCCTCCGCTAAGAGGTTTTCATCGTTGCTATTTTGCCAGATCACGAAGCGTTTAATGATATTGTGGAGTCGGTTGCGTTCGGCGTTTTGTTCGGGTTCGGTTGGGAATTCATCTTTGCATTCGGAGGGGTCGTCCACCATACTCGCGAAAATAACGGCACGACATGCGGCGAGAGGCCGGCGTGCCCAGTAGCGGTGTAAAGTTGAGGGGTGTCCATGCGTGAGCGATGCGTCCTTGGCGGACTCTACATTAATGGCTTGGAGCGGTATATTGACTTCAATGAGTTTTTTTCGGTAATTGGGCATAGAGTTTTTTTAACTAATTTTCTCTTGGAACTGTACAAGCAGATCCGCGGCTTTCACGATAAGAACACCTTGATAACTTTCAAGTGGTAACAAATGCTTCTTATCCCCAGTAACGATGTGAGTGGCACCTCCGATAATGGCACATTCTATGACCTTATCGTCATCAGGGTCGGCGGTAACGCTCTTAAGTTTATTTGTAATTTTGACTAATTGGTGGAAGTTGAGGAGTTCCGCGACTATATCTGCAGCGCGCGATGGAGAAGCGTTGAACTTGGTAGTTAACTTCTCAGAAAACTCATCAAGTATTTCAGAACAGGTTACTGCTTCAACTTTATTTTCGTGTGTGAGTGCTATGCAGTCATAAGGAACGCCACCCCAGATCATACCGGAAATAAGAACGTTTGTATCAAAAACCACTATGGGGCGCATTGACGATCCTCATGGACAACATCATTGATGAAATCTTGGCGTTCTTCATCTGTCATAGCGTCCCAATCTAACCCTCGTTCAGTGCATACATCTCGAACCTTTGACTCAAGATATTTCATACGTTCTGCGCGTTGTGGCAGCGATTCCTTCGCGAGTGCGCGAACCACGGCTAATTTCTCTTCTCCTGGCATTTGTTGAATAAAATCAATAACCTGTTCGGTTGTCAGTTTGATGGTTAAATCCATTCCAATCTCCTCCTTTTTTAGTAGGGTGATTTTGCTTCCACTATGTCTTGCTATTCGCTCAACATTTGTGCGAAATCTTCAATGTTTTGTACCCTCGCAGCCGCGCGAAGCACCTGCTTGAGTTTTTGCAAATCGTTTACCTTGCGAAGGGCGGGCGTTAAGGCACTTACTGTCTCCGGTTGGAATTGATCAGCAAGCAATGCCAGAGTGTTTTCTATGGTAGTCTCTCTGGCGACCCTTTCCATTTGGCGTTGGTAAGTTTTAGATTCTTGCATCAGTTCGCTGCCTACTGTCTGTCCACGGGTTCCGATTCGTGCAGCATCTGTGTGAAGGTGTCAAGATTTCGCGCCTCAGCTGCAGCGATTAACAACTGTTCCAATCGCTGCAAATCATCTATGTTTTGCATCTCAGGGGTTAAGGCGTTCACTGCTTCTGTCGGAAATTTTCTATTGAGCACCGTTAAGGTGTTCTTGAGGGTAGTCTCTCTGGCAGCTTTTTCCATTTGGCGTTGGTAAGTTTTAGATTCCAGCATAAGTTCCTCCGGTATGAGTCGGTCAAGCAATTCAGCATTATAGACTATCCCACTAAAGACAGAGATCCCGTGGAGTAAATCCGCTTGTGTTATCTGATCAACAGATGCGGCACGCGTCGCGTCAACACATTCTTGGATCCAGCGTTCAAGATCCCTCCCTGGAGGCGGTTGCATCAGCGGTGTAAACGGAAGCAGACCGGGTGCCTGCCTCTCCAAAATCGCCTGTCCTTCTATTTCAATCAACCGTATCACCTTATAGCGATTGGTGTGTTCGTAGCCATTCCAACTATAGGTGTATCCGCCTGGGTCATTCCTTCCGGCTCTCGGATGGAAATAGATAACGTTGGAGTAGACTGGCATCTGGTATTCGCCGACGAGGTATCCCTGATATTGCGCGTTTCGTGCCCACATCGGCGTGTCGGTGCTATCGCGGAGTTGCAATTCGACGTGTAGGATTGCCTTGTTGTTATTGACGCGGACAAGCTTTGTGATGTCGGTCTGCCGAGCGATAACGGTCTGTTGTTCGGTATCAAGGTCCTCAAGGACTTCAACATCGTCCTCGTCAAGTACGAATCTCGAAAGATCGGCGGCGTGGTCTGTCCATAAACTTTTGCCCATGTTATCGTAATCTTGTGCCATGATTTGTATTATACCGTAAAACAGTGGAAAATGTCAAGCGGATTTGAAATGGCACAGACTAACAGTCTATGCTACAAAGAGGATGCACAGACTAACAGTCTATGCTACAAAGAGGATGCACAGACT
>ASZN01000062.1 GCA_000406005.1 Candidatus Poribacteria bacterium WGA-3G
GTAAGATAGGATGCGTTCGTTCCCAATCGGTAATAATCGGTGTCTCTAACGCCGCGCCGATATTCCATTGTAGGAGGGGTTTGGAACCCCGAACGTTAGAAGCTTCTGACGAATCAACAGCAGGCGGATAGATAAACATATAATTCCCATCGCCAAGAGTGGATGGACTGTACCGATCAAAGATAACGACTTGATAATCCTTTTTCCCCTGCGAAGTAGCACTTTCAGGAAGGATGTCGGTTTCATATTCTGTCGGTGTGAGGACAGTGAGTTTTATCTGTTCATCTACAGCGAGTGCTTTCTGGAGAAATGGGTTTCCTGATGTCACGAGTAGAACGGGTATAAGATCGCGTTTCGGGAGCGTGGCATAAGCCGTATTATCCGTAGCGAGAGCATCTTCGATATCAAGAACTGCTTTGAGTTTTCCACCCTCAAATGCAAAGTTACTGAAAATCTCAGATTTACTTTCACCGGGGGCAAGTGTATAAGGACGGACATCAAATAGGTTCTCATTGAAATAGAGTTCAACATTGAACTTTTTCTCTGCTTCTGAAGCGTTGACGACCCGTAGCAGTGTTTGATAATCGAAAGCGTTAACCAGACTCTTGCGGACACGAAATTGCGTAATACCCACATTATCGTTGGCTTTTCCCATTCGTATTAGGTGATGTTTAATCCCTTGCTCCGGTTCTTCGGCATCTGTATCCCCTTCGGTTTCGCCCTTGAGTTTAGCAAGCAATTCTTCTGAAATAGACTGAAAATCGCTGAGAATAACGATTTCAGGGTTAGGTTTGGTTTGGGCAATTGCGTGTGCCAAGTCATAAGCGGGTTCAAGGTTAGTGCTAATGTCTGTCGGTAAGATCTCATTGATCGCCGCTCGTAGTGATTTCTGGTGATTGGTGAAAGGGATGTGAATTATAGGGCGCGTATGGGAACTAATCACGGTCATTTCGTCCATAAAACGGAGTCCATCTACGGTTCGGAGTGCACTCTCTTTAGCAACCTCTAACCGCGTGCGTCCATCGGTATCTTCTTCAACAGCATTCATGCTTGCCGATTGGTCAATGATCAAAACAAGCTGCCGAGCAGACTTCGTTATGAAAGCGAACTGCGGACGCGCGACAGCAAGCACTAAAAGTGCAAGAAATAGGAGTTGCAGCAAGAGCGATAGAAGATGCTTCAGTCTCTGGAACAGGGAGGTCGTCTGGCGTTCCCTAAAAAGTTCCTCCCAGAACATCAATGTAGAGACCGGTTCACGCCGCCGCCGTAGTCTAAGGATGTACAGCGCAACAATTGGGATCGCTAACCCAAATAGGAAAAGTGAGGTAGGGGACAAAAAATTCATATTTTAATCGTTGTCAGTACTCAGTACGCTGCGCTTTCGGTTATCAGTTAACAACTTGTGACTGGAACACTTGCTGCTGCCTCCACAATATACCTCTTTAACTGAAAACTGACAACTATTAACTGAAAGATTTTTTCGCAGAAAAAATCGTACTGAAAACTATTAAGAAACGAAGCCACCCATCCTGAAAATACGTAGGATGAGCTCCTCAAACGGTGATTCTGTTGTCGTCCGTACAAGACTGATTTCGCGTTGCGTGCAGTACAAATCCATGTCGTCACAATATTTTTGGAACAGTGCCTGATACCGCTTGAGATGGTTCTCGTTGATAGTGACCTGGCGCAGCTGACTCGTCTCAACATCAACAAGGTGATAGTCACCAAGCAGATCAGGTGCTACCTCTTTCGGGTCGATGATATGAATCACAAAGAGTTCATGTTTTTGAAACTTCAATACATTCAGTCCATTCGCAAATCCGCTTGGATCAAAGAGATCGGAAATTAAGACCACAAGACCGCGGCGTTTAGTTGTATGAACAAAGTTATGGAACGCATTTTCCAAGTCTGTTTCACCACTACCATTAACCTGATCGAGAAAATCAAGCACGCTAAAGATTTTACCTTTACCCCGTTCTGTCGGGAGTCGGTTTACACCTGTATTGTTGAAGGTGGTGATGCTAATTCGGTCAAGGTTAGACAAACCGATATAGGCGAGTGCGGCGGCAACACGCTTCGCGTAAATCAGTTTTGGCAATTCGCCGCCGTAGGTCATTGATTGGCTGGCATCAACAAGGAAGTAGATGTGCAAGTCTTCCCGTTCTTCATATAGTTTTAGCAGGAGCTCATCCAAGCGTGCAAAGGCGTTCCAGTCGATATAGCGAAAGTCGTCGCCTGCGGTATAATTGCGGTAATCGGCAAATTCGACACTTACACCGCGCCGTGTACTACGCCGTTCTGCCTTGATACGTCCTGCAAATATTTTTTTGGAGACGATGTAGAGGTATTCAAGTTTTTTGAGGAATTCGCTATCAAAGGCGGACTGTGTATCGTTCATCACTCAATCTCTTGTAATAAGTGCTGGATGATGTGGTCTGGATCGATGCCTTCAGCCTCACCCTCAAAACTCAGGATCAGTCGGTGTCGCAGACTCGGCAGCGCGACGGCTTGAATATCTTCACGTGCAACGTTATATCTACCATCAAGGATCGCGCGAACCTTCCCACCAAGAATCAACGCTTGTGCACCACGCGGACTGGAACCGTAGCGGACATATTTTTTCGTCAGTTCCGGTGCGTCCTCTGTTTCAGGGTGTGTCCCGAGTACTATTCGCAATGCGTACCGCCGCACATCTTCAGCAATAAGGATATCACGGACAATCTGCTCCAGCGCGTTAATCTGTGCCCCATCGCAGACTTTATCGACAGACGGTTTTTCGCTGCGCGTTGTGCGTTCCATAACGAGATCAAGCTCGTCGAGACTCGGATATTGAACCTTGAGCTTGAAAAAGAAACGGTCAAGTTGTGCTTCCGGTAGCGGGTACGTACCCTCCATCTCCAGTGGATTTTGCGTTGCCATGACAAAGAAAGGCAGCTGCAGTTCGCGCTGTTGACCAGCAACGGTTACAGATTTTTCCTGCATCGCCTCTAACAAAGCAGACTGTGTTTTCGGGGTCGCACGGTTGATTTCGTCGGCGAGAATAAGATTGGCAAACACGGGACCTTGTTGAAACTCGAAGAACTTCCGTCCGGCATCATCCTCAGCGACAACAGTGGTGCCGATGATATCTGCTGGCATCAAATCCGGTGTGAATTGGATTCGAGTAAATTTGAGGTCTAATACTTCATGCAAGGTTCGGATGAGCAGCGTTTTACCTAAACCGGGGACACCTTCTAAGAGTGCATGTCCACCAGTCATGAGACAGATCAGAACGCCTTCAATAATTTCTTTTTGTCCGACGATTTGTTTCGATACTTCTTCTTCTATTTTAAGGAACGTTTCGCGAAATTCTTCGTATTTTTGTTCGGCGTGTTCGGACATATTGCTCCTAGGGTAGTAGGGGTTGGGTAACCCAACCCCTACTAAAAACTACTCGTCACTCGGTTTAATCGATTCAAAGTAACGCTTCACGTAAAACTTATATCCCAACGGAATCTGCTCTTCGGTGAGGGCATCTTCGGAAAGTTTCTGATATTTCGTGTACGCATCTTTGTAACTGACAGCAGATTGCTGACCTTCGGCAGACGTTTTTGAGGTCTGAACGGTCGAGCTGCCTTCTCCTTGAACACCAGTAATCTGCTCAAGGTTGAGTGTAGAATCAAGCGATATTGACTGCTGACCGAGTTGTCCGGCTGAAGTCGCTTTTCCTATGCCGGTACTCGGGGTCTGACTAATTGCGTAACTGAGTCCGTCCTTATCGACTTGGCACGCGCCAGCGATGCCGGCCTTGCATGCTTCACATTCCGAGAGCAATTTCGCAAGCTGCAGGTCGCGTTTCTTGAGCAGTGCAATGTTCCGCATCTTTTTACTTGATGCACGGAGCCGGGACTGCGCGCCTTCGAGATCATCGTTTGCCAAACCTTCGCCTGCTCCCGATAACTCTGTGCCAAGTCCATCAAGATCGGTGCCTTGCAAACTCTTGCCACCACGTTTAAGCTCATCAGAAAGATTTTGACGTTTCTCCTTATCAAATTCGGGTAACTCTTTCGTCACCTTGTCGAGTTTTGACGCTGCCTGTTGATAGTCACCACGTTTCAGCTGCTGTCCGAATTCACCCAAGTATGGGTTCCCGATAAATTGTTGCCCCAATCCACTGAGGAGTGCTTCTTGCTGTGCCATCTTGAGTGGATTAACTTTCGTTCTCAACATCGCGCTCAACTCCGTCATACGAGCGAGTGCTTCCTTCGGGGCAATCTGCGGTTTCTTCAGTTCGAGTGCCCGTTTTTCAATCTCTTTTAAGAGTTCTTCAAGTTCTGTATCTTCGTCTTGTGCTGCTTCCTTTTTTGCCTCTTCAATCTCTTTCAAGAGTGTATCAGCCTCGGCTGCGATCTGTGGTGAAAAGTCAATCTCGGTTGAAGTTGCTGACGGTGCGAAAAACTCAACGAACGAAAACGCGACGAGAAATATGGCGACGAGCGCAATAAATTTGGTCTCACGCGGTACAGTGTAACGTGCAACCTGATTCACGGGTACCTTCTGTAACCTGCTACTCGTATCCTGAAGTTGGAGAGCTGCCAAGGTTTCACCGGTTCGGCGTTGAATCTGTTCTAAACCACTGATGACACGATCCTTGAGGGATGCGTCCCTGTCAATCGTTTTTGCCGCTTCTTGGAGGCTTACAGGCCGCAGGAGACGAACTGCCAAAGCAGTCACCGCGATACCGAGTGCTACCCAGAGAAAAACGAGCGGTGGGACATTAAATGATGTGACGCTGTCAACGATCACCAACGGGACACACACCAAAAACCCATAAAATAGGAATGTCGCGAGTGTCTGAAAATACCGTTGGATGCTTAGACGGTGGCGGATGCGCCGAATCTTTTCAAGAATCAATTTTTCTGCCATGAATGTGCTCCTTATCTGAAGTACCCGAATTACCGTTTGATTTGAATAGTTGCAGAGTGCTTATTTTCAATTGTAACAAAAATTTTTCTAAATGTCAAAACAATTCAGCCCATAACTCACATAACACGAAATGAAAAAATAAGTTACCCACTGCTAATTCTCTTCTGATTCACTGATTATCAAATCCTCAAGCGGATTGCCATCTGTGTCGGTAACCCGTAAATAGAACCCCAAGGAATAGGCATCTTCACTACAGATTTTGACGAGGATACTATTTTCACCCGGCTTGAGCGTTACCGGAACGGTATCCTGATCCATCGCTATCGGATGCGCATCGCTGTGTGTGAACACCGATTCACCGTTCAGCCAGAACTTTGCTTGGCTACCACTACTAAAGCGGAGTTCAACCTTTCGTTCATCCGGTGAACTTATAGTTGTCCAAGCGTAAATGGTGTTCCAATTGACGCTTTTATCAAAGATATTCCCAAGATCAACGAAGCCGTCGAAAGTATCATCCGCTTGCTTTTCCCAACTCACCTGTCCATCTGTTCCGTCATATTGGGCAGCTGGATCAATTTGCATCGCATCCTCTGGAAGGTAAACCGTATTGTAACCGATACCAGCGGCGTTGTCAAACGGACCGATAATCCACCAACTACTTTCAGGGATGAATCCGGTTTTGTCCATATACGCTTCTGCCTTCTCGGGGAGATCTCGTTCACTGTAAAATCGCGCCAGCGTGACGTTAGCGTGCAGTTCAGCAGTTGAGTTGTCAGAAGTGGCAGCCTTCAGTTTATTCACCATTTCAACGTACCGATTTTCATCTTTGGCGTTTTTACCAACTTCGGCGACGTTCAACCACATCTCTCGCGTTATATCGCCGGCACCTACGGAATAGCGATCCGTGTCGTTCAGACTATGTTTGAATTGTTCGAGTGCCGCTTCATACTGATCATTCGCGACATACGCTTGCGCCAAAGTTGCAGCGTAATAACCACTACCGCTCATTTGCGAGGCACGTTCGGAAAGTTCCAGTGCCAACGCTGGCATGATATCTTTGGTGAGAAGTTCATCAGCAAGTCTCCGATAATCCCAAGCTTGTTGGTTGCGGTTCACCTCTTTCTGTCGAATCGCCAACCATTCGGCATATACAGCATCCGCTTTTTCGGTGTCCTCCACCTCTTTGTAGGCATCACCTAACAGTTCGAGTAAAACGGCACTCTTAGGCATTTTGGGTTTCAGTTCTTCAAGGATAGCAATACCCCTGTCTTTTTGATCCTTGTCAGCATAGAGTGTCCATAGACCTCGGAGTGCCCTGTTATATTCGTGTTCCTCGAGGGAGACATCCAAGGCACGTCGGTATACCATTCCGGCTTCTGATAACTGATCTTTTTTCGCGTAGATTCCCGCCAACAGGTTGTAGAATTGATATGAAGTCGGATCAAGTTCGATTGCCTTCTCATAAGCCGCGGTCGCTTTCGCCAAGCGGGCTGCTGCGTCCATCTGAATCGATTTTTGAGAGAGATGCCCAATCTTTTTATACCATTCGGTATTGTCAGGCTGAAGTTCACTGAGTTTCTCGTATTGCACGATAGCTTCGTCAATATTCCCTGTAAACTCATGGGTTTTGGCGACCGCAAAGTGAGCATCCGGATTATCAGGGTTTTCTTCAAGCTTCTGCAACTGATCCGCTATCTGCTTTTCGTAAAGGTTCCCCTCCTTGTAAGCACNGCGTATCGCCATTTCTCCTCTCTTGCGGACCTCATCATATCTGGTAGTGTTTACCATCTGCCGGTAGGCAGTAACGGATCTCTCGTACTGTTTGGCACCGAGATAACTTTCTCCAAGAATTTCGTATAAATACTCCATACTCGAGTAACCACTATATCTCTGACTTGAAGCGATTGCGTCTTCACCTAACTTGATGGCAGTCTCATAGAATTCACCGTCAAGGCAAATAGATGCGAGGGCCGTAAGAAACCACGAATCCTGTTTAAGGTTGTTCGTCGAAAGAGCGATCTCGCCCTTCTCCAGCATCTCTTTAGCCAGATCAGGTTGGTTACTTTTATGGAACGCAATAGCAGCATGGTAAAAACCGCGAACATTACTCGGTTGTGCTGCGCAGAGTGCTTGATAGGCTTCTGCAGCCTTATCGTGCTTGCCTGCGTTCCGATGGATCCCGGCAACCATTTCAAGGACAGCGGAATTATCTGCATCCACTTCGAGTCTACCTTCAAAAATGGTTTGTAGTTGATCAAGGTTCCCTTGGCTTTTATAGACGTTGATCAAGGTTTCACGCGCCTCATCTCCACTCAGCATAATCCTGACACCAGATGGACCATGGATTCTTGACATACCGGTTGATTGGGACTGAGATAGCCTCTCATAAAGTTCCATTGCTAAATCATTCTCACCGATTTGCGCATATAGCTTCAAAAGCTGACGGGAAATTTCATTTCGATCCCAACTTTGCGCCGTCATCTCCAGTGCTTTCTTGTAGGCATTTATCGCTTTATCAACCTCGCCAGCACTACGGTAGTTTTTGGCACGCTCTTTTTGCATCTCAAGGGTCAATGTTCCCGCCTCTTCCGCCTGCTTTAGCATATCTTCTAACTTACCTTGACGGCGGTAGAGGTTTATGAGCTGCCTCTCAATATTTTGCCGCTCCCAGTCCTGGCTGGTGTGTTGAATCGCACCCTCAAACGCTTTTTCAGCTGCATCCAAATCATCTTTGCGGAGATGTAGCTGCGCCAATCGAACAAATGCCTGTCCATCACCGGGACCCAGCGCAATCGCTTTTTTATAAGTATCAATCGCTTCGTTAACTTGGTCATTAGCAGCGTAGAATTTCGCGAGACGGCTATGGTTTACACTACTCTCTGGGTCCGTTTCAATATATTGCTGCGCGAGTTCAACCGCCTCAGTGGTTTTGTCAGCTTCCTGGTAAGCATCAACGAGTCCATCCTGATACTTTGTATTTTCGGGATCTGCTTCAAGCAACGCTTCCCAAGTCCCAATCGCTTTATCGTGCAGATTTCGGCGTGAATAGAGGGCCGCGAGTTGCGCGCGTGACTCGAAGTCCTCAGGCATCACTTTTGCAATTTGCTCGTGGATGTCAATCGCTTTTTTGACTTCGCCACGCCGCGCGTGCTGCTGTGCTAATGTGCGTTGCATTCCGACATTGAATTGCTCTGTTTCTTCAGGTGTCCCGGTCGATGCTACCGTGCCATCGCGTCGGCGTTTAATCTCCATCAATTGGCGTTGTGCCTGGTCACGACTCCACCCTTGCACTGAGAAATCGTTGATAATATCAGTCAGGAGTACTTCAGCGTCATCCCACATCTCGTGTTGCATGTAAGTGCTCGCGATCTGTTCTTTTTCACGGAACATGCCACCTCGTTGCAGTAAACGAAGCGTTCCCATCTTACGAAATATCTTCTGCGCCTTCTCTTTTTCGTCTTGTTGCGCGTATACCCTGCCAAGTTTCTGGTAGATTTCCGAAAATCCCCATGTATCTTGCGGATTCATTTTTTCAATCGCGGACTCAAGCAAGTGACGTTCACGCGCCTGATCGTTCGCCCCCCGGTAGGCATCTGCCAATTGGGTTAGCCACCGAGTGTTCACCGCACCCGTATTCTTCTCAAGCAGTCGGTTAACGAGTGTGGTTGAACCTTCGAGATCATCCGCTGCGATCTTCATTGAGGCGACGAGATAAAGCAACGCCGTGTCCTCTGGCTTTGCAGCGAGTTGCGCTTCATATTCCGTTACCAACGCTTCTATTTCGCCCGATACTTTGTAGAGTTCAATGAGTTTTGAAATAATATCGACTTGCGTGTAAGGATCTTGCGATAATTTTGTATCCTCTGTTTCCAACATTTCGCGCAAGAGTTGGATCGCCTTCTCAGGTTCACCCGCGGCAGTATAGGCAGATGCTAAGTCGCGATACGTGTAGAGCCGGTTCGGCTGAACCTTGATAATCTGTTCATAGATTTCTACAGCCGCTTTGGCGTTGCTGTCCATACACCGACTCGCTGCACTTTGTGCGAAGTCGTTACCGAAGTTCCTACCAATAGACGGGGCGATCATCTCCTTTGCAAGCGAGACGAGTTCCTCAATTTTACCCGCTTGAAGGAAGGTATCAATAACCTCCCAGTAGTTGTAACCGAGCGCGTTCGGGTTGTCTTTAAGAAGGGTCGTGTATTGGGTAACCGCCTCTTTTGCCTGCCCACTCCGCTGCAGCATCTGGGCATACCGTTGCCGGGTCATGCTATCCTTGGGGCGCAGGGACAGTGCTGCTTCAAATGCTTCAGATGCCTTTTTAAGTTGATTCGTTGATTCATAGAACGTTGCCAACTTGGCATGTGCTTGAAACGAATCCGGATTCTTTTCTGCTGCTTCAACCAACTGGGGTTCACGTTCTCGGACGGCTTTAGAACGTCCCGCCATTCGTGATGCCTGCTGAAAGTGCCACGAGTACAACGTACGACCGTATCGATCGCGTTGGTTAGCGAACCGCAGGGCGCGTTCGGCGAGGCGCGCTGCATCTTTACCGCGACCCAGCTCTTCCAAGTGCCGACTCATATTTATTAGGAAGTTCGGGTCGCGCTCCCCCATCGCCAAAGTCAACGCTTTCTTAGCGATGGAAATCGCGTATTGTGTGAGTCCGCTCTGTTGGAGTTTTTCTGAGAACTGATGGAGCTCTCGCGCGCCACTCGGTGAATTGAGGACCTTTGTCACCAATTCACGTACAGCAACAGTATTACCTGTGTGCGCGGCAAGTTGGAGGGTGAGATCATAATACTGACGACGGTTTCTTGCGTCTACGGCGGCAATCTCTTTAAGTAAGTCTAACACTACAGCATGTTGTCCGGTCTGAACAGCAGCAAAAACGGTATTGAGTTTGAGCGTGAGGTCTTCAGGGAATTCCTTTTGCAGCGCAGAGAGAATCTCCTGCGATTTGTCGCGCTGCCCCTCCCACCAATAGCAGTAACTGAGTGCCAAACCCGGATAGATGCGGTCCCTACCTTTCGCAGCCTCTAACTCAGTCTGTAATTTGGCGTACAATATCTCCTGCTCATCTTTGGTCAACAACTGGCTGAAAACCTGTTGTAGGTACTGCAAACGGTTCTGATTATAGTAAGTCGTCGGCGATGGGTAACTAGTCTGAAGCGGTGTGTATCCGCTGTAGGAATAGGACGAGGATGTGAGTGTCGCAACACGCCGTGCGTTTGTTACGTTCGGTTTACTACGCGCAAAGAACGTCCAGAGCAGGTCAATTCCTTTCTCGGTCTGTCCTTCACGCATATAAGCGGCTGCGAGACTTTGATAGATGCCTCGGTATTGGCTCCACTGCTGCTGGACAAGCGATGGCTGACCGGTTGTTAATGTTCGGGGACCTTTCGGAAGCACTGGGACCGGAAGTTTTCCAAGGATTTTCTCCGCTGCATCCGTTTTGTCCATCAGCGCGAGGGTATTAACGATCTGTGCAGCAGTACTGAGATCGGTTACTTTTGCACTTTCCAGTTCCATTACCAGCTTTTCTGCATCTGCCTTCTGTCCCGCACGATAGAAATTTCTGGCGTATTGTGCGATATACCAGAGCCGGGCTTCAGCGTTTAAGCCTGTTATTCCGTCAAGGTGCTTTTTGAATGTCTCATAACTGCGATCCTTGAGCATTGACTCACTCAATTGGATACTTTGATAAACCGGATCGTTCGGCGATACAGCGATCAGTCGATCCAATGTTTCCGATACTTTGTCGGTGTTTTCAGTTAATGTATAGATTTGTGCCAACGTCTCAAGGGTTTTTATATTCTTCGGGTTCGCTTCGGCATCCGCCTCGAATTGTTTGATCAGGGCATCGAGTTTTCGCTGCTGCTGTGCGATTGTTGTCAACTGTACAAGTGCCCCGGCTTGTGCCTCTTCAAAGTTTTTCGGGACCCATTGCTGTCCACTTCTGCTACCATAGGATCGTCCCTGAATATCCCAAGTGAGATCTAGGGGGAGATTGAATTTGCGTGTGTTGACTCCCAAGGGACCCCATGTTGCTCGGTATGAACCCGCCGCNACATTCTGCATTGCATTCTGAGGCGGTTCAGGCATGTCAAGAATCCGTTGAAAGTGTGGCTGTGCGCGGGCGAACTCATTCATGTTGACCAATGCCGCGCCGAGTTGATACAATGTAATATATGCATTTGGACCCGTGGTTTTTTCCGCTGCGCGGTCGAGGACAGAAAGTGCTTCGTCCAGCATCCCGTGACGAATCAGGAGTGCAGCAAGTTTGATCTCTGCCGCAAGCGACTGATTTTTGGCGTGCAGCAACTTCGTCCATGCTTGGATCGCTTCCTGTTCGCGTCCAGCATCAAACAACAACTCACCGAGTCGTCGCTGATGACTCGGATCGGGGTGTGCCTTGACGAGTCGTTGTTGATAGGCAAGCGCGTCTTGGGTATCACCGAGATCAAGGCTGACTTTGACAAGCTGCGCTAACAAATCTTGGTTCTCGCGTGTCCGGTCTAATGCGCGGGCTAATTGGAAACGCGCACTCGGTAAATCACCTTCGTCCCGGTAAATCTGTGCCAAGGCAACAACAGGACCTATACTGGACGTGTCTGTTTTCGACATCTGTTTCAACTTTTCTTCTAACTCGCCACGTCGTCCTAAGTCATAATACACTTCGGATAGGGATTTGACGAAGGCAAGTTTGGCGTTGACGCTTTCACTCAATTCCCAGCACCGCCAGTACTGTTCAAGTGCCTGTCGAGGGCTACCGGAGAGTTTGTAAATTTCAGCGAGCTCAGAACGGACCTCGGTGGCTTCGGGTCGAAGACGAATCGCCTGTTTAAGGCTATCAATAGCGTTCTGATAGTTCCCCATCTGTTTAGCGATTTGTGCCTGCATCTGATGTCCTTCAGGGTTACGAGGACTGTGGGCAATTGCTTGCTTCGCTGCATCCGTCGCTGCATTGAAATCCGTTACTTTTAAGTGGGAACGCGCAATGTTCGTGTAGTACTCACGGGCGTTCGCGTTATCTACTTCAATGAGGTGCATGTAGATAGCATTGGCATCATCGCGCAAACCTTGCCGTGTGTAAATCTCTGCAAGCCAACGGTTGATCGTTACGTCGTCGGGTTGCAGTGCTTTCGTCTTTAGAAGGACTTCAATCGCATAAGTGATGTTCCCAAGTTTGAGATACATCTTAGCAAGTTGCTTGTGCATACCAAAGGCATCATCCGGCGCATGCGTCCGTGCTTCAAGTTCTGCTTCCAGTGCTTCAATTTGCGCCACAAGCACCCCCTGTCGTCGATAGATTTCGAGTTGTTGATCTCCCATCTGTTCGGCGAAAAATGCGTTTGGCGCGAGTTTCGCAGCTGCTGCGTATGCCACTAACGCATCTTCATAATCTTCGTTCTCCATGAGCCGTTTCGCCAACGCTCCACGATAGCGATACGCATCAGGTGCCAACTCAACCGCCTTTCGACTTGCAGCGATGGCTTCGGTCCTGAAATCTTTCACGTCAAATAACTTCGCCAACCGGTCATAATTCTCAGCGATCGCTTTATCCGCATCAACGATCCGATTCCATGTTTCAACAGTTTTTTCACGGTTTCCTTGACGAAAATAGAATTCACCGAAATATTCGATGTAATCAAGATTGTCTGGCGCAAGCGAAATCGCTTTCTGGTATGCTGCAACAGCATCTTCTATCCATTCGTTTCCGGCGTAGATTTCGGCGAGTGTGAGATACGGACTGGCATCGTCTGGGTTGCGTTCGCGCATCCGCGCATAGGTTGCTCTCGCTCTGTTTTCGTCTTCTAATTGCAAGTATAACTCGCCGAGTTCGCGGTAGATACCGAAGTCGTCGGGGTGTTGCTCGCTGATGGATTCATAAGCTGCAGCCGCTTCCTCGAATTTTTCCGCATCTCGGAATGCCGCGATTAAATTCAAACGCAATCCGGTATCCGTTGGTGCCAATTCCAATGCCTCTTGATATGTCGTAATCCCTTCGTCAGGCTGCTGATTCTCAATATACGCTGCAGCGAGCAATCCAAGGAGTTCGGGTTCGTTCGGTGTGGTTTCGAGTTTCCCTTGATAGTGTGTGATTAAGCCTTCCCAATTACCATCCGCGGCGTAAATGCCGATGATGCGGTGTTGAAGATCCTTACGTAGCCAGTTGCCTGGAGCAGTTAATGCAAGCGCGGTATCGTAACTTTGAATCGCAGCTTCATAGTCGCCTTTTTCTTCCTGAATGTTGCCAATCTCTCGATGACTCAAGCAGACCCGATACGGATCGTCTGTTTTAAGTTCAATAATTGCTTGATGTTGGGCGATTGCCTGTTCATAAAGCTCCTGTTCCCGGAAGAGATATGAGAGTTCAATGCGTGCAAAGATGTTTTCTGGATCAAGCTCAGGGATCTTTGCCCACGCTGAAATCGCTGCATCCACTCGATCTCGGCCGAAATGGGCGCGGCCCAACGTTTTGTAAATCTCCATTAATTCCTCTGGAGATGCAGCCCGTGTCGCTTCCGATAATTCTGCTGCTCTCGTCAACTCATGGATCGCGTCCTCATGCCGACGCATCGTTGCGTACATCTGTCCGAGCGCGAAGTGAGGGTAATAATCGTTTGGCGAGAGGTCAACGGCGCGTTGATACGCCGCAACGGTTTCGGTATCTTTTCCGAGACGTTTGTGGATGTGTCCTAAGATAAGTTGGAGATTTGCGTCATTGGGTTTGGCTTCTGCTGCTGCCTGATAATCGGTAACCATGGCATCCAAGCCCGCGCCTTCAAGATAAAACTGGTAAAGTCGGTCGAATGTACTCCCCTCTTTCGGATTGCGAGCAAGCATTGACTTGTAGCGTTCAATGATTTTTGCATCGCTCGGCTCATCTTGCGCGAGGGTAATGGATGTGAGCCAGAAAAAACTGATTACAAGTGACACTATGTACACCGTAATTACGCGTTTTTCTCGTCTGGGCATAAGGAGACCTCCATAAGGCAATAGGCAGCGGTTAAAAAAGGGGCTAGACTTTAGAGTCTTTCTGTTACCTTATTAAAAACGAATTTAAGTGTTTATAGGTTTACTTATAACGCCAATTTGATAATAAATGATTTTTGCGTCGTCTATTACTTTTTGGGCAAAAGTAGTAGGTGTAAAACCTAAGGCACAGACGAGAAAAATAGAACAAATATGGTGCTTGTCTGTTTTTTTCTTCCAAGCATGAACAGATCTCCTTAAGCAGTAGACAGCGTTGAAAAGGATACAAAAATTTAATGTTCATCCCGATTATCTGGTGCTAATCGTCTTGCGCAGCATTGATTATCAAATCGTCAAACGGTTTCCCTTCAGTGTCCGTAATCCGCAGATAGAATCCCCAACCTTCTTCCTCTTCGCATACCTTAACGAGGATACTGTTTTTACCGTTCCTGAGCGTTACAGGCACCGTATAACGGTCGATTGTGGCACTATGGGATCCGGTATTGGCGAACACTTCTTCGCCGTTTAGCCATACTTTTCCTTGGTCGTCGCTATCGAACCGGAGTTGAACTTCCCGTTCATCAGGTGAGTTAACAGTTGCGAACGCATAAGCGACTCCCCAGTCAATATTCTCCCCGAGACTGATATAACCATCCGGTGTATCATCAACACTTTTCTGCCAAACGATCTGTCCATCTATACCCTTGTATGTGGTGGTTGTGTCGATTTGCGTTACGTCTTCTGATATGTATGCCGTATCGTAACCGATACCATCGGTATTATCAAACGGACCGAGTGTCAACCAAGCATTTTCAGCGATGAACCCTGTTTTTTGAATATACGCTTCTGCCTTTTCAGGCATATCATTTTCATGATAGAATCCAGCCAGTGTAAGATTGAGTGTTAACTGCGTGTTCGGATTGTTAGATGTAGCCTCTACCAGTTCGTTCAACATTTCGTCAAAACGGTCTTTGTCCTTCGCTTTTCTGCCGACTTGTGCGATTAACGAAGAGAGTTGGCGGACACGGTCACTGCTTACAGAGTCATTCAAACCGCGTTTCAACGTTTGAAATGCCTCTTCGTATTGTTCGTTAGCGAGATACGCCTGTCCGAGCGTCAAGATATACCGTGAGTCTGTTTGGGTGAGTGTCGTGCGTTTGGCGAATTCCAATGCCGTTTCAGGATAGAGTCCTTTGTTAAGCAGTTCCTCAGCAAACCGGTGATAGTACCAATAGTAATTGTTTTGATTTACCTCTTTCTTTCGGATCTTGAGCCATCGGTTGTAGGCGGATTCGGCTTTCTCAGCATCGTCTGCTATTTTGTAGGCATCACCCAAGCGTTCGTACAGGATAGCACTGTTCACCATTTTCGGTTCGAGTGCCTCAAGGAGAGGAATATGTTTCGCCTCCTGTCCGTTATCGGTATAGAGGTTCAAGATCGCTTGAATCGCAGCCTCGTGTTCGCTCTTAGTCAGAAGAGCATCCAACGCGCGACGATACACTTCTTCCGCATTTAAGGGGTGCTCGCCTTGCTTGTGGATTTGTGCCAACGAGCGATACAGTTCATAAGAATTCGGTTCAAGTTGAAGTGCTGTTTCGTATGCCACAGCGGCTTGTGTCAATTGCTCTGGTCTGGAGTTTTCAAAGATCGGGCGGGTGTAAGGTGCCAGTTTTGCGTTCCCAATTAATCTGCCGTCGTTCTTATTCGGCGACACATCGGCAACAATCCCATCCGTTTCTTCATCAAATTTCCAGTAAGCGACCAATCCGGGTTCGTTTCCTGTCAACTCGGTATTCATATCGGCACGCATCTGAGCTCCTGTCCGCGCGACGTTCCAGATACGCACCTCATCAATAAATCCGACAAAAGGCGATTGGATCGGACTTTTTTCTTCGTGTGTCCAACCAATCCGAAGCGGTTTTCGGCTTTTATAAAAACTATCTTGACCTCTGAAGTCAGTGCTTCCAACTTCAACCCCGTTAATGAACACCTGCATGGTATTTCTTTTCGCATTGATAACGCCGGCGATGTGATACCATCTGTTGAGTTCAATGGTGTTGGCTGACGTATGGAAGGATCTTTGTCCTTGGCCGTTTGGCGCTGATGCGACTTCGATTTTACCATTTTCCCGAAGGTAGAGGATGTAACTTCGATGGCTGAAATTCGATTTTCGTTCGTCGCCTTTGAAAATTATAGGCATGTATCTGTTTGAAAAATCGGTCGGTTTAATCCAGACAGAAATCGTCGCCTGTTGTGTGATGTTGTTCAAAACATCGGTGCCGCCGATTTCCACATAACTCGAATTGCCGTCGAGAATGAGTGCCGTGCCTTCCTTTACCTCACCGGTTTCATAGCGATGGACAGATTGTTTCTGATAGAGGTCACCGAGCTTCTTGTGCCACTGTGAGTTATCGGGTTGGCGTTCGCTCAGTTCCTGGTATTCAACGATTGCCTCGTCAACTTTGTTGCTGAATTCGTAAGCCTCGGCGAGGTCAAAGCGTGCCTCAAGGTCCTCTGGATTTTCATGAACCTGTTTGAGGCGTTGCGGAATCCATTTTTCATAGAGATTACCGTCTTTGGAGGCTTGATCCATTTTTCTTTCCGCGTTTTGCCGTCTGTACTCGGACCTAGCGATATTTGCCAACTGTTGATACGCATTGTACGCCTCTTCGTACCGCTTTGCCTCAAGGCAGCATTCCCCAAGAATCTCGTACATGTACTCCAGTTCCCAAGTATTACCGGAATTCTGTGCGTCAGCAACTGCGTCGTTGACGAGTTTAATAGCGGGTGCGTACATCTTAGCCTTCCAGCAGATGGTCGCGAGTGCTCCGAGAAACGACGCGTCTCGGTTATAATTGCTTGATGAGAGCATCGTTTCGGCACGTTTGAGCTGCGCTTCCGCTAATTCGGGCTGCTGATTTTGATGCAAGGCAGCAACGGCATAGTAAGCACTCCGGATATTTTTTTGACCAGATCCGGATTGAGAATGGATTTGATAGGCTTCGGCTGCCTTCTCATGCTCGTTTGCATTCCGGTAAATATCAGCGACCACTTCAAGGACAATCGGATTTTCCGGTTCTTTCTCGCGCCTGTCTTCAAAAACAGTTTGCAAGGTCTCAAGTTTTCCTTGCTCTCTATAAGCTCGGATTAAGGCTTCGCGTATTTCATCGCCGGTGAAGTTAACACTGATACCTGAACCGAAGGACGTTGACCGGACATTTGAACCAGAAGTCCCAAGCAATTCTCCCTCATAGAGTTCTAATGCCGAATCCACCTTATCAAGTTGAACGTATACCGCAATCAGCGTGGCAATGCGATCTTCCCGGTCATAACCTTGGGTCGTCATGTCAATAGCCTTCTTATAGGCATTCGCAGCCTTTTCCAATTCGCCTGACTCTCGATAGCGTTTGGCACGTTCTTCTTGCATCTCAGGTGTGAGTGTGCCTTCGGCTTCTGCTTTCTGTAGCATCTCATCTAATTTTCCTTGACGCTCATAGATGCCAACGAGCTGCCGTTCAATATCCTCCCGATCCCAATCTTGGCTGGTGTATCGGACGGCTTCTTTGAACGCTTTCTCAGCAGCAGTTAGGTCGTCTTTGCTGAGATAAAGTTCTGCAAGTTCTTGATAAATTTCCGCGTTCCCGGGAATCAGTTCAGTCGCTTTTTGGTATGCAGCAATCGCCTCATCAGTCCGGTCTCCGTCCTTATAGAGTTTTGCGATGCGTGCGTGGTGAACACCGACCTCCGGATTTGCGTCGACGAACTGTTGCGCGAGTTCAAGCGCATCACCGAATCTACCAGAGGTTTGGTAACTACTGATGAGACCATCCTGATACTTCGCGTTCTCTGGATCCGTTTCAAGTAAAGTTTTCCACATATCAATTGCGCTATCGTGTAGATTTTGTTGGGAATAAAGGCTCGCGAGTTGGGCGCGGGATTCGAGGTCCTCAGGCACCGCTTTCACGATCTGCTCGTAAATTTCCATCGCTTGCCTGATTTCACCACGATCCATATATTCTTTTGCAAACGCGCGCTGAACACCGACATTCAGCCCCTGCGTTTTTTCAGTCAACTGGGTTGTCGTTTCAAGACGGCTGCGCTGCTTTTCAATCTGCACCAAACGTTCTTGTGCGCGTTCGCGATCATAGGACCTTGTTGAAATATCGTTGATGATCCCGGTATAGAGTGCTTCAGCATCGTCCCACATCTCGTGTTGTATATACGTCGTACCGAGGTCCCTTATATTATAGATGCCTCTGCCGCGTTCCTGCATCAGTTGGATCGTGCCCATCTTCCGAAATGCGTCTTGTGCCTTCTCTTTATCATTTATTTTCGCATACGCCGTTCCGAGTTTCTGGTAACCTTCTGAAAGTGACCATGAGTTAGCACTTTTAAGTTTTTCAACGGCGGCTTCAAGGAGTCGGAGTTGAAAATCGTGATTTTCGATGTTTTCGTATCTCTCAGCAAGGCTATATAACCATGGCGGAGATGCCGATTTCAGTGCATTATCAAGCAATTGATTCACGTGTGCGTTTGCGCCTTCAATGTCATCGGCTTCAAGCTTCATGGTGGCAAGCAGATAAAGTAAGACTGCGGCTTCTGGCTTTTCAGCGAGTTTTAACTCATATTCCGTTATTAAATCTGATAGTGTGCCGGATGCCTTATAGTATTCGGCGAGTTTCAGGATGAAAGGTGCTTGTGAATCAGATATTTCGCTGCCTTCCAACTTTTCACGCAGGAACTGAATTGCAGCCTCAGGTCCACCGGATGCCTCATGGAATTCAGCGAGTTTTAGGATAAATTCTGTATTGGAATAACTTGTTTTACCAGCGTCTTGACTCTCTTGTAAGAACCGAATCGCCTTTTCATGGTCGCCTGTGGCAGTATAAGCGTCTGCTAACTTCTCGTATACGTAGTTCCAGTCCGGGTGTACCTCAATAATCTTTTCAAATATCTCGACAGCTGCTTCGGGTCTGTTATGACTCAAACACTGTTGAGCCACTTTTCGCGTAAAATCGTTACCTGCGTATTGCCCAACAGGCAAAATTAGGTCCTTCGTAAGTGCGATGAGTTCATCAACTTTACCCGCTTGGAAGAAGGCATCTATTGCATCTTGAGAACTGTATCCGAGTGCACTTGAGTTATCTTTGAGAAGTATGGTGTAATGCGGTACGGCATCGCTTACTTTTCCGCTTCTCTGGAGCATTTGGACGTATCGGGAGCGGGTCATGCTGTCATTAGGGCGCAAGTCGAGTGCTGCCTTAAAAGCCTTTGATGCCTTCTCAATTTGATTTCCACTCTCATAGAATGTCGCGAGTTTGAGGTATGCTTGAAATGAATTTGGATTATTTTCAATGGCTTTGACTAACTCGGATTCACGGGCGCGTAAGTTTTTTGAGCGGCTTGTGAGGTGTGTGGCTCGCCGGAAATTCCAATTATATAATGTCCGTCCGTAGCGGTCAGGTCGATTCGCGGCATGCAGGGCACGCTCAGCGAGTTGTGCTGCGTCCTGTCCGCGACCGAGTCTTTCCAAATGCCCACTTAATTCCATAAGGAAGTTCGGGGACTGCTGTCCCATTGCCAGCGGCATCGCTCTTTTCGCGGTGGCAACAGCGTACTGTGTGAGTCCGGCATCTTGAAGTTTTTGCGAAAAATGATAGAGTTCCTGGGCCGTCGCGGGCGAATTCAGAAGTTTCGTGACCAGTTCACGTACCGTGACGGTGTCGCCTGTGTGTAAGGCAAGTGCCAGCGTGAGTTCGTTATACTGACGACGGTTCCTCGGCTCGGTTTCAGCGAGTGATTTGAGCATTGTTAATGCTGCTTTATGGTTTCCTGTCTGAATAGAGGCAAAGGCGGTGTTGAGTTTGAGCGTGAGGTCGTCTGGAAATTCCGCTTGTAATTCGGAAAGGGTCGTTTGTGCCTCCGCACGTTTCTCGTCCCACCAATAACAGTAACTGAGTGCTAAACCCGGATAGATGCGGTCCCTACCTTTCGCAACATCCAACTCAGCCTGCAGCTTCGCGTATAATGTTTCCTGTTGATTTCGTAACCACAGTTCTCGGAAAACCCACTGGAGATGTTCCAGACGTGTTTGATTGTAGTAGACCGTCGGCGATGGATAACTTGATTGAAGCGGTGTATATCCACTATAGTATTGAGTTGCTTGGGCGAGTGTTGCGACACGGCGCGGATTTGCAGCATCCGGCTTCGTGCGCTCACAGAAAGTCCAGAACAGTGCAACGGCTTCGTCAATGTGTCCATCACGAAGATAATCACCGGTCAGCCTTTTATAGGGTCGGATGTACCGTGAGAGCTGCTTGGGGGTCGGTTTCGCGAGTTGGGCAATAATTTTCTCCGCCGCGTCGGTTTTATTCATAAGTACAAGNGTATTAACGAACTTAATACCGGTGTCAAGGTCTGTTACTTTTACATCTTCAAGTTCGTCCATGAGTTTTCTGGCATCGTCGCGTTTCCGTTGTCGATAGAGTTGTTCGGCGTATTCGGCGACATACCGGAGTCGTGCTTCATGGCTCAAACCGGGGATAGCGCCAAGGTGCTTTTTCAGCGTTTCATAGTTAAGGTTTTCTTGAAGTGCACGCTCTAGCAGCAACGGTTGATAGGTCGGATCGTTGGGTGAAGCATCAATTAACCGATAAATAACCTGGTCTGCCTTGTCATGGTGTTGGACGAGTATGTAGAGCTGTACTAAGGTCTCAAGAGCGTTGATGTCCGTTGGATTCGCCTCGGTATCTGCTTCAAACTGTTGGATGAGTTCGGTGAGTTTTCCGTGCTGTTGTGCGAATGTAGTCAACTGAACGAGTGCTGCGGCTCGCGCGTCCTCAAAGGTTTTCGGTATCCACGGCATGTTTCTCGCTGCAAACGTCGGTCTCCTCTGAATATCTCCGACGCGACCCCGGGCTATCACAAATTTGCTGGTGTTAACTCCGAGAGTATCCTGCGTTGACTGACGCGGTTGCGGGAGTTCCAAGATACGTTGGAAGTAAGGTTGTGCCCGTTCTGGTTCGTTCATTCCTACCAATACCGCACCGAGTTGGTAGAGTGTAATAGCAGCATCTGTGCCTGCTATCTTTTCTGCTGCGCGATCCAGGACAGAAATCGCTTCATCCAGCATTCCGTTTCGGATCAGTAGTGTCGCAAGTTTAACCTCCGCTTCAAGTGTTTGGTTCTTTGCGTGAAGTAGTTTCGTCCACACTTGAACCGCTTCCTGTTCACGTCCAACATCAAATAACAATTTACCGAGTTGTTGATAATTGATCGGGGCGGGGTGTGCTTTCACAAGTTGTTGCTGATATGTGATTGCGTCTTGTGTATTGCCAAGGTCTATACTGATATTGACGATTTGTGCCAGCAAATCTGGGTTCTCGCGTTCTTTGTCCAATGCACGCGCGAGTTGGAAACGTGCGCTTGGTAAGTCTCCCTCCATCCGATAGAGTTCGGCAAGTGCGATAACCGGAGCGACACTGGATGTGTTGGATTTCGAGAGCTGCTTCAGTTTTTCCTCAAATTCCGCACGCCGTCCCAAATCATAGTACGCCTCCGAAAGCGGTTTGACGAAAACGAGTTTGTCATTGACGGTACCGCTCAACTCCCAGCATCGCCAGTACTGGGCAAGTGCCTGGCGGAGCTTACCTGCAAGTTTGTAGGTTGCCGCCAATTCGGAGCGAATATCAATCGCTTCCGGACGGAGGCGGAGTGCCTGTTTGAGGCTATCTATGGCACTCTCATAGTTTCCAGACTGCTTCGCGATTTCTGCAAGCATCTGATGACCTTCGGGGTTGCGTGGGCTGTGTGCGATCGCCTGTTTCGCTGCCGCTGTCGCTGCATCAAAGTCCATCACTTTTAGAGAGGAACGTGCGATGTTTTCATAGTATTCTCGGGCATTCGCGCTATCCATTTCAATGAGCTGTCCATAGACAGCATTCGCATCATCGCGCCTGCCTTGCCTGACATACACATCCGCGAGCCACCGGTTGATAACAACATCGTCGGGTTGCTGTGCTTTTGCTTTCAAAATGACTTCAAGCGCGTAAGTCATGTTGCCGAGTTTTAGATACATCTTGGCAAGCCGTTTCTGCTTCGCGAAACTATCGGCAGCAGGAAGTTCGGGGTTTTCGAGTTCCGTTTCTACCGTTTCAATCTTCTCAATAAGCACTCCCTGTCGTCGATAAAGTTCAATCCGTTGGTTATCCATCTCCTCAGCGAAAAACGGGTTCGGTGCGAGTTTTGCGGCTTCTGTATATTCGGTTAACGCCGCATCGTAGTCCCCATTTTCCGTAAGCAGCTTCGCCAACGCTTCACGATAACGATAGACATCGGGCATCAATTCAACTGCTTTCCGACTTGCGGCGATCGCTTCAGTACGGTAGTTCTTTGTATTAAGCAGTTGCGCCAACCGTTCATAATTCTCGGCTACCTCCTTGTCGCCAGCGACCATTTTGTTCCATGTCTCAAGTGCTTTCTCACGATCGCCTTGTCGGAAGTAGAATTCGCCGAAATACTCAATATAATCAAGGTTGCTCGGTGCAAGCGAAACTGCCTGTTGGTATGCCACAGCGGCATCATCCATCCATTCGTTGCTGGCGTAGATTTCAGCGAGAATGAGATGTGTCCCTGCATTCTCTGGGTCGCGGTCAATTATCCGCTGATACGTCGCTCGTGCTTTACCCTCGTCTTGTAAATGTAAGTACAGTTCACCGAGTTCGCGGTAGATGCCGAAATTGTCTGGATCCTGTTCACTTAAGGCTTCGTAGGCTGCCGCAGCATCTTCAAATCTTTCGGCATTGCGAAATGCCGCGATGAGATTCAAACGTAGGTTCGCATCGGTCGGGGCAAGTTCCACCGCCTTCTGATATGTTGCAATGCCTTCCTCCAACTGCTGATTCTCAATGTAAGCGGCGGCGAGTAACCCAAGGCGTTCAGGTTCGTTCGGTGTGGCTTCAAGTTTCTTTTGATAGTATTCAATCAAGCCTTCCCAGTTTCCATCTGCAGCATAAAGCCCGATGACGCGGTGTTGGAGGTCCTTGCGGAGCCAGTTGCCGGGTGCTGTCAATGCCAGTGCTGAGTCGTAACTTTGGATAGCAGCCTCGTAATCGCCTTTTGCCTCATGGATATTGCCGATTTCACGCCGACTCAGGCACACACGATACGGATCTTCCGCTTTGAACGCAATGATTGCCTCGTGTTGCGCGATTGCCTGTTCGTAGAGTTCCTGCTCACGGAGTAAGTCAGCGAGTTCAATCCGGGTAAAAATATTCTCTGGGTCAAGTTCAGCGATCTTTGTCCATGCCGTAATTGCTTCATCAACACGGTCGCGGCGGAAATATGCTCTGCCGAGTGCTTTGTAGATAGCGGTAAGGTCCTCAGGTGTCGCGGTTCGTGTCTCCTCTGCGATCTTTGCTGCCTGCTGTAAGGCAGTGAGGGCGTTTTCGTGCTGTAGCAGGATCGTGTATGCCTGTCCGAGCGCAAAATGGGAATAATAATCGTTCGGGGCAAGTTCGACCGCACGCTGATATGCTTTGACAGCCTCAGCGTCTTTTCCAAGGCGTTTGTGGATATGTCCCAAGATGAGCTGCACATTTGGGTTATCAGGGTTCGCTTCCGCTTCCGCCTGATAATCAGTAACCATTGCGTCTAAACCAGCACCTTCGAGATAAAACTGGTAGAGCCGGTCGAATGTACTCCCCTCTTTCGGCTTACGACTCAGCATCAGCTTATAGCGTTCAATGATTTTGGCATCGTTCGACGCATCTTGTGCAAAAAGCAGTGGCGAGACGGAGACGGTGAAGAACACCAGACACAGAAGGGACACCACAACTTGGAACTTCTCTTGTCTAAACATATAAGGAGACTCCTTGAAAAGAGGCATAGTTTACGTAAAACTATCTGCTATCTAATTCCGGACAACAACCTAACCCTACGTTAGCAGCGATAGATACGATTGATGAGGTATCAGTGGTTTTATAGGTCTGGGGAAATAACTTCGCTTTGATGTCCTGCCAAAGTCGCTCAATCGGATTCAACTGCGGAATGTCTCCGACTCTACTGTGTTTTTTTTACATGGCTGGGGCGAGGCACTTTGAGTTTCGCCCCCCGTAAGAGGACTTTCAGGTCTTCTACACTTTCGGTAATCTTTGGCACTTTTTTATTCATAACTACTTCACCCTTTTAAAAATGATGTAGCATAGAATAACACATCTATGAAGAATATTCAATTAGATTTGGTATTATTTACCTGCATTTCAAGATCAAATCCATCTTTTCGTATCCTTAAATCAAAGTATAGAAGCGTAACACCGATGATCCAAATTGGGAAAACGAAAGAACCAACGATCCAGTTGATCCACCCCATAATCGCGTAAAACAACGGATTGCTGTTATCAAAACCGTACCTTACCATCCATTTGAGGATATCCATAGAGGTTGTTTCACCCATCACTCTTGTTAACATAAAGATGAATCCAATCGTTGTTACGACAATACGCTGAATCGCGAAACTCAATACGGAAAGGGAGATTAACGTTCCCCATATTCGCCACCAACTACCGTGTGTGAATTCATTACTCCTTGCAAAAGCGCGTCGGATGAGTGGTCTCTCAAGCAAAACGACTACGGCAGCGAACAGCCAACGTACAGTAAAATAAATCGCCAACGGTGCAAGAACTAAAGGAATGAAACGGATCCACGTCTGTCCAGGGATCATCACCGGAACTATTAAATCGTTGATGATACCCCCCAAATCTATCGGAAGATGAAGTGAAAAAGGCACAGAAGCTAATAAGGCAATAGCAAATAGGACTGGGACTGGCTCTATTAATTCAATATTCGACAAAAAAATAAGAAAAAGAAGGGCAACGATACCGAGGCGCGGTGTCCCTGAGACTAAGTTCCATGGGAGATGGCATGCCAAAACCTGCCAAAACCGATGTCCGGCTTGCTTCAACGCCTTGAGACTTCTGGTAGGCTTGCCTAAATAGACTGTAGATGTCGTGACGATTATTCCACCCATGCTGACAAGCCCAAAAGGCAAAACAACAAGATCCATTACCAAGCCTTTTAGCGGGAAATTTGGGAGAAAACGTGCCAACAGATACACCACTAAGTTTCCGCAAAAATCAACGGCGATAACCCCCAAAAATAGCAAAAAATGTTTCCGATAGAGACTAAAGATTGTATCCAGAATCTCGGAAAACCCCATCGGTTGAAGTGTCGGCGTGTTATCATCGTTTGTTTGGACTGTATCAACTAAGTTTAGCATTGGTTTCTAATTGATTAAGTTATTATCCTTTATTACGCCTACGGCGCGGCGGGTTCTGTGACACAAGTAATGATTTTACACGAGCATCATTTGAATGTCAATAGTAATGCCAATTACAAAGGCTAACTAAAATTTCCTTTTAAAAAAAGGTGAGATGTGCTATAATAAAATTGCATTTGGGCATATCAGTAGACGTGCCTGCCAAAAAAGATACAGAAAAAACCGAGACACAAAAAACACTATGCTAAAACCGAAACCGGGTGTTGATGCAATTCAACCCTATCAGGGCGGTAAACCGATTGAAGAGGTCCAGCGCGAGTTGGGCATCACCGATATTATCAAACTGGCATCGAATGAGAACCCGTTGGGCCCAGCGCCGTTAGTAGTACAAGCGATTGCTGAGAGCGCAGCGAAGGTACACCTCTACCCAGACAGTAACGCCTATCACCTTAAAAGGGAACTCGCAGCACATATCGGTGTTTCACCTGAACATCTGATTTTAGGGAACGGCTCAAACGATGTCCTACAGTTAATCGCCGAGGCATACATCGCACCGGGTGATGAAGTCATCTATGCAGCGGGTGCCTTTGTCGTCTATAGCCTTGTGACAAAGTTGTGCGATGCGACGGCAGTTGTCGTGCCGATGGTGAACGACACGCACGACCTCTCGGCTATGGCAACGGCGATCACCGATAAGACAAAAGTTATCTTCGTCGCGAATCCGAACAACCCGACCGGCACGATGGTCACAGCGGACGAAACTGCGGCGTTTATGGAACAGGTGCCGGATGATGTGCTTGTCGTTTTTGACGAAGCCTACTATGAGTATGTCGCGCGTCCGGACTATCCGCAGACCCTGCCTTATGTTCTGGAGGGACGGAATTTCATTATCACGCGCACCTTTTCTAAAATTTATGGGTTGGCAGGGCTGCGTATCGGATACGGCATCGCGCCACCTGTGTTGGTCGAAACCTTGAACCGGGTACGTCAACCGTTCAATTGCAGTCTGCTCGGACAAGCAGCGGCACGTGCAGCACTGAAAGATACCGCTCACGTTAAAGAAAGCCAGAAAAGTAATGCAGCAGGGAAGGCGTTCCTCTATAAAGCATTTGACAATATGGGGTTGCCTTATATCCAAACGGAAGGCAATTTTATCATGCTGCACGTGGAACCATCAGGAGCAGAAATCACGGATGCACTTCTGAAACAGGGAGTCATCGTGCGTCCGATGGCGGGGTACGGCTACCCAAACACAATCCGCGTAACAATCGGTACACAACAGGAAAACGAGAGATTCATCGAGGCTTTAAAAGTAGTCAGTTGTCAGGAAGAATAGCTATCAGTACTCAGTACGCTGCGCTTTCGGTTATCAGGGTACTGGTTATCAGTTGTCAGTACGCTGCGCTTTCGGTTATCAGTTAAAGAGGTATCTGATTAACCACAGTCTCTTAACTGATAACTGAGTACTGTTAACTGATAACTATTAAAACTGATAACTATTAAAACTGATAACTATTAAAACTGATAACCACTAAAAAAATATGAAAGAACTCATACAACTCAATCACAAACGTCCTACACGGAAAATTATGGTAGGCGATGTTCCGATCGGTGGCGGAAGTCCGATCTCTATCCAGACGATGACGACGACGCTGACGCACGACATCGATGCCACGCTGGCACAGATAGAACGGTGTGCAGAGGCGGGTGCCCAGATTGTCCGCGTGGCTGTCCCGGAAGAACCCGACGCGAAGGCACTCCGT
The DNA here is from genome assembly GCA_000406005.1 of Candidatus Poribacteria bacterium WGA-3G. Classification (GTDB taxonomy): domain Bacteria; phylum Poribacteria; class WGA-4E; order WGA-4E; family WGA-3G; genus WGA-3G. The sequence continues at coordinate 26,920 of ASZN01000062.1, forward strand.
TCGATCGTCCAACGCGCATCCGTTCCGATTGTGTCGGACATCCATTTCAACTATCGCTACGCACTCGACGCGGTGGACGCAGGCGTTGCGAAAGTACGCATAAACCCGGGAAATATCGGCAGCGAGAAACGGATTGAAGAGGTACTGTCTGCAGCCAAAGCAGCGAATATCCCGATCCGTATCGGCGTTAACGAGGGATCGTTGGAAAAGGATCTGTTAGAGAAATACCCATCACCGACAGCGGAGGCGTTGGTAGAGAGCGCGATGCGGCACGTCAATATCTGTGAAGCACACGATTTCAGGGACATCGCTATCTCTGTCAAGTCGAGCGACCCACTGCGGATGATTGAAGCGAACCGCCAACTCTCAGCGAAAGTGCAGTATCCGTTACATCTCGGTGTGACGGAAGCTGGAACGCCTCGACGTGCGCATGTCAAATCGACGCTCGGTATCGGGACGCTTCTCCTCGAAGGAATCGGTGATACCATCCGCATCTCAATCACCGGCGATCCGGTTGAAGAGGTGTTGACCGCTAAAGAACTCTTACGCGCACTCGGTATGGCGGCGGACATGTTGGACGTTGTCTCCTGTCCATTCTGTGGTCGTGGCGATCCCAACGCAAATTACGAGAACATCGTCGCTGTTGCCGAGGAACTTCTGGAGAAACACGGCATCAATATCCCAGTGGCAGTGATGGGGTGTGAAGTCAACGGACCGGGTGAAACGCGTAACGCCGAAGTCGGTATCCACTTGGGTGGTAGAGAACTCGCAGTTTTAAAGGTTAAAGGTGAACGCGTCCGTACCTTCCGAGGGAGAGACGAGGTCAATCCAGAGTTCTTGGCGAACGCACTATTAGCGGCAGCACAGCAGGTACAAGCATCTCAAACCGATAACGATTCTTAGGGCTAAAAATGAACGATTTTCGGCAGCATATCCAAAAAGCGATTCGATCGATTCCTGTCCAAATCGGGTTGATCGCGCTGTTTTTCTCTGTTTACCATCTGTTTTTGAAATATATCATGCGCGAGACAGGGCTCGACTTGGGGGCGGTCGGATATAACAACCATGTTGTGCCGCTTTACGCCCAACCGAGTTTTGACTTGAGTTTATGGATATTGCCTGCTTTGATTGTGTGTGCCGGTTTTCTGTACCTCTCCCACAGATACCTACTCTCGGATGGGTCTGACAGCCGCTTCATCGGTGTAGCGATTGTCTGTTTCATCGCGATTAACATCAGCGTTGCCCAAATTGATGGATACCGGGAAATTGGGGCGGAAGACGAAAAAGAGCGGATATTAACACTTCTGGAACCCTATACGCGGACTTCGCTGGAGTATTACGGCGATGTGCCGCGGGTTGACGAACTCGGAATCCGCAGGTTTCTCAGGGATTATAGTAAACCGGAAGTATTTGATACCCTTTCGGGACATACGCGGACCCATCCGCCGGGGGGTGTGCTTTTCTTATGGCATGTGAGTGGGCTCTTCGGTTACAACCTCATATCTGCCTCGTTAATCTCAATCATTTTTACGGCACTAACGGTAATACCAATTTACCGTCTTGCGGAGATGCTCTATGGTCGCAAGGTCGCGCGTTACGCACTTCTCATTTTCCTGATCACGCCTAATTTCGTAATGTTCACCGGCACATCAATGGACGGTCCCTTCAGTGTTTTTCCGATCCTGAGCGTCTACCTCTTTTATATAGCAAGAGAACGCGAGACTATACCGGATCAGAAGTGGCACGAATTCCGCCCCTACAGTTTATTGACAGGACTTTCGCTTGCCCTTGGGATGTTCATGACATACGCAACGGTAGTTATCGGTGTGTTCTTGTGCGTTATCGCCTTATTGGAGCGACACCGGTTCGTGCAATATCTCAAGGTGCTGCTGTTCGCGGGTTCCGGGTTCATCGGATTTTATCTCCTGCTCTTTGTCCTGACAGGGTTCCGTCCTATTGAGGCACTCTGGGCAGCGATCAAAAAGGACGAGACAGGAATGGGAACGGGGTACGAAAGCGTTGGGCGCTATTTCCACCTGAGTTTTGCGAATCTTTTTGCTTTCCTCATCGGTGTAGGCTTCCCGATAACAACCGTCTGGCTCCGGCAGCTTGTCTCAACAATAAGGGACTGGCGGCAAGACACGCGCATCTCTGAAGAAAAAACGCATGAACCACGGACACCTTGGATATCCCGCCACGAGCATGCAGACACTTTCGTTATCGGGTTCCTGATTACGCTCCTCTTTTTCACGTTCTCAACGCTATTTACGATGGAGGTGGAGCGTATCTGGATTTTCATGGTGCCGTTTTTTGTGATCCCAGTTGCGAAACACCTCACGGCGCGTCCGATCTCCGATTTTTATTGGGTCATCGGTATCCTCGTTGCGCAACTCATCATTGGAGAAGTCCTCCTTTACACGTATTGGTAACCGCTTCTTTTTCTTTCGTTTTCAAAGCGTATGCAGTCCGTAATGAAATGGAGGACGGGAATACGGAAAAGAACATTCTTCCCCAAAACCCATCCCACCGAACCGCAAGGAAAATTAAAAGAATGCGGATCCTCTACGTCATCGATTCCATGACAAAAGACGGTGCTGAATCGCAGCTGCTCAAGACGTTAGCACGATTGCCAGCAGAAGGGTATGAGGTGTCCGTCGTGTTAAGTCGTACGGAAGGTGAGCGCGCAGCGGAACTCGAGTCGATGCCTTGTGTCCGACAGGTTATCACACTTGCAACGAAAAATAGACGTAAACACGTATTGGAAAAAGCGTTCGCACTCGCTGGTATCGTCAAGGCGACTAAACCCGACATCGTACATAGCTGGCTATGGTATTCCAATTTCCTCTGCGGACTCTCCCGAAAGTTAGGCTTTTGGCGACGCATCCCATTTGTCGCCTCACAGCGCGGCGATTACCACGCGCGGTATGGCAAGTTTCGGCTCTGGCTGACCGAAAAACTTATCTACAATACTGCCGACATCCTGCTGACAAACGCGGAACCGATTCAACGCTATCTCTGTCAACAGTACCCAGAAAAAAAAATATATAGCATCCCCAATCTATTGGAACTACCGCCGAAGGTGTGGCAGCAGCCTCAGAGGTCTGATACTGAGGAGAAGTTAATCGTCTCTGTCGGACGTTTCGCACCCGAAAAGGGACATCGGTATCTCATAACGGCGTTAAACCTGCTGAAACAGCAAGATATTCCGTGGCGATGTACGTTTCTCGGTGAGGGTGAACTTGCGGCAGAACTCCGCTCGCTCGTGGAAGCGTATGGACTTTCGGAACAGGTGGCGTTTCCCGGTTTTTGTGAGGACGTTTTTTCTGTGCTTCTGACAGCAGATGTTTTCGTGCTGCCGTCGCTCCATGAGAGTTCACCGAATGCATTAATTGAGGCAATGGCAATCGGGATGCCGTGCGTCGCGTCGGATGTAGGCGGCATCGTCGATCTGATTGAAGACCGGAAGAACGGGATCGGAGTGCCACCAGAGGATTCTGAGGCATTGGCATCGGCACTGCATCAGTTGTTGACGAATCCCGATCTCGCTACGACCTTGGGGCAGAACGCACGCACAACGATTCAACAGAAATTTGACAGCACGGAATCTATACAAAAACTGGAAGCGATTTATCAGCAATTAATGGAATGATTTGGCTTGCTAAAGGCATTACCCTAAAAATGTAGTCCCAAGCAACGCACCGGGACGGATATACGTCAAGGCACGGGTTAGCACAACTCGCCTTATCGAACCGCAAGGAAAATTTAAAACTCCCAAGCAACGCACCGGGACGGATATACGCCAAGGCACCTGTTAGCACAACTCGCCTTATCAAACCGCAAGGAAAATTTAAAAATTGACAAAATGGCATTCAGCCTACATTCAGAACGCTTATCACGAACTCAAACGCGGCACAACGCGACAACAACTTGATGCCCTGAACATCAACGCCACCGGTAAAAAGGTGCTGGATGTCGGATGCGGACCGGGGAATCTCCTTGTCGCGCTCGCTGCAGATGCCCCCGAACTTCTCATCGGGGTGGATATAGATGAGGTGTTCTTAGTGTTTGGACGTTCTCACATCGAAAATTCGATAGAAGACCCCGCCTTAACGCCTACCTTGCTCCGCGCTTCGCTCCCGACTTTGCCGTTCGCAGACGAAACTTTTGATCTCGTCACCTGTTTCCTTGTTATGCCGCACGTCCCTGATGATCGTGTCGCCTTACTGGAACTGGCGCGCGTTCTGAAACCGGGGGGGACGCTTGCTATCTCCGGACACGGGTTCGGGTTCCCACTCCGCTATCTCAAACGTCTCAGGCTGAAGCCGCTGCAGATGTATCTCGCCACTCTGATTTATAAGTACATTGGGGAAAAGTGGATCCGGAATACGCTTCAGAGCCACAAGGAGATTTGCGCTCTCCTCAACAGTATCGGTGTTGTACCAGAGCTCCAACACTACAATCAAAAGGTCCTTGGGTGCGTCTCGACTTATTGGATTAAGGCAATCAAAAGAGAGATTAACCCTAAGGCGATGCAATAGTAGGAAAACAGCGAAAATTTACCTCGGTTTAGCAAAACCAGTAGGAACCGAAGCGCGACGTAACCGACGATGAATGCGGCGAGTGCCCCAGCACCGACAATGTGAAACGGTATAGTGGTTTCTCCGATGTCCCGTATCTTCAGCACAACGGCACCGAGTATAGCAGGAATGGAGAGCAGGAAAGAGTATTCTGCTGCCGTTTTTGCTGGAATCCCTAAGAACAGTGCCAGCGAGATTGTCGTGCCGGAACGCGAGATACCCGGTGTTATCGCGCATCCCTGCGCGATCCCGATGAGCGGCGCGTGCCAGCCTCTCAGTTTTTCAGTTGAATCGTCAGCACTCTCCACTCCTTGTTTACGGAGGCGAGGCAGTTGCAGGATAACCCCTGTGAGAATTAACATGACACTCACAAGGCGTACTTCATGGAAAAAGGACTCCAATTCCGTCTTGAATAGCACAGCGATAACACCTGTCGGAATGGAACCGAGCAGTATCAGCCATACAAACTTGAGGTCTGTTGATGCCTTAAACGTTGATGCTGGTTTCCGCCAGAATTGGGTGTCCGTGAGGGTAGATAATCCACCCGTTGTTAGTTTCCATATTGCATCACGGTAAACGACAAGCACGGCAGCTAATGTCCCGACGTGGAGCATCACATCGAAAAAGACGAGTGGCTCATTGAGACCGAGGAACGTCTGCGCTAAGACGAGGTGCCCTGAACTGCTAACAGGTAGAAATTCGGTAAGACCTTGTAAAATTCCGAGAAGAATTGCTTCAAGAAACGTCATACCCTAATTGTAGCACTTTACGCAAGAACTCGCAAGGGCAATCCTATTTGTAATTCACTGGACATTAATTATACTTTAGCGTATAATACTTTAGCGTATAATACTTTGAACTGGATTTCGGGAGAAAATTCATGTTTATTGATCGGCACCAAGAATTAGCGGCTCTGGAGCAGATGTGCCAATCAGGTGTAGCGGAATTTTTCGTCTTATACGGTAGACGCCGGGTTGGGAAAACCGAGCTGCTCACGCAGTTTTGTAAAGATAAAAGAAGCATCTACTTTCTCGCCAGTCAATTAAAAACACCAGATCAACTTCGGCAGCTGACTGAAACCTCACGACACGTTATCAATGATCCGTTGTTGCAAAGCCTTGTCTTTGATGATTGGGAATCTGCGTTCATCTATTTTGCCCAACAGGCGCGAGAAGAACGGCTCATTTTGGTGCTTGATGAGTTCCAATATCTCTGTGAAGACAGTGCTGCACTCCCATCCGTGATTCAACGTTTCTGGGACCTACACGGGAAAAACAGCAACCTTTTCTTAATCCTGTGTGGATCACAGGTGAGTTTTATGGAGCAGGAGGTGTTGGCGGAGCGATCACCTCTATATGGAAGACGTACCGGGCAACTCCGGTTGATGCCGTTGTCGTATCGTGATAGCGGCTACTTCTTTCCAGAACAATCGGCAAAAGAGAAGTTAATCCTCTACAGCATCACGGGTGGTATTCCTGCATATCTTAATCAATTAAATACCGCACAAATGACCCTTGAACAACAGATCAAGGACAAGCTGCTTACACCGCAGAGCTACCTGTTCGATGAAGTCAACTTCCTTTTACGTTCGGAACTCAGGGAACCGAGAACGTATGCAAGTCTGTTGCACGCGATTGCTGGTGGTGCGACGCGACTCAATGAGATTTCGCAACGGGTCGGACTTGAACCGACGAACGCTAATAAATACCTGAGTGTGCTTCGAGAATTAGGGTTAATCAAGCGTGAGATACCGGTGACGACAAGTGCTCCGCAGAAAAGTAGAAAAGGACTTTATAAAATTGCGGATAACTATGTCAAGTTCTGGTTTCGGTTTGTGCTACCGAACCGGAGTCTCATCGAATCTGGAAACGCCGATTTGGTATATCAACAGATGATTGCACCGAACTTGTCACACTATATGGGAGACATCTTTGAAGACATTTGTCGCCAATACGTCGAACGCTATTGGGAAGAGAAACTAAAAGTTGCGCCGATACGGGTTGGTGCACACTGGGAACCCACGCTTGAAATTGATGTATTGACAGAAAACGTTGATGGAAGTCATTGGTTCGGGGAGTGCAAATGGTGGAATGCCCCCGTTGGAGAGAATGTCCTTAACCGTCTCGTTGAAAACGCCGGGAAAGTTCATGAGCAGTGGAATCAGAATCCGAGATACGTCCTGTTTTCTGCTAACGGTTTTACGGAGGCACTCCAACAACGGGCAACAAAGGAAGAGGTGTGCCTTATCGAAGCAGACGATCTGTTTTAACTGAGCTATTGAACGAACATGTATTTTTAAAACAACATAAGGGGAAAAGGCAGTGGCTAAAATTATGACAGGACATCGCGTTGGACGAAATGGCACAATCCGCGTTGGATGCTCGGCTGTTATTTTCGATCAACATCGCGAGAAGATTCTGTTAACGAGGCGTGAAGATAACAACCAATGGTGTTTGCCAAGTGGAGGAATGGAGCCGGGTGAAAGTGCCAGTGAGGCGTGTATCCGAGAAGTTGACGAAGAAACCGGTTTACGAGTTACCATCAAACGCTTGATCGGCATTTACACAACCCCACACGAGTTAATCGTATATCAAGACGGAAACGAAATCCAATTGGTGGCTCTCTGCTTTGAGGCGGAAGTTGTAGGCGGCGAACTCCGGCTGAGTTGCGAAACAACCGAATACGGATATTTTTCCTATCAAGAGACACAGGAATTGGACGACCTACTGTTGAACCACGCGCAACGTATTGCAGATGCCTACAGTGGACAAACGAAGACTTTTATCAGGTAACAGATCTTTTAATCAGAAGAACCTCTAACAGACCCAAAATTCAAAGCAGACGAAGCACTAATCTGATGCCGACAATTCTTTAATTTGCGCGACCAAGTCTCCCCTTGGGACGGTATGCTGTTCTCTGTTCGCGAGGTTTCGGACGACGACCGTTCCCGCTTCGACTTCATCAGAACCGAGGATGACGGCGTACGGAATGCCTTTGGTATCAGCATACTTCATCTGTGTGCCGATACGGGTCGGACGCGAATAGACCTCTGTACGGATACCACTTTGGCGCAACAACGTGGCGACTTTCAGTGATTCCGGCGCGAGATCGGCATCAAAAACAGTGACCAGGACCTCTGTCACCGTTTTACCGACTGTAGACGGAAACATATCAAATTCTTCCATGACATCAATAATCCGCTCAATACCGAAACTGGTTCCGGTCGCGGGGTACCCCTGTTTACTGAAACTGCCGATGAGTTCATCGTATCTGCCACCGCCGGTGATACTCCCGATTTTCGGTTCTTCAACCACAGTCTCATAGATCGGACCGGTATAGTATTCCAAGCCGCGCACCATCGCAACGTTGACCTTGTAGAATTCTTCTGGGACATCGAGTGTTGCAAGGTAGCCGATCAGTTCTTCCAATTCCGCTATACCCTCTCGTGCGGCTTCAAATTCGCCGAGTTGCGCACTGAGTGCGTTCAGGACCGTCTCCGCATCGCCTTCAACCTCAAGGAGTGTCAGGAGTTTCTCGATAACAGGTTCGGGAATCTGGTTCTCTGCTAATTCCGCTCTGACCCCTGCTAACCCGATTTTATCCAGTTTGTCAATGGAACGATAAAGTCCACCGAGTTGTTCAGTCGGTACACCAGCGAATTGCCCGATGCCGGTGATGAGTTTCCGGTCGTTGATATTAACCTCGAACTGCTCGAAACCGAGGCGCGTCAGCACCTGATAGGTGAGATTGACGTTTTCAGCGTCAGCGAGCATGCTTTCGCTGCCGACGGTATCTGCGTCACACTGGAAGAATTGGCGATAGCGTCCCTTCTGTGGACGCTCTGCTCGCCACACTGGGTCAATCTGGTATCGCTTAAACGGTTTCGGGAGTTGTGGATACATAGCGATGAGTCGGCAAAGCGGCACCGAAAGGTCGTAGCGGAGTGAGATGTCCTCTTTCCCACCGACGTGTCCTGCCTGATAGATAAGTTTTTCTGCGTCCGGTCCGTATTTACCAGTGAGTACTTCGGAGAGTTCGAGGGCAGGTGTTTGTAAGGGTTCAAATCCGAATTCCTCGAACACCTCACGGATGACACCGATGACATACTGCCTCGGAATCATCTGTTCCGGTAAAATGTCTCGCATCCCGCGCGGGACGCGCGGTTTAATGAATGGGGCTGCCATAAGTTCCACTCCTTCGTAGCATAGACTGTGAGTCTGTGCATCCTTCGTAGCATAGACTGTGAGTCTGTGCATCCTTCGTAGCATAGACTGTGAGTCTGTGCATCCTT
>ASZN01000063.1 GCA_000406005.1 Candidatus Poribacteria bacterium WGA-3G
TATAGTAGAATCCGAAAATATATTTACACTTGTAGCATAGGAGACCGTTAGCCTGTGCCTCCGTGAGAACGAACTTCACGTTCACACAACAATATGAGTGTATAAGTAATTACTGGATTTACTATAATAACATGGAGGATTTTGACGCTTTTTCTTGACTTTTTTGAGAAAGTCGTGTATACTTAAGTGAAAAGTATTTGAACGGAACAGTCAACTGGATGCCTTTAAAGACTTATATCACTTTTTTTTTGGAAGAAAAAATGGAATTTATCTCAACGAAAAAAAAGATCGCTATCATTCCTTTGATTTGGCTACTGATCTATCTTTCCATAGTTCCGATGCAGTTGTCTAACTATGTGCTGTGCATTGGTGCGGATGGGCACGTCGAATTTGAAATCGCAGCTGATGGACGATGCACTGACCTACACGGTCTTAGCAAGGAACATACGGAAGTTGTGATCGCTGGAGCCGCTTCGGAAGAAGATCACTGTGGTTCGTGTATCGATCTCGCCATTTTTGCTTCCATAGCCCTTGAATCCTATCTTGTTCCAGTCGAAAATGCCTCAATACAATCCCTCGTTTTCGCAGTTACTCCTACAACAGACCAGACGCTCGCTTCCACGATTCTGACATATCCTTCCCATCTGAACACGCCATTGATAGTAGATTCTACGCTTATATCTCTTCGGACCACCACGCTCCTCATTTAAAATTTTGCTGCCATTCTATCCAGGTGCAGCCCACATCACCCTGTTCAATCATAAATTAGACGTTGACGCGTACTGCGGATTTTGTGTCGGTCTTATGCGGGCATTCTCCCTACAGCAGAGCGTCGCGATCCCGAAATTAATTGAATAGTTCTGATAGGTGCACCCATTCGTATTTACAGGTCGCTCGCGCTTCAAATTCCAAAGGATACGGACAGACATTCATAAATTATTTTACATGGAGGAGAGAATTGCGTACGAAAAACACATTCAACCCTATTTTAATGATTGGCGGAATTTGCCTGTTGACGTTAAGCATGGTGCGAATACCGTCCGCCTTTTCAGATGAAGAAAACAGGATTTCACTTGAGATAGCCATTGAGATTGCATTGCGCGAAAATCCAGGACTCAACGCGATTCATGAAAAAATTAAAGTTGCTCGCGCTCGCGTTGACAGTATCGCACTGCTTGGTAACCCAGAGTTGAAGACTGAGTTTGTTGGAGGAGCCAATGCTGAACAGAAACTGGAATTAACCAAGCCTTTTGAACTTGGTGGGCAACGTGGACATCGGATACGAATTGCAAAAACACAACTCGAAAAAGTAGATACCGAACTCGCCAAAGCGTCCCAATTCGTTACAAAATCGGTGAAAATCGCTTTTTATGAGTTGCTACTTGTCCAAGAGAAACTTAAGTTAGCCAGAGAAATTGTCCAACACAACGAACAGATGCGCGACATCGCGCAGACCCGATTTGAAGCCGGTGATATTTCGGTGACACAAGCAAATCTGGCAAGCATTCATTTACAATCGGCACTCCGCGAAGCAGCAACGTTAGAGAGCAAATTGCAACTGGCACAACTCTCACTCAATGGGTTGATGGGTGCCCCGCTTGAGACAGCACGTGTCGTCGTCGGGGAATTACGCCAAAAGGCATCGCCAGATACACTTCAGAAATTGACACTTGACACCTTGAAAACGCAAGCACTCGCACATCGTAACGACCTGAAGTCGCTCCAATTAGATGTCCAATTGACCGAAAACGAACTTCGACTCGCGAAGGCAGCGAACATTCCAGATTTGAGCGTCGGTGCCCTTGCCGAACATAGCACTGACCAGAACGCATTCGGCGTGAAGTTTTCAATTCCGTTGCCACTGTTTAATAGGAACCGCGTGGAGATCAATGCTACAGAAGCCCAACAACAGGTAAACACCGCAGAAATTAACAATTTTGAGAAGCAGATTGTTCAAGAGGTCATAGCAGCGTTTTTATCGCTTCAGACTGCCCGAAAAATGCTCATATTTTACGGGGGGAACTCACTGAAGCTGCTCAACGAAAACCTCAAGCTAACACGTACAGCTTATGAGTTAGGCGAAACCGAACTCTTAGAACTTATTTTGATGCAAAACGAGTTTATCAAAACACGATTTGCCTATCTTGACGCGCTCGCAGCGTATCATCAGGCGTTGGCTGAACTTGAAGCGGTGGTAGGTACATCCCTCGAATCTATACCATAGACTCGAAACGGTTGAGGGTCAATACAAGGAGAAATCAAAATGTTACGTCAATTTCATATCACACCATTTTTAGCGATTTTTGTCGTCGCAATAGGCGGCTTAGTTTCACTAAACCCTATGCTTACACTGACCTGGGCGCAAGATACGCATGTTCACGATGATGGACAAACACATACCCATGGCGAGCAAGCCGGACGCGCACACAGCCAAGAAAATACGGTGACGCTCACCGACAAAGCGAAAGTTAATATCGGTCTAAAGACTGATGAAGCCGATATTCGTGCGATTGAGACGGTTGTCTCCGTTCATGGAAACGTAATTGCCCATCCCAGACGGCAGGCAATTGTCACACCAAGAAACGGGGGTATTGTGAAGCGTATTCACCTCAGTGTTGGTGAAACCGTTAAGAAGGGTGATCTGCTGCTTGAACTGGAGAGCCTTGACTTACAGATGGCGCAGATTGAACTCATTGAAGCAGCATCCCAACAGAAATCGCTTGTATCCAAATTGGCAAGGTTGACAGAGGTTTTCGCTAAGCAAATTCGGAGGGAGTTGCAAACACGACAGATTGACTATTTGCAATCACTTTCCGAACTACAGCAGCTGCATAAGACGGTCAAAAAACGTGAAACCCTTGCCGTAACGCAAACGATCTCAGCATTAGAACAGATGCGCTTTAGATTAATTAAAGCCGACATTGAACGCCAATTGCTTGAGCTTCCACTCACGAGGATTAAAACCCTCACAGAAAAAGGTATCTCAGCACAGAAAGAACTTATTGCGAAACAAGCAGAATACAAGAAGGCGAAGAATGAATTGGCAGAAGCAAAGCGACATTTCCAAATCATTGGTATCGACGCACAGATGTTGGAAAAAATTCTTCGTGACAGCGGAGAGACACCCATCCTCTCGCTACTGGATACAGACGAACTGGACAGTAGGGGCGAGGTAACGTTGTCCCTACTGGAAAAATACGCGGTGCTCAGTGAGGAAGCAACAGAGTTGGTTGATGCAGAAGCGGCGTACGAACTCGCGGCTATCAAGGTTGCAGCAAACAGACAACGCGCCTTGGCTACTGGATTAACTGAAGCACTTCTCAACACCTTGGCTGAAACCGGTTCAATTACGTCTTTCGACGATTTATCCACCGATGCCTTAATTGAGAATTATCTCGCCTTTGTGGAAAGTTCTGAAGCACTCGAAGGTGTGCTTCAATTGGAAGAAATATTGCGCAACGCGAGTATGACCTTGAATAAAACTCGACAGAAACTTCAAGTGTCCGGACTCACACTTGATGCTATTGACAGAATTATTCAAACAGGTCAGCCGTCGGCTATGTTTTATGTCACAGCACCCGCTTCTGGACAAATCACACAGGAACACGTAACTGTCGGCACGACAGTTGAAAAGAGTGATGTCCTCTTCTCAATACTCGACACCGATACTGTCTGGGTTCAAGGGGAAGTTCACGAAAACAAACTTGCGCGCCTTCAGGATAAGTGGGAGATAGGCAGTGAAGTTCGCATTCGCGTTGAGGCTTACCCAGAAACGACCTTCACCGGCAAGATTTCTGGCATTTCGGATGTTGTGGAGCCAGAAGAACAGACGGTTCACTTTTGGGCAGAAATCGAAAATCCTGATCATCAGCTTAAACCCGGGATGTTTGCTGAACAGACAATTGTCCTCGAAAAAGGAAGAGATGTCTTGAGCATTCCATTGGACGCAGTGATTGAAGACGGGGGGAGCCGGTTTGTTTTTGTTGAGTCCGGTGACACTTACACAAGACATGAAATTGTAGTCGGGACCAAGGATGACCGATACATAGAAGTCAGAGACGGTTTGCTTCCGGGCGAGCTGGTAGTTGTTCAGGGAACACATCAACTTATGAGAACGATGGCAGCTCCCTCCGAAGTTGTTAACGCACACGCTGGACACAGCCACTAAAACATATAAAGGAGGCAAATCAATGTGGTCAAAAATCACCGAGGTTTCATTGAAAAATAGGCTCCTCGTCATTGCCTGCACGATTGTGGCAGTTATCGTCGGATTCAGAATGTTTCAATCGGCACCCATCGATGTCTATCCCGATATCAATCCACCACGTATTACCGTCTTAGCTGAAGCACACGGTTGGTCCCCCGAGGAGATGGAGACGCTTGTCACCTTACCGATTGAAAGCGCGATGAATGGCGCGCCAGATGTCACGCGGGTGCGTTCCTCGTCAGCGATTGGTCTGTCGCTCGTTTTCGTTGAATTCGACTGGGGTATGGATATATTCCTCGCGCGGCAGATGGTTTCGGAACGACTTCAACTCGTCGCTCCCAATCTACCTGAAAGTGTTGATGCACCGATTATTTTGCCGACTTCTTCACTCTTAGGTGAGATTATAGAATACGTGCTCGTTGATGAAACAGGGGAATTCAGTGAGATGGAGATGCGGGATCTCGCTGATTGGGTCATTCGATACCAGCTGCAATCGCAAGGCGGCATCGCTAATGTGATTAACATCGGCGGATACGTGAAACAATTTCAAGTTTTTGTCAATCCTGATCGATTGATAAGTTATCATCTTTCCCTTGAAGACGTTGCTACTGCGCTCGAAAAGAGCAACGAAAATTCTGCGGGCGGTTTCCTCATCAAAGCGTCCCGTGAATTAATGATTCGTGGATTGGGACGGATCTCCACGGTTGCCGACATTGAAAACGTTGTCGTTGATGTACGGGGACAAGGCACGCCGATTCTCATTAAGGATATTGCGACAGTGAAAATTGGATCGATTCCAGAAATTCGACGCGGTGCGGGTAGCCACAACGGCGAAGAAACCGTTTTAGGCAAAGTCGTCAAGCAACCCGGCATTAATACGATAACGCTTAGTGACAAAGTGACTTCCGTATTGAAATCGCTTGAGCAGTCAATGCCTGAAGGCATAAAGATTAAAGTCGAATACGCCCAAGCGGAACTCATCCGTCGTGCTGTAGACACCGTCAAAGATGCACTACGCGATGGTGCGATCCTCGTCGTTGTTATTTTAGCTATCTTTCTTTTTAATATACGTACTGCCCTGATCACTTTGACAGCGATCCCGCTTTCACTCATCATAGCAGTCATTGCCCTGCTTTCCCAGGGCGGCACTCTCAACATTATGACGCTCGCGGGTCTGGCAATTGCAGTGGGTATGGTAGTTGATGATGCGATTGTCTATGTCGAAAACATCTTTCGACGACTCCAAGAATATTTCCGGCGCCGTTACATGGGTGAAGAACCTGACGAAACACCGTCAGAGGTTGTGACGCGCGCAAGCGATGAAATCCGAGCCTCCATCGTTTTTGCGACGTTGATAATTATTCTCGTTTTCGTGCCGTTGTTTAGCCTCAGCGGTATGGAGGGTAGAATGTTCCGCCCGCTCGGTTGGGCTGTTGTTATATCAATGGCGGCATCGCTGCTCGTTGCGCTGACAGTGGTGCCCGTGTTGAGCGATCTGCTGCTAACGCGTTTTCGATGGCAGAACATGAGAAAAGAGCCGGATTCAGAGCCGACACCTCCGAAAGAGAGTCCTGTCGTCGCGTGGATCAAACGGGGCTATCGTCCGATGCTCGCACTCGTCATGCGCCTGCGTTGGGTGGTTGTCGTTTTGGCACTGTTATTGGTCGTATTGACTGTAACGGCGATTCCGCGTCTGGGTCGCGAATTCCTACCGGTTATGGACGAAGCCACATTCGTTATCAGTGTCTTTTCGCCTCCGGGAACATCGTTAGGAGAATCGACGCGTATCGGTAGAGAAATGGAAACAAGACTTTTAACGATCCAAGAAGTTACGAGTGTTAGCAGTCGAACTGGACGTGCAGAAGCCGACGAGCATGCGCACGACGTGAACACGCATGAAATCCTTGTGAATTTTATTCCGCCCGATGAACGCGAAAAAACACGGGAAGAACTCCTTACCGAAGTCCGCGACCTGCTATCCCCTGAAAATTTTCCAGGGGTTCTCATCTCCATCGGTCAACCGATTCAGCATCGACTTGATCACCTTTTGTCTGGTGTTAACGCCCAAGTGGCACTAAAATTGTTTGGACCAGATCTTGATACACTCAGACAGAAAGCAGAAGAACTTCGGACAGTTATTTCCGAAATTGAAGGCGCAGCGGATTTACAAGTCGAGCAGCAAGTCCAGCTGGAGCAGCTTCAAATCAAAGTTAAACGACTCAAAGCGGCGCGCTACGGCTTACGGGTTGAAGACGTTACACACTTCGCAGAAACCGCATTCAAAGGAGAGACAGTCGGTCAGGTTATCCAAGGACAACGCCAGTACGCACTCTTAATTCGGGTTGACCCAACACTTATGAACACGGTTGAATCCATCGGAAACATGGAACTCCGAACGCCTTCAGGGACATTCGTCCCGTTAAAACAGGTCGCCGATGTCGGTTTCGGCTACGGACCGAATACGATCAACCGAGAGAACGTCTCACGCCGTATTGTCATTCAGTGTAACGTCCAAGATCGTGACCTCGGCAACTTCATAGCGGAAGTCCAACAAGCAATCAACGAACATGTAGACCTACCCGAATCGTATTTCCTTACATACGGTGGCCAGTTCGAGAGCCAACAGGCAGCACAAAGAAGAATCCTAATTCAGACAGGCTTCGTTGTCGTCGGTATCTGTGTGCTGCTGTTTTTAGCGATGGGTTCATTTCGGCTCTCACTGTTAGTGATGCTGAACTTGCCGTTAGCACTCATCGGTGGTGTCATTAGTGTTTTCCTCACAGGCGGTGTGCTGAGTATCCCGTCAATGGTAGGTTTTATTCTCCTGTTTGGTATTGCTGTGCGTAACGGCATTATCTTGGTGACACACATCAACGCCTTACGCGCAGAAGGCATGTCGCTCTACGATGCCGTGATAAGGGGTGCCGAGGAACGTATCAGTCCGGTGCTAATGACAGCTTTGACCACCGGGTTAGGAATGTTACCGCTCGCCCTTGCGCACGGTTCAGGGGCAGAACTACAGAAACCGCTCGCTATTGTCATCAGTGGCGGAATGATAACAGCGACACTCCTGACACTACTCGTTTTACCGGTCTTGTACTACATCGTTGAATTGAGCTGGATAACGAGTTTCCAACGCAAACAGGCACAATCGTAGATCACTCGGCTCCATTGTAAACCTCATTGTCGTGCTGACCGTTTAAATGTTTAGGTTGTTGAACTGAAGTTGTAATACCCAATCTGAAAAATAAATTCGTATTTAGCGGATTTTCTAACGCATAGGATACGGTATCAGACTCAGAATCCAACTTTTTTTAAATTTTGCACTCTTTTCACTGCCCAATTGCGTCATTAATAGTTAGAAGGACATCATTACGCGAGATTTGGAGAATTCAGATTGGGGAATTGTGACTTTTTTTGAAACTTTTTAGGCGCAAGAGTGTCTAATAGGGTAAGAAAGAGAAACTTATGAAATTAAGCGAAGGAGATCAAAGTCAGTGCCCCCCAACTGAAGTTTGGGGGCTTGTGCGAAGCCTACGCCAAAGGTTCACTCCACAAGTTAAACCACTTTCTACACACCGCTTCTATGCAGCGGATTAATAGCATAGCGATGCTTGACAGGTGCATCGGTAGAGAAAACCTGTCACTAAACTAAACTAAAAAGGAGCAGTGTTTCCTCCTCTGCCTAAAGACAGAGGTTTCCACACTGAAGAATTTGATGAAACGCGCACACTTCTATTTGCTTACTTTTTTCGTGGTAGTCCTATTTGTCGGAATCAGTATGGTCAGCATGGCTGAAGATGCAGTTGTCTTGAAAATAGAGATTTCTGATGTCGTCAGCAACGCCGATGCCCGGCAGATTCGTCGGTTGTTAGAACCGTGGGCGGACCCAGAGGATATTACGTTTAGTACACCTGTTGATAAACACGGCAGAACTCGGCTCTTTACGACTGTTGTAGAAGTTAAACCGAGACAAGGCGTTTCTAAGTACAGCGAAACCCATACATTTGATGTGTATGACATTACGCGGCAGCTCAACGACTCACGTTTCCGAGGTCGTCATGGACTTGGCACTTCCCGCGTTCTCAAGACCGATGCCACGATTCGTGGCGATCTGTTCGCACATCCAGGTTTTGGTCGAAGTTACATCCGAAACGTCCCGTCGTGGCGGCGCTGGCGCCCCGATACTTCTCATATACAACATGCGATGACCACAGGAAATCAGGGGCAGAACTTCGTCTTTGACGCAAGCCCCGAATTCGATCAGATGCGGACGGATGTCGGAAATAATGGGAAACCGGTTGAGGTGCAAGGGGTCGTCACCGGATTTGACGGCGCATATCCGATTATATCGGTGAAGAAATATGAGGTAGGCTACCATCTGAAAAACAGTAGATCTGATAAGAAAAAAGAAACAGAGGAAAAACCGACTTACGACTATCTTGAAAACCGGGAGTGATTGTCTTCTACGACTGATAGCCGCCGGTATTGAATAACACAACACGCTCGGAAGATTCAATCATCCCGTTCGAGACGAGCTGTTTGAGTGCAGCAACGGTCGCTGCACCTTCGGGACACGTCAAGAGTCCCTCTGTTGTCGGAAGCAGTTGCATTGCGTCACGGATAGCATCATCCGTGACAGCAAGTGCGGCACCGTTGCTTTTACGAATTGCCGCTAAGATAAGGAAATCACCGATCGCCTGTGGGACGCGTAAACCGCTCGCTACCGTGTCTGCATCAGTCCATGGGATTGCTTCAGTTGCCCCTTCCTCCCACGCTTTAACGATGGGTGCGCAACCGGTCGATTGTACGGAAATAAAACGCGGCCTCTTTTTCCCGATCCACCCAATCGTCTCCAGCTCAGCGAAACCTTTCCACATCCCTACAATACCTGTCCCTCCGCCTGTGGGATAGATGATAACATCCGGCAGTTCCCACTCGAATTGCTCGGCGAGTTCAAATCCCATTGTTTTTTTTCCTTCAACGCGGTACGGTTCTTTAAGGGTTGACACGTCGAACCATCCTTCACGTGTCTTTCGGTCTGCAACGATTCTGCCAGCGTCTGTGATTAAGCCGTCAATCAACGTCACATTTGCCCCTGAGAGTTGACAGGTCTCTTTGTTAAAAGCGGGTGTGTCTTGTGGCATGAAGATGTGTGCGGTGATGCCAGCGGCGGCGGTATAAGCCGCGAGTGCCGTAGCGGCGTTGCCAGCAGACGGGATCGCCAGTTGTGTTAATCCGAGGGACTTCGCCTTAGATACCGCCATCGCCAAACCGCGTGCTTTGAAACTACCGGTAGGCAGTCGCGATTCGTCCTTCACCCATACCTCTGACAATCCAAACCTTGCGCCCAATCTTTTCGTGTGGATGAGCGGTGTCATCGTCTCACCGAGTGTCACGATGTCTGTCGGATTAGGTATAGGCAAGAGTTCCCAATAACGCCAGAGTGATGCGGGTCTTGACAGAAGAGCATCAGGGGTCCATTCCTCTGATAGTTGTTCAAGCGCGTAGCGGGCAAGTAGCGGCTTCCCGCAGGAACGACAGACGTTCTGAGGTGTCGTGTGTGGATAGGTTTCACCACATTTGCTACATTCAAGGTGCTGGAGATAGTCTTTCATAAAGGACAAGCCTACTGCCTTGCTTAGGCGTGTGCAAGCAATCTGAGAAGGACGGCTTTCATGCTATGGAGGCGGTTTTCGGATTGGTTAAAGATAATTGAACGTTCATCATTGACGAGTTCACCTGCGATTTCGTAGCCGTGATGTGCCGGGAGGCAGTGCATAATTTTGCACTCGTGCCCTTTCAACAGTTCGGAATTCAATTGATACGGCATCATTTTTTTTAGCCGCCGCTCGCGTTCGTCGGCAAAAGATGGATCCGTGAAGAACTCCATGTCCACCCATGTATCCGTGTAGACGACATCGCTTTCAGCGATGATATCCTCAAAAGCGTCTCCCGTGTCTGCGGTACCTGTATCAAGGGTCTTATAGCATCCCTTCTGAGCCGCCGCGTCCCATAATTCCTTATCAAGGGCAGCAGGGTTCACTTCGGGTGCGACGACAGTTACTTCGATTCCGACCTTCATACCGGCGGCGATCAGCGAGTTACAGACGTTGTTATGTACACCGATGAAGCCTAATTTAATCCCTTCCAACCTACCAAAATGTTCCTGTATGGTCATCAGGTCACCGAGTGCCTGTGTCGGGTGGTATTTATCACAGCACCCATTGATAATCGGCACGGTTGCGGCGGCGGCAGCGGCAACGAGTTCATCGTGTTTCAAGAACCGAGCCAAGATAATATCAACGTACGCTGATAGGACGCGCATCTCATCGCCGAGGTCGGCTAATGCGAAGTTTGTCGTGCGCCAATCGAGGTAGTGTGCATGCCCACCGAGTTGCGTAATACCGATCTCGCCGGCGCAGCGCGTCCGCGTGGAGGTCTTTTGGAAGAGCAGGCAGAGGCTTTTACCACCCACAGCGTGTCTATATTTTTCCGGGTATCTTTTCATATTTAGGCTATCTTCGACCATTTCAAGGATGTCTGTTTTTGACCAAGGACTCAGTGTAATTAGATGCATAATTACCTCCACAGCGGGCTTTGGAAACCGGCACGCGGTTTCTTTTTCTGTGCCGATGTTAGATAAGAAATCATAATTATACCGAACTTTTCAAGATATGTCAAATATTTTTGATGGGAACTAAACACCGAAAACTAAATAACCCTGCAAAAATTTCGGTTTTTCTTGACAAAAATTGCAATTTCATCGTATAATTATGCTAATGGACAGCATGCTGGGGAAAAATCTATCCTATGCGTTTTTCCAACGTCTAACTAAGATGCGGAAAAATTTGTTGCCAACTATTTTTATTCCATTGGCTTTTGCCGAATGTTTTCTATCCGCGCTAATTGTGTAGGTGAGTTGTTGTCCTCGCTTTGCACTTATGAGTTAGGCGATTTATTATTACCGCGAAAGGAAAAACGAAGTGCCTTTAGGCGTAAAAAAAGGGAAGTCAATTAGTTTCGGGGAACCAATCCCGACCAGAAAAATTATAAATGTTCCTCAGATAGCACAAGAACAGCCCAATTGGTGTTGGGCTGCTTGTGTTGAAATGGTTCTTCGCTACTACGGCGAACTTGCTGTCCAACAATGTGAACTTGCAAATGAACTTTTTTGTAGATCTGAATGTTGTTCAGAACCATCGAGCCCAGATTGCAACAAACCATGCGAGATAGAGAATATTTCAAAATTGTACTCGCGTAAGCATATTCATAGTAAATATGTAGATAAAAATGTGCCTTTTTCCACGTTACAGTCCGAAATTGATGCGGACCGCCCCGTTGAAGTTGCCTTCTACCAAAAACGAAAACAAAAAGGGCATCTTGTTATCATTCGCGGATGGTACATTACCGAGGCGGAAGAATTTGTCCATCGTCCATCTAAATGACCCGAAAGACAGTAATGGTGCTTCTAGGATAGTAGCGTATTCTGAGTTGCTGGATGCTTATGAAGAAGGTAAATGGATGCATACTTGGCTCGAGATTCAGAGGTGAACAGAATGGCCCACGTTCAAAAGTTACCAGATCACGCATTGGATGCTATTGCCAAACAAGTTGGTGAATTGTACCCATCGCTTGATAATAGCGTGACACAAGTTCAACCTCCAGCAACGTTAACAGAGACATTCCCTATATGGACCCTGTCTACTGATGCAATTGATACGGGTAAAGATAATTTATTAAAACTCGCGCAAGATACACACCGTTGGCACTCCCAAATATTGATAGATAGTAAACCAGAGGGGGTGGCGCGTTCTATAGTCCTTGACGTAGATATTTCAGGTTGGTCCGTTAAGCAGGTACTCAAAGGCGATCTTGCCCAAACAGTTGATGACGCTATTCGCTGGGTTGATGCAGAAGTGGAAACCGACCCTTTGGTCTGCATTCTTGAAGTCCCTACATTTTTTATCACAGCCCTCTGGTTGATTGATGGGCAAGAATCCAGTATCGTCATCGCGAAATGTCCCGAGAGTCTACAAGGGTTAAATCGGTTGGTCCAGTATTCATCTCAGGAGTTTTTGGAAATACTACAGAGGGAATCACCTGCTATTGGTATTCGCGATGAACGTCCGCAACCACAGCCCCGCTGTGTAGGGAAAGTGTCTCAGTGAAACACATTCAATGTTTTGTCAATTAATACAGGCATTGATGGTATCTCTCCTGCTATGATCCTGGCAGAAATTGAGCACAAGACAGGCCTATCCACAGTAGATAATTTCGACCTTATCTCTGGAACGTCAGCAGGTGGAATACTCGCTCTAGGTTTGAGTGCAAGAAGTAGCAATGGTAGCCCCCAGTACAACGCAAGTGATCTCGTTGATATTTACAAAGATTGGTGGAATGAATTCCTCAATCCTTCTCCGTGTTTCTCTCAACATGCCTTGGAAAGTTTAATGTTGTCCACAGAGGAAGTTCGCGCTCGAGCAGAAAAATTTCCAAATGGTCCTGAGAATGTATTGGGTGCCTTTTTTCACAATGCAACGCTTGGTGATATTCCCAATAAGACGAAAACCATGGTTACCTATTACGACTCTGCAGAAGACACACCATTTTTCCTAAAAAGTTGGGATCCAGAACATGCTACTGTGGAAATGAGGCACGCTGCATGGGCAACTTCCGCCGCGTTCACTTGTTTTAAACCATTTCGCCTTCCTATTGGCTCCGAAACCCGAATACTGGTCGATGGTACAGTATTTGTCAACTCTCCTATACTTGCTTATGAAGAGGCAAAAAAAATAATAGCCGAGGAAGAAGACTTCAAAAATTACCAAGAATCTGATGTTTTTGTTTTTTCACTCCAAAGTGAAAGGGAACTTGATGACTCTCAAAAGTTTTATTCTTTAGGGAATAACCACATTTGCTTACATGTTCCTTCAAGCCAAGCAAATGATGTCGTGGACAATACCTCTAAAAATAACATTACACAACGAGAAGGTCCAGTCAATAGATTAATTGAAAGTGTTGAATTTAACAGAGTCTGCAATCAATTAATGGCGGTAGAGCAAGAAAGTGGGCTGTAATCTTCTCACGCTCTACACGCAGATTCACTTGCATCCCTGGTGTTTCAATCATCTCAAGTTTATTGTATTCGGGTTGGGACTCGTAATTGACGTGGAAGTTTGCCAACCGCGCGCCTGCTTTTGTATAAGCCCAGAAGTCTTCGGCAAAAGGGATATGCGGTAAGTCTCGTTTGAGGTTTTCTTGATACCGCTCTCGATAATCGGGATGGTGCAGCAATCCGTAGGTATAATAGAAGATGTCCCACTTGGTAATGGTCTCATCTGCGTAGTGTTTTTGAAACTGCGTCAATGCCCAATCGGTGATGTTTTCACGGCGGTTGGTGCCATCCTCATCATAAGTATAGAACGGAAAGCACTGTGTCGGTGATCCAAAACCACCAGCCATAACATTTACAGGAATGCAATCACTCATCAAGCAAGCAAATGGTCTCTCCGGAGTCATGTTGACACAGAGAATCCGATTTTCGCTTTCCGCTTCAAGTGTCGGAAAAATAGAAGGGAACACATAAACACGCTCGTTCACCATTCTATCAAAAAATAGGTTTGTTTTTGTGAATGGCCGGTAAAGAGATTGACGCAGTTTTGATTCGGCAAATTCTGTGAGTCGTCCCGATTTCAGTTTATGTTTTAAGCCTTCACTCCAACTTATTTTTTCCGGATCCGAATCCACGAAATCATCAAGATTCATTCCCGATTTGCTTTTCGTTCCGATCCATTCAAGCGTCTGAGCATTATAGAATTTTATCATCGACGGATACACGGGGCGATTGCAAGCAGAAATTCACTGTCGGCTCCACGGGATTTCAACATCTAACTCGTCGGCGAGGTTCTCAATTTCTTGCACCGGTTGTTTGTGTAGCGGAATCCCGTTTGCGAGGCGTTCCTGCGTCAACTCCCATTCAATCTCACCGGGTAAGGTGACACGATCGAAACCGCTGCGGGGTGTCGCCTGACGCGTCATCCGAATTTGACGGTCAATTTCCGTTTTAAATCCTGCAGCGTCGGTAAAACTGGCGATGTTAATGGCAAAGAAAAAGTGTGCCGATACGCGTTTTTCTGGTGGCGCGTCCCCAGGCTGAAACCGTTTGTTAATGCCCATCAACCCGCCGCTCAAGGGACCGCATAAGACATCCATCACGATCGCGAGCGCGGAACCCTTCGGACCTGCAGCAGGTAGGATAACGGCGACTTTCGTCGGATCATCGGTTTCGTTGCCGTCTGCGTCGAGTGCCCATCCGAACGGGATTTTCTGTTGGTACAACCTTGCAGTCCCAATCCGTCCAGCGGCAGCGGCACCGCACGCCATATCCAACACAATCGGCGGTTCCTCACCAGCAGGGATCGCATAGGAGAACGCGTTATTGCCGATCGAATTACTTCTGGCACCGTGGACAGCGACGTTCACACCGAGTCCATTGGTGGTCGCGAAACCGATCATATCGTGTGGAATCGCACGCATCGCATGGCTTGAGGCAGCCCCGAAGTGATTGCTGTTCCGAACAATCGCCACACCGATCGAAGCGGACTCCGCTTTTTCAATAGCGATGTTCATTGCCCGAATACCGACGAGATGTCCTAACCCGCGGTCGCCGTCCAATAAGACAGAGGCAGGATTATCTTCAAGTGTTTGAAGGTTCGGATTCGGATTGATATTCCCACTGATAACGCCTCGGACATAACCCGGCACGGCACGTGTCGCGTGTGAATGAACACCACGCAAGTCCATCAGGACCTGCATCTCCGCGATGGTATCCGCATCGGATTCGGCGACACCGACTTTCTGGTAGAGTTGGCTACAGACGTTTTGCAATGCAGTCGCGTTGACAATGACTTCCTGTTCGTGTAGATTCATGGCGATAGACCCCCTATCACGATTTGAGTGCTACCCATTTTAGCAAACCCGCCTTAAAAAATCAAATTTTTCAGCGTCATTTAGAGGGAACTATAGAAACTGTATAGGCAAGGTTAAAAAGTAATACTTTTTCTACACTTTTTTTGAATGATATGTTAAAATAATTTAACCTATAAACTAAAATAGTGGTATATGCGTTATTTTGATGTAGTAAACTGAAGTCTGGGAGATTCATAATGCTAAATCGGCGGGCTATCCTATTAGGGATCCTCTGTGTTCTTTTTGTTGTTGCTGCGTTTGGGCAGGATTCGTCGGATCCAAACATTATAACGGTTACTAGAAAAATAGATGTGGCGAAACTTGACGAAAACGTCCAAGAACTGAATAGAAATGTAAAGACTTTGAGCGATACTCTTGGAAAGTTGAACGAGAATGTCGAAACCCTGACTAAAACTGTAGGGAGCTTGGAGAAAACAGTCACGAAGCTTGAGGAAAGAACAGGAATCATGCTTAACCTGCAATATATAATTTTGGCAGGAATCTTTGGACCTTTGTTGTATTCTATTTATCAGAATAAGAAAAATAAGACCGGGGGCGAGGCAACTTCGGTAAATAAAAGCGAAACTGCTTCTACGAACCTTGCACAGATGAGCGAGGGCGAAATTGCTCCCACCCCAACCGCGTCATCAAGGTTTCCGGAAGGAAAAGAGTTAAAAGAATACCTAAAATCCGATTCTTTTACCACAACAGAGAAAGTCTAATGGAAAACATTAACAACACAAATAGCAATGCCGAATCTGCCGAAAGCCGCCTCGCCAAGGGGGATGCCTTGTATGAACAAGGTGACTATGAATCCGCTATTTCGGCGTATGATAAAGCACTTGGCCTAAACCCGAACCTTGCTGTAGGCTATTTTAAGCGAGGCAATGCGAAAAACATGATCGGACAATATCCTGAAGCCATCTCTGACTATGATGTGGCGATCCGCTTAGATCCAAACTATGCAGATGCCTACAATAATCGAGGTATCGCAAAAAAGAAAATGAGACAATACTTTGAGGCTATTTCTGACTATGATGTGGCGATCCGCTTAGATCCAAATGATGCAGATGCCTACAACAATCGGGGTAATGCGAAAGATGAGATAGGACAATACTTTGAAGCACTTTCAGATTACGAGGCAGCGATCCGTCTAAATCCAAACCATGCAGATGTCTATAACAATCGAGGTATTACGAAAGCTTATTTAGGGTATCCTGAAGTCGCTATCTCTGACTTTGATACAGCCATCCATCTAAACCCAAACAATGCTAAAGCCTATGCCAATCGAGGTACTGCCAAGAAAATTTTAGATCGTGCTAATGATGCCAAGCGAGATTTTCAGATGGCATTAGATTTAGCGGAGAAGGCAGGAGATGAAGAATCTAAGTCCGAAATTATGGAAATCATGAAAAAATTAGAGGATTAGATATGCTATAATCTTTTTTGTCTGAAAACACCACTGCCCTACCGTCTGATTAGGGCATTTTCTTTTTACGCTGCCTTCTACCTCAAAAATGTTCAAAACCTTTCCTTAATTGTGATTTTCTGCTTGAGTCGGAAGATCGCGAGCGTTAAGCAATCCGCAGAAATACCCAAGCAAAACACTCGCTCCTACAAAGACATACTTCACTTTTGCTTGACCTTACGTAAAAGCTGTGGTATTATTAATTTCAGTTGTCCCGTATTTGTGCACATAGCACTCCGCTGGAGTGCAAGAAGTTGTAACCCCCAGTTTCTATAGACATATCACCCCGCTGGGGTGAGGAAAATGCCTAAGCCTCTCTTTAGGAACATTCGGAATTCGTTAGTAGCAACTTGGGTTATTATTACTCTACACAGCAATCAAACGAAAAAATATAAACAAACACCAATAAACAAGCACACCCCAATTCTGCAGCTTGGTGGAGTCTATTGATGATTTCGCTTAATTATATCTCACGATGCCTCTGTCTGATGTTGGTATTCGTGCTCATTGCCGTCACTGCTAATCAGGGCGAAGAGGGGACCTCTCAATTTGCGCAAGAGGGACTCCCTTTCATGGAAAAATACTGCTTCAGTTGTCACACCGGTGATCAACCCGCCGCCGAAGTCTCCCTTGATGTCTTTTCAGATGAACGTTCCTTGATTGAGAACCGTGATATATGGGACCGTGTCTTAGATATGGTCGCGACGGGTTCTATGCCGCCTTCGGAGAGTGAGGTTCAACCGCCGTTAGAAGAATCAGAGGCGTTTGTTGCACATATCGAAGCGATTTTTGAACACGCTGATCGCACGGCTAAGCCAGACCCCGGTCGTATCACGGTACGCCGACTTAATAGAGTTGAATACAAAAACACTGTCCGAGACATGCTCGGTGTCGATTTCGATCCTACCGAAAACTTCCCAGCGGATGATGTCGGGCACGGATTTGATAACATCGGCGATGTGCTGACGATGTCGCCGCTCCTGATGGAACGCTATTTTGAAGCGGCGGAAGCCATCGCGACCCGCGTCATTTTAATAGAACCACCACCGCCATCGAAACGCTACCAAAGAGGTTCGCGTCTCGATCCACGTCACGATGATGTCCCGGATACACGCTACCGATTGCTCGACCCAACAGCGACAGAGACGTGGAAATCTGGTCCCTTTACGACAGGTGCGACCTATTTCAAGATGTTCCCTGATGAAGAGATCATCTATCGCGCGACGCTCTATATTGAACCTGACGATGAAACCTCCGATACCGATAGTGAAACCGATAGTGAAACCGCAGCTCCTGAGACTGACGATGAAACCTCTGACACCGAGACTGAGAGCCAAACGCCAGTTGAAATCGCCCTATTTATTCAGGGTGAAGAATTAGAAGAGGTTTCCGCACCAGAAGAACTCGCACGATTGGTCGGCGTGGACCCAGCGGCGGATAACAGGATCAAGATTTTAGAGACTTTCGAGATTACCTCCCGCGACCCGAAAAAGAATCAGACGGTTAAGGTGCATGTTACCGGGATTCCGAACATCGAAAGAGCCGGAATTGCGATGGTTAAACCGGCAGAGGGCGAGCCGTCGGCGAAACTTCAGATTCGGACGCTCTGGGCAGAGGGTCCGTTGGATACGCGACCAGACACCCAACTCGAAATTTTGGCATGCACACCGGATATCCCGCAAATAGCGCAGACGCGTGAAGTGTTGACCCGTCTGCTTCGCCGTGGCTATCGTCGTCCGCCGACTGAAACTGAAGTGGAAGAACTCGTACAGTTCGTGGCATCCGTTCAGGACGATGATATGAAGTGGGAAGCGGCAATCCAGCAAGCGATCAAGGTTATTCTCTGTTCGCCTAAGTTCCTATTCCGATTGGAGTTAGATGATCGTCCGCAAGGTCCAGAACCATACGCGATTGATGAATTCCAACTCGCATCAAGGCTCTCCTATTTCTTGTGGCGGAGTATGCCGGATGATGAACTCTTTGAACTCGCATCACAAAACCAGTTGACTGCCAACCTTGAGGCACAAGTTAAACGGATGTTGGCGGACCCGAAAGCGGCAGAATTCGCACGTGACTTTGGTACGCAATGGCTACAAATTCAACGATTGGCAACTGTCGCACCTGACCAAGAACGATTTCCGAGCTTCGGTCGTAGGTTGCGAGCTGCGATGCTAAAAGAGACAGAACTCTTCCTCGAATCCATCTTCCGTGAGGATCGGAGTGTCCTTGATCTGCTTGACGGAGATTATACCTTCCTCAATCAGGAATTGGCGAGACACTACGGTATTGCTGACACCAATGGGAACTGGATGTATCAGGAGAAAACTGTCCCCGGCGGCGAAGCGATCAAAGGTAGAGAGTTCCGCCGCGTTGCATTACAAGGTTCCTCACGCGGCGGTATACTTACGCATGCCAGTGTGCTGACGGTGACTTCTAACCCGACCCGCACCTCGCCAGTCAAACGCGGACGTTGGGTTCTGGAACAGGTACTCGGGACACCGCCGCCACCACCACCCCCCGATGTCCCAGAATTGGAAGAAGATCAGGCAGCGACGACGGCAACAACCTTGCGAGAACTTCTCGAACAGCACCGTGAAGACCCCGCATGTGCCAACTGTCACGCGAAAATGGACCCGATCGGATTCGCGCTCGAAAACTATAACGCTATCGGGGCATTTCTGAAGAAAAGTGGTGGCTTGGAAATTGATACAACTGCTGTACTTCCAGATGGCACAACGCTTCAGGGAATAACAGGTTTGAAAGAAATTATTAAAGACAGAAAACAGCAATTTGTGCGATGCTTGACGGAGAAGCTATTGATCTACGCTTTGGGTAGAGGACTGGAATATTATGACCGTCCAACCGTTGACCGAATCGTAGCACAACTTGAAGCCGAAGGTTATCGGAGTTCTGTACTGATTACTGAAATTGTTAAAAGCGATCCGTTCCGCTTGCGACGCGGTTCTTTAAATTAACGCCAAGCGTGGAATAACGAGACGAGTTAAACGATTTTATCCGATACATATCCGCATTGCTCCGCTGTCGCAATGCTGCTGGCACGCTGTTATTTTTTTAAGGCAAGGAACAGATATGACTCGAATTATCAGCAATTTCGTTCTTCTTGCTATCATAATTCTACAATATAGTTGTTATATATCTGGTTATCAATCAATAAATAAAAATCCGACTTCACAGCGTGAGAAAAAATACGCTTCTCACTTGGCGTTGGAGGAAAAATATTCCGTTTATTTGGATGCTACATGGACGACAAAAGATGCTGCTGCGCTTTTAAAGGTCTTTAAATCCATGCCGTTCGGTCTGAATCTACAGTTTTCCAGATGGCATATAAGTGATGAAGACTTAGAAAACGGTATTAAAATCGAATCTAAAGATAAGTTAAAACTCGTTACGATTCGTAGAAATATCTTTCCTGTTGAAGGATCTGAAGAGGTTTTGTCGCCGGATAAAGACCTGTATTATGCTGTTGTCCAATTCGTAACAGAGAATGGAACAAACAGATCCATAATAGAATCAATATTGCAAAACAGGTATGGTATATATGTACACACTTCATTAACCGGGGTCGCTCCAAACAGAACACCAGAACGCTACTCGGCTTTTGAAAATGACAATCTGATGCTCATTATATCCGTATTTGAAGAATTCCCGCAGGCGTTACATAAAATCCCGCAATTAAAATATATAGTCCGCAGAATTGATACGGAAGAAAGAGGAATGAGCTATGCACGGCCAGGTCGCGGTTCTATAGTGTTAGCTGAATCTGTTCTCATGCGCAGTGGTCTTTACGCTCTTAAGGATACGCGTAAAATAATTACCCACGAAAAGGCACATTTTTTATGGGCTTATGTTTTTAATGACCAACTTAAACTGGATTGGGCGAAGCTCGGTGGATGGTCCCGAGATGCAAGTGAATCCGGTTGGTCAACGACTCAAGAACGATCAGCGTTTGTAACAGATTACGCTTATGAAGAAAATCCAAATGAGGATATGGCAGAAAGCATCGGATTCTATTTTGTGTATCCCGATAAACTCCGTTCCTGTTGCCCTGAGAAATATGAATTTATCCACAATCGGATTATGCTGATGTATGCCAAACGTTATGCGCTGTCTAATCTGATGTAAGGACACACATTTTGAAAAAAGCGAACGATGTATAAGGCAGAGCCGAGAAAACTACAAGTCTACCAAACGCTAAGTGGACGAGAACCTTTCACCGAATGGTTAAACTCGTTTCAAGATAGAAGGACACAGACGAGAATTCGTAAACGACTTGCGCGGCTTAAGACCGGCAATTTTGGAGATTACCGCTCTGTTGGTGGAGGTGTCTTTGAACTCCGTCTCAATTTCGGAGCAGGCTATCGCATTTACTTCGGTGAAATGGATAACATAACTGTTCTTCTGCTTTGTGCAGGCGATAAGTCATCACAAGCAAGAGACATTAATCGAGCTAAAACGTACTGGTCGGAATACAAGGAAGGACACCCATGAGAAAATACAGGACATGGCACGAAATACTAATGGAACAACTTTCTGACACGGATGACGCAATTGACTATCTTCAAGTGACATTGGAAGAGTACCAAGTGGACGGCGATACCTCATTTTTTCTCAGTGAGATCCGTACCGTTGTAGAAGCACAAGGTGGGGTCTCCAAACTTGCCGAGAAAATCAATATTGAGCCACAGGTACTATCAGACATGCTCACCAGTAAAGTCGCACCACGGCTCGATACGTTCAGCACCATTCTCCGGACACTTGGGTGTCGGCTGTCCATTGAATCGATAGCGGCTGTGAGCCCAAGTCCTGAAGTTGAGGATAAGGATCCCCCAATTGGACCGGGGCCTACGCGCGAGCGTCTTTCAGTCGCTACGGACTCATAAGTCTTGTGAGGCAGGAAAATCGGCTTATCAAAGGAAAATTATTGCATGAAAAACTGTGCCTTTCAATTTTTTTTACGCTGATATACGGATTAAGGAATCAATGCGATGAGAAACTACAAAAACTACGAAGAGGGCCTCAAGATGCGATTGGCAGATTCGGCGTACGCGAAGGAATATCTTACCGTAGCACTTGAGGAATATGAGGAAGATGGTAACATTGAAGCGTTTCTGCTCGCAGTCAAAGATGTAGCAAACGCTCAAGGCAGCGAGTCTCAACCTTGCTGCCACAACGATGGAAAATGCTTATGAACACATCAAAACAACTTTCACGTCGAACATTTTTACGGGGTCTGGGTGTCGGTGCTGCACTACCGTTGCTCAACCCTCTGACGGCTTTGGCAGATATTCCTTCAAAAAAGGGACCGATTACCCGTTATCCCGATCCAGCGGTTGAAGTTATCGACCCGCGTTTTGCGCAATATAAAATCGGGAACGCTGTTGTGGAACGGCTCTGGACTGGCGCACGCTGGTCTGAGGGGCCCGTCTGGTTCGGCGATGGTGGATACCTCCTCTGGAGCGATATTCCGAATAACCGTATCCTGAAATGGCAGGAAACTACGGGTAAGGTCAGCGTTTATCGCAAACCGTCTAACCATACTAACGGTCATACACGCGATCGGCAAGGCAGACTCATCAGCTGCGAACACGGTACACGGCGCGTTACACGCACCGAATACGATGGCACGATCACCGTCTTGATTGATAACTTTGAAGGGAAGCGGTTCAATGCACCCAACGATGTGGTCGTCCATCCTGACGAACATATCTGGTTTACGGATCCGGGATACGGTATCTTGTTCAATTATGAAGGGCATAAAGCACCGTTTGAATTGCCGACATCGGTCTACCGTCTCAACCCAGCCACGGGCAAGGCGACCGTTGTGACATCCGAACTTGAACGCCCGAACGGTATCTGCTTTTCGCCTGATTACGATAAACTCTATATTGCCGACACAGGACCCGGGAAAAATATTATCGTCTACGATGTCGTAGACGGTGAACGGTTGAACAATAAACGGGTCTTCCATGAAATGGCACCTGGTGCCGCTGACGGTCTACGATGTGATACGGATGGGAATGTCTGGACGGGTACGGGTTGGGTCGGTGAAGGCTACGATGGGGTACACATTTTCGCACCGGACGGAACGCTTATCGGTAAGATTCATCTCCCTGAAATCTGTTCTAACATCTGCTTCGGCGGTGTGAAGCGGAACAGGCTCTTTATGACAGGCAGCCAATCCCTCTACTCGGTTTATGTTGAAGCACAAGGTGCACCGATGTTTTAACAAAGTTAAGAATAAACTTGACATTTACGTTAAAATGTATTACGATTAATAGTACGTCAGTGACCCCCAGCTAAAGCATGGGGGCTTGTTCAATACGGCAGCCAAGCCTATCGGTTGGAGAGGGGTAACTCACTGTCTACAGTAATATATCGCAACACTTGGGCATGGCAGTCCTAACATGTCTGACGAAGCAAACGTCTGTGGTGGGCTATTAGCTTCAGATACTCCCCAAGTCTCAGGTAGCATGGGTGTTGTGATCTGGATGGGGCAATATACAACCCGCAAGGGAAATTACCTGTTTTTTCAAAGACACCGGGTCAGGTCGGATCGGAGATGGTGACAGCACTTCCGAAAAGAAGCAGCTCAATCGGAGAAAATCGCCAACGGGTCTGTGGCGAAAAAACAACCCGCACCCCACTTTGGGGAATCTAAAACTAAAAAAGGAGCGGTGTTTCCTCCCCTGCCTAAAGACAGGGGTTTCCACACCGAAGAATTTGATGAAGCGTCAACCTGAGACGAAAAAAGAGACACATCCAAAAGGCAATTTCTGTGGTCAAACCCGTCGCGAATTTATCGGCAATATCGCGGGTGGTTTCGCGTCACTTGCGTTAACGGGTCTTCTTTCCACTGACGGTTTTCTCGATTCACAAGCCGTCGCGGCAGATGGCGTGACACCCTATCTTAATCCGCTTGAGCCGAAACCGTCGCACTTCACGCCGAAGGCAAAGCGCGTGATTTTCTTGTTCATGTACGGCGGTCCAAGCCATGTAGATACCTTCGACTACAAGCCGATGCTGTATAAACTCAACGATAAGACTGTTGAGGTCAAAACGAAAGGACGTGGCGGTGAGAGATCGCAGGGACGCATCGTCGGTCCGAAATGGGATTTCAAACAGTACGGCGAATCGGGGCAGTGGGTCTCAGGACTTTTTCCACACTTGGCAACTTGTGTTGACGACATCGCTTTTATCAAGTCGATGACTGCAGACTCACCACTGCACGGTTCAGCGATGTTGATGATGAACGCCGGGCGTATCCTAAGTGGGCATCCGTCGCTCGGATCTTGGGTGAATTACGGGCTCGGCAGTGAGAACGAAAACCTCCCCGGATACGTTGTGATGCTCGACCGGACAGGCGGTCCCATCAGCGGGGCGAAAAACTGGAGTAGCGGCTATATGCCCGCCGTTTATCAAGGCACAGTTTTTCGTTCGGAAGGCCCACCGATTCTCAATTTAGAACCTACGAACGACATGAGCCAAAGCCAACAGCGCAGGTTACTGGATCATCTCCGTCAATTTAATACAACGCATCTCTCCAAACGCACCGACAACACCGATCTCGCAGCTCGGATTTCGAGTTATGAATTGGCATACAAGATGCAGGCGACTGCACCTGAAGCCGTAGATTTGGAGAGCGAACCGGCGTACATCAAAGCACTTTACGGGGTCAACGAAAAGGAGACGGAGGAGTTTGGCACGAAATGCCTTTTGGCGAGACGGTTGGTTGAACGGGGTGTACGCTTCATTCAGCTCTACTCCGGTGGTGCACATAATGACGACAATTGGGACGCACACGGCGACATTGAGAGAAACCACAACAAGCACGCCAAAGCGACTGATAAACCGATTGCCGGGTTGTTGAAAGACCTCAAACAGCGCGGGCTACTTGACGATACGCTCGTTGTCTGGGGTGGTGAATTTGGTCGTCAACCGACAGCAGAATACGCCAAAGGCACCGGTCGGGACCACAACTCTTACGGCTTCACGATGTGGATGGCAGGCGGTGGGATCAAAGGCGGTATCAGTGTCGGGGAGACTGATGAACTCGGTAGCGCGGCGGCCACAGATCCATTTCATGTCAGGCACCTACACGCCACAGTCCTCCATCAGCTCGGAATAGATCCGAATCGACTCACTTACTTCCATAGCGGATTAGATCAGAAACTCGTCGGTGTCGAGGGCGCAGAACCGATTTGGCAGGTGGTGGGTTGATCATTGTAACCCTCTAAATCTCAAGGCGCACAAAGGCGAGATACGCACCTGACACAAGCACTACCAAAAATAGCACCAGTAGCAGTAAATCCGTCGCTGCGGTGTTGAAATCTCGGTTGAGATTGCGTGTATCCTTAAATTTGGGAATCGCCTCCGGACTGACAGGTTTCTGGGACATGCCCTCCTGAATCCCGACTACGTGAAGACTTTCCGGATCCGCCCTATCGGTATCAATGACGAATTCTCGGTACTGACGGGCATAACGCTGCACGTTCTCGATAAATTGCAGATGCCGTTCAAATCCCGTCCCAGCAAAAGATTCAAAGAGGCGTTGAACGATCGCTGTCGGTGAGATACGGGTGATCGCACGCGCCCGTTTTCCCTGTTCAATCTGTTGTTTCAAGTATGCCTCATTGAAACGTTCATATTCCTCTGCTTCTGTGATAACATATTCCCCCAGGACATGCACTGACGGCGGAGTCTGTGAATCTCCGTATTTATCCCGATATGCCTCGCGCGCTTCATCTGCAAGCCGCATGCGCTGGGTCCAAAATTTCTCATAAGCTATCGGTACCGACGTTCGGCTGCCGATAGATGCCAACGTATTCGGCATAAATATCACAAAGCTCACCCAGATTAACAACAGTACGACAAGACTTACACCACTCTCTCGTACTGCTGCGGAAATTAGGAGTCCCAAGGCAATGAAGAGACACGTATAGAGGATAACGATACCGTACAAGATGCCTAAACGTCCCCACGCCTCGGCATTGAGTTGTACTGCGTCTGAGGTAGAGATAAGGAGTAGATTCATCAGCACTGAAATCGCGAATGGAATGTTGATACTGATGAATGCACCTAAAAATTTTCCGACCAAGACAATGTGCCGCGGGATAGGATTTGCCAATGTCAACTGCAATGTCCCGCGTTCCAGTTCGCCGGAGATTGCATCAAAAGTGAACAGGAGCGCGACAAAACTCAACACATAGCCGACGATGAATGCCCAATCCAGCGTTGTGAAATCGGGACGGATATTGCGGAGATTTGGTGTTTCTTGTGGGTAAAACAGCCGCCAGACAGGGGGCATGTTAGCGATGCGTTGACCGTAGTTCGCGCCGCTGGCGCGTGTGGGTAGGAACGCCTCATCGCCTTCTGCACAGAAGCGGAGGGGTGAGGGGCTTTTGTGAAGATCCCCAGGTCCCCCTGTCGCAAGGCTATATAAGTTGGTGCTACGCGATTCTAACGTCTTTACAGCATCGGCAGCGGCGTTATGATACGCCTGTGTTCGTTTTGGATGTTCGCGCAGATACAGGACCGCATTGGTCAGCATCAATGCCAATAGCAGCACTGTTGCCAATGCGAACCGGAGGCTATTCAGATTGTCGTAGAGTTCACGCTTTGCGATATGCCACATAGGTAGTCAGTTACCAGTTACCAGTTATCAGTTATCAGTTACCAGTTATCAGTTACCAGTTACCAGTTACCAGTTATCAGTTACCAGAGAAGAGGGTTTTTATGAACCATTTCCTTCTTCTCTTAACTGGCTACTGGTTACTGGCCACTGGAAACTACTTCACACTTCACTTTTGATGAAGATAAGAACTATTGCCATAAACAGGACAAGGTTACAGATCAGGAGTAGAAACATATCTGGTAACGCCCGTTTTGCATTCGTCCGAACATCACTTCTTTCAAAAGTGAATTGAGGGAGTGTGCTCCAATCGACCGCGCCTTTATCGGCGACAAACCACTCTCTTGACGAAAACGCGTCTTTCGCATAGAGATAGTCAATTATAATTTTCCGGTAACGTTGCGCTGCCTCGAAAAAATCTCTGAGTCCTAATAAGTCAGTCCCTGCCCACGCCTGCGTCGCGTCATCATAGATACCTACAGGTGAGAGTTTCAACAATATCCTATCCATTCTGGCTTGTCGAACATAAATTTCGTCAAGTGCCTGCTTACGGATGCGCCACGCTTTTTCTACTGTTCGGGTAGCCAACGGTAAAACGAAATTGTAATACCGCTTAGCGACGGGGACATACTTCTCAAAGTCCGGACGGATCTCTGAAATAACACTCATATTTTCTATATAAGTCGTCAGGGTTACTGGATTCACATCCGCTTGGTGATAAAACCCCAACGCCTTGCTGAACTCTGATGTTTCTCCAGCGATTCCCTCGTTTTCAAGGAACTTTTGACGTTCCCTTTCATATTCATCTATAATTTGTTGAATCTGGTTGTGAGCAGTTTTCACACGCGCTTGGATGTCGCCCCCCGGGTTAACCGTCACTCGAATCAAATTCGGATACACGAGTATCAAAAATCCCCATACAAACATCGCGAGCATTAGTGCAGTGCCGGTTCTAGGCGTCGCTACGGAAATCAGTAGTCCAATGAGATAGAACAGCGACAGATACGCGAACGATGTAAGAACAATCCCAGCGATGCGCAGAAAATCAGCAGTTGACAGCGGAATCGAACGCGTTAGTAACAGTAGGGCGAAAAGCAGACTCAATATCAAGGGAACCAACAGACACGCCATCGCACTGATATATTTCGCAAGTAAGATCTGCCCGCGTCCGATAGGCTGTGCAAGAATGAGACGTAACGTGCCGCGTTCACGTTCTCCCGCAATCGCATCGTAAGCGAATATCAATCCCATCAGGCTAAGGATTACCTCAAAAACAAAGACAA
Source organism: Candidatus Poribacteria bacterium WGA-3G (assembly GCA_000406005.1). Taxonomy (GTDB): domain Bacteria; phylum Poribacteria; class WGA-4E; order WGA-4E; family WGA-3G; genus WGA-3G. The sequence goes on from ASZN01000063.1 coordinate 27,579, forward strand.
TATCAATTGAAGAAAAGAAGGCAATAAACGGATTGTCAGTACCGTGCATTCGGGCATCCCAGAGTGTCGGCATAAATCCGTGATAGATACCGATGTAGTTTCCCAAACGTTTATCTAATCCGACATTGAAAATACTCAACGGATTCGGTGCCCGGTCAATAAACAAATACGCAGTAGAATAGGTTTTGGAATTGCGTAAATCCTGACGATGCCTTTTGACAGAATCGTTGTAACTTTCCAAACGTTGTTCGTAATCTTGCGTAAGCACTACTGTGTTTACAACAACGAGCAACAACGTAATGAGTAGGACCGCCGCGAAACGGAAGGTCATTAGATTGTCAAGCAGTTCCCTGCGAATGAGTGTTTTAAGCATTTTATATCACACCTCAACGCGCACAAACACCAGATACGCACCCGACAGAAGCACTAAGACAAACAGTGTTAGCAATAACAATTCCATTGCTGCAGTATTGAAATCTTTACTCAGGTTAAGCGTATCCTCAAACTTCGGAACTGCTTCTGGACTGATAGGTTCCTGCGACATACCGGTTCTAACGCCAAAGATATGAAGACTTTCAGGATCCGCGTTATCTGTATCAACAATGAATGTTCGGAATTCTCGGGCGTAAATTTGGACATTTCCTAAGAATTGGAGGTGTCTCTCAAACCCTGTTCCAGCGAAGGATTCGATGAGGTTCTGGACAATTGTAACAGGAGAAATTCGAGTGATGGTGCGCGCTCGGTGTACCTCAGCAATTCGCCGGTTTAAGCGTTCTTCGTGTAACTGCTCTTGCTGTTCAGCATCTTTGGTGACGTACGCACCATCAATCTCTATTCCCTTTGTAGAATCTTCTGGCTCTTTATAGCGGCGGGAGTAGTAGTCACTTGATAGTTCCTCATGCAATTTCCATGAACGTTCCGAGAAGTCATAAGTAGGTCCTGATGATGTAGATCTACCCGCAATCGAAGCGAGGGTGCTCGGCATAAATACCACAAATACCACCCAAACCAATAGAAGTACTACGAGACTCACCGCGCTCCGTTGTACCCGTGCCGACACGAGCATCCCTAATGCCAGAAAAAGGCAGGTGTAAAGGACAGCAACGCAGAAGATGATGCCTAAACGTCCCCACGCCTCCGCATCCAGGTGAACACCACTGGACGTAGAAATTACCAGAAGGTTCACAAGGACGGCGAGGATGAAGGGTATGTTAACGCTTATAAATGCCCCTAAAAACTTACCAATTAGCACCGTATGCCGCGGAATTGGGTTAGACAAGGTGAGTCGGAGTGTGCCGCGTTCGCGTTCGCCGGAAATTGAATCGAAGGTAAACAGGAGTGCAACGAGGCTTAAAACGTAGCCGATGATGAACCCCCAATCCACTTTGGTAACGTCTGGGCGCACATTATCGCGATTCGGAGTGGCAGATGGGTATGCAAGTATCCAAAAGCTTTTGAGTGTGTCGGTACTCCAACGGTGGTAACCTGCTTGTGCCCGATCTGACATAAACGTTTCGCTACCCTCTGCACAAAAACGGAGATCGGACGGTTTTTTGTAAAGATAGCCAGGTCCCTCTTGCGCAAGGTCGTATAGGCTGCTCTCGGCATGCGCAGCGATGTTATTCTGGTGTCCGGAGACACGCTCGCGGTATCGCTGCACCCGCTCTGGATGTTCCCGAAGGTGTACAACGGCGTTGGTTAGCATCAATCCGAGCAACAGGGCCGTTGCGAGCGCGAACCGGAGGCTGTTCAGGTTATTATAAATCTCACGTTTTGCGATATGCCACATAGGTAGTCAGTTACCAGTTACCAGTTACCAGTTACCAGAGAAGAGGATTTTTATGAACCATTTCCTTCTTCTCTTAACTGGCCACTGGTTACTGGCCACTGGAAACTCCTTTACACTTCAGTTTTGATAAAAATCAGAAATATCACGATAAACAGAACGACATTAATCATGAGCAGTAGACAGACATCCGGGACCGCTCGTTTTGCGTTTGTGTTGATATCATCTCTTTGAAAGGAGAACTGGGGCAGACCGCTCCAATCCGCCGCGCCCTTGTCCCCTGAGAACCATTGTCTGGATTCAAACACCTTATTATCGTAGAAATAGTTAATAACGCTCTGTCTATATTGTCTCGCGGCGTAAAAAAAATCTCTGACTCCGAGTAGGTCGGTTCCTGCCCACGCTTGTGTTGCGGCATCAAACAACCCCACGGGCGAGAGTTTCAAATAGATTCTCTCCATATCAGCGGGTTGAATGAAAATTTCTTCGAGTGCGGGCTTTCGGATGAGCCATGTGCGATCCGCGGCATCAATCGTCTGCGCGCCAAGGAACCCAAAATGTTTCTGGGCGTGCGGCATCTTCGGTTCATCTTTCTCACCAAATCCGTCAAAGTTCATCACACTTCTATAGGTGTACAGCAGTCTTTGGGAATTACCCATAAGATTGGCACCGCGCAAACCCGACCCTCTTAGTTCATACCCCCAATCTTCTCCGGGGAAATCGTCGGTAGCTAAGTAATGTTTGCGCTCTTTGTCGAATGTCTCCCAGATATTTTCAATTCGATTGAAAGCGGATGCTCTGAGGGCATCTGGCGACTCTGGGCGTGGGATCACGGTCAGAATCACATTGGGGTAGACTAAGACCAAAAGCCCCAAACAAACATTGACAACATCAAGGCGGTACTTGTTCGGCGGGTCGCTGCTGAAATCAGCAACCCGATGAGGTAAAATACGGAAAGATACGCAACGGATGTCAAGATTATCCCACCGATGCGCAGAAAATCATCACTGTTCAGAGATATAGCGGTAGATGTCGTCAGCAAAATTGTCGCGAGGAGCAGGCTTATCAACAGTGGTACAATTAGGCAGAACATTGCGCTCATGTATTTCGCAACCAATATTTTACCGCGTCCAATAGGGTGCGTCAGGACTAAACGCAGTGTTCCACTTTCATATTCTCCCGCGAACGCATTATACGCGAAAATGAGTGCGAATAGACTCAGGATAACCTCAAAGATAAAAACAATATCCATTGAGGCAAACATATCCATAAACGGATTATCCGACCCGTGCATGCCAGCATCCCACAGCGACGGAACCAATCTATGAGATACCCCTACCTCATTTCCGAGACGCTTATCGAACCCGACATTGAAAATGCTCAATGGGTTCGGTGGACGGTCAACGCGCACTTTACCTGCAGAATAGGTAATTTTCTCCTGTAATTGACGTTGATGCATTTTGACGGCATCGTTATGACTTGCCAAACGTCGTTCATAATCTATAATTAACACAAAGGTATTGGCAACGACAAGCAACAACATGATGAAAGTCGCTGCCGCAAATCGAAAAGTCATTAGGTTGTCGAGGAGTTCTCGACGGATCAGTGTCATCATTTTTTTATACCTCAACGCGCACAAATGCGAGATACGCTCCGGATAAGAGAACGATAACGAACAGCGTTAGCAACAGCAGATCGACTGCCGCTGCGTTGAAATCCTTACTGAGACTTAGCGTGTCTTCAAATTTGGGAATCGCCGCAGGATTGACAGGTTTCTCGGACATCCCTTCGCGAATGCCTATAATATGCGAACTTTCTGGGTCGCCGCTGTCGGTGTCAGCGATGAATTTACGAAATTGTCGGGCATGCGTTTTCGTATTCTCTAAAAATTGTAAATGCCGCTCGAAACCTGTTCCGGCGAAGGATTCAAAGAGATGTTGGGAAATCGCTATCGGTGAGATCCGGGTTGTCCCGCGCGCAAATTTAACTTGCGCAATCTGTTGTGCCAAGTGTTCCTCGTTTACGCGCTCCTGTTCTTCCGCTTCCGCGATGACGTGTTCCCCTTTAAACTGTATCTCTTTAGACCGTTCAACCCTTTCTGCAAAATAAGCGTCGTACCGTTCCCAACGTTTCGCATAAAGCTCACCTCGGCGTTGCCAAAGTTCATCTGTTGACATCGGTGATGAAAACCCGCCTGCAATAGAGGCGAGCGTACTCGGTACAAAGACGACGAAGGTAACCCAAATCAACAAGAGAATTACAAGAGACACCGCGCTCCGCGAAACACGGGCAGAAACCAGCAGCCCTAACGCAAGAAATAGACTGGCGTATAAAATAGCGATAAAGAAAATAATGCCTAAACGTCCCCAGGCATCGGCACCGATTTGCACAGCACTTGATGTAGAAATCACCAATAGGTTCATTAAGACCGCAAGTGCGAGCGGGATACCAACACTTATTAATGCCCCCAAAAATTTACCGATCAACACAGTGTGGCGTGGAATCGGATTTGCGAGGATCAATCGCAGTGTCCCGCGTTCGCGTTCACCGGAAACGGTATCGAAAGTGAACAAAATCGCGATCAGACTCAAGACATAGCCGATAATAAACGCCCAATCCACTTTGGTAACGTTTGGACGGATATCCGTCAGATTCGGAGTGGTCGATGGGTAGTTTAATCGCCAGAAACCCCTTAGACCTCCGCTGATAGACCAAAGGAAGGCACCACCAACGACGTTTGGCAAAAAAGGTTCTCCGCCATCTGCACAGAAACGGAGCGTGGATGGCTTTTTGTATAGCAATCCTGGGCCCTCTTGCGCGAGTGTATATAAATTATCTGCACGGCTCGTCAAATCCGTCAAAGATTCGTTGATTGAAGCGTTATACTTCTGTATCCGCTTCGGATGCTCATGGAGATGCACAACCGCATTGGTCAGCATCAAACCGAGCAGCAACACCGTTGCAAGCGCGAATCGGAGGCTATTGAAATTGTCGTAGAGTTCACGTTTCGCGATATACCACATAAGTAGTCAGTTACCAGTTACCAGTTACCAGTTACCAGTTACCAGAGAAGACGGTTTTTATGAACCATTCCCTTCTTTTCTTAACTCGAAACTGGAAACTGGCCACTGGCCACTGGAAACTCCTTTACACTTCACTTTTGATAAAAATCAGAAATATTACGACAAACAGAACGACATTGGTCATCAACAGCAGACATAGATCCGGGAACGCTCGCTTCACATTTATACCGATACCACTTCTCTGAAAAGAAAATTGAGGAAGCGTGCGCCAATCGGCTGCACCCTTGTCTGCAGCAATCCACTGCCGAGACGCGAAAGCGTTTTTATCATAGAAGAAGTCAATAAAGACTCGTCGGTACTGGCGCGCTGCCCGAAAAAAATCTCGAATTCCGAGAAGGTCGGTGCCGACCCAAGCTTGGGTTGCGGCATCGTACATCCCGATTGGCGAAATTTTCAACAATACGCTATCTATGCGTGCTGGACGGACGAAAATTTTCTCAAGTGCCGGTTTGCGGATGAGCCATGTTCTTTCTGCCATGTCAATCGTCAACGGGACGAGAAACTGGTAATAACTTTGTACGTGCGGCATCAGCGGTTCGGACCTCTCATCAAGTTCTGAGATGTCCATCCCTTTTTTGTAATAGTATTGTAGCGTGGCTGCGTCTTTGTTGAGGCGATTCATGGAAGACCCTACCCACCCTATACCAAACCCCGGATTCTCGCCGGGGACAGCATCGTTCTTAAGGTACTGTTCCTGTTCTTTCTCGAATTTCTCCCATAACTGTTCAATTTGGCTGAAAGTTGACGCAGTACGCGCTTCTACCGTACGTTGCGGAAGAATCGAGGCAAGCACCATGTTCGGGTAAATCAATACCCAAAAACCCCACACGAACATAGAAAGCATAAGCGCAGTACCCGTTCGGCGCGTCACCGCAGAAATGAGCATCCCGATGAGATAAAACACCGATAGATAAACGATAGTCGTCAAAATAAACCCAACTATCCGGAGAAAATCGTCAGTGCTCAGAGAGATCGAGGTAGATGTCGTTAGTAAAATTACCGCAAGTGACACACTCATTATTAAAGGCACGAGCAGGCACACCATCGCGCTCATATACTTAGCAAACAGAATATGACCGCGACGGACGGGATGCGTTAGCACCAAGCGTAACGTGCCTTGCTCACGTTCTCCCGCCAGCGTATCATAAGCGAATATAAGTGCAAGTAGGCTCAGAACCACCTTAAAGATAAAGGCAATATCAATCGAAGAGAAAATATTCATAATCGGGTTATCTGAGCCGTGCATTTTCGCATCCCACAGCGTTGGTACAAACCCGAAATAGACCTCCACTTGGTTACCGAGCTGTTTATCCATCCCAATATTGAAGATGCTCAACGGGTTCGGGGGGCGATCAACGTGCAATCTCGCTGCCGAATAGGTTTTTTTCGTCTGCAGTTGTTGGTGATGCGTTTTGACAGCAACGTTGTAATCCGTTAAACGCCGCTCGTAATCCTTGATCTGCACGGCAGTATTCGCGACGACAAGCAGTAACATGATGAAGACTGCTGCCGCGAAACGGAAGGTCATCAAATTATCAAGGAGTTCTCGACGGATGAGTGTTGCCATCATGAAGTTTCACCTCTCCTATCAGTTTATCTGTTCCGCGCTTTTTCTACAAGATTTTTAGTAGCCAATTATGGCAGGGCTATTTAGTCCTCGGTTTTTTCGTTCAATTTTAGCCCCCCAGGCCCGGAATTTTAGCCCCCCAGGCCCGGTAGGTGCGGTTTCATGAAAATTGATTTATTAATTCGGTAATATCAGAACGTGCGATGAATCGCACTACTACGAACCCGCCCGTTTGTAGTAGGGCAATTCATTGCCCGT
>ASZN01000064.1 GCA_000406005.1 Candidatus Poribacteria bacterium WGA-3G
CAACCTCCCTCTCCTCGGCAAAGAACAGAAAATTGGGAACAGACAACTGATTGTCTTTACGGTCAGAAAAGCCGTCAATCCGTAGAATCTTCTTGGGATCATCCTTGTCTCCTTTATCCAAGCACTCAAAGAGACCACCATTCAAAAACGGAATTGTTTCAAAGTGTCGCAGTGCCTTATCTGAATCCGCGAAATACGCTTCATAGCGATAGAGTGATGTGATATTGTAGTGCTGTCGTCCTTTACCGCGAAATTTCCGGCTATCGGATTTCTCGGCAGTGTTCATCTCCTAATTGAGGGTCGCAAAGAAGAGGTTTTGGAGAATCGCCTTGTAGGCTGAGCCGTTCGAGTAGGTCGCGCGTCTGGCGGTTGTCCTGCTTTGCCCAGTCGGTAAAAGTGCGTTGCGCATCTGCAAGCGTCTTTTTCAGGCTATCAATACCAAACGGTTTACCAGCGAAAGCATCATCTCTGCCTTCGGTAAGGAAATATATCTGGTTGCGGAGATCCTTCAGATTGTTGTTAACAGGCGTAGCGGAGAGTAACAGCACTTTGGTTTTGATACCGCTCTGGATAATATCTTCCATTAAACGTTGGTAGCGGCTCTTGCGAATCAAATTGCCGTCTTCATCTTTTTTCCCCGGTGTGTTATTGCGAAAATTATGTGATTCATCAATGACAACCAAATCGTAGTTACCCCAATTGATGGTTTCAAGCTCAATGTCGCCTGACTTCCCGCTATCACGACTCAAATCGGTGTGTGACAGGACTGTGTATGCAAAGCGATCTTTTCGACTAATTCTTCGTCGTTCCACATTTCATCGAACCACGTCTTTAGGTCGGTGCGATCTCGGTTGCTATCCACCTCCAGATTAAGTTCAATATTATTCTCTGTTGAACTCATTCCGAGTCCGCGCACGGTAAAATTGGAACTTCCGACGATGGCATCTTCCACGCCATTGTTAGCGATGTGATACATTTTCGCATGCATCAGATTAGATTTACGAATGGAGCGAATTTGCACTTTTTCGCGAATCCACGCGGCACACTCCTTAGCAACCCAATTTTGTTTCAGACGGTCATCGAATTTCAAACCTTCGTCTTCACCCTCAATTTTGTAGGCTTTCTTGTCCGTCTTTTCTGGCTCAAGACTTTTTATAAAACGGGGTTCACCAAATAGAAATCGGAGCTCTTTGATTTCTGTGAGCGATTCTTTGAGGGCTTGAAAGGCATGGATTGTGAAATAGGCGGAAACAATTGAAAGGGATGAGTCTTCTTCGATTTTGGACTTTAGAAAATCACCAACACTTCCACGCTTGTGATTGTCTCGGATGCTGGATTTAATATCTGACATAGTTAACTTGATTCTAAACGTTTTTCTGTAATGATTTAAGATTCAAAGGTGTCACGGTTCATAAACCACTGTGACCGGAAGAACGGAGAATACGATTGTGCATAAGGCATTCGTCGGATTTGTATTGCTGAACCGATGTTAATTATACAACATCCGCAAAAAATTATCAAGAATTCGCATTCTGCCCATTTTTAATTGACAAATTTTTAACATTTGTGGTATGATAGGGACATAATTGAGACTGCCCGCAAACCCTTTAACCCGCGGAATAAGTGATTATGGTAACGTATGAACAGTGGAATAAGGCAATTATCTCCTACTTTTTTGAAGACTGTGAGCCAGGTGAGATTGTTTTTTTACAAACAGATGCTAATACACTTCTCGAAATTGCTGAGAAATTCAAATTCAATGTAGCAGATGCTGATAAGGCTGCTGATAGTTTGACAGAAGCTGTGCGGGACGAAGTTGTTTACAGCGGTTCAGTTGACTTCTGGAAAATAAATCCAACCCAAATTTTTCGGCAAGGGAACCGTTCCGCAGAAGAACCGTCTCAGGTTGCTTTCCTCGCGCTTACAGTGCTTGCCGCGAGTCTAATGGACTCGGAAGGTTCCATTGCTTCTAATAATTACTATATTCGTCTCAATGAGTTATTGTTTGGGCAGTCCGTTAAAGGGGCACCACAAGGTTTTAATCGCCTTCAATTTGAAGAATTTTGGAAACATCTTGAAAGATGGTTACGCGATAAGCATGATGTTTTACTTTATTTAACTGAGGGTGCTTCAAAGCGCAGGTACGTTTGGTACCCTATTTCGCAATGCCTGATTAGCAAACACGATCAATGGTACATCTACTGTTTTTTTCATGATCACAAATTAACACCATTTTCAGACTTTTCGGATGACCAACTTGAGAAAGTGTTTGTCCGCTGGTTACAAGCATCCAATTTAACTAAAATCAAACGTTATTTTTCTAATAGCTCCTACAAGACATCAATTCTCAATCAAGTTAGATCGCTGCTAATAAATTGGAATGGTGAAATTCCACCTGAACTGTCTCAAGGAACACAAGGAACAACGCAGGCAACTGCTGCTATAAACGTTGAACTCCGATTTGACTCAGATAACAATGTGGAAATTCGCTATTGGTTCCGGAGGCGTGGGAGAGATGAAATAAACTGTAAAACCAATCCTCTAGGCATTCAGAACCTCCAACCCTCGCACTTAGAAAAATGGTTCCGACCAGTTATTGATGACAGAGGCAAATTTTGGGAATTGCCAAATCGCTTGCGATTACAAACGGATGAGCCCAATCCAATAATTTACACACTAAGTATTCCCGATATCTGGATTTTTCGAGAAGACCCTGAACGGGACAGTGGTTGGCTTTCTCAACGAAACATGCGACTGTATGAAGACCACTTAATAGTATTTCGCAAGAGACTTGTTAACCAAGTCATAGATTGTTTAAGGCAAACCTGTGAACAAGAATTTGAAGAATCCAGTCCTATCTACGTTGATGGAAGAGAAAATGATTGGTTGTACCTGCAAGTTGAACCCACCAAATTTGTATCTTTTTCCGAGCAGGATCTCTGGAAACTTTCTGTCGTCCCGAGCGAACGGATAAATCTTATTGGTGGACTATCTATCAAAAATCAAGATGGTCGCAAGGATTACCTTGATTTCTGCCTTCCCACCGTTTACGTTCCCGATCTTGGACTTCCTAATGAAGAGTTTTTGTCGGTTGGTGATAAGGCTTTTCCTGTTCATGATGACCGACTTGTCCGGCTGGATAACGCGCTGGAACCAGGCTTTCATCCCCTTAGCTATGGGAAACAATCAAGAGAATTGCGGGTTATATCTCCCGAATGCTCGTTGAAACATCATAACCGAACTTTAATTGTCTCTATATTTGAAGATAAAGGATCAATGCCTACTTATACTGTAAAAGAAATCCCGGAAATTTTAGAGGGATCTGGGATATGTCTCACTGGCGCGAAGATTTTCGGAGATATCCCACCACCTCCGCCATCAGACAAATTTTTCAAAGTTCCCGCGCATCTCATCTCGTCAGTTGTGAAAGTAGCAATCGACTTCAAGAACGGAAATACCTCTGTGCCAGATTGGTTTGACGAAGCAATTGAATACTTGGAACAGAACGTAGGTATCCAAGCCATAGTTGAAAAAAAGTTGAATCTTTATCACGAAACGGCTTTGTCTTACGTAGAACTCCTCAAACAAATAGGTAAGTAAATATGGAACGGAAATCTTACCCAGAAGCGAAGCGAAGAATTATAATAAAGTTAAGCACAGCAGATTTTGTCAGATTCTTGGAAGAAGTAACAGATCAGAAAGGCAAACTGTTTATACAAAATCGACTACTTCAACGTAGAGTCCCTGGATTTCGAGACGGGCGTGCCCCACTCACACGAACAGTTCCGCAGTTGATTACTAAACTAAAAAGCGAACCGGAGCTTACGAATCCCGATTCTGTTGCCTGGAATTCTTTTGCGGATATTTGGATGTACTGGGTTAAATCGCACCAAGAATTAGATAATGCTCTAACTGCCTTCAACAATGGAGGAGACTTTGATGAGAACCACAATTGTATAAAGCCGCCGAATAGCGAGTTGGATATTGAGTGTTTCAAGTTTTTGTTAGAAGCAAGTCGCAATACTGCGATTCATCAGGAGGTAGTTAATCGTTTTTATGAATATGGTTACTTTAATGAAGATGAGCGGATCCAAAATTTAATTAACCAAATGCCTTCATGTGAGGAAATTGAACAGAGAGAACAATTAGCAGAACTCCCAGATAAGGTTGATGAACTGTTTCAGGCTATTGATAGATTATCTCAAGATATTACAGATATTAATTCGCGGATTTCTGCCATGGAATCTCCGAATGGATTGGAGCAAGAACTTACTGAACAAATAGCAAAGGCGCGTCAGGACTTTGATACAGGACTTCAAAACCTTGAGCAAACAATCATAGACAAGCACAATCAGTTTGATAATCAGATCTCCAGTATAGAGTCGCGTTTTACCCAATTGGTTGATTTGATGAATCGGATTAGTTCACTTGAATCAAGCTTCTCTGAACTTCAGGGATCAATCAATTCATTTGAGAACAAACTCACTGAAATTCAATCCCTTAATGTACAAGAAATTAGTCAATTGGTAGACCAGAGAGTGCCAGATGGGATCAAGCAGTTAGATTCGAGAATCTTGGAGGAAATTGGAACCCTGGAAGCAAAACTTAATGCAGTAGAGAACACAATTTCCGAAATTAAATCGAAAATGACTGATGAACCGAGAATCACCGTTCAAGCTCTGAAACTGGCAGAATGGTACAAGACTGAATTAAAAGGAAAAACAGAACGCTACAGAAATGAAAACGACTATTTGGGAGATTTCTGTTATCGTCTACGACGATTTGGTGTAACGGATTCCAAAGATGAAGAAACGGCGGCAGCTATTCATATAGCGTTGAAAGCCTTTCCTGCGATTGAGATTGCCGATCCTCGAATAATTAAAGTTTGGGAATTAATGTGCGACAACCATTTCTACGACATAACAATCAATGTAGAAATGGGATGGCTTGGATTACAAGATTGGTTTCCGGAACTTTTTGCCGAAGAGTGCTTTGGAATAAGGCTAGAACGAGTTGAATTGGAAGTTTCAATTGAGAAAATGCTTGAAGTCGGAGATATGCCATGGGTAATATGTTTTTGCAATTGTGACAAATCATTTCCGGAGGCTTATCTGCCTGGTTTTCTGGACTGGGTTAACAGTTTTCATAAAGGTTTTATTAAAGTATTTCTGATCCGTTGTTCTGGAACAAATCGCTGCCAGACAAATGAAGACTTTTATGAACGTGTAGCACGCTTACCCAAACCAAAGAATCCACACCCTCTTAGGTCGCCGAACTTGAAACCTTCAAGGATCCCTCTGACACTATCCGAATGGAAATTTTGGTGCCAACCGAATTCTGAATCCGACTCTCAATGCGAAAAATATCACGATTTTTTACAAGAACTCAGATTAACTGTTGAAAAATTAACTGTTGAAAATAGAGGTTTTCAAATTCCGATAAATCTTCTCCAAGAAATTCAACGTTATCTCCAATTGTCACATAATATTATGGCAGTGGATCGAGCATTTGATTGGGCATTGACCTTGCGTCTATTACCGTGGATTGGAAATCAACATAGGTTGATTGATGCAGTGTTAAATCTGGTTAATAACGGACATGAAGAATTACCTCGTTTCCAAGAAGAATTGCAAATAGCACGCGAGACTGATAAATGAATCAAGTAGAAACAAACGTCTTTGACAGACTGCTCTACTACCTATCACATATAGGAGGATTGAGCTGGGAGGAGTTCAAACAAGCAATCAAACGATTGACGAGAGATAGCCCAGATTTCAAAGCATCCACTTACCTCATATCTCTTGCACGTTTAGGACACCTTGATTATGACCCGATGAAGTTGTCCTATGTTACTATTGCTCCTGCTGTTCTTGTGGAAACAGAGGTAGAAGATCGGTATGTTCTGGTGGGTAGTCGAGTGCCGGGCTTTCTTGAAGAAGTTAATAGATGTGTTCTTGGTAATGATGGACAATTGCGGTCAATCCCTGAAAAATATGCGCCGATGACTATTGTGCTAAGTGAATTAACGGAGAAAGCCATTTCGTCTCTTAGCAATTTAGGTATTCATATTAGTTGGGAATTTTCAGTGAAACTATCATATATACTGCCGCGTCCACGGCTCATGAATACCCAAACCGAACGATCTTTTGTAGCTAATTTGGAAAAAAAGTTTAACCCTACTACGCTTGATTATGAATTAGTGGGTCATGGAGAAAGATCAGATGGACTTTATCAAATTTCACAATATGGTCCAGACGTTTACGTTTTAAAGACTGGGCACAACCAACGAAGAGTTCCACGCGATTGGGCAGAGTGGAATGTGCTTGCCGGAACTCCAGGACTCATTTCTTATATGGAAAAATTTCAAACATGGCGAGTAAACAGCAAATTGCTCGTGCCGCTAATTGTAGATCGATGTGCAACGCTTTGTTCAGGCTATCCACCAAAGTTAACGAGCAAATTTGTTTGCTACTCCGATGTACCAGTTGATATTGCAAAACGATTGACAAAATCACTTTATCAAGGTTGGGAGGCTATTTAATGTCAGATCCTTTTGAAATTTACGAATTGCTTTGTGATACCTACATCCGCTACATACAAACGATTATGGGCTTTAACAGTGAGAAGTTAGAAGAAGAAAGAGATAAGTTATTACGGGAAAAAGGGTTGCTTTTTCAAGAACCCCGCTTTGAACCCATATTTCCATATCCATCTTCAAAAAAAACGTTATCAGATTTGTGTGTAGATTTAAAACTACCCACCGAACTTGGCGAATTCCTCGCAGCAGGAGGTAAAGAGGGGCTTGCCCCAATAGATCGCGCACTCTATAAACATCAAGAAGAAGCGATTAAAGCATCAGTTACTGATGGTAAGGATGTCGTCGTTACAACTGGCACAGGTTCTGGAAAGACAGAATGCTTTTTACTGCCAATTTTCAGTTATCTTATCCAGGAGTCCCAAAACTGGGACGTTTACGGAGGAAGGAATTCAGAACATCCGTGGTGGCAAACTCAGCAGAAGCGTGTTCCACAGCGTGAGAAGGAAAATCGCCCTGCTGCTATCCGAGCGTTAATTCTATATCCGCTCAATGCACTTGTGGAAGACCAGCTCATGCGGCTTCGACGCGCTTGTGATAGTCCAGAAGCACGTCAATGGCTTGCCGACAACAGAGGCGATAACCGGTTCTACTTTGGTCGCTATACCGGTTTGACACCAGTACCAGGTCAAGAAAAAAATAAAAAAAAGACAAACCCAAACATTCAAAGATTACGGAATCAACTTAATAAACTACAAAAACAAGCCGAAAAAGCTAGGGACAATGATGAAACGCGTTATTTTTTTTCTTCCACCGATCCTGACGCGTCTGAGATGTGGTCTCGTTGGGACATGCAAGACCATCCACCTGATATCCTAATCACAAACTATTCAATGCTGAATATCATGCTCACCCGCGACTTAGAGCAACCGATCTTTGAAAAAACCAAAGAATGGCTGGAAAAACCGGATAGTGTTTTTCACCTTGTTGTTGATGAATTGCATTCGTACCGCGGCACAGCAGGTTCAGAAGTAGCTTACTTGCTTCGGACGCTATTTAACCGTCTAAACCTTGATCCTGATTCGCCAAAACTACGTATTATTGCATCAAGTGCTTCCCTTGAAGGCGATGAAGGCCGCGCATACCTCCGCCAGTTTTTTGCGCGAGGAAAAGAGTTCAAAATTATTGGTTCTCCTCTACATCCTGATAAAAATGCCACACTTCAGAATTGTCTCAAACATGCAAAACACTTTGAAACATTTAACAAGGATGCTGATCCCTCTCATTTAGACCAGGTTTCAAAAAACATCGTCAAAGATTCGGTAGCGGAACTCTGCAACCATAATGGTAAGTTGCATGCCTCAACGATTGAAGAAATGTGTAAGAAAGCAAATAAAATTGCTTCAACACCGATATCCGCAGATGTAATACATGGACTTATCCGCTATCTAATTCAACAGAAAGAGGATTCAAATTCTGGAAGAGCTTTGCTGCCGTTGCGTGTGCATTATTTTTTTAAAAATTTTGAAGGTTTGTGGGCATGCAGCAATTCAAATTGTCAAGGTAGGAGTGATGAAATTTCTGTCGGAAAATTGTTTGCAAATCGACGTGTTTTATGTGATGAGTGTGGTTCACGTGTTTTGGAATTGTTAACCTGTGAAACGTGCGGAGATATATTCCTTGGCGGTTACAAACAGAAGATATCTGCAGATATCCCAGGTTGGTACCTCAGCGGAGACTATCAAAATTTATCGGGTTTACCTGAAAAAGGAATTAGAGATCGGAACTATGAAACCTATGCCGTTTTTTGGCAGAAGACAGAAAAACCGGCTCAAAATAATCCTTGGATAAAAAATGGTATAGGAAGGCAATGGGCACCTGCACAGTTCTCGGCATCTGATGGGACACTTATTCCAGATGCTTCATCTAAATTTAATGTTTATTATTACAAAATTGATGATTCTAAGGAATGGTGTTCAGAAATTCCCAAGTTTTGCCCCAATTGTGGTGATTTACGGGAATACAAAGCAGAAAAAATTATCGTTAATGGCAAAGAACAAGCGTATTCAACACTTCGTACTAGCAGAACAGGTTTACAAAAAATTATTCAAATTTTCACTCAAACCTTGCAAACAACTGTCAAAAATCAATCGGAACGGAAAACAATTATTTTCTCTGATAGTCGGCAGGATGCTGCAAAATACGCTGTAGGAATTCAATGGTCTCATTATCAAGACATGATTCGACTCACTGCTATAGAAGCAATGAAAAAGCAGGCAGAAGACGAGGATTTGAAAATTGTTCTTAATTTTCAAACCCCAAGACCGAATTTTAGACGTGCTATGCGTCGCCTTTACGATAAATTTCCGAATCAAGAGCAATTGCTTGAATCAATTGAGGATGCTTTCTATGACCAAAAACCTTTAACACCTGACCAAGAAAATCAACTTACAATGCTCGAAGGTAATTATCCGTTCATAGCTCTTCAAGATGACTGCTTCGATGAATTTATCAACCTGGGTATGAATCCTGGAGGCTACGGGAACAAGGTGGAAATTTCTCGGGAAAAAGGTAGGCTGAATACATGGATTGAACACAAATGGGAAGAAATCTTTGAATGGAATGAAGATCCAGTATCAAGACGACAACTGCTTGAAAAGCATCAAAGAGAACTTCTGACAGACATCGAGGCTGAACTAAAAAGAATGATAACGGAACAACTTTTATTTGCCAGAAGAGATATGGGATTAGAAGGGCTTGGACTTGCTTGGTGCGAACCGTATACTGACCTAGACAAATGGAAAATTAAGGAATTTGATGTCGCTGAAATGATGTCCGCCGTTACCAGAATCCTTGGTGAACGAAGATATACAACGATTAACCATCCGCATAACAATCAAACGAATAATCCTGCGTTTCTCCGAGATTACATCAAGAAATCTGTGGAACAACTTGGATATCCTGCGGATGAGCTCATTAGAGGTGTTGAGGAACAGCAAGAATCATCAGAGAGTTTTAAGAATTGTTTTGTTCGTGTTGAAAACCTCAATCTCCGTCCTTCACAAGGAAACACGATCTTTCAATGTTCCAAGTGTCGGCGTAAGCATCTTTACAAGGCAAGCGGGATTTGCACAAACACAAAGTGCTTGGATAAATTGAAAGAGATTGATAGAAAAAAAGACCCATTTGAAAAGTATGGGCAGTACTACGCCCATCAAGTTAATTCAGAAGGAAGCGAAATTCAACCTTACCGTTTCCATTGCGAAGAATTAACTGCACAAACTGACTCAGAAGAACGCCCTAGCCGGCAACGGTGGTTCCAAAATGTAATACTTGACAATGAAAACCCGCGAACGGATGAAATTGACCTACTTAGCGTAACAACAACGATGGAAGCGGGTGTTGATATTGGAGCACTTTCGATAGTTTTGTTAGGCAACGTTCCGCCCCAACGTTTCAACTATCAACAGCGTGTCGGGCGCGCCGGACGCCGTGGAGAACCAATAGCGTCCTCTTTGACACTTTGTCGTCTTAGAACCCATGATGACCACTATTTCTCCAATACAGGCGAAATTACAAATACACCAACACCGTCACCATATCTGGATCTTCGGAGTCCGGACATTATCAAAAGGGTACTGGCAAAGGAAGTTTTGTTCCACGCTTTCCCCAAATACTCCATTGAAACTTCAAACGAGAGAAACATCCACGGCGCATTTGGAACAGTCTCCGACTGGACTACTAATCGGGACAAACTATCCGAATGGATCAAAACTCAACAAGATCAGATTCAGCAAATCGCGCGGGTGCTTACCGCACAAACGGAATTATATCTTCAGAACGGAACAGATGAGCTGATAAACTGGGTTACCAACGAACTTGAAACCGATATTAACGAATGTGTCAAGAAGATTCTACGGATTGACGGCTTTTCTGACCGTAAAGACAATCAGTTGTCTGTTCCCAATTTTCTGTTCTTTGCCGAGGAGAGGGAGGTTGATCTCAATAAAGTCTACGATACAAAAGGCAAACGGTATAAGGTCCGCGGGCTAATCGAGATTCTCCGCCGCTACAAGTTTACGATTACTGAGAACACACCCATTGAGGAAGAAGTCGCACTTGACCCCGAATTGCTCGGAAAGGTCTTTGAAAACCTTCTCGCTGCCTACAACCCCGAAACCGGTGCGACTGCGCGTAAACAGACGGGCTCTTTCTATACCCCTCGCGAGATCGTCAACTACATGGTAGACGAGTCACTCATTGCACATCTGAAAAGCGAACTGGTTACCTATTATGAAGCTGAAAACACTTTTGTCTCAATGAATCCACCTTCACAATTAGACCTCAGGGGTCGGGCAGATCCGGTGCAAACGGGACTGGATACGCAGAAGACGGTACTGTCTGACAAACAAAAGTCTGACATCGAAAAGAAACTCCGCCATCTCATTAGTTATAACGATAAGCCACACCAATTCGATGCCGATAAAACCGAGCAATTGATAAAAGCGATTGATACGCTCAAGATACTTGACCCCGCCTGCGGTTCGGGTGCCTTCCCAATGGGGATATTACACAAACTCGTTTTCATCCTCGGAAAATTGGACCCGCGCAACGACCAGTGGCGACAACGGCAGATCGCTAAAGTCGAGAACCTCATCAACATGGCAGAAGATATTGACGATAGCACGGTCCGCCGAAACACCATCCGAGACCTTGAAACGGAAATTGATAATATCAACGAAGCGTTTGAACGGAATGAACTCGACTATGGTAGGAAACTCTATCTAATAGAAAACTGTATTTATGGCTTGGATATCCAACCGATTGCTGTGCAGATCGCCAAACTCCGATTCTTTATTTCGCTTGTTGTAGACCAGCGTATTGACGATACCCAAGAGAATAGAGGCGTGCGTCCATTGCCGAATTTGGAAACCAAGTTTGTGTCAGGAAACGCGCTCATCAGTGTAGAGAAACCGGTGCAACAAACGCTGCGCAATCCAGAAATTGACCGCAAGGAAACAGAGTTAAGCGAGGTCCGAAGAAAACATTTCACCGCCCGCACCCCAAGAACGAAAGAGAAGTATCGAGACCTTGATAAGCGAATCCGTGCCGAAATCGGCCAATTGCTCAAAAGCGGTGGTTTTCCCAGTGAAACAACCGAAAAAATCGCCAACTGGGACCCATACGACCAAAATGCGGTTGCCGATTTCTTTGATGCCGAGTGGATGTTCGGTATTACAGAAGGATTCGATGTTGTGATAGGCAACCCGCCTTATGTTGATTCTGAAACCGTGACAAAAACCCAACCAGAACTTAGGCAAACTTACAAAGCATCTTACCAATCTGCGAAGGGAAATTGGGATCTGTTTATTGTTTTCATTGAACGCGGGATACAACTTCAAAAAGAGGATGGGATCATTTCTTACATAGTTCCAAATAAACTGATTGGTGCAACTTATGCTAAAACGTTACGGAATATGTTGATGAATTATGCCCTCTTAGAAATCCGCGATTATTCCAAAGTGGATGTGTTTAAAGAATCCGATGTCTACCCTATCGTTTTTGTTATTAGAAAAACTGATCAGAAGCATGATGTCTCCATGGTAGTAATGGAAAATCTTGAAGAGTCATCTATTCATAATGAGGTTCCCGTTGAACTGTTCTATCGAGATGTTTTTTGGGATAGGTTTTTCGTTTCAGAGAATCAACTGCAGGTGGTTGTTAAGTGTTTGAGTTTTCCCACTCTTGAAAGTTTTTTCGAGGTAGGTGCAGCTGCCACCGTAAGCGAAGCCTATGCCCTCAAGGAATCTATACGTGAATACTCTACTGGTTTGTCAACAACCCCTTTCAAAAAACTAATTAACACGGGGACAATTGATAGATACGAATCCCTCTGGTCTAAACAATCTACAAGGTATATAAAAGACAGTTATAATACACCTATTGTGCTTGATTCAGATTTGCGTAAACTTAGTAACAGGCGTTTTATGCAAGCGCAATCAAAGAAAATCATAATAGGCGGAATGACGAAAATTTTGGAATGTGTTTATGACGAGGGTGAATATGTTGCTGGGAAATCAACGACTATAATCCTTGAAAGCGGAGATATGAATTTAAAGTACGCTCTTGCCGTGCTGAATAGTAGGTTGGTTTCTTTTTGGTATAGGACTTACTTTAGATCACTGGCATTAGCAGGAGGATATTTACGGATTGGAAATAATGAAATAAAGACTATCCCAATTCCTGATGTACCCTCTGAGCAACAAGCACCAATCATTGAACGTGTCGATCAGATTCTCGATGCAAAAGCCGCTGACTCTAATATGGACACCGCTGCTTTAGAAAAAGAGATTGATAAACGGGTGTATGCATTGTATAATTTAACGGAAGAGGAAATTGCAATTGTGGAGGCAAGCGAATGAACAAACCGTTAAAAGTTTTTATTTCCTATGCTCGTACAGACAAGGAAGCAAAAGACAAATTGATAAAGTCTCTCGCTGTGATGAAACGCAGTGGCTTAATAGACATCTGGCACGATACCGAAATGCTCGGTGGTGACAGGTGGCAGCACGAAATTTTCTCTAAACATCTTCCCACTTCAGACTTGCTGCTCTATCTCGTCTCTATTGATAGTCTTGCCTCCGAAAACTGCTACGAGGAATTTGAAGTTGCCTTAGAAAAAAAGATAAGGGTTATTCCGATTATCTTTTCGGATTGTGATTGGAAGAGCGAGCAGCAACTCAGCAACTTCCAAGTTTTTCCTGACGATGGTACCCCTATTAACGAATGGGATCCGGAAGATAAGGGATGGCAAAATGCCGTAAAAGGCATCCGAAAGACTATTGATAGGATGCTGTCTCAGGCGGAACCTGCGTCTGATGTCTCCGAAAAAGAACGAGAGGGTGAAGTGATATTCCAGCATGGAAATTTCCTACTGATGTTAGGACAAATAGAAGTAGCGATAGCAGCCTATTCGGAAGCGATTAAATGCAAACCTGATTATGCCGAGGCCTATAACAGTCTAGGTGTTGCTTACTTCAGCAAAGGCGATTTTGACAATGCTATCAAAGACTATACCACTGCGATACAAATCCAACCTGATTATGCTGAAGCCTATAGTAATCGGGGTGGTGCTTACAGCAAAAAAGGCAAAATGGAGAAGGCGGTTAAGGATTATAATACTGCTATACAACTCAACCCACGTCATGCTACGGCCTATTATAATCGGGGTGCTGCTTACTCTGAAAAAAGCGATTTTGACAATGCCATTAGAGATTATGAGACTGCTATACAACTCAAACCTGATTATGCCGAGGCACATAACAATCGGGGTGTTGCTTACTCTGAAAAAAGCGATTTTGACAATGCTATCAAAGACTTTGATAAAGCGATACAACTCAATCCACGCCATGCTGAAGCCTATAACAATCGAGGCACTGCTTACTCTGCAAAAGGCGATTTTGATAACGCCATTAGAGATCATAATACTGCTATACAACTCAATCCACGCCGTGCCGAAGCCTATAACAATCGAGGCAATACTTACTCCGAAAACAGTGATTTTGATAACGCCATCAAAGACTTTGATAAGGCAATACAACTCCAGTCCGATTATGCCGAGGCATATTGTAATCGAGGCAATGCTTACGTCCGAAAAAGTGATTTTGAAAGTGCCTTCAGAGATTATGAGACTGCTATACAACTTAAACCTAATCTTGCTGATGCCTATCGCAACAGAGGCGCTGCTTATAGCAAAACAGGCGATTTTGAAAGTGCCTTCAAGGACTATAACACTGCGATACAACTTAAACCTGATGATGTCCATGCTTATCACAATCGGGGCCTTGCTCACGCTGACGTAAACGATTTTGAAAGTGCAATCAAAGACTATACTACAGCATTACAACTCCAATCTGATGCTGATATCTATCACAACCGAGGCCTTATTTACAGCAAAATAGGGAAAGTTGACAATGCCATAAAAGACTTTAATATGGCAATACAACTCAAACCGGATCTTGCTGAGGTATATTGCAATCGGGGCACTGCTTACTCTGCAAAAGGCGATTTTGATAATGCCATGAAAGACTATACCACTGCGATACAACTTCAACAGGGTTTTGCCCAGGCGTATTACAATCGAGGCAGTATTTACGATGCCAAAATGGATTTCGACAACGCTATAAAAGACTATACGACAGCAATGCAACTACAACCTGATTATGCCGAGGCATATAATAACCGTGGTATTGTTTACGGCATGAAAAATGCCTTTGACGATGCTATAAAGGACTTTGATAAGGCGATACAACTCAAACCGGATCTTGTCGAGCCTTATTGCAATCGGGGGGTTGCTTACTACCAAAAAGGCGATTTTGATAATGCTATCAGGGATTATACTAAAGCGATAGAACTCAAACCTGATTATGCCACGTCCTATAGCAATCGCGGTGAAGCATGGTTACACCTACAGGAATGGGAAAAAGCCAAATCAGACTTGACGACTGCCCAAAATATGGGAGTAGATATTATTGCTTCATTCCATAATGCCTACGAAAGTGTTGAAGACTTCGAGCAAAAAACCGGTGTTCAGTTGCCAGAAGACATCGCCGAAATGTTGACGCAGTAATAGGAGCAAAGCCTAATCCACTGCTTCAAAACCCCTGTCAACCTCAAATGGGAGAGCGTTCTATCCGCCGTATTTATCTTGACAATCCTTTAATTTTGTAAATCCTGGTTCAGACAGTGGACAACGGACATGCCTCGGATAACTTCTTAATCTCCATGATACATACCGCTCCGCTGGAGCGGAAGACTTAGGGCATTCGGATGCTATAGACATATCGCTCCGCTGGAGCGGAAGAGTGAAAAACCGATAATGATTCTGAATGCTTAAGAACTTGAAGCAATGTTATGAAGTGCCAACGTTTATTTAAACCAAAAATCAGTAAAGTTAAGACAAGTTTTGTTGCTCAAATTCGATAGGTGTCAAATGTGGGGCGAATGTTAATGTTTTGAAGAAAAGTTGAAAATTCATCAGAAAAGTGGTATCCTTAGTACAAGATGGACAACAATGAACGCCGAGAAATTCTCAAACAAGCCTTGGCTGAGATAAACGCATCCCTATTATCCAATTCCCAAATGCTTGATAAAGCTATCCTATCCTTATCAAGCGCGGGTTTAGGAGTTTCATTGGCATTCATAAAAAACGTGGTTCCACTGGATAAAGCAACGAACCTATATCTTCTATATTTGTCTTGGGGGACGTTTGTAGGGGCCATTGCAGGCACGCTGGTTTCGTTTCTTGCTAGCCAATGTGGGTTGGAGGAACAGGCAAATCAGGTTAACGACGAACTTGAAGATATGGATGATGAGCAGGTTATTATTTTCCCTGAAGGCGTGGATGACAACGAACTTGAGGATGAAGATGAGGAAACAGACGCTAGCGACAGACCTTTTCAGGTATCAAAGTGGCTGACTCGGTTTTCTTTAGCATGCTATATTGCTGCCATCATTTTCACTGTCTTATTTGTTGCATGCAACCGCGATGTCATATCTACTCAACCAAACTAAAGGAGGTGTTTTCATGTCAAAGAGGCAAAAACCACTTAGAAAAGGATCCTCTACTCGACATGACGGAGGGGCACCGAAAGTCCGAGTTCCTTCCAGAGGCAAGTCTTCTAAGCCGCCGAAGGAGGGCACTAAGCCCACATCAACGAAATCTTCAAAAAAATAGTCCCTACTGTCTTTAACGTCCAGGGAGTAACCTGAATTTTTGATATTTTCAACTATAATCGGTGTCCCTCGGTATCACAAAGCGCAACGCCAATGCAAGAATTGGCGGTTACAGCCTGTCTATACGTGTTCCAAGTCAGACAGGTACAGGAGATTCCACGAATGAAACTGACCCCCGATAAAAAGCGGCTTCAAGAAATACGGGAAGTTTATAGGACTTTGGGGATTGAGCATGAGAAAGTCCGAAATTACCTTGTATCCCTATCAGCACCGCCAACAGAACCACAGCAACCTATCATTTTCATAGAATGTGGAAATACATCGGAGAGTTGCGGAGAATTTGAAAATGCCAGACTGGAACCAAATCCTGAACGAGATTAAGGCTACCGACACTACACACGATAGCATTCGGAGGCGTTATCTCAAAAAATTCCATCAAATAACAAAGCGAAATGTAATTATCTATTACTCAGGATGGTTACAGAAACCCAACCTTAATGAGGTTGGCGTAAATGATGCTGATATGAACGGATTTATGACAGTCATACACGAGCTTGACCGTTCTAAAGGTTTAGATTTAGTCCTACATACTCCCGGTGGGAACATTGCTGCCACTGAGGCCATTGTCAACTATCTTCGCAGGTTGTTTGGCAACGACCTCCGGGCATTCGTGCCTCAACTCGCTATGTCGGCTGGTACAATGATCGCTTGTGCTTGTAAAGAAATTTTTATGGGCGAACACTCAAGCTTGGGCCCAATTGACCCACAACTTTCCAACATTCCAGCCTACGGGGTTGTTGAGGAATTTGAACGCGCTCGCCAGGAAATCAGGCGAGATCCAAGTACGATCCCAATATGGCAACCAATCCTCGCCAAGTATTCACCAACTTTGGTCGGAGAGTGTGAGAAAGCTATCAAATGGGCTAATGCGATGGTTATTCAATGGCTCCGGACAGGAATGTTCGCAGAACTCAAAGAAGAAGCTAAACAGCAGAAAAGCGAAGATATAGTCGAAAAGCTTGCGGATCATTCTCTTTCAAAAACTCACGAACGCCATTTGTCCGCTGATTACTGCAAACAAATAGGGCTTAAGGTACACCTTCTGGAGAGTGATGAGAAATTACAAGATGCGGTGCTTTCAGTTCACCATACCTGCATTCATACTTTAGGAGCGACTCCAGCATTTAAAATAATAGAAAATCATAGTGGGAAGGCTTTCATTCAGATGGCACATCAGGTCGTTGTACCCGGGAAATCATAATTCTCAGATGCTACGACAAAATCTTTGAGTTGGAACCCAAAACCTAAGCCGTTTCCATTGTGGATGAGGCAGCTGACGCGGCTGTTAAAAAATCTGCGAAATCCGTGTAATCCGTGCCAATCCGAGATTCAGACAATGGCGCGGGTTCGTGCAAAAAAAATTGTGACTGTGGAGAAAAGCCAATGAACAAACCACTAAACGGATTTATTACCTACAGGACTTACGCAAAAGAGTTGACATGATTTCTATAGTTGGTTAATATGGTTTGCGAGGAGGAATCTAAAGATGAGCAAACCGACACGCTTAGATTACTGTCAGTATTTACTCAGCACNCCGATCAACTATACGCTCACTCATTTCGCAGACCATTGTGAAGAGTTCAGTCATGATAAGATCAATCGTTATCTCGGTGGTGTTCAACTCCGCCCCCGACACGTTTGGCAAGCAGTCAAGCCCCACTTAGAGCAAACCCCGGACGGATACATCATCTTTGACGATACCGTTGTAGACAAGCGGTATGCTCAAAAGATTGGCTTGGCGAAAAAACAGTATTCTGGCAATGCCCACGGGACGATAAATGGCATCGGTATCGTCACATGTGTCTACGTCAATCCTGTGTTAGACCGGTTTTGGTTGATTGATTATCGGATATACGACCTTCACAGCGATGGTAAAACGAAGTTAGATCATGTTCAAGATATGCTCTCGGTGTTAGTCAACTCCCGCAACGTTGNTTTTTCGACGGTATTGATGGATACTTGGTATGCCACGAAAAGTGTCATGCTGCACATTGAAAGTTTAGAAAAGTTCTATTGTTGTCCGATGAAATCCAACCGACAAGTTGATGATTCTAATGCCACGCGTCCTTACCAACGCATAGATGCTTTAGTATGGAGTGCTTCGGAACTTCAAACCGGTAAACGCATTAAGATACGCGGTTTTCCCAAACATCATAAGGTGAAAGTCTTTCGGGTCGCGTCTGATAGGCGCACGGATTATGTCGTTACCAACGACTTGAGTCAATCGGATACGTCTGTCGCACAAACGGCGTGTGCTTGGCGTTGGAAGATTGAACAATTTCACCGTGAAACCAAACAGTTGACGGGACTTGAAAAATGTCAATGTCGTTTACCTCGGATTGTTCGTAACCACATCGCATGTGCGTTTTTAGTGTGGGTTCGGTTGATGCGTCAAGCATACGAAACCGGGCAAACCCTTTATCAAGTCAAACATGGCATGTTTTCTGAATATCTACGTCAACAACTCAAAACGCCTTCTATAAAAATGGATTTTGCGTAAGTCCTGATGATTTAATATGGAGGAGAGACACTGTAGAAGGAAAAAGAGAATAAAGTGTCTGAATCGCGGATTGCCTGGAAGACTCAACTGGCTAAGGATTTAAGAGGTGCCAAAAATGAAAAAATACGATGTCGCACTGTCATTTGCTGGAGAAGATCGACAACACGCCGAGGCATTAGCGGATCTTCTTGAAGCAGGTGGATATGATCCTTTTTACGATAAAGATGAGTTAGCAAATCTTTGGGGTAAAAACCTATATGATTACCTGTCATCGGTTTACAAAGACCGAGCGCGCTATTGTGTGATGTTCTTGTCTAAATACTACGAACGAAAGTTATGGACAACCCATGAACGCCAGATGGCTCAGGCGAGGGCATTTCAGGAAAATCGTGAGTATATTCTCCCAGTTCGTCTTGACGATACAGAAATTCCCGGAATCCCGCCAACGGTCGGATATCTTGATTTACGCATGATGACTATTGAAGAAGTTTATGAAGCTTTAGATAAGAAGTTATCAGGCACAACACCGAAAACCGCTGCAACGGATAGAACAGCTTCCAGTGTCGTTGAGAGAGACACAACTGAGTATGTTCTATTAGTCTCCGAAGATGGAAAGTCGTATTTCATTCCAGTTCAAAATGCACGTTGGGATTCAACAGAAATTTCACTTGAACTACTTCCAGAATCTCCCGAAGAAACCGCTTTTCTCCGTACATTAAGAAGGCATATCAACGATGCATTTGCAAGGGATGCTCATATTGCACTTGCGCTCAGAGAAGATGCGGCGTGGGTAAAACCCCAGGACATTGTAGAAACTGCATCCGGTTCTCAAATTGTTTGGAAAGCCGTTTTCAACGAAAAAAGACACAGACAAAATGGAAATCCTCTTGGCGAAATGACATTTGGCAGTCTTTCACCGGATAAGATGGCTGAAATGCGTGCAAAACGAATTCTGCTTGATGAAAAATTGGGTGAACTCCCACCAGATTTCCAGAACCGAACAGGGCCCGCGGGCCTATTCAATGAAGCCACGTTGGAAATGTTTGTTCGTGGGCGGAACGGATTTCAAATTTCTGCGTCACCCATTCCATCCGTATACCGTTCTGTTGGACAAACAGTTGGACGTTTTGAGAAATTCGCTCGCTTAACATCGGTGCTCCAACTGAAACTTTCAAACACAGTTGAAGAAATACTCCAATTAGACTTGAAACTTCTGAACGCTAAGGAGTTACAGGTCGAATTCAGAGGACGTCGGGCGCGGCGGTATACCAACGTTGAACCGTCCATCATTGAATTTAATGGAGTTTGTCCGCTTTCTCAGTGATTACCAAATTTTTGCATAATTATAGGGACTGTGTTCTTTCAGATAGACTTTGAGCTGAGTCTGCGTTATCTGTTGCATCCACGGTTCAAACAACTGTACGACTTCGATCGGAAAAGATCATTATAGTGGAAAACGAAAAAGTCATACCTGTCGAAACCCTAAGTCAATTCATAGAATGGGCGGCACAATTTAGCGATGGACAATACCTGTTTCGTGGCGTTTCAACAGAAAGTTACAAAATAGAGGCATCTGCTTATCGTCGCCTGCCAGAAATCGACAGAAATGATCCGAAAAAATTGCTCAAAATCAACAAAGATTTAATAATGAAAGCAAAGGCGTTGGGACACGATCAGAAAAATGGGAAACAATTATCTGATTTGGAACTCCTTGCAGAACTTCAACATTTCGGTGCCGCCACCTGCCTGATAGATTTTTCACGGAGTGCCTTGGTCGCTCTCTGGTTTGCTTGCCAGCAAGGTTCAAGAGGGGGAGCAAATGGAAAAGTCTCTGCTGTACGCCACGATGATATGGTCCGACTAAAAACGGTTAATCCCGATTCAATCACAAAAGATATTGATTATTTTCTTACTCCGGATGAAAACGGTAGATATCCACTCTATCAATGGCAACCCAAACTGCAGAATAATCGCATCATCGCCCAACAATCTGTCTTTGTATTTAGCGGTGCCCATATTGAAGCGGAAGCTGAATGTGTCATTGATAAAAATAGCAAACAAGACATTCTAATCGCTCTGGATAAAATATCAGGTATCACTGAAGCCGCTATTTACCCTGATTTTGATGGATTTTCGCGACTCCATGCCCACAATAAACCATACATTGAACCTGATGCTCAAGACTATCTGCAACGCGGTATTGAAGCTGACCAGAATGATAATATAGATGATGCCATCGAATACTACACCGAAGTCATTCGGTTGGATCCGCCAGATTCTTCCATTGTTTCCATAGCCCATTACAATCGTGGTGTTGCTTACTCGGAAAAAGGCGAAATAGAGCGTGCCATTGAAGACTATAACGAAAACATACGACTGAATCCAAATTCCGCCGCTGCGTATAACAATCGTGGTTATGCCTACTGGAAAAAAGGCGAAGTCGAGAGTGCCGTTGCAGACTATAATCAAGCTATACAACTCAAGCCAGATAGCGTTCTCTTCTACAACAATCGCGCTATAGCACTATTACATCTACAAGAATGGGAAAAAGCCAAATCGGACTTGACGGCTGTCAGAAACATGGGAGAGGATATCATTGCTCTATTTCGGAACACTTACGTGAGTGTTACGGATTTTGAGCAGAGATATGATGTTCAAATACCAAAGGACCTCGCTACAATGCTCACTTCCGCTTAGGATAGCAGGAAAATAAAAAACTGCCGCTTAGCAGATAACTTGATGTTACAGATTTTCAATCCGCGTCCTCCGCGTCCTCCGTGATAATCCGCGATTCTGACAGTTCCGCAAAATTGAAATTGACAAGTGAGCGTGAACATGGTATGATTTAACATCAGAGAGAATCCGTATTGTGGAGAACAGTGTTTGAACACACAAGAAACCGAACTCAACAGGATTTTGGAGGTAATCGGCAGGATCGCAGAGACAACCGCCGATGGCGACTTCATCTATCGCGGTGAACCTGAACATTATGAGCACGTATCCTCAAGTCTCTGGCGTGAATGTCGGAAACAAATTGGGACGGAGGAATTCGATATAGAAACTATCCAAGCGCGGATGCTGGAATTGGCTAAAGGCTATACCCACGAAGAAGATCACTTTGAAATCTTGACAGAACTTCAGCACTACGGCGGTCATACCAATCTTATAGACTTTACAACCGACAACCATATAGCCCTTTTCTTTGCATGTGCTGGTTCACTTGGAAAACCCGGCAGGATTATCTTGTTGGAAAGAAGTGAAGAAATAAACAAAAAATATCAGATCAAAGAACCTCGAAATCCTCAAAATCGCATCATAGCGCAAAAAAGTGTCTTCGTTCGACCGCCTAACGGTTATCTTGACCCAAAACAATACAACGTAATTGATATTCCTGGATTGCTCAAAGAACCAATATTAGATCACCTGCAAAAACAGCACGGTATCTCAACGCGAAACGTCTACAACGATCTCCATGGATTTATTAGAGACCAGAGCAGCCACCAGAAAACCGCTATAGAAATTTATCAAGCCGAATTGGAGTTGATCGAAGATACTTTCAAAACTTGATACACTCAATGCCAAACATAATGGAGGCATAAACATGAAGACCGAAGTTGTCCAGGATCCTAACGAAAACGCCATCCAACGTTTTACCAAACTCATTATGGAAAGACCGAGTTTTGCCAGGCCCTATAACTATCGTGGAGTTGCTTATGGCAATATAGGTGAAATTGATCGCGCTATTGAAGACTTCAACACAGCAATTAGACGCCAAGAAAACTATGCTGAGGCATACAGCAACCGTGGTAGCGCATACCGTATCAAAGGGGACTACGATCGCGCCATTACAGATTGTAACACAGCCATAAGATTGGATCCTGATTTGCCAGAGGCATATAACAACCGTGGGATAGTTTATAAACTCAAAGGTGAGACAGATCGCGCCATTGAAGACTATAACACAGCCATAACGCTGGATCCGAACTTTGCTTACGGCTATTACAATCGCGGTATTGTCTACCACGAAAGAGACGAGTTTGATCGTGCCATCAAAGACTACACCAAGGCAATAGAATTAAGACCAAACCTTGTCCATTCCTATAACAATCGNGGTAACACTTATTCGCAAAAAGGCGAGTATCAACGGGCAATTGAAGACTATAACGCGGCAATACAACTTAAACCCGATTTGGTTGAAGCATATTACAATCGCGGTATCGCGTTTTTACACCTCCAAGAATGGGAAAAAGCCAAAGAAGATCTTACAACTGCCAGCGACAAACAGGAAAATATCATCATTGAACAGTTTCGCAAAGACTATGAAAACGTTGCCGACTTTGAGCAGAAATATGATATTAAACTACCGGAAGACATCGCCGCACTACTAACACCCGCGCAGGCATAGCAGGAAAGCAAAAAACCGTAATTCCGATATATGCCGTAAACCTACACGCTAACTAAGTTTAGGCGAAATTTTTGCTGATTATTTTTTCATAGTACTATGAAATTTTTATATTTTTCCTATGCAAGATTGTGTCGATCAAAACGTGAAACACAACTCGGTTTTTGACTTCCACGCAGGGGTGTGATATACTATTGTCAAAACGATTCCTTCCATTCTTCCAACTTCCCACTGCTTCCGTCTCCCGTCAAAGATTTTACGTACCCACAAAAATTCTTGAAAAAAATCGTCAAATATGAGATAATGTATAGTGGAATCAACATATCCGTATAGGGCGCACTTGCAGCCCACATTACATATCAAAGGAGAAAATACGCAAAATGCCACTGGGAAGGAAAATACGTTACGGTATGGTGGGAGGCGGCCCGGACGCGTTCATCGGTGCTGTCCATCGTAAAGCTGCAGCACTCGACGGCGAAATCGAACTCGTCGCCGGCGCGTTCTCATCATCACCCGAAAAATCACGTCAACAAGGGGCAGAACTCTTCCTTGACGCAAACAGGGTCTACGGCTCTTACCAAGAGATGGCAGAAAAAGAGAGCCAGCTCCCTGAAGGTGAACGCATCGACTTTGTTTCGATCGTAACACCGAATCACGTCCATTTTGATGTCGCCAAAACCTTCATTGAAGCGGGGTTCCACGTCGTCTGCGATAAGCCGATGACGACGACAGTTGCCGATGCCGAGGCGTTGTGCGAACTCGTCAAACAACACGATGTCGTCTTCGCGCTCACACATAATTACACGGGCTACCCGATGGTGAAGCAGGCACGCGAACTCGTGAAAGCCGGTAAACTCGGAACGCTTCGCAAAATCGTTGTGGAATACCCGCAAGGTTGGCTCGCAACGTTTCTGGAAGACGAAGGCGCGAAACAAGCCGTCTGGCGTACCGACCCGAAACAAGCAGGTGCATCCTCTTGTATCGGGGACATCGGTTCCCACGCTGAAAACTTAGCGCACTATATCACCGGACTCGATATCGAAGAAATCTGTGCAGACATGACGACCTTCGTAGAAGGACGCTTGTTAGAAGATGACGGAAACCTACTCGTCCATTATGAAAACGGAGTCCGCGGTGTCCTCTACGCTTCACAGATTTCAGTGGGTGAAGAGAACAACCTACGCATCCGTGTCTACGGTACAGATGCCTCGTTAGAATGGCACCAAGAGAACCCGAACTACCTCTACGTCCGGTTCCCCGACGGTCCCGAACAGGTTTACAAACGCGGGAACGACTATCTCTCGGAAATCGTCCAGCACAACTCACGGATACCTTTCGGGCATCCCGAAGCGTTTATTGAGGCATTCGCGAATATCTATGTCAACGCCGGTCGGACCATCGCTGCGAAAATCGCAGGTGAAACGCCGGACGCATTCGATACAGATTTCCCGACCGTCCAAGACGGCGCACGCGGTGTACATTTCATCAACGCAGCCGTAGAAAGCGGCAAAAAGCGCGCATGGATTGACGCAAGTTATACGCCACCTGAATAATCAAATCCGGTTTGATGCGGAGAACCCATTAAACGAAAAAGGAGTTTATACTATTATGGCAAGACCTGTAACACTCTTTACAGGCCAATGGGCAGATTTAACGTTAGAAGAATTGGCAGAAAAGGCAAGCGGATGGGGCTATGACGGTTTAGAACTCGCCTGCTGGGGTGACCACTTTGAAGTCGATAAGGCACTCGCAGACGATAGCTACTGCCAAGGCAGACACGATCTACTCGCCAAATACGGACTAAAAGTCTGGTCGATCAGCAATCACCTCGTCGGACAGGCAGTCTGTGACAATATCGACAACCGGCATCAGGCGATTCTTTCGGAAGCGATCTGGGGTGAGGGCGATCCTGCAGGCGTTCAAGAACGTGCCGCAGAAGAGATGAAAAACACCGCCCGCGCCGCCGCGAAACTCGGGGTCAACGTCGTCAACGGGTTCACTGGCAGCTCAATATGGCATCTCCTCTATTCCTTTCCACCGAACGATCCGGGACAGATTGATGCCGGTTTTGAAGACTTCGCGAACCGTTGGAACCCGATTTTTGATGTTTTCGATGAAGTCGGTGTCAAGTTCGGACTCGAAGTCCACCCGACCGAAATCGCTTTTGATGTTGTCACTGCGGAACGCGCAATCGAAGCCGTCAACGGTAGAGAAGCGTTCGGATTTAATTACGACCCGAGCCACCTCGGTTACCAAGGCGTTGATTATGTTGCTTTCCTCGAACGGTTGAGTGATCGGATCTACCACGTTCACATGAAGGATGTCTGGTGGTCAGATACACCGAGATTATCTGGTGTGTTCGGTGGACACCTGAACTTCGGTGACGCACAGAGATATTGGGATTTCCGCTCTATCGGTCGCGGCAGCATCAATTTTGAGGCGATCATACGTGCCCTGAATAACATGGAATACGACGGCCCGCTCTCGATTGAATGGGAAGACAGTGGTATGGATCGAGAACACGGTGCTCGTGAGTCTTGTGCTGCAGTCAAAGGTTACGATTTTGAACCGTCTGCGGTAGCGTTTGATGCCGCATTCGAGGAATAGGAAGTTTAAACACTGTTCCGGCGGGGTGCCATCCCCGCCACCCTTTCTCAAATAAGGACACTCAAAGATAGACTCCGTCGTTTAACTGCGAGGAAAATTAAAAGAATGGCGAAAGGCACCGTCTACGGATCCGAATCTCGAACCTTTTATGACCGACGCACAGGCACGCGTATTCGACAGGTTACGGCTGCGTCTGCACCGCATCACCACCCGTTCTTTATAATACCGGCGTACGACGATGCGATGCAACGACTCATCTTTATCTCCTGCCGAACCGGTACGCCACAGATATTCGCAGAAGAACGCGCGACCGGTGAACTTCGCCAATTAACAGACAGACCTGACCTTGGAGAATGGTCTGTGCATCCGTCGCACAACGGTGAGGCAGTCTTTTTCACCGCAGGGACAAGCGGTTGGCGACTTGATCTGGAGACGCTGGAGGAACGAGAACTCGTTAACTTCACTGCCACAGCAATGAAAGAAAGAGGCATGGTTGCTGCCGCGATGGGAACAACCGCACTCAGCCACGACGATAAATGGTGGGCAGTCAGATTCAACATCGGTAAGGAATCGGCACTCGCTATCGTAGATACACACACCGGCGAGAGCGACATCATCCTCCGACGTGACAGTATCGGACACCTTCAATTCTGCCCAGACGACGCGAATCTGCTCTATTATGCTGGGCCCCTCACCGACCGACTCTGGGTCATTCATCGCGACGGCAGTGGGAACCGTCGGCTCTATGCCCGCAATATAGAAAAGAATGAGTGGATTACACACGAAACATGGATTCCGGGGACCCGGGAACTCGCTTTCGTTGATTGGCCCCGAGGCATCAGATGTATTCATGTTGATACCGGCAGACACCGACAGGTGACAACCTTCAACGCGTGGCACGCTATTAGCAACCCGGCTGGTACATGTATGGTAGCGGATACCAATTTTCCAGACATCGGTATTCAGATTTTCGATCCACGTAACGGTATCGGCAAGCCAAAAACGTTATGCTACCCAGATGCGTCATCTATAGGGGAACATTGGAACGCTCCGTTTCCTTATACCGACGGGCCAATTCAAGTTTACGCACCGCAGCATACGCATCCGCACCCATCTTTCAGCCCGGATGGAAATTATATCGTATTCGCATCTGACCGGACTGGGTACGCACAAATCTATGAGGCAACCATCAATAACAATATAGACAAATAGATACATCGCGCTCCTAAGTGCACACCACTAAATCGAAAATATAAACGATACGTAGGAATGACCTCCAAATCACAACTTCTTACGGCAAAAAAGTCACCAGTGGCCAGTTTCCAGTAACCGGTGAAGAAACTTCCCTTCTGGTAACTGATAACTGATGACTGTTAACTGTTAAAAAAGGAGAAAAAAATGCCAGTTGTTATACCGCGCCTCATTGTTGAGGTGTTCCAACATACAAACTACCGGGGTAGAATGGGATATGTCGTAGAACCGGTTCCATTTACAGGAGGCATCGGATTTCAAGACAATATTTCCTCGCTTCGGGTCTACAAGGGACCAAGTTTCTCATCGAACCCGAATTATAAGGTCATCCTTCACCAGCATCGTGACTATCGCGGCAAAAGATTGGCACTCGGTCCTGGATTTTACCCGAACCTCCACGATACGGCTTACAACTTCGCGGACAGAATCTCATCAATCAACTTCGGTTCATCGTTAGATGTCCCCGGACCTGAGTGGGGAACGATCCCGTTGATTGTTGATTGCTACGAACACGTCGAATTCCGTGGTAGAAAAATCACTATCTTGCGTGATATTATCAACCTACGCGATCCACAAGGTGGCACCTGGTTTGAAGACAGGATTTCATCAATCCGCATCTTTAAAGGCCCGGACTTCCCACGAGATGGTGCGGAGGTCGTCTTTTATGAGCATCCCGAATTTGAAGGTGCAAGCATCCCGATCCGTATGGAGCCGAGTGAATATAAAAAGGAATTGCCAAACCTACATCTACTTCCACAAAACTTTGGGGATTCTATCTCCGCTATCAAAATTGAAGGTTGGGCATCCTCCGGTGAATTCACTGAACTCGTGTTTGAAGACGAATTTATTGGAAACCGTATGCGTCCAGAATGGCGATGGGTAGACCCGCAAGGCGGCGGTGAGTGGGCGGAACGCCAAGGCTATTTGGAAATGCGAACGGAGCCTGGACAAGACCTCTGGCACGGTCCGAACGGTAGCGGCGGCGATATGAGCGCGCCGCGACTCCTCATGAGGGTACCCGGAGACTTCGCCATTGAGACGCGTGTCCGTGTCACACCACAACTCAGAGAACACGGCGGTTTATTGGTCTGGAAAAACGGCAATCGCTTCCTCAGACTTGAGAAGACATCAGGTCCACACGCCTTCAGAGGTGATGTCCGATTTGAACGTCATGTCGGACGGATATTTAACCTACGCGGACGCGCTGCAGGACTGCGGAACACCCGAGAACTTTTCTTACGCTTAGAACGCCGTGGGAACCAGTTCTCTTCTTTCGCGAGTGCCGACGGCATCCAGTGGCGGAGTTGCGGACAAACGAACGTCGGTATGGGTGAAGCCGTCGATGTCGGTTTACATGCCCTCTGCCCAGGGAATATCCCACCGACGCTAACACGATTCGACTATTTCCGGGTGTTCAAGCGGAGGAGCGAAGTCGCTGAGTACCGACCCATCAGTGCCGAACAGATCGGTCAAGTTTCTGATGAGGAACGTGAACGTCGAGATGCCGACAGACGTGAACGCGCCATGCGCGACATGTTTTAGGTTTTGACCGATCCCTTTTCGCTGTAATGCCGTATACTTGATTTGTATTTCATATCCGTGTGAACTGAAGTTAGAATAGGGGAGCACGAGTCCGAGTACTCGGTTTCCCTACACCCGTCTCATCAGATATAAGGAGAATATTATGCGCGCAAAAGACAGCACCTATCACCATCACAGATCTTCTGTGACCAATTTGTTACTCGCCACAATCATTCTTTCCTTACTCATATTCCATGCTTGGAATGCACAACCCGTCAATGCCATCGTCGGAGCAGTTGAAGACGGTTTAGTCGCTTATTGGTCTTTCAACAAAGACACCGTAAAGATTAAAACGGAGGCAGCCGATGTCTTGTCAGGACTCGTTGCTGAGGTTCACGGTGATCCAGAACTCGCACCCGCTTCCGACTGTAAGGTTGGCGAGTGCATCCTTCTTGATGGCGATGTTGACCGACTCCTCGTCGAAGATTCAGAGCCGGCGACAATTGATCGGGACTGGGATGAAATTACGCTGGAATGCTGGGTCTATATCAACGCATTAGACGACAGTTGGAATCGGATTATCTCGCTTGACGATATGCCAGCAAATACCGCAGTTGCAAGCCTCTACTACGACGACGATGATAACCAACACGGTTTTTTCATACGAGCGGGTGGACAGTCAACGCAGGCTGCGAAAGACAATGTCCTTGAAGACATCCCGATCGAAAAGTGGCTCCACCTCGTCGGCACTTACGATGGGGCAACGGTTCAATATTATGTGAACGGTAAGCGGGAGAAACAATACGCTGTGAAGGGTGGGAAAATCCCAAAAGGTGGACTCCTCCTCGGTATCGGTGACCGCTCCGATGGATGTAATTGTGATACGATTCAGGGGTATATTGACGAATTCCGAATTTATGACCGGGTTCTAAGCGGAGCAGAAGTACAGAAGAACATGGATGCCACAGGGCTTGATGTCAGCCCCTCAGCAAACCACTTAAGCACGACATGGGGACACATCAAAGCAAGGCGAAGATAAGACAGACTCACGCGACCCTCTTAGCACGTTGCAGGCGGGGTTTAAAACCCCGCCTTCTATAAACATACCATTTTCATCGAACGCACATAAACGAACCGCAAGGAAAATTAAAAAATGGAAAATATTGGGATTGGCGTTATCGGATGCGGCGGCATGGGCAGAAGCCTTGCCACCAGTGCACACGCCGTTGAAGGAATAGATGTCATCTGTGTCAGCGATCTGCAAGAAGCGTTAGCAGAAAAACTCGCTACAGATCTCGAGGCGTCCTACACGTTAGATTACCACGAACTCCTCGCCGATGATCGGGTTCAGGCAGTTTTGATCGCGGCACCGCCATTTATGCACGCCCCGATAGCCGTCGATGCAGCAAAAGCCGGTAAACACGTTTTCTCCGAAAAACCGATGGCACCGACACTTCAGGATTGCGATGCAATGATCGCCGCTGCTGAGGAAAACGGTGTCAAACTCACGATCGGTCTCGTCTGTCGATACCATGCGACGCACGCCAAGGTACGTGAAATCGTGCAAAGCGGCGAACTCGGTGCACCTGCCTGTATGATGGTGCATCGGATCGGTGGACCGTGGCGAAGCGGCGGAAGTTATGTCCCGTGGCGACTGGAGCGTGCCAAATCCGGGGGTAGCCTCATGGAAATCAACGCACACGAGATTGACTTCATGCGCTGGACGTGTGGGGATGTCGTCTCTGTCTATGCTGCTGGCGGTCAGTACGTCCAGAGAGAAAGCGATTATCCAGATGTCGTACTGGCTTCGTTGCAGTTCGAGAACGGTGCAGTCGGTCTGCTCCATTCGAGTCATATCTCTGCCGTCGGCGGCTACGGTGGACGCGTCGATTGTGAAGGCGGCTCCATCTATTTTCCACAGATTTGGGGCGGCAGCGCAACAATTCAGATCAAACCGTTTGACGGTGATGGACGACAGATCCCAATCTCCGATATTAAAGTGCCACCACCGGTGCAAGAGGAGATCCGCGTCTTCGTGGATGCTATCCGAAACGATACAGACCCTCTAATCACAGGAACAGACGGACGCGCAGCCGTTGAAATCGCACTTGCCGCGTATCAGTCTGTTGAGAGTAGGCAACCTGTGCCATTACCGCTATAATTGTGGGAACCATCTTCCGAAAGTAGGGGTATCCATAAGAGTCGCAGTGTTTTTTTTATAACCACTAAATTGTGGCCCGTAATGAAATGGAGGGGTTTTGCTTGGGTGTTTCTTCAGATCTACGGAGAGGCACGCTAATGCCCTAATCAACCTCACCGAACCGCAAGGAAAATTAAAAAAATGAAAATTTCAGTCTGGGATGGCGGACTATCAGATAGCTACCTTAAACAGGTCACACAACTCGGTGCCGATTGCATCGACTTCGGGAACGATGCCTCTTTCCCCGGCGTTAGCGAGCAGGGGTACCCCGACTTAGACGAACTCCTGAAAATCAAAAAACGTATCCGTTCTTGGGGACTCGACATTAACCGTGTAACACTTCCGAATATCACAGAGAAGTTCATGACCGGACAATCCGACGGTGAACAGGAGCTTGAGAACACCTGCAATGCGCTCCGTGTTTTCGCTGAAGCCGGTGTCCCGATCGCGCGTCAACGGTTCTGGGGCGATACGTTTGGTTACCTCATGACGCGTTATTCCTCCGTTCATAGAGGCGGTTATACCTCACGCGGTGAAAGCCGTGCCGCGACCAAAAATCCACCGGACACGCCGACGATGGAAGCACTCGACGAATGGTGGAAACGTTTCACTGAGGTCTACGGTGCACTCGTCCCTATCGCCGATGAATACGACATCAAACTCGCTATCCATCCGTCAGATGTTCCGAACCCAGATACGCCACTCGGTAGCCTCGGTTTCCATCGCGTCATTGATGCGTTTCCGAGCAATAACGTCGGTTACCTCTACTGCTGCGGCACACGTGCTGAAGCCGGTGGTAGCACCATCGTCCTCGACGAAATCAACAACTACGGACGCAAAGGACGCATCTTTATGGTTCATCTGCGCAACGTACGCGGCAGTCTCGCAACAGCGGGCGCGTTTGAAGAGGTCCTCCTCGACGACGGTGATATGAACGTCTTTAAAGTCGTCAAGGAACTCCAAAAAGTCGGATTCGCCGGATGTATTAACGCCGACCACATTCCGAGATTGGAAGGCAATGTCGGATTAGCCTACTCTGTCGGCTACATCAAAGCTCTCTTTGCGGCACTCGTTGTCTAACCGCATATCTGCCCGTGTATACAGTAGAACCTCTTACCTCTCAGAATCAAGAGCAGTGGGATGCTGTCATTCAACGCTGTCCGAACACAACTGCTTTCCAAAGCCTTGCGTGGCGAGATGCTTTAGCCGGTGCGTTCAGACAACTTAACCCGGTCTATATGCTCATCAAGCAGCAAGGTGCGGTCGTAGGTGGGCTGCCTGCCTTCGTTTTTCAACCGATACCCGGTATCCGTTTGTGGCACTCTATACCGTGGAACCTGTTCGGAGGAATACACTTGATAGATGGCATGACGTTGAATCCCGAAGCATTCATAACATCTATTGAAACCGCAGCAGCGGAGAACGGGTGGTGTGAAATACGCTGGACGTTGGCTCCAGAACACACGACGACCTACGGCGATTGTTTCACCGGAACTGGCTACGATCGGACAGATCACTTCACGCATCTCTTGGAAACCGATGGAGACGTTGATGTACTCTGGCACGCCTACAACAAACGGGTCCGAGGTGCAGTGCGGAAAGCAGAAAAATCGGGGGTCGAAGTTACGGATACTGACAGCGAAGAGGCGTTGTCCGTGTTCTACGACATGTATCTTATGACGGTAAAACGATTAGGCGGCACGCCGAAACCGCGATCACTCATGCAGACGCTCTTACAGCGAAAGATAGCGAAGCTCGCCATCGCAATGTATGACGGAACGCTCATCGCAGGACTCCTCTATCTGTGTTTCAATCGAACTGTAACGCTGTGGTGTGAGGCATCTGTCCCTGCGTTCTTGAAGTACCGTCCGAACAACGCCATCTTTCACCACATCATCACAGAGGCGTGTCGTGAAAGGTACCAGTGGGTGGATTTCGGGGCATCACCACCGGAGAATACCGGACTCATCGCCCATAAAGAGCAGTACCGTGCGACTCGGACAGATTTCGCCAGTTACACAAAAGTCGTTTCACCCCTAAAGAGGACGTTGTGGACCCAGAGTGAAGGCGCACTCCGCCAAATTTATACGTGGATGCAGTAAATCAGAAGAGCGTCTTACCATACAAAGGAACAACAATGGAAACTACCCGTAAACCCAATCTAATTTTTGTCTTCGGCGACCAGCACCGCCAATGTGATGTCGGTTGCGCAGGTAACCCGCAAGTACAAACGCCGTTTATGGATCAACTCGCGCAAGAAGGCGTGTTTTTTCCGAACACCTTCACTAATGTCCCGATATGTGTGCCTGCACGTGGATGCTTGATGACAGGTAAATATCCGTTGAACCATAAAGCCGTTTCCAACGATTTGCCGCTTCCGTTGTCCGAAACGGGGGTTGCGGAGGTCTTCAAAGCGGACGGTTATGAGACAGGGTACATCGGTAAATGGCACCTCGGCGGCATGCCGAGAGATAAGTTTATCACGCATGAGATGCGCTTCGGCTTTGACCACTGGGTCGGATGGAATTGTCATCATAACTATTTCAACGCGCCGTACCACGATTCCGATGGAAACCAGAAGCGAATCGAAGGTTACGAACCCGACTTCCAGACGGATCAGG
Source organism: Candidatus Poribacteria bacterium WGA-3G (assembly GCA_000406005.1). Classification (GTDB taxonomy): domain Bacteria; phylum Poribacteria; class WGA-4E; order WGA-4E; family WGA-3G; genus WGA-3G. Next base: position 33,433 of record ASZN01000064.1, read on the forward strand.
CGATCCAATACTGCCGTGATCACGTTGATGAACCTTTCTGTCTCTATATGAGTTGGGGACCGCCGCACAATCCGTATGAACATGTCCCTGAACACTACAAGGAGATGTATCCACCAGAGGAGATTCAGTTGCGTCCCAACGCCGTAGATACACCGGCAACCCGGAAAGACCTATCCGGCTACTACGCGCACATCACGGCTTTAGACGAGAACCTCGGACGCTTGATGGCTGCGCTCGACGAACTCGGTATCGCCGACGATACAATCCTCGTCTACACATCCGACCACGGCGATATGCTCGGCAGCCACGGACATAACCGCAAAGAACGTCCGTGGGAAGAATCGAGCCGTATCCCGTTCATGGTCCGCTGGCCCCGTAGAATACCGGCAGGCGTTACTCGCGATACTTTGCTAAGTCTCGTCGATTTTATGCCGTCAATGCTATCCTTATGCGATCTGCCGATTCCGGACGGTGTCGAAGGCATAGACCTTTCAGATGCGATGCTTGGCAAGGCAATTGACGAACCGCAATCTGTCTTCCTCGGCGTACCCTTACACGGGAGTGAAGGTTTCCACTTCGGTATCCGTGAGTGGCGCGGTGTCCGAACGCATCGCCACACTTATGCACGCCATTTCGACGGTACAGGTTGGCTCCTTTACGACAATGATAACGACCCGTATCAATTGAACAATCTCATAGACGATGCAGATTCACAAGGACTTCGAGCAGAATTAGAGACGGAACTTCAAGCGTGGTTGAACCGAGTCAACGATCCGTTCCTACCCGGAATTGAACACATTCGGCAGCTCGGTCTATCTGAACTCTGGAACATCAGCGAGCAGCGGTTCGGCGGCAGAAAACCGCGCTGGGCATAATTTCACTGTGGCATAAGGCCCCCTCTTCTGTAGGAGCGAGTGTTTTTGCTTGGGT
>ASZN01000065.1 GCA_000406005.1 Candidatus Poribacteria bacterium WGA-3G
CCGTTCTGTTAGATGAGAATTTTCGGAAAACACAGCGTTCTGGTGACACAAACTAAGAAGTTTGTGCTACAAAAGAGCAGCATGCGTAAGTCGTATCTTTAACTCGTAAAAAACAATGGCATCTGAAAGACATTATTAATGAACTAAGACCATATTTTCCTGACACCGATTTACATTTCCATTTCAACAATACCAGTATGAAACCGGATGGAGGTATTCTTGCGATAAAAAGCAGCAAGGACAGCACATTAACCTATCCAATTTTGATCTCGGAGGTAAAAAATCAAGGAACAAATGATTTGCGGGCAAAAGAAGGATTACGCCAACAAGCACAAGGAAATGCTATCGAACGTCTTGGAAAGAATCTAAATGGTAAAGCATAAAATATATGATTCAAGCGGCTCATAATGAATCAGGGCACTTGCTGTAAGGTAGGAACAAAGATGGCAAAAGTAGAGACCTCTGAACACCAGAAACCGACAATTATCGACTGCGATATCCACAACACCGTCGCCTCCGAAACGGTGCTATACCCCTATCTCTCCGAACGCTGGCGCAAGCATCACGGTATGGTCGGCACAACCGACCGCGTCGGCGCATATATCCCACGCGCCCAACCCTTCGGTGCAAGATACGACGCATGGACGCCATCGGGACATAGACCCGGTTCCGACCTCAATTTTCTACGTGAGCAACTCTTAGACGCATTCAACATCGAATACGGTATCCTCAATTGTCTGACACCGGTCTGTGAGATGCCGAATCTCGCGTTCGCCGCAGCGTGGGCAACCGCTGTAAACGATTGGCAGATCGAAGAATGGCTCGAAAAAGAACCGAGACTCCGGGCATCTATGATCGTCGCATGCGATGACGCTGAATTCACCACCGCTGAAATCAACCGACTTGCAGAGCATCCGGGATTCGTGCAAATCTTGCTACTTGCGCGAACGATGGAACCCTTGGGACGACGCAGGTATTGGAAAATGTATGAAGCAGCCGCGCAGCACGACCTCCCGATAGGCATCCACTTCACCGGTGTCGGCGTAGGACCAATCACCGCTGTCGGTAGACCCTCACACTACATCGAAGACCACGCCGGAATGACGCAGGCGTTCCAGACACAGGTAACCAGCCTCGTCTGCGAAGGGGTCTTTGAACAATTCCCGACACTCAGGTTCGTTTTAATTGAAGGCGGCTTCGCTTGGCTACCGCCGTTGATGTGGCGACTCGACCGCTCGTGGAAAAAATTACGCGATGAAGTCCCCGAATTGAAACGGCTACCCTCTGAATACATCCGCGAACACTTTTGGATCACCACACAACCGATCGAGGAACCGCCGAAACAAGAGTACTTCGACCAACTCCTCGCGCAGCTTAATTCAGATGACAAGTTAATGTTCGCAACCGACTATCCGCATTGGGATTTCGATTCCCCCGATCAGGCACTCCCGAGCAACCTCTCTCCGACACGCAAACGCAAAATCATGGCAGAAAACGCGCGTGCCTTCTATCAATTTTAAGCAGTCAATCAGATTGTTACAACCTGCGGTGCCTGTTCTAACTTCAGATTATGTTCTGCTGCCCACTGCGCTGCCGCACCACCCCCGCCGCCGAGAAACTGTTTTCCTAAGTCATCAACGTTTGCCAGTACCGATTCGTCGGGTTGTTGTCTGTCATTGTAATAGAGCAGATAGCCTTCCGGTTTGAGCCACGCGTAATGGTATCCGTAAATGACAATCTTGGCGGTTTTATCCGTGAAATTGAGTCCAGTGGTGTGGTAGATACGGCTTTCAAAAAAATAAGCATCCCCTGCGCGGAGGAGCGGCTCGTCGTAGGGTTCAATCGGATCAATTTCACCTTCGGGGATCCCCAAAGGTTCGCCTGATTTGTGGCTCTTCGGGATGAACAGCGTCGCACCAGAATTCGGCACATCGCAGTCTGTTAAGCAGTAAGCGACCTTCAAGCCAACGCGTGGGCAAGCCTTGTGTCCGAGGTCCAAATGCAGACCCGCATCTCGGTGCCATCCACGGTGCTCGGGGAGTTCATGTGGCTGTGGGTGTTTGTAGAGAAGCGCAGTATTGGTAATATGGATATTTGTGCCGAGGAGTTGAATCACTAAGGGTATCGCTCTTGTTTGTGATACAAGCGCCGCGAAGGCAGGTTCTTGCACCAATCCGTCTCGCCTGTGTCCATAGTGTCCGCCGTTGAGATCCAAGGATGCCATTAAACCGTCCCCGGCCTCCAGCAAGCGATCTATCATTGCGTTGTCAAGGACTGAACGCATGATGAAGTATCCGTTATCTTCAAACGTTTGACGTTGCGCCTCCGTCAACTGGACGAATTCCATTATGTAGGCTCCTTCTTTTTTTTAAGAAATCAGGGTGATAGAAATGCTTGAATATGGTATCATAAATTGAAACGGGTGTCTACCAGAGGTATTCGGTTTCAGTTTTCTAAATAGTTTTAAATTGCAGGGGTAAGGAAAGAACATGATTCACGTTTCAAATCTCACAAAAAAATATGGACAAAACACGGCAGTTGATGACATTAGTTTTGAAATCCAACAAGGTGAAATCGTCGGCTATCTCGGTCCTAACGGTGCAGGAAAAAGTACGACCCTTAAAATGCTCGTCGGTCTGCTGCAACCGACATCCGGTGAAATTACCGTGGCGGGATACAATGCCGAAACCGAACTGCTTGAACTAAAACGGCACATCGGATACGTTCCTGAAGAAGCGCAGCTCTATGAACACCTCACCTTGGTAGAGCACCTCCAGTTAATCGGCAGACTCTATCATTTAGAAGAACGTCTCATCGAGAAAAAAATAAAGGACCTCGCGAGACTGTTTGAGATGGAAGCGCAGGCGAACCAAAGAATAAGCGGCTTTTCGCAAGGCATGCGGCAGAAATGTATCATTATGTCCGCACTGTTGCACAATCCAGATGTCCTCTTTTTAGACGAACCGTTCACCAATCTGGATGTCGGAACCGTAACCCTCATGAAAACACTCTTACAACGGCTCGCCGATTTAGGAAAAACGATCCTCTATTGTACACATATCCTTGAAGTCGCCGAAACGCTCTGCCCGCGAATTATGATTATCAACTCCGGGAACCTCGTCGCCGATGCACCGGTGGAAGAACTACGACAGCAGACAAATCAGCGTGCCCTCAACGAAATTTTCACGCAACTCACGGACACAACAGGAATTGATGAAAAAACGGAGGAAGCAGTCCGGATTGTGACGGAGGACACTCCAGATGCTTAAGGGTTTCAAGAGTAGGGTTCCGGGAGACAAGTTACGTGAAAAAATCGTGGCAATGCTCGGTGCTTCGCCAACGCAGTATCGGTTGTTGCTAAAAACAGAGAAATTGGTAGACAAGCGGGCACTTGCGGGAAAAAACGACTTATCCAACACGATGCTTGCTGCAACCCATGTTTTCTGTTTTATAACCAGCATCGGGCTTACGCTTATGCCGTTCCTTTTCCCGATGGACACGTTCACCTACGCGCTTATGGGCATCACGATGTCGATGATAATAGGTCTCTGGACGATGCCATACCTCGACATCCTTCTCACACCTATAAACTATCCTGTTATAGCACACACGCCTGTGTCATCAAGAACCTATTTCCTCGTGAAGTTAACGCAGCTAATGTCTCACGTTGTCCTATGGTTAGTCAGTTTAAATCTGCTTCCTGCTATCGGCGGTATCTGGCTTCGTTCGTCGGAATCCTCCCAGTTCCAATTCTTTTTTCCTTTTGTCTACCTACCAATCGCCTTTATGTCCGGTTTTTTCACAATCGGCGTGATGACGACTTTCGCTGGATATTTGACAAAACTCTACAGCAAGAAGACACTCCGAAATATCGCACAATATGCACAGCTTATATTTTTCTCGGTCTTTCCTGCGGTAATGGTATTGATCCTCTATTATCGTATATTACCAGCCATCCCCAAGGATAAACTAATTTCGTCTTTGAAATGGTTCGATGCACTCCCTAACGGTTGGTTTGCTGCAACCGTCTCGCTTGCCCTCGGACAAATAGAACGTTCTAATATTGTGAGAAACCTGATTTTAACAGGACTGGCTGTCGCTTCAACACTCTTTTTAGTGTTGGTTCCACTTCGGGATATCTCAAAGAGTTATTCAAAATATCTCTCTCACCTCTTGGAATCTGGTAGTGAACAAAAATCTAAACTCCGGGTAAAAACACCACTGTTCGCGAGGATGTTCCGCAATCCAACTGTCCGTGTTGGGCTTTGCCTCGGCTCCGCATATATGTACCGAGATAAACAGATATTGCGACAACTCTTAGCTTCGTTGGGTTTTACTTTTGGAATGGTATTCGCTTTTGCCCAAGATAATATATTCTCTCTCAAGTGGATTCAAGACTCCGTCAATATCGGATTAAGTCCAGGCTTTTCTATCCTGTTCTGGGGCATCGGCATAAGTCTAACCGGTTGTTTCATTTTAGCTATCAGGTATTCAGAACACTATAAAGCGTCGTGGATGTTAAAGCTCGCACCGCTCCAAGCACCGCGTGTGTTATGGCGCGGTGTTCAGGCAGCTGCACTGCTCTACATTGTCGTGCCGTGGACGCTCCTTATGCTTTGTATCGCTATCACTTTTTGGGGGATTTTAGGCATATTTTACGTTTTACCGGGATTGATCGTTTTCCTCAATGTTATTGCCCTTTCCCCAAAACCGAGATATAGTTTGCCTCTCGCCGAGGAATTTGTCCAAAAACGGATGCCATCTGCAATTTGGGTGCCTTCTCTATCCAATATCTTCAGTAGTGTCTTCGTCGGAATCCAATTTCTAACGCATGTGATTCATACATCGGCTTATTACGGTTTCTATTCCATCACGGTTGTCGGTGGACTTATCAGTTTTATTTATTTTCTAAAAGAAAATAAACGAGTGGAGGAAACCGTAGATGCTTGATAAAATCGTAACGCTGCTCGGTGGATCAGCAGTACAGTACAGGATCCTCCTAAAAACGGAGAGGTTGGTCGAAAAACGCGCACTCGAAGGGAAACGCTTTGCAAACCTGTCGCTCGGTGTGACGTGTGGACTCTTCTTTATCATGGGAATCTCAATGGCATCTATGCTGATCCTCCGTTTAGATGTGTACACCTACGCCCTTATCAGTATCACGACATCCATGGCGATGATAGGGTTTTGGACGATCCCATACTTTGATATCCTTATCAGTCCTATAAACTACCCGATTGTAGCACACACCCCTGTGTCATCGCGCACCTATTTTCTCGTGAAACTGACGCAGATACTCACTTACACAGCACTGTTATTAGGCAGTTTGAATCTACCACCCGCAATCGCTGGTATCTGGGTTCATGTTAGGGAATCTTCTCAACTCCTATATTTTTTTCCGCTTGTTTATCTGCCCATCGCTTTCATGTCCGGTTTTTTCACGATTGGCGTGACGACCGTCTTCGCAGGCTATCTGACGAAACTTTATACCAAAAAGAGTCTCCGAAATATCGCACAATACGCCCAATTTACACTGCCCGCCCTTTTCCCCGTGGTATGGATTCTACTTCCCCGTTTACCACTCTCGCTATCAGATGGCGGAATAGATCAATTAACCCCGGTGCTGAAATGGTTCTACGCACTTCCGAACGGCTGGTTTGCAGGGGCAGTATCGCTTGCACTCGGAGAAATAGAGGCACCTAATATTGTGAGAGATCTGATTCTAACAGGATTGGCTGTCGTTTCAACGCTGTTTCTGGTATGCGTTCCCCTTCGGAGTATCGCACAGAGCTATTCCGAATATCTCTCTCACTTGTCGGAAACCGGGAATCAACAGAAATCTGAGTTGCGGGTGAAAATACCGCTATTCGCGAATATATTCCGAAATCCCACTATCCGTGCGGGGTTCTGTCTCAGCACTGCATATATGTACCGTGATAAACACATCTTGCGCCAACTTGTCAGTTCGTTTGCGGGTATCATTATAATCATCGTCGCATTCAGCCAAGATAACCTATTTTCTCTCAAATGGATTCAAGGTGCTTATGCCATCGGCTTAAGTCCAGGCTTTTCTATTATCTCCTGCTTTGTCGGTATAAGCTTCATCGGTTGCTTTATCTTACCCGTGAGGTATTCGGAACACTATAAAGCGTCGTGGATGCTAACGCTCGCACCGCTATCAGCACCGAGAGATTTGTGGCGAGGCGTGCAATCAACCGCGCTTCTCTATATTGTCGCGCCGTGCACGCTTGTTATGCTTTGCATCGCTACCGTCATTTGGGGAGTTTCAGGCATATTTTACGTCTTACCGGGATTAATTACGCTACTCTATTACGTCATTTTCTACCCAAAACCGCGATCCGGATTGCCGCTTGCCGAAGAATTTGTCCAAAAACGTGCGGTCGTTGGGGCTTGGCTCCCTTTCATTTTTAACATTTTGGCTATTGCCATTTTCGTCGGCATCCAATTTCTAACGTATCTGCTAAATATATGGGTCTATTACACTTTCTATTGTGTTACGATCATAGCAGGATTTATCGGTTGGATCCACTTTTTTAGAAAAAATGATAAGAAGGAGAAATTAACTTGACATAACCTAACAAAAATTGGTATAATTTAATATAGTGATAATTATCATACTTAAAAATGGAAGGTGAAGATGAATAGTCGTGGACATACATTTGGTGGACCTTGGACGGAGCAAAAGTTGGAATATCTGAGAAAATACTTACACGCCTACACAACAATTATGAAGGATAAGAATTTTCATTTCGCATACATAGATGCTTTTGCTGGTACAGGATACCACGAACCAAAACGTGACGAGAACGCTGATCAGATGCTATTTGATTTTGCTTCTGAGGAAACGCAGATGTTTTGGGATGGTTCGGCACGTATTGCCTTACAAGTGAAATACCCTTTCAAGGAATATATTTTTATTGAAAAAGACAAAAACAGGTTTTCCAAATTAGAAAAACTTAGGAACGAATTTCCGAATGAGCAAATTGAATTTAGCAATAGTGATGCGAACGACTATTTGATAAATTTGTGTAGCGAAAGAAACTGGAACTCTGACAGAGCCATTGTGTTTCTTGATCCATACGGGATGCAAGTAGAGTGGAAAACCATTGAGGCTATTGCTCAAACCCAAGCCATTGACTTATGGATCTTATTCCCGCTTGGTACTGTAAACCGGTTGCTAAAAAAGGATGGGGAGATCCAACCCTCTCTACGAGCAAGACTTGACTCGTTTTTTGGAGAACCTGACTGGAGAGAAGTGTTCTATCCATTAACTGAGATTTCGCTTACTGAAGAAAATTACCGACAAAAAACAAGTGATATTTTCGCCGAGATTGGGAAATACTTCATGAAGCGTTTGCAAGGCATATTTGCAGGGGTAGTTGATAATCCTCCCGCGCTCTATAATTCAATGAATGTTCCTTTGTATCTTCTCTGTTTTGCCGTGGGGAACCCGAGGGGAGCCAAAATAGCACTTAATATTGCCCAAGACATTCTTTTGAAACCGTTGCGACAAGAGGTTTCACCGGTAAAACAACCAGAACAATTAGAACTCTTATAAGAGGTGAACCAGTGGCATCCCAATCCTCAAAAATTGAGTGGACAGAATCTACATGGAATCCCGTGCGCGGTTGTACCCGTGTCTCAGAAGGCTGCAGGTTCTGTTATGCAGAACGGATCGCAGCACGATTCTCTGGCAAAGGCATGGCTTACGAAGGTTTGGCTGAGAACACCAAAGCAGGTCCGCGATGGACGCAAGAGGTACAAATGGTTCGTGAATTGCTAAACGCACCCCTTAAATGGAAAAAGCCGCGCCGAATCTTTGTTAATTCTATGAGCGATCTCTTTCATGAAAAGATAGAATTATCCTACATCCAAGAAGTCTTTGCTGTGATGAAGGAGGCACATTGGCATCAATTTCAAATCTTGACAAAACGGGCAGAACGACTGTTAGACTTCAATACGGAATTGCCGTGGGCACCGAACATCTGGATGGGAGTTAGCGTCGAAGATGAACGCGTGACAGATCGGATTGATGCGCTTTGCCAAACCGACGCGCATATCAAATTTCTCTCACTTGAACCGTTGCTCGGCGCACTTCCAAACCTAAAATTAGATGAAATAGACTGGGTTATCGTAGGAGGCGAGTCAGGTCCCGGTGCGCGTGAGATGAAAAAAAAATGGGTCATTGACATCCGAGATCAATGCGCGGATGCCAACGTATATTTTTTCTTTAAGCAGTGGGGAGGAAAACGGAAATCGAAAACAGGTAGGGAATTAGATGGCAGGACTTATGATAAGATGCCGGTTTAAAGCGTCCTCCAAACCCGGCATCTCAGCAAATTATCCTCAAACTCTCGGTAAATCGTCTGCAAGCAGTGCCTCGGACACAGATTTTTTGTTCGACTCCTGTTCAGGACGTTCGATATGAAAATAACGGAACCAATCTTTAAAATCTTCATCCGGAAAATTTCCGTCATAATGTTCCGTGAACCGCTCATGGAAATCCTCCATATAGAGACGCAGGTAACTACTTGTACGTTCAAGTGCCTTCCAATCAAAGATATTTGAGGGAATTTCAACCACACCACCTTCAAGCATATTACGCCGCATTTCCAAGTAATAAGAGTACCGAGTGCCAACGATAAAATCGACGAACCGATCAAAGATTTTTGAAGGAATCTCAGCAATCCTCCCTTTAAGAAGTTTCTGCCGACCGCCCATCTCCTTTTCCAAGTCCCTATTGAGCATAAAACCGATGATAACATCAAAAATTTTTTCTAACATTCGCATGTGTCCTTTAAGAAAAAAATAAAAATATAACCCGCCCCGAGTTAATTTATGTCACTTTGCATGACAGTGAAAATATATTATAACATTAATGCACAAACCGGTCAATTCAAAAATTGACGAATATATGTCCAGAATTTAGATTGCAATGTAATCCGAATTTTGCTATATTTATAGCATGCTTATACTTTATCTGGCAATTGCGGTGGTAACGGTTCCACTCGGTGCAGGAATCGCCTTTGTATCCAAAGTACAACCAAAGCATTTTGGCAATATTTTTGGATTGACCGCTGGTGCAGTCCTCGGTATTGTCTTGGTAATGATGATGCACCTCTACACGGAAGTAGGTTACACGACGATCCTTGTGATGTGGGTTGGATTCCTTCTGATCTCTGGTGTCGGTTATCTCACGTCACATCGGCACGATGAAAACGAAACGCATATAGATAACACCGAAAATAGCTGGAGTGTTAATTTAACAGTCTTCGGTCTATCGCTCCACTCACTCGTCGATGGACTCAATTTGGTCATCGCAGCGAGAGAAGGCGGACTCGGCATTGCCCTCGCTTTCGGTATATTGCTTCATCGTCTGCCAGTCGGGACGCTTATCACCGTCGCGCTCCTACGGGATCAAGTATTTGTTAAAGCATTGGCGTGGTTGACACCACTGATAATTGGACCGGTGGTCGGCGCGATAATCGGAGAGCAACTGCTTCGCGGTGTTTTCGCAGAACTCACAGATTACGTAACAGCCTTCGCCGTAGGGACACTGCTGCACGTCGTCATGGATGGGTTCCGTGGTAAATATACCGCTGAAAAAACAGGCTTGAACCGCCTTGCAAAAGTCCTATTTGTCATCGGATTCGTGCTGGCTTTTTGCGTCATCTATTTCTTTCAGGGATTTGAAGGTAAACATGTCCACTAAAACGCACCGTCCGCTGTCTCTAAATCTAACACGATATAAGAAAAATCTCGGTATACTTATTATCGCTCTCGGTATCCTGACATTTGCCACACCAGCAAAAAGTAATCAGATCCCGATCGCAGTATCCGGTGAACCGAGAGCGACGATCCAAGTCGGAGCAAACGCCACAGCACAAGAACAGTTCGCCGCTGAGGAAATCCAGAATTTTATTGAGCAATTCACAGGTGCTAAACTCGACATCCGAACCAATAGACAACAGACAGAAACAGCGACGGTGATTGTGTTAGGCACACCGAAATCAAACCCTACAATTGCTGGACTACAAGCGAATGTAGAACTCACACTCGGAGACGAACTTGGAGATGAAGGCTATCGTATCAAAACTGTCGAGGTCGGAACTGAAGTCGTTATCGTTGTAACAGCGCACACCGAACGAGGCGTTATATACGGTGCTTATGCTTTCATTGAGAGATGTATCACGGCACTAACCGGTTTAACACCTGTGCATCCAGAGGTCGCAGTTGCTAAAGCGAAAGCACTGCTCGTACCGTTTATAAATGAGACATCTGCACCGTTTTATCCAATCCGTGCCGTGTTAGAGATAGAGAACCCAGATTGGCTCGCTCGGCATCGTATCAACATGAGTGGCGGCGAAGGCGTTTGGACAGGAACAGGTATCGAAGACGGATTCGGGACTGCGTTCAAATATGTCGATACACCCGCATTTGAGGCACTGCAAGATGAACCGATAGCACAACGACGAAACCGCATCGCGACACTCCAAAACCGGTTCAACGCGCTCAAACGGCGCGGTATTGATGCATACCTCTTCATGTACGTAACCGGAGAGCCGACAGAGGCACTGATTCGGCAGCGTCCCGATGTCCTCGGACCGACGGTACTTTACGGGGCATCTCGAAACGAGGTATCTTATCGACCCTTCTGCTGGTCGAAACCCGAATTTCATACGCTTACGAAAGAACTGGTTCAGGCGATTGTACGGACCTATCCGACGCTCGCAGGTTTTCACCTCAGATCGTGGGGACACGAAACACGCGCATGTAATTGCCCGGATTGCGGCGATAGAACAGAGCAGGGACAGGCAAAACTCTGGGAGGTCTATTTTACGATCATCGACGCTGCACAACAGATCCGCCCTGATTTCAAATTCTATATCTCCGGGTATGACAGCAGTTGGCTAAAAGATGCCGCCGGTGCCTATGCACGGCGGTTACCGAAAGGTACCATTTTCTCGCGAAAATGGGGCGCAGATGGTGAACCGATCGTCGATGCAGGTGTGCCTCTCCCGCAAATCAGGGCACTCGGTGAAATCGGGCACCGCTTCATCGTCTTATCACATGAAGTGGAAGAGGTGATGCCGTTTTGGATGATTGAAAGCGATCTATTCGTCCAAGGTGTCCGGAACCTCGCCAACAATCCCGAAGTTATCGGGTTAGGCGGGTTTACCGTTCAAGGCGCGACACAAGGATTAGGCTACCTCGATAGACTCGTCAGTGCACGCCTCAACTGGGACATTGAACTCGATTATTTTCAGCTGCTCCTAAATGAATTGATAGCACGATACGGAACCGAAGCAGCACCACAAATATTGAACGCCCTACGGGTAAACGGATGGAACATGGCGAGCTATTTTTTAGACTACGCCGGTTCCCTAACTGTAGGCGGCACTTATGGAAGCGGTTCCGCAGGACTCGCAACCCGATTCTGGACGCTTATCGGACCGCGTCCTATAGAGGATACGCTGGCGATCCCCGAATTAGAGATCGCTCGGTATGCCTCGAACCGCTTCACCACACTCTTGGCATCGCAACAACAAGCCGCTAACGAGATTAGCGTAGCAGCCGAAATCGCAGACCCGTTTGATCTTGAAGCAGCCGAAGATTTAAACGACGCGGCCCACTTAATGGCGTTGTGGGTGCTCTTATTTCAAAGTCGCACCAAATTAGTAGAAGCGATCATACTCGGCTATGAAACGGAAACAGAGGAAGCCATCCGTGCCAAAATTATCAGTGCAACAGAGTTCTCAAAGTCGATACAACCGCATATCAAAGCCATCAAGGAATACATCCCACTTTTCGGATATTCGCATCAAACCATTGAAGCAGAATTGTTAAACACCTTAAACGCAGAAGCCGTTTGGTTAACGGATTTCGACTATCGGACACTCCAAAAGCACGATACCGACTTTTTACCAGAGGAAACGCCTTTCCGGATTTGGGATGCCCATAACTATCCGAATCCGTTGAAGCGAGAAACAACATTTACCTATCAGTTATCACTCGATGCAGATGAGGTTTCTATAATGATCTACACCACATCCGGACGGAAGGTCAAAACGCTGACAGAGGCTTCCGGAAACGAGGGGTACAACGAATCTGTCTGGGATGCACGAGATGACGACGGCGTGCTGCTCGCCAACGGTGTCTATTTTTACAGAATACGCGCTGTCGTTGGCGAACAGACCACGCAGATACTTGGACGACTGGCAGTGCTGCGATAAAGGATACAACAATTAAAACGACTCATGATTTTCGCTTAAATTAAGAGAGGAGTTATCGCAATGGGACACCAAGTTACACTACCGCGAAGGTTTGTGGCAACTATCGGTTTAAAGGAGGTTGACAATGCTTCGTGTGTATATCGTATATCTGACGCTTTTAGTTTCAATCATCAGTTGTAAATCGCAAACTTTGCAGGAACATCTTTTAGAACCGCCGCCACCGCTTATCAATTTCGCACTCAGCCGAAACGGTGCCACGGCAGATGCTTCGCAATCCGTGCCAAATCACCGCGCCGAGGAGGTCATTGACGGCGACACCACCTCCGAGACATGGGATGAAGGCAGTGGTTGGGGCAGCAGTTTAGAACACCTTCGCACTTCGGACCTGAACAAGCGACCTTACGTGTCCGTAACACTCCCTAAACCTGTTGACATTCGTAAGATCGTTGTCTGGACGATTGACTCCGAAAAATATCCGGCACCGCAATTCGGATTAAAAGACTACCGAATCGAGTATTGGCACGGCACCGGGTGGGGACTTATACCGTCAGGCGATACGCGAGATAAACAGTATACAGCACGAAATAACACCAAAGGTAAGCGAGAACATGAGGTGCGGGACCGTTTAATCGCGAGGAAAATAAGACTTGTCCCCGTCTCCTCAAACGATACCGTCCGGAACTATCAACACATGGCAGGTAGGCGACCCGTGTACGATGTAGAAGGCATCGCGCGCGTTTTGGAGATCGAAGTTTGGGGGTATCCGGCACCCGAGGTACATACGCTTAAACAGATTGTGCAAGGCATCCCCCCCGAATCCGTCGGACATTCGGTGCCGACCGAAACGCAAGCAAGTAAAAATCAGGCAGAACCAACAATTAAGGAGACCATCCAACGCGTCTTAAACCGATACGAACTTGGGTATGATATGGCTGATTTGGCACAGGTGATGTCTTGTTTCTCAGAGACATACCTATCAAACGGACGTACATATCAAGATGTTCAAACCAAGGCATCACAATTCTTTGAAACTTATCATCAGATTGACATGACACTGACCGACATCGACATCCATCCGAACATCGTTGACGACACCGCAATCGTAACAGGAGGGTATACGTTGCAATACGTAACGAAAACGGACGGACAGGTTAAACAGACATCAGGCAGAGTGACGTTGGTTTTCGCAAACGAGGCGGATACATGGCGGATCATTCGAGCGGAATGAAGGAAAATTAAAAAATGAAATTAACAGAGCATCAGGTCAATTTTTTCAATACATTCGGTTACCTCGCAATACCGGAGATGTTTTCTGAAAGTGAGATGGAATGGATTACAGAAGAATTTGAGCTTACGATTCAGGAATTCGGGGGCGGCAAAGACCACGATGGCACACGTCGGACTATGTTTGGCGGTCCGATTGAGCATCGCCCGCGGCTCTCTACGCTACTTGATGATGAACGTATCAAGGGACTTATCGGAGGCGTGATTGGCGAGGATTTCAATTATGCTGGCGGCGATGGCAATTACTACGCTGGCGACACTGGGTGGCACCCTGATGGGAGTTGGGGCAGACTCTTCGCTTGTAAAGTAACCTTCTATCTCGACCATTTGACGAAAGACACCGGATGTTTGCGCATCATCCCCGGCAGCCAAAACCCTACACATTTCGTGAGAGCAGAAAAGATTGATCCGAACCAATCGGAGACACGCTACGGCATCCCGCCTCAGGAATTTCCAACCAGTATCGCCTTGGAAACCACACCCGGCGATGTCGTTATTTTCAATCACGATACCTATCACGCATCGTTTGGCGGCGGCACACGGCGACGGATGTTCACGATGAATTGCACACAACATTGCACAACAGAACCGGATTTAGAGACCTTGCATCAATATCTGAGCGTCCATTCGGCAGGCGGATACCAAATCGACACCGGCGCGGGTATGTTTTTTCCAACGATGGTGGACACTGCAGATGCCAACCGGAAAATCCATCTCCAGCAGTGCAGCGAAATCCACGATGTGTTATTCCCGCAATATGCTCGACGTTCATAATGTTTCGTCCGCAGAATTGACACAGAAACTGCTGTTAACGCGGTTTGAAATCTCACCGGTGGCTCCGAATATGTGGCAAATATGTAAAAATTGCCTGCCTCTTAGTGTTTTTGTTGCAAATTTCGCAGTTTTGTGGTATTCTATAGCTTGAACTCCGGTTTAGCGTAACCTACCGACTTGCAGACGCACATTAGATGAAAAACATATTGATTGTTACACCTTCATTTCGCAAGTACTTAGCTTATATCAGGAAGGCTGTTATTTCAGCAGCGTTCATCTATGGCGTGAGCGCGCTCTATGCCGATGCCTCACCACCGAAGGTGCGTACCCACTTACCAGCGACCTCCATCGCTATGAGCGACGATGCCTTATCCACCTTCTTTAATCCATCCGGACTCGGTACAGGGCGCGGTCTAAACCTATACTACCTCCGCACATATCAGAGCGACTGGGTAGGCGATGACGCTTTTTTCCTTGCTGTCCCCGGTGCCGGTTTCGGCATGGAATTTGTTAGTGCCGACGCTGATACAGACTTTACACGCTACACACTCTCCGGCGGACGACCTTTAGGGAATGGACTCTACTGGGGCACGAGTTACAGTTGGATGAATTCGGATAACACAGCGTACGACAAATTTCGGTCACTGTCCCTCGGCTTGATGTACCGACGGCGCTACATCTCAATCGGCGCAATGGCACGCGATCTGAATCGACCCACACTGCTTGCTGAGAAACTCGGACGCACCTACGATCTCGGATTCGCACTTCGACCCGGAACCTGGCGGACAACACTCTCAATTGACTTGCAAAAAACACAAGGTATAGAAGATTGGAAATTTCGCTATGCCTTAGAAGTACGTCCGATCCGTGAACTTATGGTGCGCGGCACCCTAAATAACGACTTGAGTTTTGATGTCCGTTTCGGTATCAATATCGGAAATTGGGGCATCGGAACTGACAATACCTTCGACAAGAATCGAGACGGACAAGTCGGTGTCGGCTATTTCCAGTACACCAACACACCGACAACGAAGCCGCTGCTCCGCCGCCGTATGTTCCTTGACCTATCAATGCGCGCCCTCAAAGAAATTTTACCCATCGCAAAGTGGGATGATGATATCGCTGGTGTCCTCATCCGTATCAACGGGAACGATTACGGTATCGCACAACTCCAAGAAATGTCAGATGCGATCCTGAACTTTAGAGAATCCGGACGTATTGTGCTCTGTTATCTCACCGACTGCTCCACCGGTGATTATATCGTCGCAGCGACATGCGACGGTATCCTTATTCATCCGTCCGCTGAAGTACGGTTGATCGGTCTACGGACAGAACGCTCTTTTTATAAAGGCGCATTAGATATGATCGGGGTCAGAGCCGATCTTGAACATATCGGTAAGTACAAATCGGCATCCGAGCCATTCACAAGAAAAGAGATGTCCGAAACACAGCGCGAAATCCAGAATATTATTCTTGATGACCTCTATGAACAAATCGTAGATATCATGGCAGAAGGACGCGGATGGAACCACGAAACTGTAAAAAAACGGATTGACACGGGACCCTATACCGCACGCCAAGCACTCGATGCCGAACTCGTAGACCGTCTCGTCTATGAAGATGAACTACACAATGTCGTAGCAGAACTCACCGGCAACCGCACCGACTTAGTTTCCTTCAGCGAATACGCAAGCAGTAGGCTGCATCCTCAAGACTGGCAGACACCACAACCGAAACTGGCGGTTATTGAGGCAAAAGGTCTCATGTTGACGGGTGATAGTTTCATCGATCCGATTCTCGGAACACAAGTCATGGGCGCAGATACAATCGCTCAGGCGATTAGAAAAGTAAAAGACGACAATGACATCAAAGCAGTTGTGCTGCGGGTCGATAGTGGCGGCGGGCTTGTCTCTGCAGCGGATACGATATGGCGTGAATTGGTACGACTCACAGAGGTCAAACCGCTCGTCGTATCCATGGGTGACGTCGCAGCATCAGGCGGCTATTACATAGCAGCGCCTGCAGATACTATCGTCGCTGAACCCGGAACGATTACAGGTTCCATCGGTGTCATCAGCGGTAAGTATAGTTTCAAAGGACTCTACGAAAAACTCGGCATCCACAAAGAGATACTCAAACGCGGTAAACACGCCGATTTTTACTCAGATTACAGCGACTATTCACATGAAGAACAAGCGATCCTACAGAAACAGATCAAAGAAATCTACGACGACTTCGTCAAAAAGGTGGCAGACGGACGAACCAACCTAACAATAGAAGACGTCGATAGGCTCGGACAGGGACGTATCTGGTCGGGTAGACAAGCAAAGGAACACGGACTTGTAGATCAGTTGGGCGGCTTAAACCTCGCGATTGCGATTGCACGGCAACGCGCCGGATTGGGTGAACAGTCGTTTGAGATCATTCAATTCCCGAAAAAGACGTGGCTTTCACAAGCATTCAGCAACTTGCCATTCCCATTTACAACCCAACCTCGCGCCGAACTCGCAAATGATGACGTGAAGAACGCACCAGCGGAAATTAGTTCGCCGCTACGTTTTATCACTCGATACGCAGATTTGAACACCACTACAAAACTCCTAAACGTCATCAGAAAACAGAGGCTTTTTCTCTTGATGCCTTATCAGATAAGTGTAGGCAATTAGATGAGACTTACGCAACCCCATGCAGGGTTTTTGCTGGGGTGTTTTTTCAGGGTTTCAAACCCCGCATGACGCACAAAACGACATCCGGAGCAGCGTTAAAAATGTTGTTCAATAAAAACCAAGCAACACTGCGCCGAAAAATGGTCCAAAATCAGATTGAAGCGCGTGGTATTCATACGCCTCAAATCCTCGCCGCCATGCGAAAGGTGGAGCGACATCTATTCGTGAGACCTCAACATCTCAACTTCGCATACAAGGACGGACCGCTGCCGATCGATTACGACCAAACGATCTCACAACCGTATATCGTCGCACTTATGACGGATCTGTTGGAGCTGACTCCGACTTCAAAGGTTCTTGAAATCGGCACCGGATGCGGTTATCAAACAGCGATACTTGCGGAGTTAGCGAAGGTCGTTTACTCCGTTGAAATCATACCTGCACTCGCCAAACGCGCGAAAGCAAGATTGGAGGCACTCAACTATCGAAATGTTCATCTCAAAAAAGGGAATGGACATCACGGTTGGCAAGAATACGCACCTTATGACGCAGTACTTGCCGCAGCAGCACCTAAGACGGTGCCGACGCAACTCGTTCAGCAACTTGCAGTGGGAGGCAAAATGGTAATACCGGTCGGCGATTCTGAGCAAAATCTGCTCCTAATTCGGAAAAAACTTCAAAATGGAAAACGTTCAACGCCGTCTATTGAGGCGACCGAGGTCACCCCTGTCAGCTTTGTCCCTATGACCGGTGAACCAGTAAGGGTTAGGTAACCTAACCCGTAGCAATGTTCCATGAATCTCACCCCTCGCAAATACAAAAAATGTCAACTTGAAAATAATAAAAACCGCTATGATTTATTTTAAAGGACACAATAGATTGAAACAGATACGCCATCTAATCCTATTCATCGTGATGCTTTCCCCGCTTGCCACCTACGCTGCATTTAACGACATCGGTGTCGGCGCAAGACCTCTCGGTTTAGCGGGTGCATTCGTTGCGCTCGCCGATGATAGTAACGCTGCGAACTACAACGCAGCCGGGATAGGTTATATCGATAAAATCCAAGTCGGCGCGACAACGGCACAACGTTTCAATGGACTCATCACCTATAATAGTATCAACGCCGTTATTCCGTTCGGAAAAATAGGGGCAATCGGGGCAAGCTTCGGTGTCCTCACAGAAGATTCTGAAATCTATCAAGAACAGACGGTGCGTGTCTCCTACGGCAATACGCTTTTCAAACAATTAGCCGTCGGCGCGAACCTGAAATTTTTCGGGATCTCTTTCGATGAAACGAATGAATTCATTATCGAAAATCCTTACTTCGAGCAAACATCTAACTCAGCAGTCTCCCTTGATTTCGGTGTGATTGCAAAGCTAATTCAGAGCCTGAGCCTCGGAGTTTCCGTGGAGAATGTACTTCCTGCAAATGTAAGCATCGCTGATGTTGATACAAGTACGGTGCCTCTGAATATTCGCGCTGGCTTAGCATACAGACTCGAATCCATCGCAGAGATGAGCACGCAAGGTGCCGTCGTTAGCAACTTGTTGAAAGGGAGCCTCGGAACTTTCGAGGTCGCAAACCGTAATGGCGAAATTTATATACGCACCGGCATAGAAGTCTGGTTAAACAGGTCTATCGCTGTACGTGGCGGCTACGGGTTAAAAAACGGTAGCGATTCCGCGACGACCCTGAACTTCGGTGGAAGTGCTAAGATTCCAATCAGCAGGACCGCCATCCAACTCGACTACGGGTTTCAACTCCTAAGTGGAGACTTCCAGAACAACACAACACAGCGATTCTCAATAAATCTGATATTCTAAAAAAGAGTCTGCCCCATGAAAAATATACCAATTATTCTCGTTCTTATTGTTAACCTATTCATTTCTATAAATGGATACACGGCGGTGACCTCCAGAGGCGAAATAAATGTTGTTGACCAAACTGAAGGTATTGTTCCTGCGAGTACAACAGCACCGTTAATTGTGACGCTTTCCATAGACAGGTCCCTCGCAGAAACCGGCGAAGAAATCAAGACCATCGAAATCTTGATGCCATCCGGATTCCTGACACAATCCGACCGTTTCAAAGGTATCTCTCGAGACCGGAACCCACTTGTCGCGCGTGCCGTCGTCTCCGGCGGCAACATCCTACGTGTTGAACTCGCAGACCTTATTGTCGATCACCAAAATTCAATTTACGAAATTACCTTTGATTGCCAAACACCGAACACCATCACATTATCGGCGGCATTCAGGGTGCGTCTGCGCAATCTCGACGATGTGCCTATCGGTGAATTCATCAGTGAGGGACAAACAGACGGGAAACTCAACAACGACGATTTTACACTGCAGGTCATCGCGAACGTTCCCCCCGGTCCAGTTATAGGTTTCACAGCAGAAGCCGACACAACCGGTGAAAACGATGTGACGCTCCGTTGGCAGAATTCGGCGGATCCTGACGTTAACGGTTATCTCATCTATAGGGGTAAAGAATCGCCTATTAATGTTAAAGGACGTTCGTCAACCACGTTTCGTGACGTGAATGTTCCACAAGGAGAACATACATACCAGATAACCACATATAAGACGCTTCTTTTGCAATCGGAACGGTCCCCGATACAGACCGTGAACGTATCAGAGGACACCGCTCCACCGGAACCACCAACGATGCTCAACATTACCACCTCAAACGAAGGTGTAGAAGTTTCGTGGAAACCGAGTGTCAGCCGAGACGTGACAGCCTACAGAGTCCTATTCGGCTCAGTCGAAACTGACGGACTTGAACCTCTAACCGACGGTGTGCTACAACGAACCGCCGAAGACGAAGTTGCTGGATATAGATTTATTGATGAGCGCATATTGTCCGTAGGCAGCTTTACGTATGCCGTTATTGCAGTTGACGAAGCAGATAACGCATCCGCACCAACACAAACAAAACTCCGTATCTTTGCTAAACCGTACCCGAACCCATTTACGCCGCTCTCACCAGACACAGATTTCAATCAGGTTGTGTTCCCTGCACGCGCAATCGAAGACGCTTCAGGCGAATTCACAGTACTTATTTACGACATTGACGGAATGCTCGTTAAAACCTTGACGGCATTGCCCGATGAGACGGAACTCACGTGGGACGGACGGGATGAAACCGGCGAAATCGTCGAAAGCGGGGTTTATGTCTACCAACTCCAAGTCGGCGAAAATTTCAAGACAGGCACAGTCATCGTCGCGAAATAACAAATAGATATTGAAACTTGCTATCCTAAAATCAGGAAGCAACGATGACACCGCTGCAATGTCGGACTGCATACTTGACTGCATCCAATGTTGCGTAAAAAACTGTTGACTTAATTCTCAATTCAAGGTTATATTATATGTTTATAACTGACAACTACAAGATTTTAGTTCGTTCAGGTGCAAATTTTAACAGCCAGCTTTAGTCATCTGTGAACCCAATCAAACAGACCTTGCTGTTAATCCAAAAATATCGAAAAGGAGATACAATTACAATGAACAGGTTTGAATCACGCACCATTTGCATAATAACCCTACTCGCAATCGTCGGTCTCTTGGCAATCCCTTTATCTGTCACGGCAAATTGGGATATCCTCCAAAAACAGGACCCCGAAATTCGTGACTATATGTCTATCGCTTTCACAAGTACGAACAACGGGTGGGCAGTCGGTGTTGCACCCTTGGAAATGGACTACCCCGGTTTCATCGGATATACGACAGACGGTGGAGCAACATGGAATAGAGCCGAAATTGATATCGATGCGCAACTCGCCAGCATCTATTTTTTAAATGAAAATCACGGTTGGGCAATCGGTGAAAAAGGGAAAATTGCCGCCACAACTAACGGTAAAGATTGGGAAATACAAACCAGCAAAGTTGACAACCCACTTAAAGGGATCTACTTCGTAAATAAAGATATCGGCTTTGCTGTCGGCGCAAACGATACCATTCTCTCAACAAAAACAGGTGGACGGACTTGGAAGGTGGTCCAAGGGGGAGTCATCGGTGCTATCGGTGATGACGAAGCAACCATGTACAATGCTATCCAGTTTCTTGACGAATCCACGGGTTGGGTTGCTGGTGTACACGTCGTCCCCCTCGTAAGCCAAAATAGCGTGATTCAGAAAACCGTAGACGGCGGACAAACTTGGGTCAACCAAGAGACAGGTACAGAAGATGTACTTGAAGATATCTTCTTCGTAGATAATAAACACGGTTGGGCAGTCGGTGAAAACGGTCTTGTTCTCCACACAAGCAACGGTGGAGACAAGTGGACAGCACAAGCGAGCGGTACTGAAGAAACACTCAGAAGTATCCGATTCACGGATCAATATATGGGTTGGGCAGTCGGGGGCGACCTCGGCGTCGGTGTGATCGTACATACCAATGACGGCGGTAAAAACTGGGAAGTCCAAGACCCAGGAGATTCGATGATTCAAGGATTCCAAATGAATAGTGTCTTCGCTTTAGACAAACAGGTTTGGTTAGCAGGCGGAAACGGCGTAATCTTGCGGTTAAAATAAACGCGCCTTAACTTCGGACAGCACGTTCTACCGAAAATCGAACAACTAATATTTTCAGTCGTTAGCGCAATGTATAATGGACGGAGGAATAATTTTGGAAACATCTACATTCGCAACGCGGATGAACCGACTCGGAACAGAATCCGCATTTGAAGTACTTGCCAAAGCCAAGCAACTTGAGGCACAAGGCAAAGACATCATCCATTTAGAAATAGGGCAGCCGGATTTCCCAACGCCGAGCAATATCATTGAGGCGGCGTACAAAGCGATGAAAGACGGGCATACCGGTTATTGCCCATCTGCCGGCGTGCCAGCGTTCCGAGAGGTCGTCGCACAGCATATAACGGAAACACGCGGGATCACAATACACCCAGATGAGGTTACAGTAACCCCAGGTGCTAAGCCGATTATTTTCTTCACCATCCTCGCTTTAATAGACGACGGCGATGAAGTGATTTATCCCGAACCCGGTTTCCCTGTCTATGAGTCTGTTATCGACTTTATCGGCGGAAAAGCGGTACCTCTACCGCTGCGTGAGGAAGTAGATTTCCGTTCCCGACTCGAAGACCTTGTAGACGCAGTCTCGGACCGAACGAAACTACTGATTCTCAACTCACCTCAGAACCCAACCGGTGGCACACTTACCGCAGAAGACCTCGGAGCAATCGCTGAACTCGCACAGAGACACAACTTTTATGTCCTGACAGACGAAGTCTACTCCCGCATCCTTTATGAAGGCGAACATCACAGCGTTCTTAGCCTTCCCGGTATGAAGGAACGGACAATTTTGATCGAAGGGCATTCTAAGACCTACGCAATGACCGGATGGCGGTTGGGGTACGGGATCGCACCACAAGCAATTGCCGATAAAATCACGCAGTTGACGATCAACTCGAACTCCTGCACCGCAACCTTTACACAACTTGCTGGGATTGAGGCACTCACAGGACCACAAACTTTCGTTAAGGAAATGGTTGCCGAATTTCAGACCCGACGCAACGCTATTGTAGACGGCCTTAACGCGATTGACGGAATCAGCTGTATCAAACCGCTCGGTTCATTTTATGTATTTCCGAATGTGACGCAATTACCGCTTTCATGTGAAGCACTCGCTGACTACATTATGGAAGAGGCAGATGTCGCGCTTTTACCGGGAACCGCCTTCGGTAAGTATGGCGACGGATACCTCCGACTTTCCTACGCCAACTCCTTAGAAAATATACAAGAGGCATTAAGTAGGATCGAAACGGCCATCTCAAAATTGTAGCTTTAAGAGTTATCAGTTTTAATAGTTACCAGTTACCAGTTAACAGTTGTCAGTTAAGAGACTGTGGTTCATCAGAGACCTCTTTAACTGAAAACTCAAAGCGCAGCGTACTGGTAACTGGTAACTACATAGTGGTTCATCAGAGACCTCTTTAACTGAAAACTCAAAGCGCAGCGTACTGGTAACTGGTAACTGGTAACTGGTAACTGGTAACTGGTAACTGGTAACTGGTAACTAATTCAACAGGAATCTTTTATATGTCTCGTTCTTCTAACCCAAAAGCGACTGCACGTGTACCAGCCAGTACAACAAACCTCGGACCCGGGTTCGACGTGTTAGGACTTGCGCTGCAACTCTACAGTGAAGTCACGTTAGAAACCACCGAAACGGAGACGCAGGTCATCGTTAAGGGGGTCGACGCCGATAAAATACCGAGCACACCAGAGCATATAGCGTTTCAAGCGGTAGAACTCGTTTTCGAGCAAAGCGGCAGCAAACGTCCGAAAGGTTTCAAACTGGAAATAGAGAACGGGATCCCCGCAATCCGTGGGTTGGGAGGCAGCGGCACGGCTATTCTCGGCGGCTTGCTAACGGCAAACGCCCTCTGCGGTACGCCATTCTCCAACGAAGAACTTCTCAATTTTGCTACAGAATTAGAAGGGCACCCCGATAATGTTGCCGCTTCATTATATGGGGGTCTTGTCGTCTCGGCGCAGGAAAACACAGAAGTACATACCGTTCGGTTGCCGTGTCCACCTATACTTTCTATTGTGCTCGCTATTCCAGATTTTCCACTATCCACAGAACAGGCGCGAAACGTACTGCCGACATCGGTAGGTTTCGCTGATGCAGTATACAATACCAGTCGGAGTACACTCTTAATTGCCAGTATTGTCACCGGTCAATTTGAGATGTTACGCGTTGCAATGAAAGATAGATTGCACCAACCCTACCGGACTTCACTGATTCCAGGGTTCAACGATGTCGCAGAAGCTGCTACCGCCGCTGGTGCCCTTAGTGTCGCTTTAAGTGGCGCGGGTCCCAGCATTGCCGCTTACTGCCTGGAACATACAGAACAGGTAGCCGAACGGATGCAATCTGCCTTCAAGAAACATCAGATCGCATCTGACATCAAAATCCTGAAGCCAGATGCTAATGGTGCAAGCATTCACATTGAGAACACCTGAAAACCGTATTAGCCATCGGCTTCCGGCTTCCGGTTTTCAGCCACAAGAGGTTTTCGAGTAACATAAAACTTTCTGTACTGTTTGCTGATGGCTGACGGCTGACGGCTGATGGCTATTCTGCTGAAAGATAAAAAGATGGCGAATTTTCATACAGAAAACATTGCGTCAATATTGAACAAATTCGATTCTAATATGGAGCAGGGCCTGAGTGCCGAAGCCTATGCGCATGCAAGAGCGCGCTATGGCACTAACAAGTTCGGTCCAGAGGAAAAAGTTTTCCCGATTCAAGCGTTTCTGGGATCTCTGCTGACATGGCGCATCATCGTTTTATTCCTCGCGACGGTCATCTTAGTTGTGTCATTGATCAGAGGATCGGAAGGCGTTACCCTTCATGCGACGGGCATCGTCGGGGCAGCTCTGATGATTCACATCGCCTCGACATGTATAACAGTATACCGGATCCGCAGTCGAGATGCCGATATTAACAGACGCATGGGGCATAGCATTAGAGTTATTCGACAAGGAAAATTCGAACAATGTGTACCAGAAGATATTGTCCCCGGTGATCTCCTCTCACTGAACGCTGGCGACTACGTCCCCGCTGACGCGAGAATCATCGAATCCGAAGGACTCATGACCGATGAATCTTCGATCTTCGGGACCGAAGTCCCTGTACACAAAATAAGTGTGGATCTTTCAGAAGCTGCTTTACCGCCAGAAAAACAGAAAAATATGGCTTTCGGCGGCACATACATCGTCGCTGGACACGGATCCGCTATCGTTGTAAAGACCGGAACACAACTCGAAATATGGAAGCAGCACCAAGACGCACGCCCGAGGTCCGCTGCAACTACACTCGCTGAAAACGAAACAAAGGATTTACATACGATAATAAAGATAGCAGGTCTTGTCGTCGGAGTTATCGTTGTCACAATCGCTTGGTGGTTCGAATACCAGAAACAAACAACTGACTGGCAGTCACTCATCCATTTAGGTCTGTTATTCGCCATTGCCTTCGCGCCTTATGATGTTGTTGGACTGCTCCGATTGTCATTCTCTAAGCACACCCAAAAGTTGATGGAAAAAGGGCTCACGCTGCGTAACTCACATAGCATTGAGAAGTTGAGTCGCATCACCACCTTTTGCGCCAATGAAAACGGGCTCGCGACGACACGCTCCCTGACAATCTCTAACATCTTCGTTGATGATCAACTCGTTGATGGCAGTACATGGAAAACATGGTTGGATTCTTTAAAAGATCTCCCGCCTGCCGAACGACAAAAAGCGATTTCAGCCATACCCTCTAATGTGAAGATTCCACAAGGTGCACCGCACTTGATATTCACTGCAGGACTCGGCACCTCCGGCGGTCACGGTATAGATAACAGAGCCGTCGCCCAGAATACAAACCACTCAGAATCCAACACTGACGAGGCAACCCCGTCACCGAAAGCCACAATTCAACAAAATATGGAACGACTCGGCTATCAACTCGATAGTATCAAGACTAAACTTCCATTAGTGGATGCCTATCCATATACACGACACTATGGATACCAGATGCAAGTGTTCGAGTCAGCACCTGAAGACTATCTCAATATCATTTTTGGAGATGCACAGACAGTCCTTAATACTTGCGGTTCTGTCCTCATCAACGGGGAAATTACACCTTTATTCGATGACAAGTACGAAATGTATGATAAAGTCATAGACTACCTGCTCAACACGAAAGCCCAAGTCTACGGTGTCGCTTTCCACACCTCTGATGTCATCCTGAAACCTCAAGAGATGGAAGACAATCCTATCTTCTTAGGGTTCATAAGTTTCTCCCTGAGTAATGATGAAGAGACAAAAACAGTTTTGAAATCCAGTCTGGATACGGGTCTTAAGATTATCCTCATCTCTGAGAACAGTGAGCAAGAGACAGTTGATTTAGCGAAAGACCTCGGCCTCGTTCATAACCGGAAAGCCGTCGCATCAAGAGCAGAATTTGAGGCGGTACCACGTGAAGAAATTGACGCTGAAACAGCAAATTGGTTGGCGTATTCACAACCAACTTGGGACCAACGTCGGAACATCGTTTTGAGTTTGAAACGACAAGGGCATGCTGTCGGGTTCTTAGGTCAAAATAGGACGGATCTACGCGCGATGAATGTTGCTGATATAACCCTCGCCAATAGGGGACACGCCTCACACGTTGTTCAAGCCGCTGCTGACGGATTAATTAACAGCAAAGGTTTCCAAGCCGTAAAAGATGCGCTGCTCCATGCACGGGAGGCATACCGTAACACATCAGGCTTTTTACGGTGGAACTTTTCGTGTACACTCTCACTCCTTTTCACGCTTACGCTCGGGACGGTGCTACACTACCTTTATGAAATGCCGATGCCCTTAACACTCACACAAATCATCTGGGTGCAATTGCTCTCAACTGTATTACCCGCATTAGGCGTAGGCACGGAAAGAATACTGGCTGACGAAAGATACCATCGTCCTTCCACCTCTACGAGGTCGCGTTTCCTCTCAAAAACAACAGGGATCGATATTATTTGCCGTTCTGTCACAATCAGCCTCATGACGATCATGCCCTTCTTTTTTATGTTGTGGCGTTCCACGGCGTTGTCGGACACAATCGGTGTCTCAACATTAATAAGAGATGTGTTCTCCAGCGGAATTGATGGGAGCGAAAATTCAGCGGATATAGCAGTGGCGCGAACAGCAGCCTGTACCACACTCATCTTTACACAGTTAGCAACCTGCTGGCAAGCACTCCGCTACTCGTGGGAACCACTGTTTCAAAGAATTGTGGCAAACCCATGGCTCCTGCTTATCTCCGGTATGATTATCGCACTTCACTTGATAACCCTCTATGTTGAACCCATCGGGCAATTTTTAGGAATGGTGCCCCTGAAATGGGAATGGCAATGGACACTCCTATTTAGTCTGACATTACTCCTATTGCCCCTAAATCTGGCAATAAACTCACATCCCGACAAAGACTGAGACGCAGTGACGATCAGACCCAGAAACCGTAGGTCGGAATTCCAACGATAATGCCAAAGATTGTCCAGAGGCTACCGATAACAAACTCTCCTAAAATCAAGCCTAAAAAGAACGGTGCTATCTTCCTGTGCCGAACGACACCACCGTACTGAAGGATCAACCATTTGATAAGCCAACTCATGAAAAGGCAGCTCCACGTCACATTCATCCCCCAACTCGTGGAGATCGCGAACCCTGCAGGATGAAAGGGCCACCAGACAAATCGCATCCGAAAGAACATTAGGACTGTTGTCAGCAGGAAACCGATGCCCATAAACCCACTCTCAGCGATACGTGTCTCTTCGGGGGCTTGTAACCATCCAGCAAGCCGACGATACGGCTCTATCCCGAAAGCACTTAAAGAGGGCCAATAGGCGCGCACCTCCATCCCAAGTCGGTAGCCTCGGTCAATCAACGCCCAAAATCCTGCCAAGGATCCCAAAACCGTCGCAAGCGTTAGGGCAAAGATGATACGGTGCATCGTCATGTTAGTTCGTTCCATGATCTTAAAGCCTTCCAACTGATGCGGCATTGGATGGCTGCGATACGCACGATTGATGAACCAAAACATCGAGAACATAATCAGGTTATCTCTACCTAATCGGCGTGTACCGACTGTCCGGGTCAGAATTTCATCAGGACCAGAATAGTGCAAGTCGTGGACAGGTGTACCGAGTTCCGCACGCATCCGTGTCACTGCGATCGAAATCATGTAATAGATAACGAAAAAAGTAAACATCACCCACAGCTCCGCGCCTCCATAGTAGCAGAAAAGGACGAGGAACAACATTGCCGCAACAAGTCCGACCGTCGCAGCGCGATAGGACATCGGTTCCGACGTTTCGTTGATAGTGTCATCTTTTACCGTCTTATTAATCCCTGCAACGCTCCTCGCAACGTGTAATAGATGTTTACGACTCGCCCAAACCGCTAAAACACAGAGCGCAAGGTAACCCCCCGATGCTTGTTCATTCATATACGGAAAGCGAGGCAGAACACGCAATCCGAGGGCGGCACCAAGCACACGCATCAACCGCCAATACCAGAAGAAAAACCAGCATGAAAATGAAAGGTCGAGCGGAATAAAGAATCCGAGTCCAATCGCAAACGGGTAGAGCGAAAACGGTATGCTACCCATGGCGTTCCATGGACTCTCCGTAAAAATTTGAAAACTTCGCACACGGGTCCGGAATTCTGGTAGAATCGGATACAAAAAATTGAGTCCGTTCCAGAAGGCAAGCGCTCCTGCAATTCCAAAACCGAGCCACATTAACCTGTTCTGAAAAAGATGATTCCGCGGTGTCTCCGTCAACTCGAGCGGAAGTTGAATGATCGGATAACTCAATTTTTCATGCTCAATCCACTGTTTTCGGACGATGATATTGATACAAAGCATACCGAAGACCAACACAGTAATGAAGGCAGTCCACCAAAGAACTGGTGTCGCCCATCCAAGCAGTGTATGAGTCGTATAGAGGGGCAACTCGCCCTCATAATAGCCACTCAATAGCGATGTATCACTAACGGTAAGCCATTTAGGGAGAAACGGTACAAATAGTTGCTGCCACTCGTTTTCCGGCGTCGCAAAGCGAAAGGCGTGACCTAACATCGGTACCAAAATTTCGAGCATATCGTGTCCGGCAATACCCGAAGCGATGGAAAGCATCAGATAAACAATCACCAACTCGCTTTGTACCAACGCCAAGTTCGGTATGAAACGGCGCAATAACTGGTTCATACCTATAACGACGAACAGGCTGAAAATCACGTTGAAGAAAAGGGAGATCGTTACAGGATGTCCCGAATACCGAATCACCTCCATCTCAATAACCCAATAACAGTTGATCGGTATCAGGATAACGGCAATAAGAATAGATTTAAGTGTAACACCGTGGGCGGGAACTTGTGATGATGCTAATGTACGGGAAGTTCCAACTTCCATATAAAATGTAACTCCAGTAAGCGAGAACGTCCCTATGAACTTTGAGACGAAATAAGAGAAATAGTGCGTTGTGAACGGAATATTCGCGATACATCAATCCATATATTTCATTGAACCCTCTCCAGTCTAAAGACTGGAGATTCCTTTTGTTCCTCATGGGAACATTCTCCGCTCAGGCGGAGCAACATCGGCCTTCTAAGCGAATGCCGACGGGCGGTGCCATAGCCGCCACTACGGGGACACCTAAGCATCCCAGATACTTTTGTCTTATATTAATCGCACCCACACCATCGCGATGATATTCAAAACCGCATTTACACTTATACTCGCGAGTCGTAGGTTTCTTCCTGTTCCCACACTTTGGGCAAGTTTGTGAAGTGTAAGACTCATCAATCACTTCAACTTTCATGCCTAACGCTTTCGCTTTGTATGAAATCAGTTGCGTGACTTTACCAAACGCCCATTGATGCAGCTTCTGATTAACACGTTTGCCGTAATCTATATTATCCCGAATACCCGTCAAATCGCCAATCACAATTGTACCGATGTTGTTATCTTCACACATCTTCACAAAATTTGTTGTGTGTTTGTGTAAGCCATCGCGTATCTGATTCTCGATTTGCCTAATACGTTTCCATTTACGTTTTACAAGAGACCACCAGCGTCTTGAATGGCGTTTACACCTATCAATCTTTTTGCCAAATGCCGCTATCACCTTGTTCCTCAACCGGTATAGACTTCGTATATACCGCCCATTGAAAATCATAGTGTCAACACCATCATAGCTAACCATAGGATGTATCTCACCAATATCAACACCAACAACACCTTTCGCTTTTGACTTCAAAGGCTTACCTACATTATACACAAAATGCAGAGTATACCTGCCTTTATCATAGACCAACTCAACTATAGCAATGTGCGCCATAGCATACACCAAATCAAAGGTCTTTGGCAATCTAACCTTTAACGGCTCACCATGTCTTCCGTTAGATAAAATCAATATGTTATCTTTGAAATGAATCGCGGACTTCTTCCAAGAGGTCGTTTGAAACTTTTTGTCTCTATGTGGTGGCTTTGCCTTTTTGTCGCCATTCTTACGCTTTTCACGAAAACCCTTACGATTCTTGAAAAACTTTCTACGCACCTCTTGTATACTCTGTGAATGTAAAGGTTGCGATTTAGACAACTGCTTGTCCATCCACAACTCACAAGGGACATCAAGTCCACCACCCGTACGATAACCATGCGCATAGTCCCACATATCCTTCAATACCAAACACTCACGCCACACAGACGCGGTAGCGGCATTAAGAGATTCCAACTGCTGAGTATACTGCAATCTTAACTTACGGGTACGCATTGCCAACTCCTTACATTGCCACCGGTGTTACTTGGTTTTGGTAGAGACTGCCCTGAGAAGGGCAGATAACACTCTCTACCAGCAACGCAACTAATATCATACCACAAAAACACAAATCTGTCAGGTAAAAAATAGACGATCACTCTCAAAGAGAGATCGCCCAACCACTTCCTTAAAATAGACCCAGAACCTTCACACACGCCCTTAGCATTTTCTACATCTCTCGGCTAAAGCACCAGAGTTTTGAAAATGAAGAGGATGATAAATTTATCACAATCCCTATAGCGTGTCAATCATTTAAAACAATAATTCGGCGGTAGACTCAAAAATGTCACTCAACCCAAGGAACGATAGAAAATAGCCTTTATTTTAACAACTTTACTGTGCTATAATAGAATTCGTAATATGGGTTTGCAAGCTGCGCTGTAATTGTAATCTACAAGTGCAGATTAGGAGCACACGATGAAGCCACTCCGCGCGATGAAAAAACGAGTTGAAAAATTTTTTTACAACGCCTATCAACGACGATTGGAATCCGAAGCGAACACGTGGAACATACCACGTCATATCGGTGTCATCCTTGATGGCAACCGCCGTTACGCGAAAGCCAGCGGACTTGAGGATGTCATTCAAGGACACTATGAAGGCGCAGACAAATTAGAAGAGGTGCTTCACTGGTGTGACGAACTCGGGGTCGAGATCTTTTCAATATGGATTTTCTCAATTGATAACTTCAAACGGGCAGCACATGAAGTTGAAGGTATCCTTGGGCTTATTGAACGAAAAATGCGTGAACTCACCACAATTGAAGGGCTCCACACCAATCAGATTAAAGTCCGAGCCATGGGGCAGATAGAACTGTTACCACCGAGCCTGCAAGAAGCGATTCGGGCGGCAGAAGAAGCCACGCAAAACTACGAAAAATTCATCCTCAATGTCGCTGTCGCTTACGGTGGACGCGAAGAAATCATCGAGGCTTTTCGGGGACACCTCAAAGCGGAGAGTGAAACCGGTAAATCGGTTCGGCAAATTGCAGACGAACTCACTGTAGATAAGATTAATCCGTATCTATACACTTCAAATCTGCCGGATCCAGAGTTAATTATTCGCACCAGTGGTGAGGTACGGCTCTCAGGATTTCTGCTCTGGCAGAGCGTCTACTCAGAGTTCTATTTCTGTGACACGTATTGGCCCTCGTTCCGTAAAATCGACTTTCTCCGCGCCTTACGTGCTTACAGCGAACGTAAACGCCGATTTGGACAATAGATACAGTAGCCTAAAAAACAACAGGGGGTGGCACTTATCCTCACACGTGAACAAGGCAGAGTTATTCGCGCACGAACAGGATTCTATGACGTTCAGCACGGTGATAGTATCTTGCGATGTACACTGCGTGGCACACTCAAACGGAGACGGCGTTCAGAAACTGGACGCAGAATATACGCCGACCCGGTTGCTGTCGGCGACCAAGTTATCTTCACACAACTTGATGCCGAAGAAGGTGTGGTAGAGGAAATTTTACCCCGCAAAACGAAATTCTCACGCCAATACGCAGGCACTCAGGATGACATCGAACAGGTCATCGTTGCCAACGCCGACCAAATTGTAGTCGTTGGCTCTACACGCATGCCACCTCTCAACTTTCGGACACTCGACAGGTTCCTCATCTTGGCTGAGGCAGGCGAGATGGAAGCCGCGATATGCCTGAATAAGATCGACTTAGTCGATAGCACCGAACGCGAAGAACTCACAGTAACGTTTACCAATTATGAGCAATTGGGGTATCAGGTCCTCTATACCAGTATCCATCAACCTGAAAGCCTTGACGCGCTTCAACACGTCCTCAAAGACCAATTTAGCGTCATTGTCGGGGCATCAGGCGTAGGAAAATCGAGTCTGCTGAACGCGATCCAGCCGAACTTAGGTTTACGGACAGCTGAGGTCGGACTCAAAACCCAAAAGGGACGGCATACGACGACACTCGTTGAACTTTTTCCGTTAGAAATTGGCGGTGAGGTCGCAGATACACCCGGCATCCGAGAGATCGGCTTATGGGGAGTTGACACGGAATACCTCGAATACTATTTCCCCGAAATGGAACCCTACCTCGGTGACTGTAAATTCAACGATTGTGCCCACATTGCCGAACCCGATTGTGCTATTCAAGATGCCGTTGCAGCCGGTAAGATACATACAGAACGGTACCGCAGCTACGTCGTCCTGCGAACAAGTGAAACAGAATAATTATTGATAACCGAAAAGCATTTCAAAGACGCGGGAAATGTGTACGCGCGTAGTCCAATCGCTCTGGCACCCCGATATCGATCCAACTTGCAGCCGTCTGCAGCGCATAAAGATTAGAGACTATCGGAAAAACCTCTCGTTCCATAGAGAAGGTTTCCTGTCCCTTCGGAAACGTCTCGGCGATACTACGATCAAAAAGATACACAGCACCATTGACATATCCAGAACGATGTATAGGCTGCTTTTCCCGAAAAGCCTGGATTCTCCCGTCACAATCGAATACGATTTCACCATACGGACGGATATCCGGTACATGCACACTCAGAAGTACGCCTGCCATACCTTGCTGAAAGCGGTCTAACATCTCTCGGAGCGAAAAACCGGCAAGCAGAATATCGCCATTCAGAACAAAAAAAGGCGATGTCCGAATCTGCCGCATTGCATTCTGAATGGCGCCGCCAGTGCCGAGCCGCTTCTCCTCTTTCGCATAACGGATACATACACCGGCGTAATTCGCACCTACTTTTTCGGATAGCACATCGTGCAGGTGCCCCGATGCGAGGACGACCTCGGTGACACCTGCCTCTGTTAAGAGTTGGAGCTGCCACTCCAGGACCGTCTTCCCAGCGATCTCCAGTAAAACCTTCGGAACCGTTTTCGCTGCCTTACCGAGTCGAGTCGCAAGACCCCCACAC
>ASZN01000066.1 GCA_000406005.1 Candidatus Poribacteria bacterium WGA-3G
TGCTTGTAGAATAGGCTGTTAGCCTGTTCACTCTGTAAAATAGGAGACCGTGAACTTGTGCTTGTAGAATAGGCTGTTAGCCTGTTCACTCTGTAGAATAGGAAACCGTTAGTTTCTTGTTCGATCTTGCGTCTTTTCTATGAGGTTGCCACGATGACTGAAATCATAGAAAAATACCGCACGCCGGAGGCGTGCTATGTCTATAGAAAACTTTATCTGCCCACTAACCCAAATTGAGGAATATCATGCAGGACTATCAACCAATTTCCCTTACCGACTTATGTAATGTAAGTACAGAGATTATAGGCGAGAACGCAACGCCGAGCGTCGGAGCACAGACATTCCACGGGCTTCCCTTCAATATCTCTGAAGGTGAAAAGTGTTTTCTGGGTTTCGGTGAAGGTGTTAACACCGAGTCCGTCCAAATTCCGGTCAATGCGAATCCGAAACGAGTCATCTTTGTACACCGACTGCTCGAGTCCCGCATTCAGGAAGGTGAACCGATCGGCAGACTAATTGCCAATTATGTTTTCCGTTACACCGATGGTGAAACAGTCAGCATCCCGATTCGCGAACGCTTTGAAATCGGTAGCGTCCCGCAGGGATGGGGGCAACAGACCTTCATCGCGATACCCGACCGGCAGGATAGTTTATACCAACGCCACGAAGGTCCATGGGGATCCGCAGGAAACCGACAGACCGAAGCGACCCAAGGAACACCGCACAACTACTATCTCTGGGCATGGAAAAATCCGAGAGACAGCGTTGATGTGACATCCATTGAAATCCAACCACAGGAACGGCAGTTCATTGTCGCAGCAATCACACTCGGCCACCTTGACGAAAACCCGATACCGCGGCGTCCACGTCGCGAAGTCAAAATCACACTACCGCAATCTGATGATGCCGACAAACCGTTTGATATGGAAGTCAATGTGGACCGCGGCACTGCCACGTACCCGTATCCGTTGCCAGAGAACGCCCCCGATGCCTTTATCAACGACGACTTCAAAGGGTGGGGTGAACCTCAAAACAACAAAAGCAGTCCTGCGTACACGGAGGTATCCGCTACACCTTCCGCAACTGTTGAAGTTAAGAACCAAGGCGAAACGCTTGGCACTGTCCAGTGGGGAGAAGTTGAAGAAAAAGGCAGCGTTCAACCCAACGAACGCGTCAAGGTAGAGGTCATCGATTCTGGTAGAAACTGGATCCATACGACCGTCATTGATGAGGACACAGGCAAACCTGTACCGTGTCGTATCCATTTCCGTTCGCCACACGGCGTACCCTACGCACCGCACGGACACCACGCACACGTCAACTCAAATATGGGCACATGGCACATAGATGTCGGTGGCGACGTACGGCTCGGACAGATTAGCTACGCCTACATTGACGGTAAGTGTCAAGGATGGCTCCCTCGCGGTGACGTTATCGTTGATGTCGCCCGCGGGTTTGAATACACGCCATTGCGGACGACCGTGAATATAAAACCCGGACAACGCGAACTAACGCTCCGAATAAAACGCTGGTGTGATATGAACGCTGAACGCTATTTCAGCGGCGATACGCACGTCCATTTCCTCTCCACACAAGGCGCGCACACCGAAGCGCAAGGCGAAGACCTCGGCGTTGTTAACCTACTCCTCTCGCAGTGGGGACACCTCTTCACGAACACGGAAGAATTCATCGGGAGACCTACAACCTCTGCCGATGGACGGAGCATCGTCTACGCAACACAGGAGAATCGCCAGCACGTCCTCGGTCATCTCACGCTGCTCGGTTTAAAAGAACAGGTCGCACCGTGGTGTTCCGACGGTCCCGGAGAGGCAGAACTCGGTGGAAACATGGAGGTCACACTTTCACACTGGGCGGATGCTTGCCATGCACAAGGCGGCACCGTCGTCTTACCGCATATTCCAAATCCGAATTGCGAACCCGCAACGCTCATCGCCACAGGACGCGTGGATGCCGTCGAATACCTCACCAATGCCATGTACGGACACCTCGAGTACTACCGTTATCTCAACTGCGGATATAAATTGCCGCTCGTCGGTGGCACGGACAAAATGACGAGTGATGTACCCGTCGGTGTCTATCGCACTTATGTCCACATCCCTGACGATGAAGAATTCAATTACGATAACTGGTGTAAATACATGAGCGCGGGGAATACCTTCCTCAGCGGCGGTCCGATGATACGGCTCAGTGTTAACGGACAGCCGATCGGTAGCACGATTAATCTTCCCGGTAACGGTGGCACCGTGGAAGTCGAAGCCTCCGCGGATTCTATCTTCCCCATCCATACCTTGCAGATCGTCCAAGCCGGACAGGTCGTCGCCTCCACTGAGGACAGTAACGGAACACGTCAGTTGCACCTGAAAGCGAACCTGAAAGTGGACAAACACTCATGGATTGCGGCGCGATGTGGTGGACCCAACTATGCGCAAGCCGTCCCACACCACGACGGATGGCGGCGCGGTATCATTGCGCACACCTCGCCTGTCTATATCGCAGTCGGCGGCGAGTGGTGGATGTTCGACCCAGAAACGGCGAACTATATGCTAACCCTGATTGAAGGTGGACTGTCCTACATCCAGCAGACAGCGCGCCATCACGAACCCGGCACCGTGACGCACCACCACGGCGAAGATGACCATCAGGAGTATCTCTCTCGACCCTTCCAAGAAGCAAGAGAGGCGATCCACCGTCGAATGCATCAATTGGGAATTCCACATTAGATGAGTGTTCTATCCAGTTTCAAAGTCCGGTATCTACTTAGATCGAACCTATTCCAAAATTCTAAGTGACCAAACCAGTAATTTTAGACAGTTCTTGTAGGTTGGGTTGAGCGGTGAAAGACAGATAACTATCAGGTTCAAAGGAGATACTATTTCCAATGAACCGTTAATAGAAATAAGCATAGCGAAACCCAACAACCCAGCGACACCACCATTGGGGGTAAACATGCCGAAAGAATTAATAGCCGTCGCACCACGGCAACCCGTCTTACGAGAATACGAAGACGGTCCGCTCCCCGCAGACAGCGTCCGCGTTCAAGTCGAATTCGGCGCACCCAAACGCGGCACCGAGCTGACAGCGTACTACGGATACAACAACGCAAATTTTCCAATAGGACTTGGAAATATGTGCGTCGGAAGAATTATTGAAATCGGGGACGACGTTGAGGGATTCACGATTGGGGAACGCGTCACGCATCACGGGCACCTCAAAGAGACGCATACATGGCGCGCCGAAAGCGTCCTCAAAATGCCTGACCAGATGACGTGGAAAGAGGCGGTCTGCTATGATCCATTACACTTCGCTATGTCCGCTATTCGTGACGGAAAAGTCCGCGTCGGTGAGCGGGTCGCTGTCTTTGGACTCGGCGCTATTGGCTTGATGACGGTGCAGATGGCACGGATCGCAGGAGCTGATTTTGTCGCTGCTGTAGACCCGCTCGAAAAACGGCGGAAAGTCGCTGAAAAAACCGGCGCAGAGCTTGTCATCGATCCCACTGCCTGCAATGTCGGTGAAGTGCTTAAAGAAGCGACCGGCGGACTCGGCGTTGATGTCGCTGTAGAAACGAGTGCTGTGTACGAAGCACTCGATGACGCGCTTCGCAGCGTCACTTTTGAAGGCACAATCGTCTACGCCGGACGCGCGAAAGCATGCACTGGGGGACTTGACCTCGGTGCCGTCGCGCATGTCAACATTCCGAACATCATCTTCGCTCGCGCCAATAGCGATCCGAACCGCGATCATCCGCGTTGGAATTTCAAGCGTATCATTGATACCTGTTGGAAATGGCTCGAAGAAGGGCGATTTGACTGTGAAGATGTCGTTGACCCAGTGGTACCGTTTGAAGATTTAGTCGAGGCTTACATAGAGATGGACAATCACCCTGAACGGAGCGTCAAATTGGGCGTTTCCTTTGGTTGAGGTTTTTTAGTTATTAGGTGTTCGCTCTGCGCTCCGCTTCGCTTCGCAGATTTCTGGTGATGCTGAAGACATAGCCTGCAACAACGGCGCAGGCGGATATACGGAAAGGCACTTCAATATCCAAACCTACTTTACCGAACCGCAAGGTATAATTAAAAATTTGCAATCAAAAAGATACCGAGGACCATCACAACAGCGGCGATAAGTCGGCGTTTTGTATAGGTCTCTTTCAAGGCATACCCGCCGAGCAAAACAACGAAAATGACAGAACATTGCCGAACAGCCGTCACATAACTGACCTTTTCTGTCATCAAAACGTAGAGGATGAGCGAATAGGATGTCAACGAAAGCGTAACAACAGCAAGGGCACGCTTCCATTCCGCTCGTCCAATCTCGGCGATCTGTTGGTGTGGGAACCGAGCGAGGCAGGACAACCCGTAAAGAACTTGTGAGATACTGTTCTCCATTAAATAGTAAGTCACAGCTCGCCACAACAGGGCATCCGTCGAATAATGATGAAACTCAGACATCCCTTGCTTGTCTATCAGTGAGTATCCAATGACGCTCGCCAAGGTAGCATAAGCCCAGAGGGCATCGGGTTTGCCAAGGTAGCGAAAGAACGTTTTGAATTGGATACGCGCCTCGCGCTGTTGATAGAGGACCATGGAAATCATTACACATAAGATACCGACCAAGCCTTGTACCGAAATTCGTTCGTTTAGGAAAAGGAAGGCAAAGAGTGGCAAGAAGGCTGGGGCAGCGCGGGCAATCGGATAAACAAACGAAATCTCGCCAACTGTATAGGCGTGCGTCAAAAACAGACGGTATAACAGGTGAACCACAGCAGAGCCAGCAATATAGACCCATACCGGTTTCGGAATTACCGGATGCTTGATACCGAAAGCAACGAACGCTATGGCTACGGTGTAAAATCCACACCAAAAAAATAGGATGCGTGTGTCTTTGCTCGATTTACTGTAGAAATTCCATAAGGCGTGGCAAAGTGCTGATAGCAGAATTAAGACAATTGAAGTAAGTGCCATAGGACCTTTCGTTATTTGTAGGTACAGGATCTGTATCTGTTCGTTAATAACTGTCAGCAATCAGTCATCAGTTAAGAGGCGTTCGTTTAGTATTAATCTCTTGAAACTGACTGCTGAAAGGATTTTTGAAAAAAAATCATGGGGAAACACCCAAGCAAAAACCCCTGACTGCTGACTACTACTTCAGGAGGTAATTATGTTCAAAAAGTCGAAAAAATACCAGTCTTTTATTTTCTTTGGGCTTGTCTTTGGCATACTTGCCCTCACGGCAACCGTTACCCTCACACAAGAATCGTGGTTCCCTTCCGAATGGGGTGCCGATGACCGACGTGGTGCCGTCAACAGATTAACGCCGGAAAAAGTGTTAGAAGCCGCCAGTCTAATCAAAACCGGTGAAGTCTATCAACTCGGCAGGGTCTATGAGAGTGGCATCCCTGTCTTCGGAACGCGGCATTATAGCCTGCGGATCCCAGCGATGTCCGGTCCACTCGGTGAGAACAAAACGACGTGGTTTGAGGAGATATTCAGTGGTGAGATCGGACAGATCGGCACGCAATTTGACGGACTCGGACACATCGGCATCGGTGATCTCTACTACAACGGATTGGACCAGCACGATTTCGCTAAAGCCGAAGGTCTCACCGAACTCGGCGTTGAGAACGTGGGCCCGATCGTGACGCGCGGCGTACTGATTGATGTCACCGGTTATAAAGGCGTTGAAGTCCTCGGTGATAGTTATGAAATTACACGTGCCGATTTAGAGGGTGCATTGAAGAAACAAGGTGTCAAGATTACGCCCGGCGATGTCGTTATCATCCATACCGGTTGGGGTAAATTCTGGATGACCGACAACGATCGCTACGGTACCACGGAACCTGGCATCGGCTTAGAGGCAGGACAATACCTCGTTGACCAGAAGATCGTGATGGTATGTTCCGATAATTGGGGAATTGAGGTCGTCCCGAACCCTGATGAAACCCTCGCCTTTCCAGTGCATCAACTCTTCATCGTCAAACACGGCATTTACAACCTTGAGAATATCATCACAGAGACGTTAGCGGCAGCGAAAGTCTACGAATTCGCATTCAGTTTTGCACCACTGCGCCTCAAAGGTGCGACGGGTTCCCCCGGCAATCCGATCGCCATTTTTTGAATTTTCCTTGCGGTTCGTTCTGGCGGGTTTAGGGAGTGATGTCCCTCTCCTTAAACCCGCCTTCCACTTCGTTTCAGGCGACATGTGCTAACTATTTCTGCACAACATACTTGTTGCGCCGGTAACCCCATCCTATTTTTCACATCTGCACAAATCCGTGCAACCACCGCACCCTTTGCCCCATATCGTGCAGCAAGTACACACGCCAAACCCACTAAATCCAAGGGATATCCCATCTCGTCCGCTGTTTTAGATTGGCACAGAAATTGCTACTTATCCTGACAAGATTGACAGGAGGTGTTCATTGTAATGTCCCGAATTTTTCAGAAGACCTTTTTGGAAACCAACAGATTTGCGTTCACTTTATACTTAGGGTTCGTCGGGAGCATTTTGCTGGCAGGATGTACGGCACCGGCGCATTTGGTACAAAAGTCCGAACCGATACAGGATGAAAAGATGCAGCAAAATATGGACAGATGGAAGGGCACACACATCTCAAAAGCGACTCAGAGATGGGGCTCACCAAGCGAAGTCACCAAAGCCAATGATGGTACAGGTCAGCAGATTTATACCTGGATAGTACCTGTACGGGAATTCTTAGTTGGACCAGAAGTACATATATCGGAATTTCAACCGCGACACCATTCCAGCATTAGACAAGCAGCACGTCGGGAAAATCTTTCAACGGACCACACCTTTAAGATTGTATTTTATACGCGCCCAGACGGTGTAATTTACAAAACCTATATAAGATAGGACTTACGCATGCTGCTCTTTTGTAGCACAAACTTCATAGTTTGTGTCACCAGAACGCTGTGTTTTCCGAAAATTCTCATCTAACAGAACGGGCCGCAATGAGACGGAGGTGAAGACCGATGTTGAGTAGAACCTACTTTTTCGGTGTATGTGTGGCAATAATAGGGATGTGGTTATTCACGACAGGTTGCGCACCACTTCCAAAACGAATAGCGGCTACACACCTATCCTGTGAGGCGTATCCATCACTCGTTGATGGCGATCTTGCCACATCCGGCTTCCTAAAGGTAAAAAGTTTTGTCCAAAAAGGGGACACCAAGTATCAGCGAAGTATCCGATATGGCGACTGGGTGGAAGGCAAAGATAAGGCGGAGGCATTGATTCAACTTGACACGCTTACGGATGTCGCTTACATTGCGGTGCATCCAATTTCAAACATTTACCGTCTCTCGGTAGACATATCAACCGCAGAGATAACGAACGGAAAATCACCTCACTTTGAACCTTTGAGAAGTCATAAAATTGCCAGATCCGAGAACGGTGAGGTGATACGCATCGACATCGACAAACCGGTGCGGGTACTACGAGTGTCTATCTATGCCAATCGTGATTTAGCACAGACCACACGGGAACCCCTAACGCAAAAAACTAAAGTGACCTTTAAAGATATTGTGATTCGGGAAATTCGGGTGTATCAGTGACGGAAGTTAAGACGATAGGAAACCATAAATCATCAGGAGTTTTGAAAATGAACAAATTCACATTCGCTTTATATTCTCTGTTTATCGCAAGCCTCTTAGCTGCCGGATGTGCGGCACCATCATTTTTGATGAACCCCACCGAGCCACCACACCCATCACCAGAAGAACAGATACAGCAAACTACGGAATCTCTGGAGTCATGGACAGGACAACCTATTTCAAAGGTTATTCGCGAATGGGGTTCACCACACGGAATAACCAACGACGATGAAGGTTCAACAATTTACATCTATCAGACGCAGATGTTTGTACAGACGCATCCACAAGGACAAGAACACCGAGTATTTTCTCACAGACATCCGAGCGATATGCAAGACGGAACAGAGGCATATTTGCCAACTGATCACTTCTACGAATTTATGTTTTACACAGACACGGACGGTGTAATTTACAAAACCTTCGTACAAAGGGATGAGAATCCCAGCGTCGGTTCCCAGAGCTTGAGCGTCTCCTATGAAAGACCGAGGACCACGAGATAATATGATGAAGTTACCGACAATTTCCATCGCATCACACAGCATCACGCGGCTCATCATCGGCGGAAATCCGTATAGCGGCATCTCACACCGCTCCGCAGCGGCATCAAAAGCCATGATCAATTACTATACCACGCAGCAGATTATCGCAGACCTCCAACAAGCAGAAGAGAACGGAATTAACACCGTCCTCGCGCGTGCCGATCGGCATGTCATGCGCGTCCTCAACGAATACTGGAACGCAGGCGGCACCATCCAATGGATCGCCCAAACCCCGAAAGATACAGAATACGCGAACCTCAACGAATACTTACAGATCATCGCACGCTACAAACCGATTGCTATCTATCATCACGGCGGCACGACCGATAAGCTGTACACAGAAGGACGACTCGGTTCATTGCGCGAGAACCTCAAACGCACCCGCGATCTCGGTTGTGCTGTCGGAATCGGCACGCACGATCCGCAGGTCCTCAAGCACTGCTACACCGAAGGATATGATGTTGACTTTTATGTCTGTGCGTTATATAATCATACAAGGCATAGCGAACTCTATCTACCAGATGATCGGTTCGCAGCGTTCGCCGCGATACAAGCGATACCGATACCGATAATCGCTATAAAAGTATTAGCGGCTGGTAGAAACGAACCGCGTGAAGCCTTTCAACTATCACTCGGAAATATTAAACCGACAGACGCGATGGCGGTCGGCATGTACACACAATTTCAACCCGACCAGATCCACCAAAACGCGCGAACTGTCGCCGAACTTATCCATACCCTATGAATGGACGCAAACAAAAATGAAGCGAATTGTAGAACCAGAAGTCATGGATACGGCAGAAGCCGCCGAAGCCTACGATGCGATGGAGCATGGCGAGGTTGACCAGGCTTTTGTAGACCGTGTTATCGCACTCGGCGCAAGCACCGGACATTTTCTTGATGTTGGCACCGGACCCGCACAAATTCCGATCCTCCTTGCGCAACGCTGCCCCAATATCCACATCACCGCCATCGACCTATCCGAGGAAATGCTAAAGATAGCGAAATGCCACATCGCAGATGCCGGACTTACCGACCGCATAACCCTCGAACTTGTGGATGCCAAAACCCTTCCCTATCCCGATAACACCTTTGACGGACTCATCTCCAACAGCATTGTCCACCACATCCACGACGCGATGAAAGCACTCAAAGAGATGGGCAGAGTTGCCCGACCCGAAGGCACCGTTCTCATCCGAGACCTCATCCGTCCAGAAACCGCAGCCGATGCGCAAGTATTTGTTGATCGCTACGCAGCGAACGACACCCCGCATCAACAGAAGCTATACTACGACTCT
The DNA here is from genome assembly GCA_000406005.1 of Candidatus Poribacteria bacterium WGA-3G. Classification (GTDB taxonomy): domain Bacteria; phylum Poribacteria; class WGA-4E; order WGA-4E; family WGA-3G; genus WGA-3G. The sequence goes on from ASZN01000066.1 coordinate 9,472, forward strand.
TTCCTCGCCGCATTCACCATCGCCGAAGTCAACGAGATGCTGACACAGATGGACATGCCGGGTGCAGTTGTCGTCCAAAGCACAGACCGGCATTGGTCGATTGAGCGTGCGGTTTAATATTTTGCCTTTTCATACATTCCAAACCCAATCAAGATGCTCCAAGTTCGTAATAGGGCAATTCATCGTCTGTATCAAGATGTTCCAAGTTCGTAGTAGGGCAATTCATTGCCCGTTCCCGCGCAACGACTTGTCCCTATACTCCTGCAGCTTTAGCCCTGTAAGGGGTTTTTGCTTGGGTATTTTTTCAAAATGTCTGTAGCAGCATGTAAACTCGCCTTCTTTAGCCCCAGCGGGGCGAGATGTTTATCGCAGCATAGCATCCCATCTCTCATGAAGTTTAAGAATTTAATTCGGTAGTTCATCAACAACCTCTTGGTAGGAGCGAGATGTGCTCGCGATCTTTAACGATTACCGAAATATTTATTTAATCTTCATCTCAAGCCCTAACAGGGTGACATTTGTCTCTGAAATATCTTGACATTCGCCTTGGAATGTGTTAATATGTGATTATTGAATTTAGAGCAAAGGATGTGAAAGAACAATGAACGATGGTTTTGGCGCTGAACAGGATCCGTCGCAGCCATCAAGTGAGATGGCGGATCGTGTACCGGAATTAAACGCTGAACAACGTGAAATTCACCAGAACCTGAAAAATATTGGGGAGGGAATGGCAGCTTTCTATTTGGATGGACTTAAAATCCTGCATGATCCAAACCTGCAAACTGCGGCGAGTCTTTTGGGGCATATTGCAAAGGAAATTGATAGTGGTTTAAAACATCTTCTACCGCCGAAGGAGGATGTTAATAAAATAGGTCAAATGCTTGTGGGAAAGAATTTTGGTTTTGCGCCGCCAAGAATCCTAGCATCACTCAATTTGGATATTGATAGTTTGCGATCGTCCACGCCGTTAACAAATCAAAATAAGGCAAGGATAGAGAATCGGCTTAGAGAAAGAGAATTGCATCGACCGGAATACATCGCTTCAATTCTCACATCGCTCAATTTGGATATTGACAATTTACCTTCGCAGCGTATTACAAACCGTGTAGATATTGCCATCCGGTGGATAGATGTTTCAACAAGATTTAACGATTTTGATCATCAACATGGTGTTGGAAACCCGCCTCGACACTTGGACGAATTTATACCGCTTTGGGAGATTTTTGAAGGTGTTCTGGGGAATTTGGTAGGTAGTTATCTCAATTTCTTGTTTCATGTGATAGATCCAATTCTTAAACACAAGGTGCCCACTAAGGAAATAGAGAATTCTCTACCTAACATGGTAAAACTTGATCCATTAGAAGCCGGGCCAAGATATCGGTATTTTTTTCACCAGCTTCCACATCGCAGATGGTTGGAACCGCTAAGCAACATTGGGTATTTCAACCCAAAATATAATCCTCCTCCTCAGGAAATACCAGATGATCCCGGACACTACCGTACTCCTGTCTGGTATGCCTTGGAGTACGCCGTAAAGATTGCCAATCAAACTAAAAATCGACGATCCGGTCTGATAGTCAAAACCTTGGTGGAAATTATAGATGCAATTATCGACCCTATTGATGACAGCGGAGATCGGATCGAAAACGAACACACGGATCTACAGACTATTAAAATTATGGGCACACTTTCTGTGGACTTGCTAGAACCTCAGCATATCACTTTCATGGGCACTGCCTTGAAATCCAAATGGAAGTCTGGGGCAGTGGATCAAGAAATAGGTCAAATAATTCTTCCAAGGCTTCTTGAGGGAGGTAAGCAGGAGTTAACCCTTGAACTGCTCAAGATAATGCTTGAGGTCAAATCCGTTGATGGGCGAATCCATCCTATAATGGATGGATATTGGCTTGAGGATGCGCTCAAAGAACATGGACAAGCCATCGCGAATTTATGTGGCGTTGAGGCGGCACAGACTGCACTTTCACAAGTCCAGGCACTTACGGCTGCAGATGCCTTTGCTTTTCATTTTATACAACTCGTTGACGGGGACCTTTCGCGTTTCTCGCAGGCAGATTACACTGAACTTATCGTAAGTTTTACAAGCACCCTCTTCCGATTTGCTGAACCTGATAGCATAGAACAAACAGTCCAATCTTTGCTACAAGATCCGCACGCTATCATTAGGCGGATTGCATTCAAGGCGATCACTGACCATTACAACGATTTGAAACACCTATTTTGGGAATGGGAAGGCAATCCACTTGATGAAATTGAATTGAAACCTGAAATGTATGAATTGATTCAAACCAATAGCCCTGCTTTTAGCGAAGGCGAAATGGAGCAAATATTACAATGGATAGAATCGACTCAGGACTAGCTTCTACAAAGGATGATGACACTCACTCGAAATCTATAGCGTACAAAAGACGAGAGTGGCTTTCTGCCCTTTTGGAAACCGGCGATGAAAAAGTTATTGCTGCCTATCAGAAGTATGAACAGATCAATCCTGCCCCAATTGAACATCCAGGCTTTAATCGTTGGACTGAAATTTGGGCAGGAAGTACCAGTCCTCTAACAGTTGAAAAATTGTCCAGTCTGTCAAATGCACAAATCGCTGAATACCTCACTAATTTCAAGGAAACAGAGGTTTTCCGTAAGTCAGACCCGACAGAACGTGGGTTGGCACATACACTTGAGAAATGTGTAGAAGCAGATCCACAAAAATTTACGGACAACCTATTACCCTTTCAAGATGTCTCAAGCTTCTATCAATCTTCGTTATTACACGGGTTTCTAACAGCGTGGCGAGAAAAAAAGGAATTTAACTGGAAAGCATTACTTGAGTTTATCTGCCAGATCCTTTCATCAGTACGCTTTTGGAGTGTGCAGTACAAAACCGGCTTTAACTATAGGAATTGGTGTCTTTCTGCTGCAGCCGATTTGATAAGAGAAGGAACAAAGGATGATAAACATGCATTTGATATCCAGCTTTTACCTCTTGCCGAGGAAATTCTTTTGATTCTTGCGAAGAAAACTGAATCAAGCATGTTCGCGCTGACAGATTCTTCCATTGATGCTTTAAGTTCAGATAGAGGGAAAGTATTTTCGGCAATGGTGAACCAAGCCTTACGGTCCGCTCGTAACAGCGAGGCTGAGGACATAGATTGCCGATGGCCCTACGCTATCAGATCAGATTTCACTAAAAGATTAGATCGGAGCGTTGAAACATCGCTTGAGTTTTCCTACACGCTCGGGTTTTACTTGCCAAATCTGCTATACCTTGACGAGCAGTGGGGTGTCGGCAACATAGACCGTATCTTTCCGCAGCAAGATGAAGATCATTGGCAAGCTGCTTTTTCTGGGTATCTCTTGAGCTCTCGCTACCCACACACAAACCTCTATGTTTGGCTTAAGGCAAATGGACACTATCAAAAGGCATTAAACACCAATTTTGCTGATAAAGAGGCGCAAGGTAGACTCGTCAGTCACCTTTGTGTTGGTTGGATAAAAGACTGGGAAACATTTGATGATGACACAAGTCTCATTTATCAACTAATAAACAGTTACAATCCAAACCTTCTTTCTGCTGTAGTTCATTTTTTCTTAACGGAAAGCGAGACTCTAAGTCAAAGCATCGACTCCGAGAAAATCAAAGCCTATGAGAAGGTGAAATCAAAGGTTAGACCTGCGTGGCGTGCTCTATTTAAAGTTCTTTCCCGAAACAGTCACGAAGTGGCATATCAGCGGATTTTAAGCTCACTATCTGCGTGGTTAGGACTCGTTGATAAAATAGATACGGAAATTCTAGAGTCGGTAAAAACATCCATAAAGTATATCAACAAAGTGCCAGGTTATGGTATGACTTTATCACGCGTTATTGAAGCATTACTGAGGCATGTGCTGATAACACCCCAGCAAGTGGGGAAAATTTATCTGGCAATTCCTAAGAGCGAAATGTGGTACCTACAAGGGATGAAAAGGGACAATATTGAAAAAACTGTCCATATTCTATACGAAAAAGGGCATAACGGTATTGCCGATGAAATTTGCAATCGATTCGGAGAGTCGGGAGTTGACTTCTTAAGGTCTGTTTACGAAGAATATCGGCATTAGCAGCTTCCCTGACTCAACGATATCTTTTTTCTTTTCTGACATACATAACCAATTATACCAGAACCCTTACCCCACGTTGCTTTGGAGCGGTCTCCGAAATATTTTTTCAGACACCTACTATGGAATTTCACAAATTTCATAAAAACGCAGACAACAACCGACAAATTATTGACACACTCGTATTCAAAAAAGGCTTGATTTAGAGTATGTTTTTTGATATGCTTATGGGCACTGAGAGACTCCTTAGCGTTAATTTGCAACGGTTTAATAACGAAAAAAAGTGGATGAGATGGATTCTGTACAAACCAAATTAGATACAGCACGAACTGAACTCCTTGACTTGGGACTACGCAACCCTTTGATTAACTATAGACTTCTCAAAGCACGAGGGATTGAAATTATTGATGAATCTCCACCGGATATTTATCAAATCCTTGTACAAAATGGGAAGGCAATGTCTTTCCTACCAAAGCGTGAATCTGAAGAAGATAACATCCTTTTGTTTGAAAATGATGAAGCAGAAAACGATCCTGATCGGCATACTGATAGCAAACTTCAAACGAGCCATTCACCAACGGAACTTCAGAAACGTTTGCTAAATACTTATTATACTGCGCGAACGGCTATTGAAGAACAAGGGGTGACCACACTCTATCTCGCGCTCGGTATGCTTGAATGGTATGAATCTGAATCCAGTGAAATATCGCGGCGTGCCCCTCTAATTTTGGTGCCTGTTGAGATCAACCGGAGCAGTGTCCGTGCCAGTTTCCGTGCTCAATACACAGAAGAGGAGATCGGAACAAATCTTTCCCTTCAAGAAAAACTAAGAGTCGAATTCGGTATCCAATTGCCAGACCTTCCTGAAGCCGATGAACTCGATCAATCCAACATCCAGAACTATTTTCAAACAGTAAATGAGGCAATTAGTGGCATCAAGCAGTGGTCTGTTGATGCTTCTGCGGTTGCCCTCGGTTTTTTTTCGTTTGCTAAGTTTCTGATGTATCGCGATTTAGACGCTAATAATTGGGACGGCAATGTTCTAACTGAACATCCAGTATTGCGATCAGTACTAACAAACGGATTTCAAGAACCAAAATCATCCATTGATGACGGTACACCCAATATTGACAAGCACCTAATGCCCGCTAATACATATCACGTAGTTGATGCGGACAGTTCACAAGCGTTAGCTATTCACGATGTAAGTCAGGGGCGAAATCTTGTTATCCAAGGTCCACCGGGCACCGGGAAATCCCAAACCATTACCAATCTAATTGCAGCAGCTATCGCAGATGGGAAACGGGTCCTGTTTGTCGCAGAAAAGATGGCGGCTTTAGAGGTCGTCAAACGTAATCTGGATAAGATAGGGCTTGGAGACGCATGCCTGGAGCTGCATAGTCATAAGGTGAACAAGAAAACGGTGGCTGATGAATTCAAACGCACCCTTGAGATCAGCGAACCACGCCTAACAGCACTCGAAGGAAAAATGGAGTTACTCCTTACTAACCGCAACCGATTAAACGACTATTGTGAGGCAATCAACACACCTATTGACGATAGTGGTATTACACCTTATGAGGCATTTGGGGAATTTTTAGCCGTAAAACACCAACTTGTGGACGTAGAACTTCCAACTCTGGATTCACACCAATTCCAGCAAACGCTATCTAAATTTAGAAAAGGAGTAGATGACACAAACCAATTACAGACCCATCTCAAGCGTATGGGAATACCAGTCAATCACCCATTTTGGGGGAGCCGTTGTAAGCATTTTCTCCCAAGTGACAGAGAACCCCTTAAACGAGCAATAGCAGAAGCAAAAAAAACAGTTATAGAACTCAAAAATTCGGCTGAACAACTTGCACGGCATCTCAAACTTTCAACACCAAATACTTGCGAAGAAACCGCAGAGACCATTCGGACAGCACACTATATATTGCAAGCACCAGACTTAACAGAGGTTGCTGTACAGTCAACTGAATGGAAGACATATAGGAGCGATTTGGAAAATGGGCTAAACGCAGGAGAACGGCTGAGTGAGCTCCATCATGCACACGACCATACGCTTATTCCTGAAGCATGGGAGCAAAACGTTCTGGAAATTAGAAAGATGCTAGCGGCTTATGGAGATAAGCGATGGCGTATTTTTTCGGGAAAATATCGACGTTCCCGAAACGAACTGGCAGGCTTATGCTCACAACAATTGCCTAAAGCCCAAGATGCACAACTCCAGATAGTCGATGCCATTCTTGAAGCACAGCGCGAACGACCTCATTTTCAAAAGATACAAGAACTTGGACAAAAATTGTTCGACACACGCTGGCAAGGACAATCTTCGGACTGGACCCAGCTTCGTGAAATCACTAAGTATCTCTCAGCACTGCACGAATCGGTGGCAAACAGTGATTTACCAGAAGCAGCGATCACATACCTTGCATCAAATCCAGATGTGGATACGCTTAAATCACTCATTGTAACCGTTGAGGAACATCAAGACAATCACCCGCGTCTCCTTGATACCGTAATTGATAAAATTCAACTTGACGAAAAAATTCATTTTGGAAGTGATAACGGATTGAGATTATCTCCGTTTACAAAGCAAGTGCAAATTCTTGAGCTTTGGGAGAAAGAACCGGAGACACTTCAAGATATCGTCACTTATAACCATTCGGTGGCACATTTAAGGATTGAGGGATTCGCGCAAATCGCGGAGATTGCAAATAGTTGGTCAGAGGCAGGTAACGCTTTATCCGATTTACTCAAATATGCTTGGTATAACGCAAGAATTGAGGAAGTGATGCAGGAACGTCCTATCTTGGCACGCTTCAGCAGCGATATTCATCAGCACATTGTTGAAAGGTTCAAAGATTTAGACCGTAGCTACCTTAAATATAATAAAGCCAAAGTGGCACACGAACACTGGAAACAGCTGCCTCAACATGAAATATCTACAGGACAATTAGGGATCCTCAGGCGTGAATTTGAGAAAAAACGGCGACATCTGCCAATTCGTCAACTTATAAATAAGGCAGGAAACGCCATACAAGCAATTAAACCGATATTTATGATGAGTCCACTTTCAGTCGCTACGTTCATGACCCCGAACAGTGTTAAGTTTGATTTGGTGATATTTGACGAAGCAAGTCAGGTAAAACCCGTTGATGCTTTCGGCGCAATTATTCGAGGCAAACAAACAATTGTTGTTGGGGATAGCAAACAACTGCCACCGACCTCTTTCTTTGATAAACACATAGAGGACGACACAAATACCGAAGACACAGAAGAAGACTTAGCAGGTGATACAGAAAGCATTTTGGGATTGTTCCGTGCTCAAAACGCACCAGAACGCATGTTACGTTGGCACTATCGGAGCAGACATCCATCGCTGATTGCAGTATCAAATTATGAATTTTACAACAATAGACTTATTATTTTTCCAAGTCCAGACGCTGCGAAAAAAGAGGTCGGGTTAGTTTATCACTATCTGAAAGACACTGCTTACGATCGCGGAGGGAGTCGCAGCAATCTAAAAGAAGCCCAAATCGTTGCGGAACGGATTATGGAGCACGCTCGTTTACACCCCAATTTGACGCTCGGTGTAGCCACCTTTAGCACAGCACAGATGGAAGCGATCCAGAATTCCCTTGAACTCCTGCGGCGAGAAGACCCCTCCTGCGAACAGACGTTTTTCAACGTACATCCTCAGGAACCGTTTTTCGTCAAAAATTTGGAGAACGTTCAAGGAGACGAACGGGATGTCATTTTCATTAGTATCGGTTACGGACGCGACACTAACGGGAAACTTACGATGAACTTCGGACCAATAAATAAAAAGGGCGGAGAGCGTCGATTGAATGTATTGATTACGCGAGCTCGACGACGTTGTGAAGTCTTTACCAACTTAACATCTGATGACATTGATCCGGGCCCTACGAATCCACTCGGTGTGGTCGCACTTAAACGCTATCTGAAATACGCCCAGACAGGTGAAACTGATGTCTCAGTATCCACTAGTCGCGAAGCAGATTCACCTTTTGAAGAAGAAGTCGCAGATGCGCTACGTAGAGCTGGCTATGAAGTTGACCATCAAATCGGTTCTGCTGGCTACTTTATTGACCTCGGAGTCAAAGACCCAAAACACCCAGGGCGCTACTTATTAGGCATTGAATGTGACGGTGCAACTTACCATAGCGCACAATCGGCTCGCGACCGGGACCGACTCAGACAACAAGTGCTTGAAGGACTCGGCTGGCGTATTCATCGTATCTGGAGCACGGATTGGTTTAGAAATCCGGACCGCGAACTTAGAAAAGCTGCCGAAGCAATTGAAGCAGCTAAGACACACAACCCTTCCTATCATAACAATAGGCGCACCGAAAACAATGCTCAGGATTCCGACGAAGGCAAGCAAGAACCCAAAATAGGAAGCGATACAACTACGCCTCAAACATCGGAACCCAAGACGAATTCTCTGACAAAAAAGTATAAACTTGCTAAACTGGTCATTTCTACCAACGGACGTGACTTGCATGCAGTACCACCAAACACGATAGCCAGTTGGATTCAGCGTGTCGTTGAGATTGAGAGTCCGATTCACCTTGATGAAGTCGCAAAGCGCATCGGAAATGCTGTTCAAGTGAAAAAAATCGGCAAACGTATCCGAGGATCCATAAAAACCGCTGCAATGCAGGCAGCGCGTTCTAATAGTATTGAGATCCGAGGAGATTTCCTCTATTCAACCGAACAAGAGCACGTTCCCGTACGGGACAGAAGTGAGCTTCCAAACGCTTCACGAAAATTGGAACTTATCGTACCCGAAGAGATACAAGCAGCCATAAAACAGTTGGTAGCAGATACTTTCGGAATAGAGCAAGACGACCTATCCCGTGAGGTCTGCAAACTATTCGGTTTTAAAACAGTCAGCGCAAATATGCGACAACAAGTTAATCAGGTTATAAATGAGATGATCAAACACGGACACTTAAAGGAAAAAGGGGATTCACTCCAACTGGATTAACGGGTTTACCGGTTGCAATTACATATAGCATCCAATCCTTTTCCCCTAAACGCCGACTTGAATCCTATAAACTTCGATAGAAAAAACAATTGTCCGATCATTTTTTTACACTTCCTTTCCAAAAATATGTTATAATATCCATAAACCCCCAAGGTCCAAACCCAAAATTTCACGCTTACATAGGAGAAACTATAATGCGCAAAGTTACCTCTGTTTTATCGCTATGTGCACTCCTGATTATCCCCAGCCTTAGCATCGCTAACGTCGCAGAAGACGGACTCGTCGCCTACTGGCCCTTTGATGAAGGCAAAGGCAAAGAAGCCATAGATGTCACAGGCAACGGACACGACGGAGAATTTAACGATGATCCGAAATGGGTTGCAGGAAAGTTCGAGACCGGACTCGAATTTGATGGCGTAGACGACCATGTCATTGTCGCAGACGATGCCGCCTTCGCAATTGAGGAAAATATTACCCTCATGGCGTGGTTCAGCCCAAACGAAGCACTCACCAGCCGACGCTTAATGGTTAAAAACAATTCCATTTTCATCATCTTTGACTTCGGTAATGTAGACAGTATCGACTTTCTCGTCAAACCGGATAACACTTTCGCTGAATCAACAACGACCGATTGGAAAGTCGGTGAATGGTATCACTTCGCTGGAACGTTCGACGGAAAAACCATGAAGGTCTACGTGAACGGCAACCTCGAAGGCGAAGCAGACAACGGTGTACCTATCGCACCTTCCGCTTTAGATCTCTGGATCGGTGGTGACGATTTCGGCCGACCAACCGATTTCTTCCCGGGTAAAATCGATGAAGTCCGACTCTATGACAGGACTTTAAGCGAAGCCGACATCCAAAAAGTCATGGAGACTCCACAAGATGTAGAAGCACGTGGTAAACTCACAACGACATGGGGGCAACTAAAAGCAGGACTGAAATAACGCAGCTCAATCTCTGCTCGGTAACTTCCAGATACCTAACATAGCAAGTAGCGACAAGTTCGGGAACAGGAGCGGCGCAAACACCGGAGCACCGTAGAGGAATCCGTCCATCCGATTAAGCGTCGCTACTTGTAAACCTGCCTCAATGTGGAAGAAAAACCCAGCAACCCCACGATGAAAACAGATTTAAATGACATCTTGATTTTTCCTTAAAAATTTGTTAAAATAATTTGACAAAAAGATTGATTCATGGAGACAAGCATGTCAACGCTTACAGCACAAACGTATCTGACCCCTGGGGAATACCTTGCTTGGGAACGCAAGCAGCCCTTTAAAAACGAATACCACAACGGGCAGATCATCGCGATGTCCGGTGCAAGCCGCTGGCACAATCGTATCACGGTAGATACAACAGTTCAGCTTAGCAATCAATTGATGGAGAGCGAGTGTGAAGTCTTCGCTGGCGAGATGCGCGTCCGGACCAGTCCGGAGGTCTCTTACTTCTACCCAGATGTTATCGTTGTCTGTGGTGAACCCCGTTTTGAGGATGACACCTTTGACACGCTCCTCAACCCGATTATTGTCATAGAAGTGTTGTCACCCTCAACAGCAGCGTTCGATCGTGGTGAAAAATTTGAGCACTATAAGCAGCTTGCATCCTTACAAGAATACATACTTATTTCACAAGACAGCGTGCGCGTTGAGCACTATCGGTACGAAGGTACGCAATGGACCCATAACAGGTTTCAGCGTCTTGAAGATACGTTATCACTCGCGTCTATTGAATGTGAGGTCCCTTTGCGTGCCATCTACAGACGCGTCATACTTTTGTAACGGAAACCCTATTAGGCACGATCGGTAAAGAGGAAGACAGTTATGTCAGCCCTTGCGCGACATTTATACCCTCGTCAAATTTCCGGAGACTTGAAATAGTATAGCACGTTTAAAACAGAATTTCACAAATATTTGCAATTAGGAAGGAAGCCGCGTGACAACCCAACAGAAACGCCCCGTCGTTCTCATCATTCGAGACGGCTGGGGCAATAATCCGTATCCTGAATTTAACAACGCTAATGCTGTTCATCTCGCAAAGACACCCGTTGATGATTGGCTCAGACAGAACTATCCACACGTTCAGATCCATACCTCTGGAGAAGATGTCGGTCTCCCTGCCGGTGTTATCGGCAACAGTGAAGTCGGGCATCAGAACATCGGCGCAGGACGTATCGTCGATCAAGAACTCTTACGCATTAGCAACATGATCCGCTCCGGTGAATTCGCAGAAAACAAAGTCCTTTTAGATGCAATCGGACACGTCAAAAAACACGGAACGCATCTGCATCTCATCGGATTAGCAAGCGATGCCGGTGTTCACAGCTCGTTAGAACACCTCTATGGACTCCTCACACTTGCCAAGCAGAACGGACTCAAGGCAAATCAGGTGTTGATTCACAATTTCAGTGACGGACGCGACTGCCAACCCGACCTCGGTATCCGATTCTGTGAACAGATTGAAGCGAAACTCAAAGAGATCGGTATCGGTCAAATCGCCTCCGTTATCGGGCGCTACTATGCCATGGATCGCGATGACCGATGGGAACGCGTTGAAGTCGCATATCGTCTCTTAACCGAAGGTATAGGCGAACGTGTCACAAACGCCACAGATGCCTATCGCAACTATTACGAGAACCCGGATGATACCAACCGAAAAGGCGATGAGTTTGTCCGTCCCACTGTAGTCCTCGGAAGCGACAGTGAACCATTCCGCAGTATTACCGACAGGGATGCCGTTGTTTTCTATAACTTCCGAGGCGACCGCCCCAGAGAACTCACTAAAGCCTTTTGTCTCGATGAATTTCCGTTTCAGGCAGAAGGAAAAGATGGTGTCACGCGACAGATGGGGTTTAAACGGAATTGCAAACCTGACGTTAAGTTTGTTACAATGACCGAGTACGAACAAGGTATGCCAGTTGAAGCAGCTGTCAAAAAGCCACCGAAAATGCCAAACACACTCGGTGCTTATGTCAGCAAGGCAGGACTCACGCAGTTCCGATGCGCAGAGACCGAGAAATTCCCGCATGTTACCTTCTTCTTCAACGACTATCGAGATGAACCCTACGAAGGCGAAGAGCGTCAAATTATCGCTTCTCCACGTGACGTAACAACCTATGATCAGAAACCGAAGATGTCCGCACCCGGTGTGACAGCAGAGATGCTACGCCGGATCGGTTCCGACAAATATGACCTGATCGTACTCAACTACGCTAACGGCGATATGGTCGGGCATACAGGCTCCCTTCCGGCGGCTATTAAAGCAGTTGAGGCAGTCGATGCAGGCGTAGGTAAAATTGTTGATGCCGTGCTTAAAAAAGACGGGGCACTCATCGTCACCGCTGATCACGGGAACTGTGAACAGATGATTGATCCAGACACAGGCGGAATTCACACCGCACACACAACATACAAGGTCGATCTCATCATTGTCGATAACCAGCGTAAGAAACAACAACTCCGGACAGACGGGCGACTTGCGGATATTGCCCCAACAGCACTCCGTCTCCTCGGTTTAGATCAACCCGCTGAAATGACAGGTGAATCGTTAATATAACCCATTCCCATTTTGAACTAAGGAGGTTGTAGCATGTCTACACTGACTGACCAGCAAGTTAGCGACGATTTCAGACTATTCGCTGGAAGTGCAAACCCGGCATTAGCAAAAGAAATCGCTGCGATTTTAGGCGTTGAACTCGGTAAAATTACAATCGGTCCGTTTCCGAACCTTGAGACGCGCGTTCAAATTGAGGAAAGTATCCGCGGCACCGATATTTATGTTGTGCAGCCAACAAGTCAACCTGCCAACGAAAACCTGATGGAACTGCTCATCACGATTGACGCAATGAAACGGGCATCAGCCCGGCAGATTACCGCTATTATTCCCTATTTTGGGTATTCCCGTCAGGATCACAAAACGACAGGGCGCGAACCGATTAGCGCGAAACTTGTCGCCAATCTATTGACGACAGCAGGCGCGAGCCGGGTCATGGCTCTCGACCTACATGTGCCACAGATACAGGGCTTCTTCGATATTCCCATGGATCACCTGACTGCCGTGACGACTTTGGTAAACTACTTCCGCGAGAAGCAGGTCGAAAATGGTGTCATTGTTGCCCCTGATGCCGGTCGCGCAAAATTAGCAGAGAAATACGCCGATATGCTTGGGCTGCCGTTAGCCATCATGCACAAACGCCGAACAGGTATTGATGGACAGAGCGTCAAATTCGTCGAACTTGTTGGCGATGTTAAAGGTAAAACGCCTATCATCACCGACGATGAAATACAAACCGGCGGAACTATCCGCCAACAAGCCATGGCATTAGCAGAGGCTGGTGCAGAGCCTGCCTATGTAAGTATCGCACACCCGATACTGGTCGGTCCGGCCTTAGAACGTCTCGAGCACCCATCAATTCGTGAAATTGTCACGACCAATACGATCCCTGTTCCTGCTGAAAAACAGCTGGACGGCAAAGTTAAAGTGCTTTCTATCGCACCCCTTCTCTCTCAAGCCATATTGAGAGTCCATCAACACCGATCAGTGAGTCAAGTTTTCCGAGATCAGCACCTCGATTTCCCAGTGTAAGTTGTAGTTGATATCAAGCGGCTGCGTTTACGAATAAAAACAGATGATTCCGATCCTTTACCTCAGCCATTGCGGTTCAAGCATCGGTGGCGGTGAAAAGCAACTCGCTTATCTCGTCACAAATACCGATCAAGAACGTTATCAGCCGCTTGTTGTCTGCCCTGACGACGGTGTTTTCGTAGCGTACCTTAGATGTGCCGACATCCCGACGGTGGTCCTTGCGCTGCCCTCGTGGCGAAAAGCGAAATCGCTAATAGCGAGGTATCGTGCCGCCGAAAAATTAGCCGCACTTGCCAAAACGCACAACGCAAAACTCGTCCATACCTCTGATTCATGGTTTAATCCGTATTTATTACATATCAGAAAACGCTTGGGAATCCCTGTTATTTCACACGTTCGGACGCTCCTCACAACCGATCAAGTCCGAAAGTATAAATTCAATGAGATAGACAGAATTATCGCTATCTCTAAGGAAAGCAAAACCGCACTGATTCAAGCCGGAACTGATCCGCAAAAGATTGATCTCATCCTGAATTGTGTCGATTTAGACGCTTTTCAACCAGCACCTCGACCTGAATCCTCGACAGAATATGTCGTCGGTATCGTCGGTAGAATTGAGCCGTTCAAACGACAAAAAAAGTTCATTGAGATAGCCGCTGGTGTCATCGCACAGAACAGAAACGTTCGGTTCCACATCATCGGTACCGCACTCAATACACCTGAACACCGTGCCTACGAACAAGAGGTCCGCCAATGCGTGCTGAAATATCAATTACAGGAGTTCGTTCACTTCAGAGGGCACCGCACCGATATGCCCAACGTCATGCAGGAACTCGACCTACTCGTAACGCTTTCAGCGGGAAGTGTGATCGCAGAAGCAATGGCAGCTGGAAAACCGGTGATCGGAACTCCAATCGGTAGCACCGCTGACACGATTGTTCACGGTGTAACAGGATACGTTGTCCCGTTACACCCAATGGAGGCAATCGTAAACAAAATCCTTGAGTTCGCCGCAAATTCGGATTTAAACATCCGTCTCGGACAGCAAGCAAGGAAACACGCCGAAGGGACTTTTGGCATCAAAGCACACGTCCAAAAAGTACAAAACATTTACGAACAATTACGCAATGCCCTTAAAATCGATTAAAAAATATTGACATAAGCCAAAGAATCGGTGTATACTACCTACATGAGACAACGATTTGACAACGTAACCACCTGAACTTGAAAGGAGCGACGACTTAGAGCATCTCAAAAGGTTACTCGAAAATACCAAGCCTCGAAGCGTTTACGGCAATCCTGCGCCAATAAAATACCAAATCAACCAATTAAAAGAGTAGCTGAAACCCGTGTAGAATGGTAGCATCTCATTTAGGAGGCATCACAGTGCTAACACAAGAACAATGTAAGTCGTATAAAGAAAATGGCTATATCGGTGTCAAGGCGGTACTAACGGCGGAAGAGGTCGCAGATCTTCAAAGAGTCACCGAAGAATTCGTTGAGAAATCGAAAGAAGTTACCGAACATACTGACATCTTTGATCTCGAACCCGGGCATACGGCATCAAACCCGCGTGTACGACGCATCAAAAACCCCGGACTACACCACACCGTTTATGACCAGACCTTACGGCATCCAAGAATTCTGGATATTGTGGAACAACTCATCGGATCCGGAGTCCGATATAACGGGCATAAGTTGAATATGAAGTATCCGGAATTCGGAAGTCCGGTTGAATGGCATCAGGACTGGGCTTTTTATCCACACACCAACGACGATCTGCTCGCTGTCGGCGTGGTTATTGACGATATGACTGTTGAGAACGGCGCACTGATGATAATTCCAGGGTCCCATAAAGGTCCAACGTTGGATCACCACCAGAACGGCGCATTTATCGGCGCGGTTACCGATCCCGATTTCACACCGGACGGTGCTGTACCTATTGAATTGCAGGCAGGCGGAATCACGATCCACCATGTCAGAGCGTTACACGGCTCTGCCCCGAATACCTCTGACAAACCGCGGCGCTTACTGCTGTTCCAATACTGCGCCGTAGACGCCTGGCCCCTGAAAGGTATTCCCGATTGGGACACCTTCAACGACTTCATCATCCGCGGTGAATCGACGAATCAACCGCGTATGGTGGCAGCCCCGGTGCGGATGCCGGAACCGTACGCTGAGTTAAAAGGCTCTATCTACGAAGTGCAATCTTTACTTGAAAACCCGCTTTACACCAAGAGTCAGTAGGTTATAGTAACACCGAAAATACACTCGCTCTTAGCGAACGACAACCCTCCCCTTTGTTGGTGAGGTTTCTAATTCGATCAATTTGCTGACGATTGCCAGTTTCACTTGCGAAAAAGAAATGGCGAGGTATAAAATACCTCGCCATACGAACTTAATTGCCCACCTCAAACTTCTCACATCAAATTTAGTTGGCGACTTGCGCGCTAAAAGCGCCGGCACCTTCAACTGCTTTCACGAGCGCGTCTGTCTCAACTTTACCCTTTTCAATCTTCACCACAGCCGTGTTATCCGTTGAAGAAACACTCACGACTTCAGAAACACCGGTAACCTTTGTCAATGCATCCTGCACCGCACTGGTACACACACCTCACGTCATACCCGTGACAGCGAGTGTAACCTCTTCAATGTTTACCGCTGCTGTCTCACTCGGCGTTTCTGCTGTTTGCTTCGGTGTTTCCGTCGTTTGGGTTTCTGTCTCTGCTGGTTTCTGTTGGTTGTCCGCACAAGCGATAACAAGTAAAAGCACCGCGAGGCAGACAAATAGCGCTCCCACGTTTAAATGACGCATCTGTTTAGTCCCCTTATTTATAGCAGCGATCTCCTGATCGCCGCGTCTTATATTAGACTGTTATTGAAATAAAAGGAAAGGGTGGAAAACCCCACCCTTTCTATTCAGTAAGTCCTATTTAGCAACTTCGGCACTGAAACCAGCACCTTCAACTGCAGAGGTAAGAGCAGCAGTCGTAACTTTGCCCTTCTCAACTTTTACAACAGCCGTATTATTCGCGTCGGAAACGCTCACCACTTCAGAGACACCGGGAACGTTGCTAAGTGCAGCCTGCACTTTGCTGGTACACGAACCTCATGTCATACCCGTGACATTCAGTGTAACCTCTTCAATGGCGGCTTCCTCCACGGCTTCTGCTATGTCACTGGCACTCTTCGCGTCAGATTTCATGGCGGCACCATCTGCAGCCGGAGCCGGAGCAGACATTTCTGCCTTCTCTCCTATCATGCCACAGCCAACCATAAATGCAAAGGCGATAAGGCAAATCAGTGATAACTGTACAATACGCATGGATTAACCTCCTTGAATAATTATTTATGTACTACATTCTAACAGATATTCGTTTTCTTAGCAAGATATTTTTCACAAAATCAAAATGTCCACCGTCTATGTTTTACAGAGTTCACCGACGGTGCACATCTAAGAACGTAAAAACTTTTTGGATCCGTTGCAGCTGCTTATGAAGTGCAGCAGCACGCTCAAATTGAAGTGCTTCCGACGCGGCGTCGCGCTTAGAGACCAAACGTTTCTGCACTTTCTCGTATTCACCATCCAACAGATCAACAATATCTGTGATCATCTCCGCATAACTTTTGCGCGTAATCAGGGCGGCACAAGGCGCATCACACCGCTTTAACTCAAACTGAAAACAGGCGCGAAACCCGGGATCCGGTACGATTTCACCTTCACACGTACGCACCGGAAATATCCGCTGTAAAACATCAATCGCTTCATCTGTCCAGCGCCGACTTGACAGCGGACCGAAATATCTCGCACCGTCCGGCCCCGTTTCAGACACGCGATCAAGGCGCGGGAAATTCTCTCCAACGTCTATCCGAATATACCAATCATGTCGTCCATGTTTCATCGCAGTATTATAAGTTGGCTGATATTCTTGGATTAACCGCGATTCTAAGAAGAGTGCTTCCTGCTCTGAACGACATACCTGATACCGAACATCAGTCGTCCAACGGATAAGCCGTTTGATTTTGTTCGGGCGTTTTTTCACCTTATGGAGATAAGAACGCACCCGTTTCCGTAAACATTTCGCCTTGCCGATATAGAGGATCGTCCCCGTGGCGCCACGGAAAAAGTAAACCCCCGGATCCGACGGCACATCGGCTACCATTTCTTCTGTCAGCATCAGTTAATTCACAAAGTAATACTTGTTTGTCTCAATTTATCATATTTGTCTAAACCGTTCAACAAAAAACATACACAGCACCGTTTCAAATCTCGTTCAGTTTTAATTTTCTATCACGGTAGCAATGTAACCCGAGGCAGCTATGCGGCAATGACAGCGGACAACTGAAAATTGAACAATTGAACACCTTACCCTTGACACATTTTTTCTTTCCTGCTAAACTCATATATCATCAAGAGGAGGAGAACACCGTGGCAGACATGGAGAGGAAGATCAAAATGACACAATGGCAACCAACCCCTGCACAAGAAACGCAATATGAGAACGAAGGCTACTTTATCCTTCGCAATATTATATCGAAAGAGTTGGCAGCTGAACTCCGCGGCGTGATCCGCAACCACATCATGCTACCCGATCCCGGACAAGTCGTTGATATGGATCCGATGGACCCGATGGAAGATTCACCACAAGGACGGATCGCACGCTACCGGAAACTCAGTAACTTCTGCGTCCAAGCACCACTGATATGGCATAACATACATGCCTCCGCTGAGATACTCAACATCGCACGCTATTTTCTCGGCGATGACATTATTATGAAGTTCAATAGCTGCTTCCTGAAACCGCCCCTCACTGGCAGCGCAACACCGTGGCACCAAGATAACGGACTCTGGCGCGACGGTGAAACGGAACCTTTCAACTTCTGGACACCCTTGGAACCCGCAACGCGAGAAAATGGATGCATGCAGTTCATACCCGGCAGCCACAAAACCGAGATCATTGAACACATCCTATATCCCGATAGTATACACGGCGAACTACCACGCGAAAATGTTCAGGAGATGATCGAAAAACACGGTGTACATCACATCGAATTAGATACCGGAGATGTCGTCATCTGGCACAGCAGTCTTTGGCACTATAGTCCACCAAACAAAACGGAGCAGAGCCGTATTGCCATCGCTGGTGTCTATACAAACCCAGAAATCGTCAAGACGAGCAAACGGTTCTGGCACAACTTCAGATGGGTGATGAAGGACCGGGGGGTCTGTACGCAATTTCCACCGGAAAATGTTGAGATGAAAATCGAAAACCCTCAGAAACCGAAACCGTTCCGATCCGCTAAGGACTACTAACGCATGGCATTGAAGAAACCGAATATCGTTGTCTATTTATCCGACGATCACGGCTGGGAATATCTCGGTTGCTACGGGAACACACATATCCAAACACCACACTTGGATAGCATCGCCGAAGAAGGGATCCGCTTCACGCACGCTTTCACACCGACACCGACATGCGCACCATCCCGTTCTACCCTCTATACTGGTCTCTATCCCGCTCGGCACGGCGCAATGGGAAATCATACGGAGTGCCACGCGCATCTTAAAACCCTACCAACAACACTTCGGACACTCGGCTATCGGGTCGCAATTGCCGGAAAAACGCATGTGAAGCCGGAAACGCTCTTCGATTTTGAGTACATCGGCGGTTTCCTACCCAAACGTGCCGAACATAGACGAAAATACCGCGCAGAAGGACTTGATACAACGCCCATCGAACGGTTTCTTTCAGACCATCAACAAGAAAATTCCGATCAACCGATCTGCCTCATTCTGGGTGATAGCAATCCACACGTTACGTGGGAACCGAACAAGATGTATGACCCAGATATTTTGCCGCTGCCACCCTATATCGCCGATACACCGATCACTCGCAAGGCACTCGCCAACTACTGTCAGGACATCACAACAATGGACACGCGTATCGGAGAAGTGGATAAAATGCTGGAGATACACGGATACGCCGACAATACGTTGTTCATCTATACAACCGACCACGGCTCCGAATGGCCACACTGTAAGTGGACCTTGTACGACACCGGCACCCGGCTCCCATTCATCGCAAAATGGTCCGGGCAAATACCCGAGAATACGGTTACTGACGCAATGATTTCACACGTCGATTTCTTACCGACCCTCATAGACATCGCAGACGGTGAACCCCCAGATGATTTAGATGGCAAGAGTTTTAAGGATGTTCTCCTCGGAAAGCAAGCAGCTTTTCGAGACAAAATCTACGGCACGCATACCCGTGACGGTAACATGAACGTTTTCCCACAGCGTTGCGTCCGAGATACCCGTTACAAGTATATCTTGAATCTGATGCCCGAAAATAGATGGACGACGCACTTCACCGAGGTAGAAGGTATTCCAGAAAGCCACGCTGAGGTATGGAAGAGTTGGGTGAAAAAAGCAGAAAACGATCCGAAAACCGCACAACTCGTCTACCTCACGCAACATCATCCAGTAGAGGAATTATACGATCTAACAACAGACCTGTATGAATTTAACAACTTAGCCTTTAATAGCGATATGCGTCCAGTGCTCGAAAGGATGCGAAACGATGTCCGAAACTGGATGCATTCACAAAACGATAAAGGGAACCCTGAAATATGGAATCAAAATTAATAACAAATTATCCGATAAACCTGAAACGAAAAACGCCTTTTTCGGGCAGTTGTCGTCTCGTAAACCTTTCAATCCTGTTAGCCGCTGTCTTCTTTCTCTTTCCCGCTTGTAACAGATCTGAACAGGTTTCACAGACTATAGTTCAACCCGAAGACACAACCGAGCAGCTTCCTGAAGGACAAGGACTTGCTATCGGTGCGATGGCACCCGAATTCTCACTGATAGATGCCAAAGGAAATACCCACACGCTTTCGGATTATAGTGGGCAAAAACTGGTCATTGTCTTCTATCGGACGGGGACGTGAGGTTTCTGTCAAACGCAACTCGGTGAGTTGCAAGCAGGTTACGAAGATATTCAAGCACAGGGTGCTGAATTGATCGCCATCAGTGCAGATCATCTGACGCTTGTGGATTCAACGCAACAGTCGCTCCAAATAACCTATCTTTTACTCTCAGATGAAGATACAGAGACGATTACAGCTTATAATGTTATTGACGTAACCAATACAAACATAGCACGTCCAGCAACCTATGTTCTTGACACAGACGGGCGCGTTGCATGGAAGTTTCTTGATCCGAAGTTTGACACGCGCGTCAGTTCCGATCAGATTCTAACTGAACTAAATAAATTGTAAAAGGAGCCTTTATCCTAATGATTGATGTCTGCTTTTTTGCTGACGAAGTTTCTAAAACAGATTTTGAGGAAGCCATCAAACTCGGCGTTGAAGCCGGTGCCAATACCGTCGAAATACGCGGCGGTGTCTGGAGCAAACACGTAACCGAAATCGACGATGATGATGTCCAACGCGTGCAAGACGTACTGAGTGCCTACAACGTCGGCGTCGCCAGTATCGGCTCCCCTTTTGGGAAATGTTCAATCGACGACCCGCAAGAATATGACCAACACCGGAAACATTTCGACCGAATGGTCACACTCGCACACGCCTTCGATACCCAAGTCATTCGTGGGTTCACATTCTGGAATCCGAATCGTCGGACGAAAGGCGCGCCGCGTCCGGATATTAACGACTATATGGAACGTATCGTCGAAAAACTCTCGCTGGTCGTCCCCGTCGCAGAGAGTGGTAACGTTACGCTCTGCTTTGAAAACGAAAGCGCATGTCTCGCTGGCTCATGCGAAGAGACACGCGCAGTCATCGATGCACTCGGAAATAGTCCTGCACTCACCTCGTGTTGGGATGTCAATAACGGGTTACACTGCGGCGAAAATCCGTTACCAGACGGATATGCACATATCAAGGGACTCGTACGACATCTGCACGTCAAGCCAAATCGTGAAAAGAATCTTGACCCAATCGGCGATACAGGCTTACGCTATGCACAGATCCTCGAAACACTCGCCGCGGATGGGTTCAACGGCGCAGCAAGCATCGAACATTGGGGACAACCCGAAAATATGTTAGACGGTATCCGACAGCTGCGTGCTGTCATTGATGCAATGTGAAAGGAGGTGTTCCTAAATAGTTCTTTTCCTATGTTTTTCTTGATAAATCTATGTGTCTGTGGTATAATTATAGCATGAAACACTATAAGACACCCCGAGAAACATCGGAGATTCTCGGTATT
>ASZN01000067.1 GCA_000406005.1 Candidatus Poribacteria bacterium WGA-3G
TGTTTACCCACTATTGGCTCGGAAATAAGCCGTTCTAACGCAGCCTGATGTTTACCCACTATTGGCTCGGAAATAAGCCGTTCTAACGCAGCCTGTCGTTTCTTATCTACTTCAAAAATCTCTTGATAATCCATTTGAATCACCAGCCCAACTCATTTATCCCCCTGCTAAGGTGGGAGGGAGGCAGAAACGGAGTGAGCCTCCGAGTCTTAGCAGTGCCTCCCAAAGCTGGTCTAATTAGTATATCACAATCTTCCTAAGACATCAAAATAAATTGTCGATTTCCTTGACAAAATGGATGAGAAAATTGTAGAGTATATAAAAGAGAAGGGGAGGCGGTAACCTCCCCAAACGACCAAAAACTATTAAATGAGGCTTGAGATGTTTTGGTGCTATTTCTATCCTAACATACCCACCAAAACGCGTCAATCTTCTTTGTTAACTTATCCTATTTTTATCCTTCAAAAGGAGCATTTTTTATTATGAAAAATGACGCAGTTACACAACAGGTTCTTGACCGAATCGAAAAACGAATAGAAAAATTGGGCACAGTGGACAAGCCTACTTTAAAGGTAATTGCAGCCCCTGTGTCTCCAGATCGTCCTATGATCCAGCCAAGCGGTATTTATGATTTATACGAAAGGTGGGCAGGAGTAAAGAGGGTTGATGGGGGAGCCTGTATCTTTACAGAGCCTTCTGATGATGATCCTGATAAATCAATTGACCTTTACACTGAATTAAATGAATATGGAGTCGTGTATTATAGGAGGTATCTCTACGAAAACAGCGGTATTCCAAACTTCATTCATGGTATTAACGACTTACTGGAACATGCAAAAACGCTTTACAACGCCTGTGATGATTCAGTAGAAATTCAGGTCCACGCATCCGTAAATAATGTGTTCAAAGAAGAATTGGCACGTAATTTAGGTAGGAGTGGGGCTATGCCTTTAAGTTCCCCGCCTGTATGTTACGATTCAGAGGTTTGTGTGTCAACCCCAGAAACTTATGCCTCTACCGATTTTGATGAAGCAAAACATCGGAAGACCATTTTAGAGAAATTAACGGTGCCTTTGTTGTGGGCTTTCAATGTGCCGATTAAAAGTGGGCCCATCGTGGAATACGTCAGAGATTTGATTCGCGAAAACGTGTGAAACTAATTGTAAAGGGAAATTTGAATTGTTCCCTTTCTTATCCGATCTTCATAATCTCCGCGGTCGTCTCCTTATCCCGTAGTTTGGAAAGGTCATACCCGCGGAGAGCCAACTCCAAAAACAGCGTTTCATCTGCCTCAGATTTGAGTGAACCCGACCAAAGTGGTTGTATTTCGTTTCCGACACCGGATCCCGCTTGTGTGTCCAATGCTGGTTCATGAATTACTCTGGTAGAATCGGACAACCATATCGGCATGCCTGAACGTACTGCCATCGGAAATTAGGGCCACCCCCTAAACCAAGATTGTGCTACAATGACAATCTATCTGAAAAGAGTATCCGAAACGCCCTCACTCGGCGTTAGGGTATTTGACACCTCTTGAATTTCAGGAAAAAAACTTGTCTTAACTTTGCTAATTTTTGGTCTAAATAAACGGTAGCACTACATACACCATTCCTCTAAATTATCCTTAGACCAGACGGCAACCCCTAAACGACCGGGTTCGACCGCCTTGATGTCCTGAAAAGCATCCTTAAACCATAATTTTGACAAGCGATTTTCCCTGATATACGCGATTGATAACATCCCCGTCTTCACACCACCGTTAGTCTCATGCTCAACATAAAAAGCACGGAGCGCATACCACCAATCGTCAGCCGATCCAACAATATCAACATCCCCTAATGCCCGAAGTTCTCTTTTGAGATGGCTTGTAAGAAAAATAGAATCACCTCTTTACGGGTTTACTTTACTTTGTAGGTATTTCAAAGTGCCGAAAAGTGTTCTCATTAATTCTGTAGCACGTTCTAAATCTGAAATTACATCTTTCAATTCATTCAATGTTTCAGACAATGGACGTGTAATATCGCTACCAGCAATTAAGTACGATTTACAAATTGCACAATATTGAATTAACAATAGTGACGTAGGTTGCAACTTAAGTGCTTCTTGAAATATCAAAAGAGCACCATGATAGTTGTGCTGAGACATTTTACTGAGCCCTTGAGTTATCAAGTTGATTATTTCGTTAGATAATTCATGTGAATTCACAACTTTACTCCTTTCGTGTATCGAAAAATCTATTTCTCTGCAAACTTAACGTTTTTCCTAACCTAAGATATTGCAGTATCGAAAATGATTATTAGTGATATTGCTGACACTACTTATTTATGGCGGCACCTATCTTACCTTAGCCGGTATTCTTTTCTTACTGGCTTCGACGGAAAATTGATGAGGTCAAAGGTTGCCCGATACCTTTCTTGTCTATTTGCTCCTTCATTCCCTTTATCCGATTATACGCTTTGGAAACGTCAAAATCGATATCCGAGCATTTCATAAGAGCGATAAGAACAAGAAATGTATCTACAACGTAAAAATATGGGGGGGCCGGGTTAGCGGACTCTTCCAATAGGTCATAGCGAAAAAGATCATAAGAGTTGTGATAGTCCTCCACAAAAACCTTTATTGTGTCAAAACTCTTTGGATCTCTCCGCTCATTCTGTGCCATTAACTGGCTAAAACGCTTTTCTATGCTTTCCCGGTCATCATCTGCGAGCAACCCATATAACTTTTTGAGGTTGTGTCTTGGCCGGGATGTGCCAAACCCTTTGGGATAACCCTGGATCCGATACTTTAGCAAGTATTCTATGAATTGCAATAGCAGAAGAACGCCCGACCATTGCTGAGCAATCGTGCCAGTAAGATGTTGGCACAAAAGATCTAAATTGCCTTGTATCAAGTGACGCAATCTTTCTTTTACTAAATGATTAGTAGACATTTTTACCTCCTTATCAGTCCGGCATAGATGACTTTTGAAGTGCATACGCTTATTTAGACCACAATTTCGCAAAGTTAAGATAAGGGTTTTCGTTGAAATTCGAGAGGTGTCAAATACCCTAACGCCGAGCAGTGTATCACTATCTTGGTTCAGAAGGTGGCCCGAATTTTCGATGGCAGTACATGTTGTATTATGCATATCTAACCATTTTAGAAAAAAGTTAAGGTTACCGGAGGGTTCGGGTTCTTCACAGACATCAACGAAAAGCATGCTCATCTGTCTCATCGTAAAACAATTCTTCACTTTCAGCCACCATTTGAGCAGCAATTCGATCCTTTAAGATTCGCTGATCGAAATTCTTACGGACTTCTTCATCAATTCTGTTAAGTAAAAAAGGGATTTCGTGACCTGGTTTGTTCATTTGACAATCCGCTGCCATGATTCGCAACATATCTTCTAAATGCTTTCTATGGACTTCAAAACCAAATGCCTTCTTACGCGGCTTAAAAACACCTCTGAGTATATCACGAGTGATTCTATTTTTAAACTTGCGTGCCGTGCGGTCTTGGTTTAAGTGTTCTTGTAAAGTCCCAACCACGTAAATTTCACCCGGATTCAGTGCACGAGCAAATTTGGTAAACACAGGATTCCCTATATTTTTGATGACCCCTATAACTTGGTATTTTTCCCTCTTAAACAACTTACTATACAACTCAATTCCGTCTTGTGTTGCTATAAGGGACTCGTCAACCAAAGGACCATCCAAGAATAAATACGGCTCCTCAACCTCGAGACAGTGTGCAACCTCACAATATCGTAAGTATGCTGTCGGATATATGCCGAAAAGACCTCGTTTCTCACGTTCAATGAAATCATCCGCATCAGTCGCGTCAGAAAGAATAACCTTACTTGACCAATAGTGTAGAGAATCTTGCATCGATCGACAATGTGAGAGACTCCCAATACCAACACAGATCGCTTGTCCTGTTGAATACTTCTGCATTGGCAGTGCGAAAGTTCCGTCTATCGCAGCGACTTCGCCGTTCTCTAATTCTTTCGCCGTATTGAATTCACCAAACTTAACCTTACACAGGGAACCGCTTTCCATCGTTTCACGAGCCTCTTGTATCGTTCTCTGGGCTTGGGGACTCTTGAGCATCTCTACAACATCATTCGCAATCCCTCCAAAATCAACTGCAAAGTCATCTTTCGAGACACGTCTTGATCCATTAAGAAGTTCATGAAACATTTCAACCTGTCGCTCACGTCTTGAGGGCCTGAAACGCTGCAAAATTTGCCTGATCATTTGGAACTGTTCACCTCTCATTAGTTGTTATTCTGCCCTGTGTTATCACTACGCATCAACTCAAATGGGGAGGGTGCCATCTGTGCAGGAACAACAAGATGTGATTCAAACATTTTAACGAGAGCATGCCCCGTACCGAGTTCTAACGCTCGCGCTGAAAAATCTTTTCCCATTGTCTGTGTCGCGTAATCTGCTTCATTTTTGCTGTTCTGACGCATCACGATGTTCGTATTGAGATTATTCATCACAAGCCGAGGGATTTGCGAAGCGTTTTGAAGACTAAGCACTACTGAATGATCAAAAGTTCGTCCTTCACGCATAATACGGTTGAACAAACTGGCAAGTGTATCACTATGCCGTGATTCGTTATCAAAAATGCGGTGTGCTTCATCTACCATTTGAACGATACCAACTCCTTCTCTATTAGCGCGTTTCTTCTGGCAATACTGCAGGACATAAGACAAGAGCAGGGCATAAGATGAATCATCCATCTGCGAATAATCAATGACCAAAATCCGTCCTTTATCCGCCTGAAAATCAAATTTGACAACTTTCTTTCCACCATCGGTTACCTCCTCGCCAACAGCATCAAGCCACGACATTTCTTCCTTGCGGGAGTTGACTTTTCGCAGTATGGTATTTCCTGTTGAGCGGTGGATTTGGTCTACTGGAGCTACTGAATTTGAATCCATGCGATCTTGGACGACTCGCAAGATGTCATCAAGGGAATATGGATTTTTATCAATGGAATCCGCGGCACTTACAAATCCTTCAAATTGGAGTTGCTCACTCGTTTCTGGAAAGAAGAAGCCGGCTAACATAGATGGTGATAAGTCCGATGCCCGGCACCCAGCAACGATATCTACATGGTTTAAATCACACTTTCCATGAAATCCAACCCGAGTTGGGTCATCAGCGGGATGTGGAGTCAACCTATATTGGTGAAAACGTTCCCACACTGTTTCTACATTTGTGTCACTATTTTTAGACTTGATTGAACCATAGTCAGGTTTTGCGTCGTGAACCAAAACGCATTTATCAAATTTCATTGCTTGCTCAATCACATTCGCAGCGACATTTGATTTGCCTGAACCTGTTCCCCCGGCAATCATCACGTGGTGGTTAAGCGTTCGGGCATCTATACACAGCGGCACCTGATCTGCATTAAGAAGTTCACCGATGACGTTAGATTTTCCATCTTCGTGTTCTGTTTGCTGTGGTATTCCTATAACCCGATTTATCGTTTTTGCATCCAACTTTTTTACGGTGGCACCGGGCAAAGGGCGTATTCGCGAAGTCAACATCTGATGCCCGTCATATTCTCCTAATATCAATATGTCAAACACTTGGACAGACTCTACGGATTGTACATCGGGGTTCGACCGCATAAGTTCGAGTCCATGAAGAATCGTTGGATCGAGTGGATTACCTACGGTTGAAATATTGCGGTTGGGTTGAATAACCTGTCCAATCCAAGATTTACTGGCTTGTTCTATACGAACATAATCAAATAAAGCAACCCCTTCCTCTATTCCTGCTATTGCCTGAATATGCTTTAAGTCACTATTTGGACTGTCATGTAGTACGATCATCTTTTATTTTATTTTTCGCATGCGGATACCCATCATAATCAGGTAAGCCTTCATTCTGAAGTGCCAACGCTTATTAGGGCCATAATTTTGTAAAGTTAAGTCAAGTTTTTTCGTTGAAATTCCATAGGGGTCAAATACCCTAACGCCGAGTGAGGGCGTTGTCGTCAATGTCTGTTATTCTTTGGGTTCTTTCGGAGACGACTGCTCCTCAACGAACCTCCTGCCTTTGTCTGTGAGTTGCCAAGTCCCTTTACCGAGGTGTTCAACGTGTTTGTATTCTTCTCGAGAAGATCGAAGTATCTCCCGAACCAAAGCACTTGGTGCTGCGCCTCCAGGCGGGGGGCGGTCAGACTTGGGGAGGTCAAGCTGGCGGCGAATCTCGTTTTGTGTCAAATTCTCGCCCCTTTTATCTGCTTCATATAACAAGACGAGCATACACCACTGTAAAATCTGTAAGCCGTTTTTTGCAAACGCTTGTAACATGTTGTCATTCATCAAATCTCTCATTTTTGGACTCCTTTTTCAGTTTATTGCGTATCTTTCAAATTAAATGATTTTTGAATGTTGGTTCCCAATTCAAAATATCCCAAAACCATCGTTCTCCATCTAAATCATACGAATCAACCGATTCAAACAGTTTTCTGGAACTTATCCGATCTTGACAACCTCTGCGGCTGTCTCGTCATTCTCACGTAGGCTTGAGAGGTCGTACCCGCGGAGTGCAAGTTCGAGGAAAAGGGTTTCGTCTGTCTCTTTTTTCAGTGAACTGCCCAAAAGGTGTATTTGCGGCAGTTCGCCAGAGACCGCCATTTCCTCCAACGCATCCCGGACGGAGGCATAATTAACGCCCAAATACTTCTGTGTGGTTGACACATTCCGATGCCCCAACATCTCTTGGACGGCGAAAATATCACCCGTGCGATCGTAAAGCCGTTGCGCGAAACTCTTTCGCAAACTGTGAGTCGCGAGATGACCGTTCAGCCCCGCTGCCTCAAACGCACTTTTCAAAACATCGTGTGCAGTTCGTCGCGACATCTGCTGCTGTCCTTGCTTGTTCCTCGATGGGAACAACGGTCGATCAGCGTCAAGATCACCGTATCGGTCGCGGTGCCAATTCACCAGTTCTGCGATCGCAAGCCTACCGTCCACGTTGACAGGCACGGCACGGCTGGTCTCTTTGCCTTTCACGATAGACTTGTCGAAAAGCAGATCGGTTACTGGTCGACCGTTCTGGTAGACATCTGCGACGCGTAGGCTTAGCAATTCGGAGATGCGTCCGCCAGTGGAGACACCGAGCATGAA
The DNA here is from genome assembly GCA_000406005.1 of Candidatus Poribacteria bacterium WGA-3G. Taxonomy (GTDB): domain Bacteria; phylum Poribacteria; class WGA-4E; order WGA-4E; family WGA-3G; genus WGA-3G. Next base: position 7,133 of record ASZN01000067.1, read on the forward strand.
AAGCCCGCGGTTACGGGTTTCAAAGCTGCCGTCAAAGCACGCTGAAACGAGCAGTATCTCGTTGTTGTTGAGTGGACGTGTGCCTTTCATCGTAGTATCTTCCTTTCCATACCGAGCAGCGCTGCCGAAACATTGTTGACGGGAGAGAGTAGATCGTAACGTATATGTGCCACTATTTCTACCACTTCACAGGGATTTGTCGAAAACCATGAATTGCCTTTGGCTTCGGTTATATCCTGCTCTCGGACAGTGAGGATGCCCTGTATTGCCTTCTCCAGTGCGCGGTTTCTATCGGCGCGAATGAGAAGTGCAGTGATGGGTTTTTGTCGGTAGCTACGCGTTTGATTGCCCACCCGTTTTTCGGGTGCATCGTATTTGATCTTACCGTGCGTGTCTATACCCTCTGTCGTGCCGATCCTGCATTGCCAAAGAGACGTGCGTCCGGCTTTGGGTTCTGCGTTCTGTTTATCGTCTGGGAAATAGTAGAGATAGACCCAATGCTTTCCGGATCCGAAAACCCATTGATCCGTCTGACCATAACGCCACACATCTTTGGAAATCTCGCTCGCCTTTGCGACAGAACTCAAGTTTCGCAGTGCTTCAGAGACCATCAAACGACTGTTTTCACCTTCCGGCGGTTCTAATCCACCACGGGATGTATGTGAGCAGAGAACCCTTTTTTCGACGTTCTTTATTAGGTTTCCTGTTGACCATCTCTCTGGAATGAGTGCTTCGGCAATCTCAACAGAGAACGGCTGATCCTTATATTCATAGCCGTTCATGATGGTATATCTCCTTGTCGCTTTATGCGAAATAGTGTCGGCACCTCGGACACCTGAACATGCCATTGAACGCCAAAATACCTGTCGTGTTGCAATTGCGGCATGGCTTCATCGGCATTATATCGCGTTTATGGAATAGCACGAGTATTTTTCCCGGTCGTTGGATCTGTAAACTGAGCAATTCACTGGTACGTCCACCCGTAGGAAACACCGAGCATGAAAAGCCCGCGGTTGCGGACTTCATACGCGCCGGTGAAAGCGGCGGAAACGCGTCTGATTTCGTCGTTGTTAAGGGGTCTTGTGCCTTTCACAGTGTTTTATAAGCCAGCAGTAATATCTTCCGTTTGTTTGAAGCCTCTAACATCCCATGTCCTTTTTTCTCTCATGCTTGTAAAGAGATCCCTCAAAACCCACTCAGCTTTTTCCAGTGTCTCAAATGAAGCGATGTCATCTTTTAAATCTGTATCGCCACTAAGATAACTTGCTTGTAATTTGTACGTGCCATTTCTCGGATATATTCCGATCTGAAAATAATGGTTAAGATTTAAAATTTTATTGTCTTCAGTCATGATATACATAGTCATTTTCCTTTTATTGTGGTATGGGTGTGCGATTACCTCTTGGATAAGAGCGTTTGTACTGCCTTCTGTCCTCACCTCTCTGCGAGGCAAATTCGGCAATTTGAAGTGCCTGTTCAAAATCGTCTTTACTTGGATTACTCATAATTACAATGCTTTCTAAAGCCGTAGTAGAGGGTGTTAGGGGCGAAGCGGATGTTCATAATTTTAGTTGTCAGTTGTCAGTTTTTGATAAATCTCTACGCATTGCTCTTGTCTTAAAGTCTGTCGTGAATACCAATGAGCAAGTGCAACTTTTCAAGGTTTTTCTGTGCCCACTTAGCTGTTGCCTGCCAATTAGCCTGGCGTAAGTCTACATTTGTTGGTATGCCAATTCGATACCCAGGATTCAGAGAACTATAGTAAACTCTCTCTCCAGGAAATAGCCGCTGAATTTTATCTGCGTTTGCTTTTAACTTGTCAAAGGTGGCTTGATACGCATTAGATATATTGAGATTTGTTGCTATTTTATCCAGACTCTCAGGAATCCAAATTGAAAGTTGTATCTCAAGACCTCTATAATCCCAACAAAGATAGTCTATAAATGATCTCCCTATGCCACCAGCTGGGTCAAGCCGGAGAATACAGCTATCACTTTCAATCTGTGCTCTGAATGCTTCCTTAATCCTTGATTGAATCTCTGATTGACTAAATCGCATAAATTGGTTGTATTTTGGCTTGTCCTTCATAAAACTGTGGTCAACAGGCAGTATCTGATCTGAATGGCATTTTACACAGAGTGCTTTTAGGTCGTCAGGGGTCTCGAACGCACGCCCTCGAACATGATGTGTATCGAGAAACTCTCTCCTCGCTGTTAAGTTTATACCACAACTTTCACATATCCAGCCCTGTTCCTCGCGATACCATTTTGAAAGTGCTGTCCAGTTGTTGTTAGCCTTTTCCTGTAAACGATCGACTTCACCTTCAAGACGTGTTTCAGTTTTCTGTAAAAGATTGACTTTGCTATTGAGTTCATCGACTTTACCTGCAAGACGTGTTTCATTGCTCTGTAAACGATTGACTTCACCTTCAAGAGCCCTTTTATTTCCCTGTAAAAGATTGACTTTGCTATTGAGTTCATCGACTTTACCTGCAAGACGTGTTTCATTGCTCTGTAAACGATTGACTTCACCTTCAAGACGTGTTTCAGTTTTCCGTAAACGATTGATGATAAATAGTAAAATAAGGATTGTAATAATTAACGGTATAAGAATACCTATTTCCATATACTAAAGTCCTTCCATAAGGTGAAGTGCCTGAAGTGCCACCGTTTATTCAGACCAAAATTTAGCAAAGTTCATACAAGTTTTGTCTTTGAAAATCGACAAGTGTCAAATACCCTGATTTTGAATCGTGAACGCCGAGTGAGGGCGTTTTGGATTAATAGTACCACCCAAAAGATCCTGTAGGTGTAAGCTTTGATCGTTTATGTGTTACCCATTCAGTTTTGATTTTATTATTTTTTGGGGGCCATCTATTCAATTTAACAAATGGAATTGTCGGTAGAAACCTAATTGGGAATTTATGAACAGGGTCGGGATGCAAAATGCCAACAATTTCCATTGCATTCTCACGAATACTACATAGCAAAATGGCTGAAATGCTCTGCCTGCACGATTCAAAATCATTGTTTTGCTTATTAGGTCGAAAAAAAACGGAATCTTCCAGACAGGTTTGCAGAACCAGATCTTGTTCCGGTTCTGGGTTAGTAATTGGAATACTTGTATCACTGGTCATCAGAAATTCGGCAGCGATTTTGCTGCTGAGGAGATCATTGGCATAGACATGTTCACTCGTTATTACCAGTATTCTTGGACAACAATATCCTGACATCTGGTCTGCTTTACCTGATACGGCAGTTCGTAACAAGTGAGTAATCCGACCGAATGATCTAACAGCAGTTTTTTCAGGTATCTCATTTTTAAGTCCAGATGCTTGAGATATAGATTCATCCTCAAGATGGGTAACCTCGACTACAAACTTAGATTTTCTGGTTACACAACGAAAATCTACACCACCTTTATCCGGATCCTCCTCTATCTGAACCTCATCAACTCTGTCCTCAAAAAAGTAAAATGTGACAGCTTCCGCCCTCGCACTGGCTGGCTGAGATACCAAAAGGTCGCCAAACGCTTTAAAACGTTTGGGAAATTCATCTTCCAAGAAATTTTTGTAGTTACCAACTATATCGGCTATTGCTGTTAACATAACGCTTTCCTTTGACTCTTGTTGCTTTCTGTTTCAGGTAATGTGTTATTTTGATAGAGTTAATAATCTTAGTCAGAAACCAACTCAGACGGGAGACTCTCAATAATCTTAGTAGATTCAACGCTAACATAGACGATGCGCTCAATCGCTGTGATAAGATCGCGGGGGTTCTCAAACCAGCCGTTTGGGTCGTTAACAATACCACTTTTCTTGTCTGTTGTGATTTTGTAGCGATTGATAAACCACTCCAATGGCGTTTTACCATTGACGACGTAGCAATGTGCTTCTGCGGGGATACCTGTCAACTGCACATGCTCATTGATAATGAGTGTGTCTTTTGTATTTTTATCAGCGAACCGCATCGCCCGCGTGCCCAGCAGGAAATGTTCCGGACTCTCTTCCCAAAGTAGGGACGGAGTAACGGGTTCAACTCTAAGGTCTGGGTATCGTTCACACGTTTCGTAATTGAGGTGGAGTTCAGCAAGTGCTTTCCCCGCCTCCGCGAAAGCACGGAAGTCTGGGGCAAACGGGATGCGCGGTATCATTTTCGACAAATCATTTGCGAACGCCTCACGATAACTGGATGTGTGCAGAATACCGTAAATGTAGTCGAAGATGTCATCCTTGGTGATGGTGTCATCACTATAATGGTCACGGAAGGCACGCAGTGCTGTGTCCGAAATGTTGTCAATGCGCTCTGGTTCGTTCAGACTTGTTATCTGTTGTGCGTCCGTAAGTTTTGAATATCGCCATCGCGGGAAGCACTGTCCTTTTGAAATCTGTTCAAGATCCGGCAATGTATCGGTCATAACAGCAGAAAAAAGAATTTTCGATCCAACCCCCGTTGCACAGATTGCTCGATTTTTGCTCAAACTGTCAGGGAAGATCTTATCCATCTGCCCCTTTCTCGTTATGAAAGTATAGTCTGCGTAACAATTGGTTGCAACAAATGGTCGGTACGCAACTTTTCGGATATAGCTATCCGTAAATTCTGTCTTTTTCTGCTGCTTTAATCTATTCTTGAGCGTATCATCCCACTTTATATTCGTGGAATAGAGTCGCACCACCTTATCTACGGAGAGTTCACGGTTTTCCTCAAGTTCAGAAGAAGCAGCGAGATATTCCTGAGTCATTCTTTGTGCGTTTTCGGCACATGCCCTATGTGAGAAGTTATAGACGTATGCGTCTCTGTTTGTTGACATCCCTAACGAATACAACTGAAATATTGCATTATCTGCCCTGCCTGCCTTGGCTTCTTTCGTGCCGAGTGGATAGAATTCCGTAAATGCCTCGCTACGTTGCTGTATCCAATCATGATGCTTATCGGGTGTGATTGTCTGCCAATTACTGAAACCGTGTATTGAGGTAGCCTCACTCAGAGTTTCAAGTTTCTCTTGACGTTTGAGACTATCGCCAATTTCTCGGTACTGGATGAGACATTCGTCGTGTTTAGCGTCCCTGTTCTTAATTAGGATTGTAATAGCGACAGGAGATTGAGTAGCATTACCGAAAACGCCTTCCCCCTCGGAATTTCCGACATTGCGTGCTTCTCTTGCATCACCACGGAGGTTCAGGACGTAGACAGAACTGAACTCATCTGCTAAACAGGCACGAATTCCCGAATCGGCTGTTCCGGTAACCCAAGAGGCCGGTGTTACAAAGGCGACAATTCCCTGTTCCTGCTTCTCGAGCCTATTAGATGCCCAGCGGATTGCCATCTTATATGTATCATAGAGGTGTCTTACTAGCGTTGTTGTAGAACGAGCAGCGTAGGTGTCTTTTATCAGTTGTGCAAGTTCTGGGTACTTCACATTTGGGTTGTCGTCTGTGGAATTCCTTTGCCCTGCTGACCAAGGTGGATTACCAATGATGACTTCAATTGGAAGTTTCTGTTGGTTCTCGGCACGTTCGTTGTTATCTGCCATACGTTCTTTTGGGAAAAGCGTTAACTTTTCTGATTTATTCAGATTGAAGGTATCGGTTAGGACAATACCCTCAAAAGGGTCATATCCTTTGTCTTCTCCGCGCTGTCCTCGGAAGGCTTCTTCAATATTTACAGATGCGATGTAGTAAGCGAGTAGGAGAATCTCGTTTGCGTGGAGTTCCTCACGATACTTCCTTTCGAGATCTTCAGGCTGGATGAGTCCAGATTGTAGGAGCTGCACAATGAACGTGCCGGTGCCGGTGAATGGATCGAGGACGTGGACACCTTCGTGACTGATGGTTTTCCCGAACTCCTCCTGTAAAACGTCGTTGACGCTATGCAGGACGAAATCCACGAGTGCGATCGGTGTGTAGGCGATACCGAGCCTATCAGCTTCTTTTTTCATGGCTGTGACGAAAAACTTCTCGTAGAGTTCTGATAAGACATGCTGCCGCGCGCTGCTGTTGTCAAGATCACTGGCACGTCTCCGAACGCTATTATAAAATTCCACCAAATCTCGTGTTTCGTCTTTAAGCCCATATTTCTCAAATTCACGACGTAGGGTGTCAAGTGCACTAGCGACAGGGTTACTAGATGTAAAGTCATAATCTTCAAAGAGAGCATCAAAGACAGGATGTGTCAGGATATGCTGTGCCATCATATCGATGGCATTGTTTCGAGTAATGGTGGTGTTAATCGTCCCTTTCAACTCGGAATGGAAGCCATCAAAGTGTTCACGTAGCGTATCATTTTCGGGATTTTCAAGTAGATTTTCAATACGTTCTACAAGACGCTTGAAAATATCAGCGACATCCTTCGCCCAATTCTCCCAGTATCTCCTGTCGCCGCATTTATCCACAATCGTTGTGTAAATGTCTGCCGGTGAAATACCCAAATCCAAATACAATTGTTCACCGTTTAAGGCCTTTGAAGGGTCCGCACCGTCAATCCCAGTAAATATAATCCGTTCGGGTTTTTTGATATTGAGGTCAATTTTGTTGATTTCAGCATCAAGCCTGTCGTCATGTGAACGGAGCGCACGTAAAACATCCCACATGACAGCGAAACGATCAGTCTTGTTTAGGACATAGGCAGGATCTTCGTATTTACGGATTGCAATGGGCAACACAATGTAACCGTAATCCTTGCCTTCTGCTTTTCGCATGACACGCCCCACCGCTTGAACAATGTCAACATGCGATTTCCTTGAGTCCATAAAGAGAACCGCATCAAGTGCGGGAACATCAATTCCCTCGGAGAGACACCGCGCATTAGAGAGAATACGACATACGCCTTCATCGTTGCCTTTCAGCCACTCAATCCGTCTCTTCCGATTCAATGCATTCGTTGTTCCATCAACATGTTGCACTTGACATAAAAAATCGTGAGGGTGTGAATCTTCGGGCATCTGATGGATAGCACTCTCTATTATATTATCCCAATGATATTCGAGAGCTTTTGAATCTTTGATTCTGTTCGTGAATGCGATCGCGCGTGTCAGAGGTTGGATTTCTTCCTCATCAGATTGTTTGCTTTCAGGGTTTTGCAATGCACGCCAGCATCCAATAATCTTCGTTGCGTCGTCAATCGGGATCTCCCCACCACCGGTACTGATATACCTTTGAAGCGCAGGATCTGCGTCTTGACCGGATATAGTAAGCACCACGACTTTGTAATCAGAGAGTATACCACTATCGACTGCCGTGGAGAAAGGAAGGCGATGAAATTCGGGGCCGTAAGTATCTTCATCATCCATTGAGAATACTGCACGGTCATAGCGTAACGCTTTGGCTTTCGCACCTTCGGTATAAAGTCGAGATGTTGCTGTCATATAAAGCCGTTTATTCGCACGGATCCGATTTTCATCGTGGACAAGATTGAAATGCGAAGTGCTGCCATCCTGACGCTCGATGCCGGTAGTTCTGTGTGCTTCATCGCAGATTACGATGTCAAAAACAGGCGCGTCCATATCTTGAACTTCCTCGACGAGGGGCAGGGAGTGATAGGTGCAGAAAACGACTGTCATCGTGCCCGGCTTTTTTTCGCACAGTTTCTTGTAGATTTTTGAAAGTTTTGTGGTAACCGGAATTTCCAGTTCCAGCATTAAGGAATCCTCGTCTGTTTTTCCAGCTTGTGTATCAGAGCAAATCCCAATATAGCGATGAGGGATCGCCTTTTGTTCCGCCCATTCTCGCATCGTTTGTGAAAACAGCCCAATAGACGGCACGAGATAGAGGACCCTACCACCGACACCCGCTATCTCCTCAGCGATTCGGAGTGCGGTAAATGTCTTACCTGTTCCACACGCCATGATGAGTTTACCGCGGTCAACATCCGAAAAACCTTCAATAACGTCATCATAAGCTTCTTGTTGATAATCCCTCAGATTAAAGACTTTTTCCTTATACTCAAGTTCCTCGGGTGCCTGACGGCTCAAATCGGGCCAATTGATGGAGCTGCTTTCAAGATCACTTGAGCGAATCAACGTACAGGTTTCCCCATGTGGCTCGATAATTCTACGCGCATTCTCGCCCCATTCACCGCCTGTATCAACAATAATTTTAGACGTGAATGGCTCAAGCGATGCAGCACCCAGAAAGGAATCCAAATGTCCCTTTGTGATCCGCGTCTCTGGCGCGTAGCACTTGCACTGAATCGCGCAGTATCCACCTTCTCGTTCTTCTGCGACGAGATCAATACCTATATCAACACCATCAAAACCAGTCCTGACTTCAGCCCACTCCGACCAGAGCCAAACTTCGGAAAAACGATCTTTGTAGACCGGATCAACGCTGAAATATCTCTGCATCAATCGCTCAAAAAGTTTGCCCTTATGATATTCAGACTGGGCTTTCTCACGAATATAAGCCAAGGCACTTTGGAACCCTGAACTCGCTCGTCTGCTTTCGCCTTCTATATCTAAGTCTAAGTAAGATTGCATTGTTTCTGTCATCCTTCCTCCTTAAGTTCGTTTTCAAATCGTGTAATAACACATTTATAGAAATAAACCACTTCGTCAGGAGACACAAGATACCACTCTCTCCCGCTTCCCCTAAATTTTTTTAGGTGTCTGCCCAGTATTTTTAAGATGTCATGTATTTTTTTCTCCAAGACTTTTCCCGAAGGCGTTTTCAAAATTAGATCGATTCTCGGATCTGCTGTCCACTGATTAGTTTTCTCCCCTACTCTCACCTCAACAAGCCTTTTTGTTCTCCCAATATTACACGGCCATAGTTTTTCGCGTCGTGCTTCTGCATCCCTCCTATCACGTGGGTCATAAAAGCAGTAGACGCTTTCACTACCGATCCCAAAAACCCGCCTACCTTCTGGAAAGACTTCCCACTGGCTGCTGTCTTCTATCATGTTTGCACGTCCATCGCTTTTCAAATAACGCATGGCAGTAGAGATAATATGATAGAGCAAGTCTTCACCTTCTAAGTTTCTATTACCTTCTGGTGGTAATCCTCCGTTATCCAGATGGTATTTTAGTAGGGTTTCGCCTGCACTTTTTATATGGAATTTCTCCCCATATTGGAGATTAAGGGATTTTTCAGCTATCGCAATCGTAAAAGGCTTACCTTCATATTCATAGCTATCGCTCATCGCTCACCCCTGTAGCAGGATTTGTGTTTGAATTTCCCAGTCTCCAGTCCTTTATCCACTTGCTACAGTGGGAGGGTGGCAGAGAACGGTATAGGGTTACCGTCTCGTAGCAATGCCACCCAAAACTGGATTTATTGAGTGTATCAGTTTTGCGAAAATGAGGCAAGTCGTTTTTTGATCTATCGCGCGCCGACAAGTGAGAGCAGCCGGCTACGACTTAAAACGCATAGGCTGTGATACGGCAGTCTGCGCGTCGGTGTAGAGTATCTGCAACGCCTGCAGATATTCCATCCGCGCCTGTTTGATGCCTTCCGGATCGCCGTTTTATTTCGTTCTGTTTTCAACGTTCTTCACTGTCATACGAATACCGCCATAACGCTCTATCAAGCGTTCGCATCTTTATCCCGTTTCGGTTGGCAATATCCCGACAAAACGCAATATATTCCGGCCAGAATGGATACTCGCGTCTTTGTTTTTTTTCAAGCCCAACAGAGCAAAGCGCGTGAATATCAAGAATCGGATACTGTTCTTCGTCATAGAGATGTAGGATTGCGGAAGCAACTGACTGCCCGATGCCTTTTAACTCGGTCAAATAAAGCAATTTTTGCCAGTCATCACTGGATGTGAACGCCTGCCTGGTGGTTATCTTTATGTGATCATCAGCGTTCTCTAATGTAGGTTCCGCTGCGTCCTCCCCATATACGCATAATTTCCAACGCGCGACCGTATATAATTCGTATTTGGTGAGGTGCCCTCGTCTCAGAATTTCTTCTCGCAATCCGATAAGTTTCTCTTCTCTCTCACGGTTTTCTTCCTGTTGGCACTCCGTGTAGCGTATAGCCAAATCTTCTATTTCGGATTCGCAAAAGCGTAGTTTCATTTTATTTCGATGTCCCAATTCCCAGCCCATTTATCCCCCTACGAAGGTGGGAAGGTGGCAGACATACCGAGCGGTACGCTTCGTAGTGCCACCTAAACTGGATTTAGAGAGTGTATCAGATTTGCGAAAATTAGGCAAGTCGTTTTTCAAAGGTGCCATCAAAGCATGTTGAAACGATCAATATCTCGTTGTTGTCAAGTGTCCTTGTGCCTTTCATCGCTTATATTATCCTAAAAGATTAGAGATAAGTAAAATCCTCGCTATAATTATGCTTATACCCCACGGATAAATTATTAATAAAAGTTTACATACGAGCAGAATTACTAGGGTCGTTGGAGCTATAATCAGTGCCAGAAAATGTGTGTCTTTTTTCAAATTATGAGTACATGGTTTCTTACTCAAGGTCTCCCGATGAATCATCGTAGGTTCCCTTTCTTTAAATAAGTTACGCTCATTAGTTTCCCAAGCCGTTGCACCCGCAAAATTAACTATTACTTCTTTACATGGATCCGGATTGAAAGAGGAAAACCTACTTCGGGTAAGATAGTAAGCAATTGTCTGTGCTTTCATAAGATAAAAATCCCGCCTTCTCACATCATTAATCATAGCTATAAATGCCGTCCGCTGCCAAAAAAAATAAGATATGTGTACAACTATCAGACAAATGATGAAAATAATTAGCCAGACCGCTTCCAACCTTAACAAACTTTCATTCTTGATAAATTGATAGAGAGCCAAAACCAATAAAGTCAAGTACCCAATAGCAATTCTAAATACAATTTGTCGTCTTTGGTCGTGCCTTTTTGCTCCAAACTCGGCAAGTTCTAACATTCTATTGAAGTTAGCAGCATCTATATTGTTATTCATGTACTCATTGTCCTCGGTGTGCTGACTCTGCTAAGATTTAAAACGCATCGGCTGTGCGACGGCGTTCTGCGCGTCGGTGTAGAGTATCTGCAATGCCTTTAGGTATTCCATCCGGGCTTGCGTTATATCTTGCGGATCGCCAGTGGCACGCGCTTTTTGGAGTTTCTCGAAACGCATTGCCAAATTGCGATTCGCATCTTCTAAGATTTTCCAGTAGGTTTCAGAAATCATTTGTAACAGTTTCCAGTTACCAGTTTCCAGTTACCAGTTAAAAGAGGTTTTAGATAAAATCAGGGTTCTCTTAACTGGCCACTGGTTACTGGTAACTGGCCACTTTTCCTAAGCTATCGGCGGTTTATCGTGCATGCGGAAGACGGCGTTGAGTCCTTCTGCGAGCATGTCTTGTGTTGTCATGCCGGTTTCCGCGCCGAGCACTTTCAGTTGTGTGTAGACTTCATGGCTAAAGTAGCCGCCGATGTGTTTCTTTTTGGGTGCCTTCTGCTCGACGGGTTTGGGTTCAACGATTTCGAGTTCGGGTTTCGGTTGCAGTTCGTTTTCATCGACTTTGAAGGCTTCTGCGAGATTCGCTTTCTTCGGCATGCTATACCCCCATCTCTGCTGATATGTACGTGTAGAGGTCTTGGATCTCTTTGCTGGCTTTCCCGCGGGGATCGTATTCCTGTGCTGTGAGTCCGGCGTTATAGGAATCGACGAACGCGACGCGGTCGCCGACGTTGCAGGGTGCGCATGGGACATCGAACACCTTGACGGCTTCACGTGCCTGTTCTGCGCGATCGCCTCTCGGTGGCACGCCGTTAAAGACGATCCGTGCGGGTACATTGGCGAGACGTACGACGTTGATCGTCGAGGTAATGGCGTGTAGGTCGATGAGTGCGGGCTTACAGGGTATCAACGCCATCTCTGCGACGTTCGCTGCGTCGAGTGCTGCGGTTTCGGTATGCGGTGCGGTATCTAAAATTGCGAGGGTCGCGCCGCCGGCTTTGGCACGGTCTAAAACTTCCGGCAATCGCGATGCGGGTGCGGTTACGACGAAAGGTGTATCGTCATCGCGCTGGTCGTCCCATTTCGCCGCGGAGGCTTGTGGGTCGAGGTCAATCAAGACAACGGTATGCCCAGCGTTCTCAGCGGCGACGGCGAGGTGGATCGCGAGGGTGGTCTTGCCGGTGCCACCTTTTCTACTTAGTACGGCTAACGTTTTCATCTTTTAAATTTTCCTTAGTATCAGTGGAGAAGTAGCCAGTGACCAGTAACCAGTTACCAGTTAAGAAAATAGACCTCTTTCACTGGAAACTGGAAACTGGAAACTGACTCACTGGTCACTGGTCACTGGTAACTGGTAACTTCTTTGCAATGTTGCAATGTTGCAGGACTTCAAGCCTGCATCGTTGCAATAAACGTTAGCTTCGCCGGTTCGGTTTCAGATTCCGGTCAATCGCTCGACGAGATAGCCGCAGAACATCCAAAACAGGCATAAGAGGATCGCCATCGTTAGAAAGAGTGTGCCAACGAACATCCATCTCGGCGGCTTCGACTTTCGCAGCAAGCCTACGGTTGTTCGACTCACAAGGTTCAGTAGCCACATAACAATGAAAATGTGTAGACATAAACTCAATTGCGACATGATTTTTTCTCCGATTATCAAAACGGTATCGGATCGGCAAGTGCCTCTACCGCGTGAAGCAGATTGGGAAATAGCGGTATACCCTGTGCCTCGACATACTCAGCGACATCGGGTTCAGCATAGCGGCCGGTTTTGACGGCTATCGGCTGAATGCCTGCGGCTTTTGCCGCTTGCCAGTCGGTGATGTAGTCGCCGATAAGGCAGCAATGCTGTTTTTTGAAGCGCAGGTAATACGCCTTGATCGCTTTTTCGATGAGCCCCGGTTTCGGTTTGCGACACTCACAGGCTTCTCTGAGATGCGGGCAATAATAAATGCCGCGTACCCATCCCCCAATTTCTTGAATCGCGTGCAACATCTCTTTATGAATTTCAAGAAGTGTTGACTCGGTGATGTAGCCAGCTTCTATGCCGCCTTGGTTTGTGACTATGAATGCGTCGCAACCGGTACCCTTCAGATACCGAAACGCTTCCAGGCTGCCATCAATGAATTCAAATTCGTCGAGCGAGTTGACGAAGGCGTTTTTGTTGATGACACCGTCGCGATCAAGAAAGAAATAGTTGTAGTGTTTTGGTGTTACCGCTTGTGTTTCCATTTACGCTCCTTTCTTTTTTGGGTACGTGCCAAGGTCTTCTGATAGACTTCGCGGCCCATCTGTTGAATTTTAGCGATTGCGTATCGGACGGCTTCATCCCGCGAGGGTGTCTGCGGTATCTCGATAGAGCTGCCGGTGGTCTGTTCGGAAACGAACCAGAAGTCTTTTCGGAATTGTCCGGGCAGCCGATGCACGACGATGGATGCCCAGTCTATGCCTGTCGCATCGACGCTGTATGCCGGTGACACTTTCTGGGCATAGTGGTAGAACCCCTCCTTGACGGAGATTTCAAAGTCGATTTCTTGATATGTGAACTCGGTTTCCATTTTGTAGACTCCGTAACCCTGCAATCCTGATAGGTTGATAGGTTGATAGGTTGATAGGTTGATAGGTTGATAGGTTGATAGGTTGACGCTGTGCAGAACTTCAAGCCTGCGAGGTTGATAATTTGACGCTGTGCAGAACTTCAAACCTGCAAGGTTGCAGTGTTGCAGACTTGAAGTCTTGTTATTTTCCTGATAGGACGACCGTCGGTTCGAGTCGATAGCCTGCAACGGATACCGGCTTACGTTCCGCCATGTCCGAAAAAACGGACATCGTGAACCCGTGTAGGTGGTAATGGATCCGGTTGAAAACGGCGGGTGTGAGCAGTACCGCGACGACCTTCATATCCCGGACGGCTATTGTCCTGAAATGCGGTATGAGATCGTCGGGGTGCCACCCCGCGAAGGGGCCGCCTTGTTCGACGAGTTGCCATGCGATAGGTTTGGCGTGTTTCTCTGGGACCTCCTCAAAAAGCACGACGGTTTTAACGTCGATAGGCGGATGCGCATCGGGAATCTGGCAAGTTTCGCACCATTTATGGATCGCCGCGGTATTGAGATCCCCAAGCAGGCGGAGTCCTCGCGATTTCGGTCGCCACGCTGCTGCCGATGGACAGGTATCAAAATGAGACGTTGTTTTGCGTGGCTCGCCTTCACTATCGAAAACGACATCATAGGGGTGTTTCTTGCCGAAGCGGTAGCCCCAGAGGACTGTCTGCTGACAACTCCGGCACCGTCCTATGTCCTTTTTGTATCCGAGATCGGTCGGTTTAGCACGCATCGTTTTTTCTCCCTATATCGTTCGCCAGCCGTAATAACACATCTGCATGACAAGGGAGCGGAGCGCACCAGCAAATCAAATCTTTACCGACAAGCGGATCCAGCCATTCGGGTTCCTCTGATAAGCGTTTCAAGGCATACGCCTCAAACTTCGCGATAGCTTCGGCGCGAGTGCCGTCCTTGCCTTTGCGAAATGGGTTGCCCCACGGAGACGGACGACCGACATAGATACCGTTCAGTGAACGCGGTAATCGGTTTCTTTTGCTGTAGACGCTGGGCTTAGCACGCATGGTTTCCTCCGATGATGCGTAGGTTATGCATTCGGAATATCCTCTGATAGAATACCATCGACAACATCCAACAAAGCAACGATCATCTCTTTCTCTGTGGGGACCTCTTCATGTTCCAAAAAGACATTGTAGAGATCAGCCGTCAGTTGCGCTTTACGGAAGTGCGGCATATCGTCTGCACCTAACCTTTCCAACAGGGGCGATAGCATGTTCCGCAAAACACGTAGATGATTCAAATCGTAGTACCGATCTATCTCCGTCGCGATGGTTTCGGTTTCGGGAGTCTCCGCTTTCGCTTTCATCTCATCGAGGGATGTGTCCTCTGGCGATGTTAGCTCCGGATTTCGATGCGCTTGCGCAATCTCCGTTTGCATCGCCTCAATAACAGTTTCATCGATGCCGTATTCTTCGACGTAAAGACGAATCTCTAAACCTTCCCATGTATACGCCTGTTGCCAGACCTCAATCAGATCGGCACGGCACCAATCCATCCGATCGTTCAAACCCCGTTCTTCTTTAATCGCGAATGTGCCCTTCTCCGTGTCGGTTGTCAAAACCGGTCGAGATGCTTTGGAGACCCTCTTTTCACCGGAGATGACAGCTTCATCGTTGATCTTCGCTTTACTGCGCATCGTCTTCCCCTCCCTGAAATAGCCATCGCACCGTGATGTCTACTCGGTATTCAACGGACTTCCCGTATTTGTAGTCCGTATTGTATGTCGTTTCCCCGAATTCCCGATCAGACATCCGGGTGGAGAAGGCTACCTCTTTTCCGTTATCCTGCGTATAGGTGTTTATGGAGCTCCAAGGTTTCCATCGGAGCTCCTTGCCGGTATAGCTGCGTTTCTCGTTATCCCAGGACTGAAGGTATGAAAACAGTTCGGAGGCATTCGCTTTCCGTGTGAGCATCGCCTTCGCGGCTTGGATACTCTGTGCCTCGAAATAGTCGTCATAGATGTCGGTGGTTTCGGGTTCCCACCTGTTCTCGTAGCGATGGACTGTGATTTTTCCGTGGCACCTCATTTCGCACCGTCCTTGGCATCTAACTCCGCCATCATATCCCACATCAGTTTTCCGAGAATCGCCAGCCGATCGTTCCGGGTCAGCGTGTAAGGTTTTAGCCACTCGATCAGCTGTTGGGAAAGCGACTCGATAATCTCCAATTCCCGATCCGTCCACGGATGCTTCGCCAGCTCACTTTCAATAATCGCCAGTGCCGACTCGATACGACCGTAGTCGACGGCTTGCGTCTTAAAAGCGTTGTCTGCACTCGAAGGCTTCATCTCGTCGAGTACCAGCTTCGCAATCCAGTCCGCCCCTGCCTCGATTTTCTCAAGCATCTTCTCATAATGCTCACGGATTCTGATGAGTTCGCCATCGGACTTGTTCTCCGGAACATCAAAAATGGAGTGTATCGGCGTTGTGGATGTGTCTCCGACTTCCAGCCAGTAGGTATCCGCATCAACAGCAAAACAGAACTTCTCCATATCGATACCGGGGTATTTCTCCTGCACCGCGGTAACCATCTTGTAATGTGCATTAATGACGGCTTGCCCTAATTCGCCTCGCTTCTTCAACTGAGATTTTAGCTGCCGCTGGGCAAACGCCTGCACATACTCGTCATTCGATTCGATATGCGTCTTCAGCTGCTGGAGCTGATAGGTTTCATTCTCGTACTTAGAAACCTCGTCGGTATAGAGCATACTGCCGAGCAGATTATGCCCGAAGGTACGGCTCACGGCGCGTCCAAAATTTTTCAGACACGTTTTGTACTTGTCCTCGTAGGTGCTGTCTGCCAAGTCTTGACCGAAGACGTAAGTCTCAAACGCCTTTTTCGTTTCCCTGTAGGCAGTGTGGCATGCGTCGCGTGCAGCGTCCAACTTCCGTTTTTCCGCGCCGAGCGACCGGCACAGCTTCATGAATTCGGGGTCATGAACGGCGATAAGTTGATCGAGTTCTGCGAGTTTTTTCAGTGAGAGATCGCTCGCATTTTTCTCGTAGGTATGCTTACAGTAAGGTTCGATCTCGGTGTTCCAATCCAAATCTTCACGGTTTTCGACCTTCTTCTGGAGTGCCCAGTAGAATTCCCATTTGTCTTCCTTAGATTTGGAACGGACTTTGACAACGCTGCCGTCCGCCATCTCGCGAACGTTGGAGTCCAAGATTTCTTTCAAACTGGACTGCCATTCCTCCGAAATCGGGAACGGTGCCTCAAGGGTGCCTTCGTCAATTGACGATGCCACTTCGTCGCGCCATCTGCGGACGTTCGCTTCTGAAGTATGCCAGAGCTCCGCAAGCGCGATGTTCGTAAGCTTGAAGTATTTCGGCAAAAGTAGGAGCTGCTTACAGGCTTTGCGTTTCTCGGTTTTCGTCCAGATTTGACCGATCGAGGTGTCTATGGACGGGTCGAACTGGAAGTTATCGGTATGGAGCGTTTCGAGGTAGTCCTCGAAGGTGCCGCTCCGGAGCTCGACGTACACCTTGTCGAGATTGATATTTTTCGCCGCGGTGGTGCGGTGGAACCCGGCAGCACAGATATAGAGTGCGTCGGTTTTTTCGTCAAAGACCGCTTTCGGCAACGCATGCCGCCGGTAGCAGATGATCGGGTACGTCGGTAGGTAGCCTTGTGTGATCATGGAGTCCTCAAGCGACTCGACATATCCCGTATCAAGCGGACGGTTATTGAGTTCGTGGGGTACATAGATATCGAGGGGCGATTCCCATCGAAGTTGCGTTTTGTCAGACATCGTAAATCTCCTATTGATTTACGGCTTCACGGTATGCTACAATAGCAAACGCAAAGCCGGAGGAAGTTATCAGTGGCCAGTAACCAGTGGCCAGTTAAGAAAAGAGGCATTCCATACGCTTGCATCTTTACTGGAAACTGGAAACTGGAAACTGGAAACTGTTAATCGGTTTTGTAAGGGAGCGTTCACGCGCTCCCTTTTTCTTTTCGTTAATCCCAAAACAGTCCAAAAAATTTATAGGCAAGGTAAACGCAGTTATCGATTTCAAAACCGCGTTGATACCAGAGTTCAAAAACGATTATCTCTTTATGCATAGTTTCCTTTCATTGGTTATGGAGCTCCTGAAAAACGGTTACGCGAGACTCACCGGTGATCTCCGCGATTTCGTCTATGGTGAGATCCCGATCACGCATCTCCTGTATACTCATTCGGTGCGTGACCCTAACCGGCGGTTGCCACACTTTCCGGTCGACAGCGATTTCTTGTCTCAAGAATTTGCCGATATAGTTCCTGTTGATGCCAACTTTTTCGGCGATCGCGGCTTGTGTGAGACCTTGTGCGTGCAATTCTTTGATACGGGCTTGGGTATGCGGACACTCACATTGGCGGCGTTGGAGTCGGACAGGCACGCCGTTCCGTTTCAAGATCGCATAGAAGGTTGCGGAATTTTTCGCACCCGTCTTTTCTTTGATGTCCGCGACGCTGGCACCGGCTTGATACATCCTACAAATCTCGGCATCGTCGTATTTTGGGGCGGGTCCCGATCGGCGGCGTGTGATACGCAATTCACGCAGTCGGTTGAGTATGGTGTTCGGCGAGACGTTGAGTGCCTTGGCAATGGCGGTGCTGCCCTCACCGTTTTCATACCGTCTTTTTATTTCAGTGTTGTCTACTTCTATGCGTCTCGCTGGCATCTTATCTAATTCCTTTGTATCAGTTACCAGTTACCAGTAACCAGTAACCAGTTACCAGAAAGAGGTCTCTTTTCTTAACTGGTCACTGGCCACTGGTCACTGGCCACTGGTCACTGGTCACTGGCCACTGATTACTTTGAGTTGTTTTTCCATCGGCGCATCAGTCTCCTGTATGGAGCGGCGTATCCAGAACAACCCATGCCCGCGGATCGCGTTTTGGGAACGGGAACGGCTTGTCAAACGCTACAGGATCGCTGATATGGATAAGCGTGGCATGCTTGGCAGTCAACCATTTGTCAGGCGGACGGCGCATCGAAGCAGATAGCGAGGAAAAAATCTGCTCACGATATTCTTTATAGAACAGATCGCATATCTGAGCGTCCGTCAGGTGCTCGTAAGTTTCCACTTCAGCGACCGTGAACATGCCTTTGACGAGTCCTCCGCTCTCTTTTAGGTAGACGCTATCGCCCTCGTGGACTTTACGGAACGGGGCGCAGCGTACTTTCGTGAAACGGCTCTCAATCGTCTTTGAGCCGTCAAGGATAAGTTCTATCCAGCCCGGACTCAAAATTGCAAGGTGGTGTTTCATCGTTATCAGTTACCAGTTAACAGTTAACAGTTACCAGTTAAAGAAAATACAAATACAAAGACTTCTTTTCTTTTCTTAACTGGTCACTGGCCACTGGTTACTGGGTACTCCTCCAGAAGTAGGTATCAATCGCTGCGTTAATAAGTAGCTGTCGGACTTGCGCGACGGTCTGTCCAGAAATGACAACCTTTGCGATCAGCTTACAATAATCATCAAACGACAGCCCATCTGCTGCTGCCTGTTTCGCGCCTGCGACGATACCGTCAGGATTCAAGGCGATTCTCCCGCGCTTTTTCATTTCTGCGACGATGTCTTTATGTCGCTGACTTCTGCGGCCTCGCATCCCATCTTTTATGCCGGTTAGCCGTGCCATGCGAATCAATTCAGCATCGCTGGCGGTTTGGATGTCATTCATATCACTAAACATTTGGCTCCTTTTTTTTATCTGTATCCTCTCCGGCGTTGGTATCAATTTCGCGTGCGTCTGGGAACACCAAACGCCTGTAGGCGATGAGTTCTTCAATAAAATCGGTGAGGAACTCAGGCTCACGGAACATAAAGCGAGAAGCGTATTTCACGCCCGGCACTTTACAATAGAGGTGCACCTCGCTGGGTCCTTCTCCATCCTCGCCAGCAGCGACGATAGAGATACCGTCGCCGATCAAGACCCCTTCCGGATCCTCATAGTGGTATTTCTCGACACCGTTATCGTTTTTAGACTTAGGGGGTAACCTGTTCCCGTTATGTTTACTCATTTGAAAATACCTCACAATCGGGACACATACCGTCGGGTAGCGTGTCGGGGTCGAAGTCTTGCGGTAGCCGATCGTCGTCTATATCCTCGAGGAACCCGTCTGGGAAAACGAGGGTATGATCGTCCGTCAGGCTGAGCATGATCTCACCGCACCCTGTGCAGCGTTTGTGTCCATCTGGTAAAATAAAAAGTTCGTGCATAATAATCAGTTTCCAGTTGCCAGTACGGTTTTCTGCGAAAACCTTCCAGTACGCAGTTAACGCCTTGTGGCGGTTCCCTTTCATATTCCCACCACAACACACCTCTTTAACTGTTAACTAAAAACGCAGCGTACGGGTGACTGTTAACTATTCCCCGGGCAATAGAGGATACAGTCTTGCGAGGCACCGATCTGCTTGCCGTTATACGCTAACCGGAAACCCTGTTCCTTTAGATGTACGCCGGCAGGTGAATCCCATATCCGCAGGAAAACCTTTGTCGGTGAAACCCAGCATTCGCCGGACGGTGATATCCCGCCTTCAGAGAAAAGGTTCATGTTCCGGTGTCCGCCGAAGCTTTGGGCATATTCGGTATGAAGATGTTCAGCGTGCATCTGTTGTTTCCTGTAGAAGATGGCACAGGCTAACAACCTATGCTACAGCGGTTAAAGAGAGTTATCAACAATTCCAAAATTCAAATTACTTATCATACGTGCAAAGTTATGCACAATTTTGGGGTCTTGTGCAATTTGGGGTCACTTTTGTGACCTGTTTTTGCACAGTTGTGCAATTTGGGGTCACTTTTGTGACCTGTTTTTGCACAGTTGACGATACCGTAATCGCTTCAAACCCATACGGTTAGCAGGTTTAGGCGGGTTCGGTCAATTTTTCTAATTCTTTCTTTAACGAATTCTTAAAAAGAATACTTATTTAACGAAGGGCCGCTCGATTAATAAGTGAAGAAAAAGACGCAAAATTGTGCTAAATTACCTCCTCTTTGCATAGAAATTTGCCGGTATCTTCAAAATGTTCTCGGAAGATTCTCCGCATCGATTTTACTTCCTCGTCAGACATAGTTCGCTTGAATTTCCATTTCGCGAATGACCGCTGGTTTTTCAAAAATTCGCGTTCCGCTTTTTCATAAGCTTTCTGCTGTCTTGCGGCTTCCGCTTCCGCTATCGCTGCGACGACAGGCTCAGCAACACCTTGTATTGTGCTGGGACGTTTGACTTTGAAAAGCCCAGTTTTCTGCAAAGTCTTGAAGCTTCGGAGCATCGTCAGCATCGAGTCGGTTCCGATCGTCGTCCCGATGTCTTCAATCTCTTCGAGTCTGGTGAGGTGTCCCTCAAGAGACAGGTTAAGCGTGATGTACCAGAAATGCCGCTGTGCGAACTTCCCTAATTTCTCCTCCACAGCTACCCTGACGAACTCGCGTGGCAGTATCCCGAAAACTTTGTTCGCAAACGGGTGGCGCGGTGGGTCGATTAAGTAGGGATCCTTTTTCTGCTCTCTTTGGACGTTCGCGTCCTTCACAGCTCGCGGGACGTGGGGTGCGTTCCCCTTCATTCCGTAGATGCCTTTTTCGCGGACGTAAATCCCGACATTATGAAATTTCTTGAGGCAATAGTGGACTTCTCGCTTTGAAAATTTCAAGAGCTTTGCAGCTTCTTGAACACTCATATTACTATAGAACTCACCTGAAAAGGGGTTGCAATTCACGATGATGTAACTATAAAACCGCATCTCTAATTTGCTAAAATTTTCCTCGATAGCGATTTTAAAAACATCACGATGCAAGCGCCCATAAGGTAGTGCGCCGTAGGGTAATGCGCCGTGAGGATCTGACATAAATTAATCTACCATCATGATGAACATGAAGTAGCCTTCTATAGCGTCCGAGATCGCCAAAACTCTATCATCCGAATTCGGACGCACGAAAAAGGAAGGCAAAGCATGACAAGCAAGAGAACGCCGATATATTCAAATTTCAAAATGCATACTGATATACAGTGATGTCCAGATGCAATGAGGGTGCAAAGCACATCATTGTATCCAGTAGAAAAACAATTAAAAAGTGGTATTGCGTCGGTGTTTCGCTCCGCCAGTGGCGACGAAACCGTGTATCAAACCGCAGCTAACCTCTCAGCGAAAGAGGTGGATTGGAGAGGACATCCCCTTGAGAAAGGGATTCGCTGATGCCTCTCCGCACCGACGCTTAGATTTGACAGGCGATAAACGCCCTGAATGATTGTTGCCAATCATTGCTTACTATAATTATACCTAACTTTTAAGTCAAAAGTCAAGTAAAATTATCCTATTCTTATCATAACGTAAAGACTAATAGCGTTGATATTTTATACCCTCTATGATATGATAAGAGATGCAATACCACTTCATTCCAGTGGCTTGGTATTGCTGAGGGTCGCCGATGGTAAGTTTGGCGACGGACCCATCGGTGGTCCCTCATCGTCTATTACGACACTGCATTATAGGGATGTACCCTATTATTACAATATCATATCATTTTTCTAAAAATAATGCAATACCACTTTCGCGCTTTCACAGAATATGTGAACAATACTTGTTTTTAATAAATAAAGTATTTAATAAGTATAACAAATAGTAAGTATTTTGGCAAATAATTTTTAGTTATCGGTTCTCAGCCGTAGGTGAATTATGTTTATCAGCGAGATACGCGCCCAGTATCGCGACGCCGAGAGCCTGTTATTTCATACGGTCGTCAAGCGGATCTATGAGGAACAGGTTGGCGAGAGATGGGTTGTCAGGAAAGTCGAAATCGTTAGTATCAGTAACCAGTGGCCAGTAACCAGTGGCCAGTTAAGAAAAGAGGCTTCTTTCTGGTAACTGGAAACTGGTAACTGGAAGCGCAGCGTACTGGTAACTGGTGACTTCTCCCCCATTTCTTTATCGTTAAACAACAAATTCAGCCCCGATAACGCTGATTTTGCCCTTGTTGTTTAAGCTTTAAAAATTTTAAAGATTTTAAAAGAATTGTTTAAGGGTGCGATGAGACCACGCCGTGCCTACATTCCCAGACTTAAAGGTAAGAACAATTGTGATTAAAGGTAAGAACAATTGTGATTAAAGGTAAGAACAATTGTGATTAAAGGTAAAAGGAATTGTGATGCAGGGATGGTTAAAGGTGAAAGGAATTGTGATGCAGATATGGACTGGGTGATAGCTGTCGGATCTATGCGAAAATCGGGATTGTCAAAAAACGGGTGTTAGGGTTAAAGGTAAGCGGAATTGTGATTAAAAGTAAAGTTTTATTTGAAAAGTGTTCACCTTTATGGTAAAATAGCGGTGAAATGCTGGTAAATCGGTAAAAAAGTGTCGGGATTACCGATTTTTTTTTGTTTTTTTTGTCGGGTGGCAGGAAACTATATGCGAATCCCAAAAGCGTGTCCCTTAATCACAATTCTTTTTACCTATTCCACGGAAGAATGAACAGGCTAACAGCCTATTCTACGGAAGATTGAGCAGGCTAACGGTTTCCTATTCTACGGAAGAATGAACAGGCTAACAGCCTATTCTACGGAAGATTGAGCAGGCTAACGGTTTCCTATTCTACGGAAGAATGAACAGGCTAACGGTT
>ASZN01000068.1 GCA_000406005.1 Candidatus Poribacteria bacterium WGA-3G
TCCGTTCGGTTTTCTTTATCAAGGCTTTCTGAAGTGTTTATCGTGTTTTGCAAATTGGTTTCCTTGTTCATTGGTGTGTGTTCTCCAGCGCGCGTCTACAAGTGTTTCTGTGGCAGGTCTAGTAGTCTGTCAACATTGAAATGAAAGGTAAACCCGGTTCGTAGTAGTGCGATTCATCGCACGTCGGAACGGGCAATGAATTGCCCTACTACGAACCACCCATCACTTTAGATGTGACAGACTACTTAGGCATCGCAGTTTTTTTGTTTGGCACAGGAGACCAACGGTTTCCTATGCTACAGTTATGCACCCTCCATCGCAAGCATCGCAGCACCGACGATCCCTGCGTCGTTTCCGAGGTGTGCCTTAACAATTTCCATCTGTGCGGGGATGTCCATCGCACGTTTAGAGAGTTCTTTTCGGATCGGTTCAAAAAGCAGTTTTTCACCGGCTTCCGCGATACCGCCGCCGATGATCGCAATTTGTGGATTAAGGATATGCGCGATTGAGGTCAACGCGATACCGATATACTGTCCGGTCTCAGCAAAAATCTCGATTGCGAGTGCGTCGCCTGCTTCAGCTGCCTCGGCTATCATTCGTGGCGTTAATGCCACACCCTCATCCAGCGGATCGGCTAAACTCGAACGCCGTCCATCTTCTATTTTTCCTTGGATACGTTCAACGATATTTTTCGCACCGGCGTACGCTTCAAGACACCCCGGATTGCCGCAACCACAGACACGTCCATTCGGTTCGACAACAGTGTGTCCTAACTCACCAGCGGTGTTTCGGCTCCCGTGATAGACCTTGCCGTCAATCACGACCCCCCCACCAACACCTGTGCCGAGTGTGAGCGCGACGAGGCTTTTGTATCCGACCCCGGCACCGTGATGCAGTTCACCTAAAGTCATCGCATTCACGTCGTTATCCATACCGCGTAATACCGGCTTGCATCTCTTATGCGTGTCGGTCTGTACAGCGGGTTTCGGGGGCTGTAGTTTTTCGAGTTCTGCGTTAACATAAGCGACGAGCGGGATGTCACTCCACCCCGGAAAGTTCGGTGAAAAGTGTACGACACCTGTTTCAGCGATAATCAGTCCGGGTGCCCCGAGTCCAACACCGATTTCGTGTACATCGTCATCGGTCTGTATGGAGGATGTTGCCTCGAAGAAACGCCCAAGCAACCCCTCGCGACTTTCGGGGTTCTCTGAAGTTATGTCGATACTGGTAGTTCCTGCGTTCACCAGTACTTGCCGCACGGCTTCTGCGATTCGTGCCGCAACGACCTTTGGACCGCCTGTTTCAACATCTGTCGGCAGCACCACACGACAAAAAATATCGCCTGCTGATGAAACCAATCCAGCCTTGATATCCGTTCCACCGAGGTCAACGCCGATGCTATATCTCGTCTCATCTACATAGTTTGTCAAGGTGATTGTTCTCTCCAAAAAACGTGTGCGCCGCTACTCACAGAACAGAGATAAATTTCGGGTTCGATACCGGTTTTTTCGTGGTATTCCGTTGTCACGTGCGTCCGGAACGTCTCCAAAGCGTCGTTGCGAACAATACTGACTGTGCAACCGCCAAACCCTGCACCGGTCATACGGCTCCCTACGACCCCTGTGATGTCGCGTGCGATGTCGGTAAGCAGGTCTAACTCCATACAGCTGACTTGGTAATCGTCGCGCAGTCCGTGGTGTGATGCGTTCATGAGATGACCAAATGCTATCAGCGATTCATCTGTTAACGTCGAGGTCGCCTCGCCCTTACACTTGAGTGCAGAGACTGATTCTACCACGCGCGCATTCTCCTCTATCACATACCGACATCTCTTTTGTGTTAATGCCGGTAGTTCTTCTTCATGTTTTTTGAAATCCGCTAACGTAATATCGCGAAGTGAAGTGATACCCGTCAGGTATCGTTTAAGGATCTCAACACCTCTTTCGCATTCCGCTCGCCGTTTGTTGTATTCTGAGGCGGCGAGTTCCCGTTTAACTTTCGTGTTGCAAATTGCGATAGCGTGGTCCGCAAGGTTGAGTGGGACATGCTCATATTCAAGCGAACGACAGTCAAGGAACAGTCCACAGTTTTCCTGTCCTAACAGTGAGATCGTCTGATCCATGATGCCACACTTAACGCCTGCGAATTCGTGCTCCACGCGTTGGCACAACGCCGCAAGTTCCGTCTTATCATCCGCTGATATAGGCACTTCGGCTTCGGAGCCAGCCGTGAGAAAGGCGAGCGTCGCAGCGACTGAGAGTGCCGCTGAAGAGCTAAGTCCGGCACCGATCGGGACATCACCTGTGATGACGGCATCTATTCCGGCGACCTGTTTCCCAGAGGCTTGTAGTAGGGATGCGACACCTATGAGGTAACGGCTCCACCTGAATGGAAGATTGGAAGGGCGGAAGGATGGGTCCCCAATCTTCCAATCTTCTAATCTTCCGACCAAAGATTCGTCTACATCTAACGCGTGCATGACGACGCGCCGGTCGGCTCGCTTACGCGCAGCGATGTTAACATATTTATCAATGGCGACAGGAAACACGTAACCGTCGTTGTAATCCGTGTGTTCCCCGATGAGATTCACTCTACCGGGTGCGGATGCGATGAATGTCGGCAGGCTGCCGAAAATATCTTCAAACTTCCGTGTAATAGCAGAGAAACGCCCCGAATTCTTGTTGTAGGTCTTTTGTGTTCTCAGTTCAGCACTCAAAACGTGTTGTCCTTTGTCTTTTGTAGGGAGTTTGCTTGGGTGTTTCTTCAAGGCGACCTCGCGCCTACGAAACCAAAAAGCATGCCTAAACGGGCGGATACCGAAAGCGGGTTGATTAGATCGAAAAAAACTTCAAAAACCGTCCTAACATCTCAGGTAACGCTTCGCGCCGGATATAGCAGTCAACGCTGATGTCAGGTTCTTCTATCTCTTTTGTGGGTGTTTGCGTGAGAAGTTGTTCTTCAGGCGCGTGCAATGCGGGTTGTAGGTTCGGTGGTGTCGGTTTTCGGGGTGTCGCTGCGCCTTCTACGATCACCAATTCGCCGAGCGGGAGATGCGTCGCGAGCGGGTGTATTTCATTCTCAGTTAGAACAGTGATATGTGGTAGAGAAGCATCCACCAATCGCTCCATTTGCATCGTCAAGTAGGTCGTTTCTGCCAGCGTCTCTTTATATCCCTCCGGTTGACAGGCGGCAATCGTAATCAGCGGAATCCGTTTCTCTAAGGCATCCTCAATAGAGGATAGAAGCAGAGAGGTGTCAATTTCGATAGGAATTACATCTATATCAGCGATAAAAAGGCACGTCGGATATCCTGAAATCGTTCCTTCGGCAGTAAGGCCGGCAGCGTCGGTCAATCTGATGTTCGTTGCCGATGCTTCATCGAATAGGTATTCGAGCCGTTTTCCAGCGAGTAAAGGAAACAGTGCGTTGCAGTACGAGCAGATATAGAGATTCCGTTCGAGTTCGCCTCTGAAAACAACTTCTTGGCACCCGGTGCACTTATACCATAAATTAATGCTTTCTGCTGCATCAATAGGGGGACGTGTTTCCATATTTTTAATAGTTTTCAGTTAACAGTACTCAGTTGTCAGTTAAGAGGGTATTGTGGCAGTGAAACGAAAAGTAGCCGCCACAAAATGTTAACTGATAACTGAAAGCGCAGCGGACTGACAACTGACAACTAATACCCTGAAAGGGCAAAGCCCGTACGGAGTCCTGTTAACTAATTTCCTCTATGTCTTGTGGTGGTTAAAACTATAGGAAGTGACCTATCGCTTCTGCTTCGGTATCGTAACAATCGAAAATCGTCATAAGTTTTGCCATAACGATGAGACTTCTAACATTACCACCGAGTTTAAGAAGTACCACGCGTCCGTCATTCCGCCGGATGTTGGTATAAGAAGCGATAAGCACGCCTAAACCGGAACTATCCATCATCTGAACGCGTTCTAAGTTCAAAATTAAATT
The DNA here is from genome assembly GCA_000406005.1 of Candidatus Poribacteria bacterium WGA-3G. Classification (GTDB taxonomy): domain Bacteria; phylum Poribacteria; class WGA-4E; order WGA-4E; family WGA-3G; genus WGA-3G. Next base: position 3,967 of record ASZN01000068.1, read on the forward strand.
GAGTCTTTCGCTATTTTCCGCTTCGTTATCTGCCATCTTAATTTGTTGATCGATGACCTCTTTAAGAGCTAACGTATCGGGTCCAATAACTTTCCCCTCAATATCTAAGATTGTAATGCTACCTTTGTGTCGAACATTAACCTGCATATTATTTCCTTTTTAATAGTTAACAGTTAACAGTACCCAGTTTCCAGTTAAAGAGGGTTTCGGCAATTCCAACGACTCTTGTAACTTTGACCAAGGACGCGATTTCCGATATTTAAAAATAGGCGCGCGTTCTTGGTCAAAACTGACAACTGACGACTGATAACTATTCCCTCTGATAACCAGTACTCTGACAACTATTCCCGCTGATAACTGAAAGGGTGTAGCCCGTACCGACAACCGATACCTATAAATATCACGAGATTTGCGGTGTTTCTTTATATTTCACCATTTTGATAATCGTGCCGTTGGCTTGGTAAGTTACAGAATCCATGCAGGCTTCCATTAAAAATAAGCCTCTACCACTACTTTTGAGTAAATTCTCTGGGTCAAGTGGGTCAGCGACTTCTTTGCGTGTGAACCCATCGCCTTCGTCTTCAATGATGATCGTTAGTTTATCCTCATCAAGACAGAACAAGATCACCGCTCTTTTGAGTGGATCCTCTTTATTTCCGTGTTTGATTGCGTTTGTGCCTGCTTCAATAGCAGCAAGGTTAATTTGTTCTCGGACCTCCTCAGGGAAATCCGCATCCCTCAAAATCTCGGTAACGACAACATCAAGTAGGTAAACATGTTGCATTGAACTTGGCAGCGAAAGTTCGACAGCCCGTTCAGTTTCGGACGGTTTGTACTTAAATACTTCGCTATCCGCCGGGGTGTGAATCGTCAGTTCATCGTGCGTGAGCGTCAACTTGAAAGTCGTGTGTGCGCCCGGACCTGCTCTATTGCCGTTTTTTGTCGCGTTTGTACCCGCTTCAATGGCAGCATGATTAACCCGCTCTTGGATGTCTTCAGTAAAATCCGTCTCTTTCAAGATTTCAGCGACAACAGCCTTGAGTAGGTCAGTATGTTGCATTGAACTTGGGAGAGAAAGCGTAATAACCTGTTCAGTTCTCTCGCCCACGTTTGAAGCTCCTTCTCTGCACACGCTGGTATTTTCCAAGTGTGCCTACAAGTTATGAGAAGTTATCAGTTTTCAGTACGATTTTTCTGCGAAAAATCTTTCAGTACTCAGTTAACACACTGTGGCAGTTATCTTTCATATTCCGCCCACAAGATACCCTTTAACCGCAAACTGAGTCCTGTTCCCTGACAACTTTCGTTGTTATTGATTAAATGTCGCGTTTTATAACAATTAAAGCCCTATCGTCGTTCGTCTGTGTGCTTCCACTGAATTGCGCTAAATCGGTAAGGATCGCTTCGCACAACGCCGAGGGTGCCAAGGCGGTGTTTTCGGAAAGGCAGTTGGCAAGCCGCTCACCACCGTAAAACAGAGCGCTCGTATCCTGCTCCCAGTGCGTAGAGGTATCAGAAGTCGTATCTTCCGCAGCTTCTGTTTCCGTGATGCCGTCCGTATAGAAAACGATGATGTCGCCCGGGTCGAAGTGGCAGGCGCCATAAGTGAATGTAGCTTCTTCAAAGGCGCCTATCAACATGCCGCCCGTCTTTAGAACATCTATACCGGTGCGACTGTTATAGTGAAACGGGTAGCAGTGTCCCCCATTTGCGTATGTGAAGGTATTCGCCTCTGTATCTAAAATACCGTAAATCATCGTTGCGAACAGGTCCGCCTCAGTATCACGTGCCACCAAGTCATTGATCCGTTTAAGAATTGCAGCGGGTGTCGGCTCATCGTGGCAGAGCAATCGGAGTGCTGTCCGAATCATTACCATCAGCAGTGCTGCTGGAATCCCATTGCCCTTTACATCACCGAGGACAATCCCGATCTGTGTTTCACGCAACGGGATGAAATCGTAGAAATCACCGGAGACGGAAGTAGAACTTTGTATCAGATTCGCGATGTCGAATCCATCCAAACTTGGTGCCTGATCGGGTAACAATTTTTTCTGAATAGCGGCGGCGGCTTCGAGGTGTCCGGCGAGCTGTTGTAACCCCGCTTCGCTGAAACCTTCTCCCATAGCTCGTTTCAGGGGATTGATATATTTGATCGGTCTTGTCCTGCCGAGGACGGCTTCAACGCGTGCTGTTACCTCGCGTAAATCAAACGGCTTGGTGATGTAATCGTCGGCACCGGTCTCAAGTCCGAGGACTTTATCATCCGTCTGACCGCGCGCCGTAACCAGAATGACAGGAATGTTTTTTGTCTCGTCTATATTTTTCAGTTCTTCGATGACTTGCAAGCCATTTTTATGCGGCATCATAACATCGAGTAAAATGAGGTCCGGTGGCTCTGTACAGGCACTTTGCACTGCACCGTCGCCATCGCTTGCGGTCCGGACGGTATAGCCTTCAGGCTCCAAATTCATCTTCAGCAATTCAAGTATATCGAGATCGTCATCGACGACTAAGATCGTTTCAGGCATATTTTAAATGTTCCTTGCGGTCGTTCAGGAAATGGCTAATCCACTGATGGCTTGTCAATAGGGATAAAAAACTGGAAATTGCTTCCCTGTCCGTTATCTCCGGTATCGACCCATAATTTACCGCCGTGTGCTTCAACGATGCCAGCGGCGATTGAGAGTCCTAAACCGCTACCGCCCTGTTGTCGGGTCTGCACACTTCCGAGTTGTCTGAATTTATCAAAAACCTTTTCTCGCTCCGCAGCGGGGATACCAGGCCCCGTATCAATGACCTCAACATGAAAGCCGTTTCGTTCACTATCTATCGGCTTCCGGCTTTCGGAAACCTTCGGTAAAGAGGTTTCTGATGAAGTTACGCTCTCTATCTGACGGCTACTTTTTTCTGAAGATTTCGATATCCTGACGGTCACCTTCCCGTTATCTGGCGTGTATTTAATTGCGTTCCCGATAAGGTTAATAAAGACTTGTCCGATCCGGTCTGCGTCGCCAATCATCACTGGTAGATTCGGCGGTGTCTCCAAAAGCAAGGCGATGGTTTTCTCATCTGCTTGTGGACGGAGCTCTTCAATCCGCCGTTCTGCGATTGCGTCTATCTGTACCTGTTCCTGCTTCATTTCGATGCGCCCGGCTTCAATCCGGGAAATATCAAGCAGGTCGTTGATAAGCTCGGCGAGTCGCTCTGATTGTCGGAGTGCGCGGCTCAGACTTTCTTGCTGTTTATAATTGATTTCACCGGTTTTCCCGTCAAGAATCAACGAAATAAAACCGATGATCGATGTTAACGGTGTCCGTAATTCGTGTGACACGAGCGAGACGAACTCCGACTTCATCTGCTCTATTTCGTGCTCATTCGTGACATCATCGAAAACATAAACCGTGCCAGCAACGTTGCCGCTCTCATCAGGAAAATGACTTGCTATAATACGGAGGATACGATGTTTACTGCTACCTGGTAGGTCGCCATCAACACTGATTTCCGCAATCATCGTCTGATGCTGTGCCGTCTCACGTTGCGAAGCGGAGAGGATCTTCAAATCCGCTGTTCTGGTATCGGTAATTTCTTCGGTGCCCGTCTCTCCTGCTGCATTCGTCCATCGGATTTCGCCTGCCTCTGTATCGAGCGTAATATAGTTAAAACCGGAGGTCTCTCCGAGATTCAAAAGCCGTTCAGCCACGGGGTTAACGTACAGTACATATCCTGTCGGTTCAACGACGACCAACCCTTCCCCGAGATTATCAACGATAGTGGTAAGTTTTCGCTCCTCCTGGGTGAGTTGGCCAACTGCGGTCTTCAGGTTCCGGCGCATCTCATTGAATTCTTCAGCGAGCGTCCCGACTTCGTCATCACTATCAACGACGATTTCACTATCAAATTCGCCTTGTCCGATGCTGCGTGCCGCTTCCGCCACTCTCAATATCGGTGTCGCAATCCGTTGCGCAGCCCACCATGCAACAAATATAACGATACAACTTGAAGCGATGGTAACATAAAAAATATAATTATTTAATTTTTTAACACCGACGTACGCCGAGGATGTCGGACGTGAAACAAAGACGATCCAGTTGCTGAAGTTCTGTTGAACCTTCCACGGTTGTCTCGGTGAGAGTTGGGTCCGTGCCCAGCCGTATACACGTGATTCATTGAAAGCGTCGTTTTCACCTACCGGTTCGTAATCGTAATATTTCCCCGTTCTCCCCTTTTTTGCCTCAATAATTGCCTCTACCGATGCATTGTTCATCTCTATATCGTCATCGATTTGGTACCCACTCCCGGTTGAGGCGGCGATGACCCTACCGGATGCATCCGTTAAAACCGTGTGCGTCTGCTCCAACTCCACACTCGATTCAACGATACTCTTAAGTTCAGGTAGCAAGAGTTCAATTCTCAGGACCCCTATTGTATTATTTTCACCGGTTGTCCGTCTGTCTCTACGTCCTACCCGTATCGGCAGTGCGATGGGTAACAGATGTACTTCTCGTACGGTATCATAGCGAATATTTTCAGCGAACGGGTATCCTATCCCGTTGTTATAAGCATTTTTCCACCAGATCTCATTATCTACGCGCTCCGGTATCTCTTTTATTGTATTGTAGTCCAACATCTGATCGTTTGAGCGGAGGACGTATCCGGATGCATTTGTAATCGTTACCTCTTTTTTCTTCCCACGTCTCCTGTTCCCAGCATAAGTTTCGAGCAATCGGATACTGTCGAAAAGGCTTATCCAGACATTGAAATAGACAACGACATCGCCATCAACCGTGTTTGAATGCATGACGGCTTCTGTGATGTTCGGCAGTTCACCTCGAATCTTTGCGATCTTTTCCGAGATCGCATTGTCCATCCGTGCCAGTTTCTCTTGTGCCAAAAGTACGTGGTTCTCACCGACCGTCCCTTTTAACGCGTTCTCACCCAACACCTTGATCGCTATTGAAACAACGAACAACGGCATGAGTGCTACTAACAGGAACAGTACAACCTGTTGACCACGTAGCCCGACTTTGAACCGAAAACGCCCTGAACGATGATTGTCTTTCATGAGAAAGTTAACAGTTGTTCGTACGCTGCGCTTTCAGTTTTCAGTTAGAGAAAGTTGCTAGTTGCCAGTTGCCAGTTGCCAGTTGCCAGTTACAAAACCCTCTTAAATGCGTACTGTTAACTTCTAACTTCTAACTTCTAACGTCGCTATTACATGAAAGCGTCGCGTGCAGCCTCCTCCGTGTCGTAGATTTCAATAACAGTCGCGAGCTGCGTTACCTCTAAGACCTCTTGGACTGCCTTCTGCGGTTTCAGCAAAACCAGTTTCCCGCCGGATCGCTGGTACCCCTTCAAACTCGTCACTATTGCCCCCAACGCACTACTGTCAATGAGTGGAACTTCCGTTAGGTCAACAACCAATTTATCGTGCCCCGTTTGGAGTTGCAATTCCATAGCCTTGCGAAATGCATCCGATGCATTCCCAAGAATCTTTCCTACTACATGGAGGATAGAGATATTTTCTTCTCCAATCGTTGTCTCAAAATTCATAGAACATGTCCTTAGTGTTTCTATTAGGTTTTCGTCTTTTATGCCTTGCATGCGTACGCTGTAATGTAGGGGTTGGGTAACCCAAGCCCTACAAACGTACCGTATAGCGAATATGAGGGCCCGGTGTACGAAAGCCGTCCATTGCCATCGTCTATGCATTCACACGACGTATTAAAACATAGCTCCGATCGAATATTCGGGGTGTGAAAACGGTTTCGACATCGCCACCGAGTGCATTAAGCGACATGGCACTTTCGCTAATTTCTGTGTCTATTATCTCTTTCCCTGATTTATAAGCCACCCATTTTCCTGTCGGTTTTAGGAACGGGACGCAATACGCCGCTGAATCTCGGATTGTCGCGACGTAGCGGGTGAAGGCCCAATCGTAGGCACCCGTGTGATTCGGATCTTGGGCGCAAACCTCTGCTCGTTCCGTCAGCACTTCAACGTCTGCCTTCTCATGAAGGTTCAGTTTCGCGATGAGAAATCTCAGAAAACTCCCTTTCTTCTTCGACGCTTCAACGAGCGTTAGCCGGATGCCGGGTACATAGATTTTCAAAGCGATTCCGGGGAACCCGGCACCGGTTCCGATGTCAATCACAGTGTCGCCGCTTTCGAGTGCAATATGTTCCAAAACACGCAACGAATCGAGGAAGTGCTTATGCGTAATCTCTACCTTATCAGTGATAGCAGTCAGGTTGATCCGTTCGTTCCATCGCAGCAACTCGTCACGATACACCTCGAACTGCGCTGCCTGATGCGCCGTTAGCGGGAATCCGTGCTGATTGAACGTCTCTTTTAAGACGGAACTGTGATTTTCCACACTATCTCGCGCTCCGCTGATGAAGGATGACCGTCAGGATCGAAATATCAGCGGGTGAGACACCCGGCAGACGCGATGCTTGACCGATAGAGGCGGGACGGATCTTCGCTAACTTTTCCCGCGCTTCCGTCTTTAATCCTCGAACGCTCGTATAATCAAAAGTATCAGGGATTCGGAAATTTTCTAACTTTTTAAACTGTTGAATCTGTCGCTGCTGCCGTTGGATATATCCGTCGTATTTAATCTGAATTTCTACCTGCTCCTTCACCGCTGACGGTAGCATCTCAGTCGGGGGTGCAATTTCTGTTATATGTTCGTAGCGCAGTTCCGGACGTTTCAAGAGGTCTGCAAGCGATGTCGGTTGCTTTAGTGCACCTGTCTTAAGGATAGTTTCCAAATTATCCACCGTCTCTGCCGTCGGTTTAAGGCGTGTCTCCTGGAGTCGTGTCAATTCCGTTTGGATGTCGGCTGCTTTCCTTTCAAACTGCTGGTATCTGTCAGCATCGACGAGTCCGACGCGTCTACCGATTTCAGTGAGTCGTAGATCGGCGTTGTCTTCCCGCAGCGCCAATCTGTATTCGGCACGTGATGTGAACATCCGATAAGGCTCACGGATGTCCAACGTGACGAGATCATCGATAAGCACGCCTATATAAGCCTCTGCCCTGTCGAGGACAAGCCGTTCTCCGCCTTTGACCTTCAATGCGGCGTTGATGCCAGCCATGAGTCCTTGCGCAGCGGCTTCTTCATACCCTGTCGTACCGTTGAGTTGTCCGGCGAAGTAGAGCCCCGGCACCTTTTTCGTCTCAAGTGTCGGTTGTAGTTGAGTCGCCGGTGCGAAATCGTATTCCACGGCGTATCCGAACCGCATAATCTCAGCGTTCTCTAAACCTTTGATGCTATGCACCATCTCTACCTGTACATCTTCGGGGAGGCTTGCAGAGATGCCGTTGAGATAGATTTCGTCGGTGTCTCGTCCCTCCGGCTCTACGAAGACCTGATGCTCTTTTTTCTCTGAGAATCGGACGACTTTGTCCTCAATTGACGGACAGTACCGGGGCCCGATCCCGACAATACGACCGCTGTACATCGCCGAACGATGGAGGTTAGCGCGAATGATCTCGTGGGTACCCTCATTGGTATAAGTCAAGTAGCACGGGAGTTGTGGCTGCGTGATTTCCGGGGTGGCGAACGAGAACGGAAGCGGGTCGTCATCTCCGGGTTGAATCTCCATCTCGGTGAAGTCAACCGTTTGCGCATTGACACGCGGCGGTGTCCCCGTCTTGAGTCTACCGATCTCGAATCCGAGATTTAAGAAGCTTTCCGACAGTTTCTCAGCGGCGGATTCGCCTGCCCTACCGGCACTGTAGGAGACATCACCGATGTGGATGGTACCTTTCAGGAAAGTGCCGGTCGTTAGGATGACCGTCTCCGCGAAATAAGCCGTCTTCGTCTGACTGAGGATTCCGATGCAGCGTCCATCTTCGACGAGAAGTTCTTCGACGAGTACCTGTTTAATATCGAGTTTCGGTTGCGCTTCGAGAACACGCTTCATTTCATCTTGGTACGCCTTTTTATCGGCTTGTGCACGGCTTGATCGGACTGCTGGCCCCTTTTTCGTATTCAACCGCCGAAATTGGATGCCGGTTTTGTCGATATTTTTTGCCATCTCGCCGCCGAGTGCATCTATCTCTTTAACGAGGTGTCCCTTCGCGAGTCCGCCGATAGCAGGGTTACAGGACATCTTCGCGATTGTATCGAGGTTGATCGTAACGATAAGCGTTTCACACCCCATCCGCGCGGCAGCGAGCGCGGCTTCACAGCCCGCATGACCAGCACCGACTACAATAACGTCGTAATGTTTGTTATAAGTATTCATGACCAATAACCATCTTAGAGTCCATCATAAACGATGCTAATAACGAGTGTTGCGACAACTTCTAAGCTTTTCGGACTACATTTATCGACCGTGTCTTCGATTGTGTGCCAGTATGGATAATCGAAGTCGATTATATCTACCATCGGGATCCCGACCTTGATGAGTGGCACGTGATCGTCCATAATCGCTGGCCCCAAACGTTGTTGGAACGGTGCTAAACCGAGTGTTGCTGCGCGATTCCATATCGCTGCGGTAAACGCTTGGTTAGCGTTCCAAGAATTCGCCTCTATCGGTAGCACTAAATCCTTGTCGCCTACCATATCTAACAGAATCCCATAATCCGGTTTCCATTTTCCCAAGTTTCGTGCGAAGAACCGGGAACCGATAAACATATCGTCAGCGGTTCTGCCGTAATCTTCACCATCAAAAAGGACGATAACAATCCGCCGGGGCGGTGGATGCGCCTTAAAGACCCTCGCAAGTTCGAGCAGCACGGCGACACCGGAGGCGCCGTCATTAGCACCGAGGATCGGTATTTCCCGATTCTCAGGTTTCGGGTCGTGGTCAGCGAACGGGCGCGTATCCCAATGGGCAGCGAGTAGGAGTGTCTCTCCACTCGGTGCTCCGAACTCCGCCAAAATATTGTTCAGGTGCAGCGTCTCAGTGCCTACCTTGTAGGTAAGCGGTTGCAGTGCCACGCTGTTTGCATATTTCTCAAGTTCCGTAAAGAGATAGTTCTGTGTTTCTCGATGCGCTGCTGACCCTGGGGGTCTCGGTCCGAATTCACACTGCTTTTCTAATATGGCAAAGGCGCGTTGTGCACTGAAGGTTCCGTTCGCCTCGCGAGCGGTCCCGACCCTGGCATGCGTTGCGTCCGTCGGTTCTATACTTCGGTTATCGGAATCCGGTTCTGCACAAGCGGTGCCCAACACACCGCAACAGAGATAGATTAAAAGGAGTCGGAACGTTCGCGCGTTCATTAAGCCTTTCGCCTGCCTTCCAATGCTTTCGCAAGGGTTACTTCGTCAATATATTCCAAATCTCCGCCGACAGGGATCCCGTAAGCGATACGCGTGACGGCGATATCAAACATCTCCAAGTGTTGCGTGAGATAGAGCGCAGTCGCTTGTCCTTCTGTTGTCCAATTCGTGGCGAGAATTACCTCCTGCACCGGCTCAGCATTTTCAGCGGAATCCTTGATACGTTGAAAGAGTTTATTAATGCCGAGTTCCTCGGGTCCGGTGCCGTCTAACGGCGACAGAACACCGCCGAGGACATGATAGAGTCCGGTATAGCCGTTAGTCCTCTCAATTGCCCAGAGATCGTCGGATTCTTCAACGACGCAGATTAACTGCTGGTTCCGGCGCGGACTGGTACAGACATAGCACGGATTCGTATCGGTAATCATACTACACACATCGCAATAACAGAGTTGCTGTTTGACCTGTGCGATAGCTTCCGCAATTTGGGCGGTTTCAGTGTCAGGCAGTTTCAGCATAAAAAACGCTAAGCGCTGTGCTGTTTTCTGACCGATCGTCGGGAGTTTTTGGAGCTCAGTAATGAGCCGCGCCAGCGGTTTCGGGTATTCTTGCATAATGTGTCAGAATACTGATTATCAGTTAACAGTACGCAGTACGCAGTTAAAGAGGTTCTTTTGGTAAAGAGGTTCTTTTGGCGGTAACAGGAGATGGCCGGTTTCCACAAAGTCTTAACCGATAACTGATAACTATTCTTACGGGAGTCCCGGAATTTTTAGACCGCCGGTCAACTTGCTCATCTCTGCGGACATCAATTCCTGGGATTGTTGCAGCGCTTCGTTAACTGCTGCGACAATCAAATCTTCAAGCATTTCGGTATCTTCTGGGTCAACGACTTCCGGTGTAATCCGGAGTGAAATAACCTCTTGCTGCCCGTTGACAACGGCGGTTACCATTCCACCACCGACGGTTGCTTCAACGGTTCGGTTCGCGAGTTCTTCACGGATTTCAAGCATCCGTTTCTGCATCTGTTGCGCCTGTTTCATCAGGTCATTCATTTTCATAATATTTGTCCTGTCACCAAGCGGTTTACGTCTCCACTTTCTCAGAAAATACTTGGTGCGATAAAGTTTCCTCATCCTTCGTAAGGTATACACTTCCCGGATTCGGGAAGCAGTTGTTATTGAGTTTCGAGAACCTTAGCATCAAAAAGCTCAAGTGCTGTTTTGAGCTGCGGATCGTCTTGTGCTTCAATTTTCCGTATGTAGGCTGTCTTTCGTTCCTCTTTCTCTGTTCCGTCTTGAGAAGATTCCGATTCGGTAGCCGTCTCTAACGCCACCAGCTTGATATTCACTGGAAGACCGACTTCCTGTCTGATGACATCAGCAATCATCTTCGTCTCGTCCTCTGCCACCATAGATAGATACGAGCGTGAACACGCGATTGTAACCGTGTCTGTACCGTTCACAGTCGGCACAGACTTGTCTAACAAGCCGATTCTAATTTTCATTGATGGAATTTTTGACTTGACATCCTCCCAGAATAGCGGGAGATCCTCAAGATCGCGTGTGGCTGTCTGGGGTGGTGAAGTGGGGGCATCGGATGCCGCGGGTGAGACTGGCGTTGCGGATTTCGCCTCGCGTGTTGTGCTTGCGATGTTATCTGCCAAATCGGGTTGGCTTGATAACAGCCGTTCTCGACTTTTCGGAACGGATGTCTGTGCCGATGCGTTCTGTTCATCCGGTGGCTGAGCATCTGACAGTGGTATCTGTTGTCGCTGCGGTGCCGAAATTCCAGCGGTATCCAGCTTATCCTCAAGTTCGGAGAGTTTATCAACGATCTCTTGGAGCGGAATTCCTTCTTCAAGCGAGTTCATCTGAATAAACGCAGCCTCTAATTGGAGTTGCGGGTAACCGTACGTTTTGATGTCGCGGTCGGTCTGCATCAGAATCTTAATAATCCGTGAGAGTCGGTTCACCGATACCTGTTCCGATTTCTCCTTGAGTTCCGACACGTCTGACTTCGGACTCTGAATCAGTTCGCTTAATCCGTCGTCGATCGCCAAAAGTCGCAGGTCTCGAAAGTAAGCGACCAATTGATCGAGACATTGCGACAGATCTGTCCCCTGTTTCGCGAGGTTGTTGAGCGTTTTTAGGCTTTTCGCGAGGTCCCTCCCTATAATCGCCGCTGTGAGTTCTCGGAGGAGCGAACTCGAACCGAGTCCGATGGTCTGTTCGACTGCCGCGACCGTTAATTCTTTACCGGCAGAGGAGATGAGACGTTCCAATAGGTTCTCAGCGTCGCGTAAACAGCCTTCAGACTGACGCGTAATAAGCGTCAGCACATCCAAATCGGCTGAAACCTCTTCCGTTTCGGAGATCAACTGTAACCGTTCGATAATCTTCTCATTTTCGAGGTGTCGGAAATCGAAGTCTTGGCAGCGAGAGCTGATCGTCTTCGGGATCTTGGCGTGTTCCGTCGTCGCCATGATGAAGATGACGTGTGACGGCGGTTCTTCAAGCGTCTTAAGCAGCGCGTTGAACGCCTCCGTTGAGAGCATGTGCGCTTCATCGATGATATAGATTTTGTAGGTACAGGTGGCGGGGGAGAGTTTTACGTTTTCGCGAAGGTCTCTGATGGTATCAATACCGCGATTGGAAGCCGCATCCATCTCAAATACGTCGAGTGCCCTGCCTTGCGAAATTTCTTCACAGAAGACGCATTGGTTACAAGGCTCCGCGGTCTGACGGGTATCGAATTCGGTCTCTTGGCTACGATTCGGGCAGTTGACGGCTTTCGCGAGGATACGCGCGACCGTCGTTTTGCCGGTGCCACGGGGTCCCCAGAACAGATACGCGTGCCCGACGCGTTCAGACAGAATCTGATTTTTTAACGTTGTGGTAACGTGCTCCTGTCCGACAACGTCACTGAAGTTTTGCGGACGCCATCTTTGGGCGAGAACCTCGTAAGACATGGCGAATCCTCTCTCATAGGTTTAGGTCGGGGAACCGGACGTGGACAGCCGTGTTGATACACGTAAAAAATGACTATGCACCCAGAGTTGACAAATTTCTCCAAGCGTTGCCCGCGTCGTTGGCTCAGGTCAGGCACCCTTGCGTCACACGCGCAACTCATCTACCGCTGCTTCCTTCCGGACCTGACGGGGTTCAACAAGCGCTCGTTGCTCAAGACCCAACCATCAACGCTACGTGCGCGGGACAGACCTCACAGAAACAGGCCGCATGCCGGGAGTTCAGTTCTGCTTTAGCGGATTGCAGATACAGGGCACCGCTACCTCCCCACTTAGCATAGTCAAGGCTTAATTATATGTAAAAAAACTGGCGGAGAGAGTGGGATTCGAACCCACGGTACTGCAAAACAGCACACATGATTTCCAGTCATGCCAGTTCAACCAACTCCTGCATCTCTCCGGATTATAGTTGTTAGTTATTAGTTAACAGTTTTCAGTACGATTTTTTCTGCGAAAAAATCTTTCAGTTTTCAGTTAAGAGACTTCGGAACTATCGAAAACCTCTTAAAACTGAGTACTGGTAACTGACAACTCTTAAACATGGAGCAGACGGGATTTGAACCCGTGACCTCATCCGTGCGAGGGATGCACTCTCCCAACTGAGCTACTGCCCCACAATAGGCATCTCAACATTGTCACACACTTTTCACTTCAGGTAAACAGCCAAAATAACCGAAAAAACGGAGAGAGTGGGATTCGAACCCACGGTGACTTGCGCCACAACAGTTTTCGAGACTGTCCAGTTCAACCACTCCTGCATCTCTCCACATAATGCTGTTTATCGCAGTTAAGATTCACTAATCACGTGGACGGCGGCGTTGCTGAAAAAAAGATTTCAGAAGCGCGCTACTCTCGTCTGCCAACACACCACTGACCAATTCGACCCGATGATTCAACCGTTCATCTTCGAGGATATTGTAGAGGGTGCCAGCTGCCCCGGCTTTAGGGTCGCTCGCTGCGTAAACGACTTTCGGAATACGCGCCAACACAATCGCACCGGCGCACATTGCACACGGCTCTAACGTCACATAAAGCGTCGTATTTGTGAACCGCCAGTTCCCAATTTCTTTAGATGCCGCCTGTATCGCAAGCATCTCCGCGTGAGCAATCGGACTTCCGGACGCTTCACGTAGGTTATACGCTTCAGCGATACGGACATCTTCACGAACAAGAATCGCGCCGACCGGCACTTCACCTTCGTCGGACGCTTGCCGTGCTAACGCAAGTGCCTGTGCCATCCAGAAACGGTCGCGATCCATATTCTGTCGAGTCATAACATATACATATTAAAAGCGCCTGAGAGGATTCGAACCCCCGGCCTTCTGATCCGTAGTCAGATGCTCTAATCCACTGAGCTACAGGCGCGTATTGTAATAGTTATCAGTTGCCAGTTGCCAGTTGCCAGTTGCCAGTTAAGACGGGTTGTGGCGTGAAAGCAAAATGGAGCAGCCACAACGAGTTACTGAAAACTGACAACCGACAACGAACGACTATTAGAACGGAGAGGGTGGGATTCGAACCCACGATGGCTTACGCCATAACTGCTTAGCAGGCAGTCCAGTTCAACCACTCCTGCACCTCTCCATAATGTGGCGGTGGGAGTAGGATTCGAACCCACGATGGCTTACGCCATAACGGTTTTCAAGACCGCCGCTTTCGTCCACTCAGCCATCCCACCATGTTACACGTTTCCTGTTGATTATCCATATATATTATACACTATCGAAAAAGCCTTGTCAAGTTAATAATCAAATTTTCATAGGGTATTTAGTCTTACAATAGTTTGGGCAATTCATATCACATTTCGGTTGATTTTCAAAGATCAAGGGCTTTTTCTACGGAAGATTGAACAGGCTAACGGTTTCCTATTCTACGGAAGAGCAACAGGCTAACAGCCTATTCTACGGAAGATTGAACAGGAGACCAACAGTCTCCTATTCTACGGAAGATTGAACAGGCTAACAGCCTATTCTACGGAAGAGCGAACAGAAGACCCACCATATCATCAAAAAAAATCTAATAGACAACCGACAACTTATACGCTATAATGACACCAAATGGTTGTCGGATATCGGTTACGCTCGTGTGGCGGTGGCTGAATCGCTAACGACCCCAATGCACCTCTTTAACCGAGTACTGAAAACCCTAACAATGACAACACATTCGCACGCCATCTTAAACATGGCGCTCCTCTCAAAACCCGGTAAACCGTTCCTTCACGTCTACGCTTTCATCGGCGCGGTGCTGCCCGATCTTCCAATATTCGTCTTCTTCATCGCCGAGAGCGTCATCCGTAAAACGCCACAAAACGAACTCTGGGGTACCCTATACTTCACAGAACCGTGGCAGAACTTCTTCGACATCTTCAACGCCATTCCACTCATCCTAATCCTGTTAGGGATCGGGTATTACCTCCTGAACTCCGAGCGGATAACCGTCTTCGCGTGGAGTCTACTCATCCACTCCGCTTTCGACTTCCTGACGCACCACGACGACGGACACCATCACTTTTTTCCGCTCTCCGATTTCGTCTTTGAGAGTCCCATCTCGTATTGGGATCGCAATCACCACGCCGGCATCTTCGCACCGATAGCGCGCGTCGTCTTCCTCATCGCCTCTATCTACCTCTACCGGAGACTGAAAACCCGACTCGCACGGTGGTGTCTGATCGCCGTGAACGTCCTATTCATCGCTTCCTACCTACTCTTTTTCCTTTTTCGTTCGCGCTAATTAGTACTCAGTTACCAGTACTCAGTTATCAGTTAAGAGACTGTGGTTAATCAGGTGCCTCTTTAACTGATAACCGAAAGCGCAGCGTACTGAGTACTGAAAACCAGTACTCTGATAACCGAAAGCGCAGCGTACTGAGTACTGAAAACTGAGTACCACTGTCTCTGAAGTATAAGTCGGACGCTCCGACTAAGAAGTCTTGCATGTATCTCTATTATGATGTATGATAGATAGTATTGAGGATACACCAATCGCTTTGAAATAAATATGACCACATAGAAAGGAAATCATTTTGCGTATAAGAATTTTGGTTGCATTTTTTACCGTATTTTTCGCTGTAGCAGGGACAGCCCCCGCCGCATTGAAAGTCGGTCTTATTTACGATGTGACGGGACGCGGCGATCTCTCATTTTGTGATGCTGCCTACGCTGGCGCGAAAAAAGCAGAAAACGAATGGGGGTTCAAACTCACAGAAGTCACCCCAAGCCAGAGTACGGATACCGAATTGACGCTCCGCCGGTTAGCGAAACTGAAATATGATCTTATCATCGGGGTCGGTTTCCTTTTTCAAGAGCCGATGAAACGAGTGGCATCCGACTTCCCGGATGTCAAGTTTGCGTTGATTGACGCAATCATCGAACAACCGAATGTCGCTTCACTTACGTATCGCGCCCATGAAGGGACGTACTTAGCAGGTGTCATGGCGGCGTTGAAAACGGAGACGAAGCAGATCGGTTTTATCGGAGGGATGAAGGTCCCGCTCGTTGAGGCGTTTGAAATCGGGTTCGACGCAGGTATTAAGGCGGCAAACGCCGATGTTGAATTGGTAACGGATTATGTCGGTGTTACGCCGCAAGCCTTCAACGATCCCGCGAAAGCCAAGGAACTCGCGCTGGCACAGTACAACCGCGGGGTAGATATTATCCTCGCCGCCGCGGGTGCAAGTGGACTCGGTGTGCTTGAAGCCGCGAAAGCAAAAGGAAAACTGATTATATGGGTCGATTCCAACGGCAACCATCTTGCACCCGGTTTAGTACTCACAAGTGTCATCAAGGGTGTGGAGATGTCGGTCTATGAAACGATAAAGCGTGTCCAAGAGGGTAGTTTCTCCGGTGGTTTGAAAGATTATGGACTCAAAAAAGGCGGCGTGGAATATATCGTTGACGATGTGAACCGTGAACTCCTGTCGGATGAGATTCTGAGACAGGTCGAGGCATTCAAAGCGAAAATTATCGCGGGCGATATCGTCGTTCCGCATGAACGGCAGTAGATATGACACACGCACCGATTATCGAGATGCGCGGCATCAGCAAACGGTTTGGACAGGTCCAAGCGAACGATTCGGTGGACTTTGCCCTCCAACGCGGCGAGATTCACGCCATCGTCGGTGAAAATGGTGCCGGTAAATCTACGTTGATGAAAATTCTCTATGGACTGTATCAAACCGATGCAGGCGAGGTTTTTGTTGATGGAAACCGCGCCGATATATCCTCTCCGCGACATGCGATGCGTCTCGGTTTAGGGATGGTTCAGCAACATTTCACACTTATTCCGGTTTTCACTGCACTCCAGAACATTGTACTCGCTAAAGAACCCTGCAAACTCGGTGTGATACTCGATTATGGTGAGGCAGAAGAGAAGATTACAGCACTCGCGACGCAACTCGGATTTGATGTGCCGCTGAACACACCTGTCGAATCACTCCCGATTGGCACACAGCAGCACACCGAAATCTTGAAAGTTCTCTATCACGGTGCGGACATCCTTATCATGGATGAGCCGACAGCGGTGCTGGCACCGCAAGAGGTCGAAGGACTTTTCAACTGCATGCGGAGTCTCAAGAACGAAGGAAAGAGTCTCATTATTATCACGCACAAGCTCGATGAAGTGATGGCGATCGCCGACGCTGTTACGGTGATGCGGCGTGGACAAACCGTCAACACCTGCTCTATAACCGATACCGATCCAGCGATGTTAGCGGAAATGATGCTCGGTGAGCCCGTCATTCCGAGTACACTGACACGAGAACAGATAGAACACACGACACCGATGGTCTGTATCGAAAGCGTTACACTCTCTGTGAGCGCAAATACGGAGAGGAGACACCGATGGCGAAACGTTCTGTCGAACAGAGAGACCGGCAAACGACTCCTTAACGAAATCAGCCTTGATGTGTTTCCCGGTGAGATCGTCGGAATAGCAGGTGTGGAAGGGAATGGACAGACGGAGCTGGTTGAGGTACTGACCGGTCTACGACAGATTGATAGCGGAACACTTACGCTAAACGGCGAGCGGGTTGCGCACATCCCAGCCGATAGACACCGACACGGGATCAGTTTGAATGACCGCGTTGACGACAACTTTATTGTCGGTCACCATAAGATACGTCGGTATTGTCGGCACGGTATTCTTCAGCGAAAATCTATCCAGCGATCTGCGCTGAACGCTATGGACAAATACCAGATTCGTGTCGGGAACGTCTCGGATCGGATTAGCGTGCTTTCTGGCGGTAACCAACAGAAGGTTGTCGTTGCGCGTGAGTTGGAGATGAACCCGGAAGTTATTATTGCGGCGCACCCGACACGCGGGTTAGACATACACGCCGCGGAATTTGTCCATACGCGGCTTATTCATGCCCGGAACCGCGGTAAAGCGGTTTTACTGGTCTCTTCGGAATTAGACGAACTTCTCCATCTCAGCGATAGAATCGCTGTGATGTACGATGGCAAGATTGTCGGTATCGTGAAACCTACCGAAACCGATAAGCAGGAATTGGGTGCCTTAATGCTCGGATTGCATGAGGCGAAATTGGAGTCTCACCAGCCACAAGAACATTCTCAGGAGAAAAACAGTGATAATTGATTCACATACACACGCATGGCCTCGTTGGCCCTACCAACCGCCCGTCCCTGATGACGAAAGCCGCGGCAAAGTTGAGCAACTCCTCCATGAAATGGATCTGCACAACATTGATAAAGCGGTACTTATCTGCGCACGGATTGAGAGGAACCCGGACAATAACGATTACGTCGCTGCGTGCGTCGATCGCTACCCGGAACGGTTGATTCAATTCGCTGATGTAGATTGCTCATGGACGGATACGTATCATACGGATGGCGCAGCCGACCGGTTGAAAGCAGCTGCAGAGAAATATAATCTCAAAGGCTATACCCACTATCTTAGAGGTGATGATGACGGGAGTTGGTTCTTCTCCGAGGCGGGGGAACGCTTTTTTCATACAACAGCCGACATGGGCCTCATTGCGAGTATCGCTATGGGCAGTCATCAGCACGAAGCACTCCGTAAAATCGCTGCAGAGTTTCCGAGTGTGCCGTTCCTATGCCATCACATGGGGGGTGCGCGGGCAGGTGAGGAACACCCGTATCCGCAGTTGAAACAGGTGCTCGCCTCCGCGAATGTACCGAATATCCACATCAAGATGTCAGGTTTCGCTTATGTCTCACAGGTCTCGTGGGATTATCCGCATTCGGATACACATTGGATCGTGCGTGCCCTCTACGAGCATTTCGGTCCCGGTCGTCTCTGTTGGGGATCGGATTATCCGGTTGTTCGGAGATTTATGACCTATCAGCACGCGCTTGAGGCGTTTCGGACGCACTGTACTTTTATCCCGGAGACAGATAAAGCGGAGATTTTAGGTGGAACCCTCCAACGTCTGTTAGCGGACGCTGGAAAATAACGGGAGCGTTTCAGTCTTCAGCAGTCAACCGTCAGTTGCTGTCAAAACGAATTTTTAGGAGTTGACATTTTTACACGAATCACGGTATAATAACATTAAACGGTGTAGTATTTTGTTCGCAACCGGTAACGCGAAAACTATTGTAACTGCACTACCCAAAAGCATAGCGATAAGGAGGAAGAGTTAATGAAAAGTATTTTTGTTTTGACGACACTCGTGCTGACGTTCGTAGCGGGATTCGCCTTCGCAACCGAAACAGCAACCGTCCAAGGTGAATACATTGAAGCCCGATCTGCGAGTGTATATGTCGGTGCGTGCCACTTCGGTGCCGAATATGTTGAAGGTGGCAGAGAAGCGACAGCCGTCTGGAACATCCACGAAGGGAATTGGAATGGTGTTTCGTTAGACGGGTTAACCGTCGTGGCTGTTATCAGTGCGAAAAGTAATTTGGCGACCGATACCGAAACGCGTAAGAGCGTGTTGTATGTAGACGTGAAGACGACATCAGAACAGCGCGCCGCGCTTAAAGAGCTGCTCACAACGAAACGTGCTGACGTTTTAGGCGAAGTCGTTGCAACCGAAACGGCTCCTATTAAATTCACGAAGAAAGGTACCAAATACGATGTAACAGTTGGTAAGGTCCTTGCACTCTGTGCGAACCGCTATCCGTGTGCAAACTGCACACAGCCGCATCAGATTTGGTACAAACCGCTGACAGCGATTCAGGATGCCATCGTCGGCAAGTCCGAAATTTTCCGCTATAAAGACAGTTATCTTCCGGTGAAGTGGCAGCAAAGCGGCACTGCGAACAACGTCTTTGTCGGCACTTTTTCAATGTAACTTATCAATGTCTAATGTCTGTAGTTGTCCAACGGCAGCTACAGACGCATTTATGAAAACTTCGTTAGCAGATATAGGGAACTTGGTAGATATTCTGTTCTACCTTTTCTATCTTTAAAAGTTGAAGTCAACTCAATACTTTCTCAAAACACGTGAAAAACCAGACAGGCGGAGAATAAAGAATGAATGAAAGTAACGTATTTTCATGACACTGATACGGCGTTAATTGAGTTTTCAACACATGATGTTGTTGAAACAAAGGAAATTAGCGAGAATATTTACATTGACGTAGATGTTTCGGGCAATCCAGTTTCCATGACTATTGAACACGCCAAGCAAACCACGGATCTGCCGAATTTATCTTATGTGCCAATAGGTTATACGGCACCTAACCAATTTTAGGTAGTAGGTCCTATGACCAATAGGAGCGGACGTGGCTACAAATACGACATCCAGGGAACGGAAATTTAGCCTGACCCCTGAAGAACGGGCCTCTTGGGAGGAGAACGGATACTTTGTCCGGCACGACGTATTTAGAAAAGAAGAAAACGATTTAATAGCGCAAATCGCAGATGACATTGTTGATCGAAAACGCCCCTTCCCAGACTATCATATCTTTGAAAACGCTTTAGTCAGAGACGGTAAAGTCGAAGCACAAGGCATCTATGCGATGCACAATATCCAATATGTGAGTTGTAATTGCCCAGAATTCCTTGCGCGTACGCGCGATCCGCGTCTCACCGACCCGGCTGTTGACATCCTCGGTCCTGATCTCCTCGGTCTCAACAACCTCTATATTTGGAAACCGCCAAAAATCGGTTTAGGGTTCCCATGGCATCAAGATAAATGGTATTTCAACCATCAATATAAAACAGGAACGACAGTCGCGACATGGTCTGCGATTGATGCAGCTGATAAAGGAAACGGGTGTTTATACGTTATTCCCGGCAGTCATAAGCGTGGCGTTCGTGAACATAAGGAACTTGAAGGCTCACAACAGGGAGAGTTTAAACAGGCAGTTGGTGCTCGTGATGAAGATGGTGTTGCGGTAGAAGTCCCTGCTGGTGCGGTGATATGGTTTAATAGCCAAGTTCTCCATAAAAGCACAGATAACCACAGCGAACGTTTCCGACGTGCCAACATCGCACATTATATCAGTGCGAAAGCAGAATGGACGCGTCCTGAGGCTGTTAATAAAAAACGACCGCCGATGTGGATTCGGGGTCAAACCTATCCCGGTATGGGAGATGAAGTTCAACGTGACGTTATACCAATTCTATAATCCGATTGACGCCTAACAAAAGGACACTCTCATGAACCTACGATTTATGCCCCTTTATATCTTGCTTCTTTTGTTTCTGTCAACTTCGGATGCAAACGTTCCTTCCCGATATGCGAAGCAGTCTCTTGAATGGTTCCAGAGCGATGAAGGTCGCAGTATTGCCGATAACGTTCTCACTTGGCAGACACCACACGGCGGTTGGCCAAAGATTAGAGATACGGGGTCTGAGCCGTTTGATGGTAAAATTGAGGATCTGCATGGAACGTTCGACAACGGGGCGACCATTGACGAACTACGGTTTCTTGCCCGGGCGTTTCGTGCGACAAACGAGCTACGCTACGAACAAGCGTTTCTCAAAGGTCTTTCTCATATCCTTGAGGCGCAATACCCGAATGGCGGGTGGCCACAGTTTTATCCACTCAGCAAAGGTTACCGTCGTCACATCACGTTCAATGACGATGTTATGTCCCGCATTCTCGGACTTCTCCGAGATGTTTCTGAATCTTCCGACTATCGGTTCCTGAAAACGGAAGACCGCACGAAGGTTGAAGCTGCTTTAACCAAGGGTATTGACTGCATCCTGCGCACGCAAATCAAGCAGAATGGCAAACTCACAGTTTGGTGCGCGCAGCATGACGAGAAAACGCTTGCGCCTGCGTGGGCACGTTCTTATGAACCGCCGTCGCTCTCTGGTGCCGAGAGTGCCCGTGTCGTGCGATTCCTGATGTCAATTGAAGAACCCACGCCAGAGATTATCGCCGCTGTCGAAGGAGCCGTCGAGTGGTTCAGGAGTGTCGCTATCCACGGCATGCGTTTTGACGAGTTCACCGATGCAGAGGGGCAGGAGGATACACGGATCGTAGCGGACCCCGACGCGGGACCGCTCTGGGCGCGTTTCTACGAACTCGGCAGCAACCGTCCAATCTTTCTCGACCGCGACTCGGTAGTCCGCTACTCGTTATCCGAGATCAGTCAGGAACGCCGCGGCGGATACGACTACTACAGTAGTTGGGCCGCCAAGCTCCTCGCAGATGAGTATCCACGGTGGAGAGAGAAGCACAAGTTCCCAAAGGAATGACCGACTAATGAATACAAATACAACCCCCAGAGAACGGAAATTTAGCCTGACCGCAGAAGAACGTGCCTCTTGGGACGAGAATGGGTACTTTATCCGTTACGGCGTTTTTACGGAAGCAGAAAACGACATCTTACGCCAAATTGCTGACGATATTGCCGTAGGAAAACGGCTGTTCCCGAAAACGAATATCAATCAAAATGCATTGGTGAGAGACGGAAAAATTGAAGCGTCTGGTATCCATGCGCTGCACAAAATCCATCATGTGAGTTGTTACATCCCAGAATTCCTTGCCCGTGTCCGTGATGCGCGTCTAACGGACCCGATCGTTGGTCTACTCGGTCCGAACATACTGGGTCTCAACAATCTGTATATCTGGAAATCACCGAAGATTGGCTTAGGTTTCCCGTGGCATCAGGACAAATGGTATTTCAACCATCAGTATAAAACAGGCAAGACAGTCGGAACGTGGGCGGCTATTGATGCTGCGGATAAAGAGAACGGTTGCTTGTATGTTATCCCCGGTAGCCACAAATATGGCATTCTTGCGCATGAGGACCTTGAAGGCTCACAACAGGACGAGTTTAAGATAGCGCGCGATGCCAAAGACGAAGATGGGGTCGCCGTTGAAGTGCCACCCGGAGCCGTCGTTTGGTTCAACAACCAACTTCTCCATAAAAGCACGGATAATCACAGTGGACGCTTTCGGCGTTGTAATGTGGCACACTATATCAGTGGAGATGCAGAACGTATACCTAAACGGGCGGGGCAAACTATCCGTCCTGTGATATGGGTTCGGGGGGATACATACTCGGAAAAGATGGAACCCGTTCATCGAGATGTTTTACCGATCCCGGAATAATAAAAGAGACGAGGTTGAAAACCTCGCCTGCAAATGTGTGCAATTTCAGCATTTTATCTTAGACGTTCTCTAAGTCTGCTTGATTGGAAACAGTGTCTGTTTTAGCAGATCCGCCGTGTAAATCGCGCTCGGCAATACTTCACACTCCGCCCAACACCCTGGGCATTTATAGACCCAATCGCGTTGTTTTTGAATGTTAGCGTTTGCCCAGAGTTCTTCAAATTTCTGATCGCGAAGATTTCCGACGCTTGTCGTATTGAACTGACAGGTCGGTACACGTCCATCAGGGAATATACGGAGATGTGAGTTCAGCGCGACGCATTTCGGATTCGGCGCGCCGCCATCGCCGAGCAGCCGGTTTCGGATACCGAGGAGGTAGTACTTCTTCGCAATCCTGTCTAAGAACCGATACGTCGGTAAATCCTTTTCGATCTCATCAAAGAGTTCTTTCAGGTGTTCTTGCGTGAATTCGCCAAACGTTGCGAACTCGCCAATTTCGGTTGGTGCGACCTCAACTTCATCTTTTACATCATAGGTTGCACTGGTATCATACGCCATAACGACGTTATTCCGAATCCCCAAGGGTTTCAGGAAATCTCGTAGGCGTTTATAGTGTTCGACGCCTTCTGCGTCAACGATCGTCTGATTCACGGCGAGATGCATCCGCAATTCTTTCTGACGTGGCGCGAGAGTCTCAAGCGTTTTGACGATGAAATCCCAAGCCTTATCGTGTCCGCGGACGGCGTTGTGTTTATCCTTCATTCCGTCCACAGAAACCAGCATACTCAAAGGCACGTCCTGTTGACGTTCCTCGCAGAACTTGACGATCCGATCGGTCAGAAATCCATTGGTGGTGACATGAAGTATCAGTGGACGCAGTTTCTCTTGTGTGATGTGTGCGATTTCGAGCATATCACGCCGTACGAAGGGTTCCCCACCTGTCAACCGCACTGCATCCATCTGCGGAAGTTGATCAAATATGTCTTCAATTTCTTTGAGGCTTAGATCGTTGGGTGAAGGTTTGCGCCAAGAGTCGCACATGATGCATCGTGCGTTGCATGAAAAGGTCACAGTGTATGTCAAAAATCGGGGTAGTGTCGTTTGACGGCGGTGTGTCCGCCAGAGTGCTGGCAAAAATGATAAGACCCGACGCATAGGTATAAAATCCTTTTAAGTAGTCCCTGGCAAATATCGGTTGATAATGTTTAAAGCGGTTGTATTCCCGTGAATATTTTTGCGGTCGATGCGTGATCGGAATTCCTCACAGTGTTCAATAAAATAGCGGGTATATAGTGGTTGCATCTGTTCCATACCGACAGTCATTCCTGCGCCAGAGTCTTGAAGGAAATGCCCGTTGATACGTTGTTCGTGGTTACAGTATTCCGGCATTGCGAGTACCGGTTTTTCGAGGTAGAGTGCTTCACCGATAAGTTGGTTGCCTGCGGTGCTAATCAATGCGCGGCTGGTTGCCAAATCTTCAACGAACCTATACATGTCAATTTCACAGAATTTCAGCTTTCCGTTCGAGTGTTGCGCGCCGAGTCCGTAGATCCGTACCTCACAACCACAGGCTTCAAGGGATCGAAAGACCTCTGGTGAGCCGAATCGTCTCAAATAGGCGACGATGTGTTCGCCGTGTTCGGGAGTCGTCTGGAGGATCTCATCGCGTAGCAGTACCCCGATTTGTGAAACATCTTGTGTGTTCGGTTTCAGTGGCGGAAAGTAAAACGACGAAACGACGGTCTGTACCTGTCCGTGATAATAGCCGCGCACAACTTGTGCCATGAAAAAAGCGTGCCGTTGTAAATCAGCAGGAAGTTTACTTAAATCTGAAACGAGCAGAAAGTGTTGGTGATCAAGGCTGATGAACGGGATGCCGACCTGCCGTGCGACTCTCGGCAACGCGGGCTCAAAATCGGTGATAACTAAGTCTGGTGTTTCGGCTTCGATGTCGTCCTGTATCCGTTTTGAAAGTTCGGAGTAGCCTGCGATATAGTTTAAGCCTTTTATCCCCGTTTTGAAAGGGTCAAGTTGCCGTCTACCTGTTGATGGACACTCTTTGTAGTAGAACACGAGTCCGGGGATGTGTCGGATGTCGACTTCTGTCTCTTTATAAACGGGTGATAACAGTTCATAAGCGTGTCCGGGTGCGTAGACCACAATGCGGTGCTGTTTCCGTAACGCCTCAACGACAGCGCGAACCCGCGTTGCGTGCCCGCGTCCCTCGCCGGAGAGGCTATAAAAAATCGTTGCCATAAGCCAAATATCCCATAGGTTCGCGCCCGTTAAATTGCAACAGATACCCTCACGTCTGTTGTCAACCTCCGAATTCCGGTTCTAATACCATTTCTAAACAGTGTTGTCGCATTACCGCCTGTTATGAAATACGGTGGCATACCGGAACACAGACTAACAGTCTATGCTACATAAGAGGAAACCAATAAAATCAGAAATGGTATAAGGTATAGACGCGGCACGTTTTTACGGGTCCTGGTTTATTCCAGGATAAAGAGAACTAACTGGAACAGACCAGCCCATCTACTCATCGGCTCTGTTATAAGCATACCACATCTTTGGACAATTGCCAAATTAAA
>ASZN01000069.1 GCA_000406005.1 Candidatus Poribacteria bacterium WGA-3G
CTGGTGGTATCTCCCTCGCTCGGTGTGCTAACGTTCCCAAGTTGCGTCCGGATATCCGGTTTGGAAACCTCAAGGTTTAGCACGATGGGTGCTTCTATGAGTTCAACTGTCATCTCTGATGGCGCGTCGAAACTATAAGGCTTTTGGAAACGCGACAGGTATTGATGGTTTCCGACACCCAACATCAAAAGCACAACTGCTAACGTAGAAACACCGACGGTTCCCCACGGCACGAACGGTTTGCCGTTAGATGGCGCAACCGGTTTCAGACGCGAAACCTCGCCCATAATATTCTCTGTAAGATTCGGTGTAATTTGGAAATGCTCAAGGGCTTCTTTAATCATCGGTTCCTCCTCTTTTAGACGTTGCTGTGCGCGGCGGAGACGACTTCTCACCGTATTTGCCGATACACCTAAAAATTCGCCGATCTCCGCACTCGACATCTCGCCGAAGTAACGCAGCGTTACAATTGTGCGATCACTCTCCTGAAGTTTCGCGAGCAACGCTTTGACGGCTTCGCGTTGCGTCTCTACCGCTGTTCGCTCGTTTTCTTCAATAACGTAGTCTGAATAGGTCACTTTTTCTAACGCGATACTCTCTGTGTTTTCTAACGACTGTGTGCGCAAACGCTTTTTACGGAGCCACGCTTTGCAGAGATTTGCCGCGATCACATACAGCCAACTCAAAAAACGTTGTGGTTCTTTTAGCATGGACAACTTTTGATAGGCTTTCAGAAAGGTGTCCTGCGTAATCTCCTCAGCGATGTGAAAATCACCAATCTTCCGCCACGCAAGCGCGTGCACCGGCTTTTGGTATTTTTTTACAAGCGTAGAGAACGCCGTATCATCGCCATCAAGGACGCGTTGGATGAGTTTAGCATCGTCGTTTTTCATCAGCTACCTTCAGAAAAAGAGAGTTTCGTCGCCTCACATTAACACCTGTGACGCGACATACAGGTCAAACTGGTGCATAATTGTAAAAAAAATAGGGCGTGTTCGTCTAAAGAGATAGGATTTACACAAATTTAGCAGAAACGGGATATTTTGTACGTAAAAAAATAGGACTTACGCCAACAGGTAGCGAGACGGAATTCCCATGGTTCTCTGATACCTATATTCGCGTAAGTCCTAATTATGTTAGAGATATGCTTATTGCATCATTTGTCCCATCATTCCCATTATTTGCCCGAGCTGCTTGAAGTCAGCGAGGTTAATGTACAGGTTCGCATCGATGCCGCGACCTCGCGCTTTGGCAGAAAAACCGACACTGTAATTATCAGGCATCGTCGTGAAGAGTCCCGAAAACAGTTGCCATATTGCAGCGTTGTTTGGATCTGCACCTTCCATCGATGGCAATGCCAAGGTCTTAACGGCAATAATTGGAGAAAGCGCGACAAAGACATTGTGATCGGTTCCGAAACGGTCAACGAGTTGTTGATAACTCGGATGGTCAGCGAACTTCTCTTTGCTTCCGGCTCTCCTATCAAGGACGATTTGCATAGACTCCAGACTCGTCCCCGTTGTGAAAAGGAGTTGTCCTTCGGTAAATGCATAATACCAGTGCCATTCAGGTGCCTCTAAATCGGAAGGGTCAGCGGGTGCATCTGGAATATCGGCTTTGAAATTGGGGAAGGCATAACTTTTGATCTCAACGCGGTTGTGCATTATAGATTGCCCTGGGTAAGCTTCTGTATGCCTAAGTTTTTCGGGGAACACTTCATCCATATAAGTTTTTGCGTGTTGTTCATCTTTGAGTTCATAGATGAATACGGGGGAGGTGGTCTTCCCAATATCCAAGGAGAAACTCCATCTGTCCGCCAGAGATTCATAAAAATCCTTCGTCTGTTCAAGGATCATGTCTCGCTGTGCGCGTTCTTCTGGTGTCTTTCCTGGGAAAAAACGAAACCACAACTTGCTTGTTTCTGTCAAAAGAACCGGCGTTCCTTGGAAGGCAGCGTTCATAAATGTACGATTCGGGAGTTCACCGAGAAAAGCCAATTTGTTAGAGGCTTCTTTGAGCAATTCAAGATATTTACTATCACTCCTGAATTTCAAGAACGGTTTGATATAGATGTCGGTTCCCTCAATCTGAAATCGGACGTTTGCAGATCGCACCTGCTCAATGAACGCTATATTTGCTGCAGATATACCTTCAAGAATTGGAACGACTGCCTCCAACATTTCATCGTCCTCTTCAAGGTTCTCTATGAGTGATTCCAATTCTTCCTCAAGTGGTCTGTCAAGGGTAGCAATGATAGTATCAACATCAAAGTAAACAGCGAATTGATCAGCATCATCCGTAATATCGGTAAAAAGAGGGACATAATCGGGGTTCTTCACGGCAGCCGTCACTGTTCCGTTATAGGTATCAATAATATTTTCACAGACCTCACGCTGTTTTGAGACGATAAGTGTCTCTCCCAAAATAACAAAGTTTCTGTCATTTTCGCTGTCGTTCCAATAGGTTACATCTTTATACGCGACGAGAGCATCACCCTTCATTCTCATTTCAATCATCTGTCTCATCTGTTCAGGGTCAGTTAAATGCGCGAGGAGCGCGATTTGGGGAGGCTTTAAACTGGTAAGAAGAATTGCAAAATCTTGGCGCAAATCGACACCGGTCTCTTCCAACGCAGTTAGACCCTTAAAAAGAGACTCGAAACTGTCTGACAAAATTTTTGTAGGTACATCGGGGGCACCGGTTTGCGGCAAGAACTCTGTCTCCACTGTGTTAATTCTGTCGTCCAATTCGAGTAGGTCGGGACAGTAAATGAATCCTAAAGTTTTCTCTGGAATTAGATGCAGAACACTGTTGTCTGGCAGCGTAAACGGTGCATTTTGGGTTTCTTGTTGTGTATCTGTTGCTGTATCGGCTATTGTGATATTAAGGCATGCGAATAGAAAGGTTGTTAAAATTACGAACGCGGCAAGGGGTAAAGGTAAACATTTCCGTATCATGGTGATTTCTCCTTTGGGTTTCTGAAAATCGGTAGTAGGGGCGAGGTGCCCTCGCTCCTACAGCATCATTCTAACAAAATTAAACGAACACTTCAATCGTTAATGATGCACTTTGTTGGTGAAAAGGGTGCATAATTTTGGAAATTGCAAAAAAAATAGAACCTATCTCATAAGTATCCGTTCCGGTAAAAGATTCCTGAAACTTACTTATGAGAGAGGCTCTCAAGTTGTTGATAGCGTTGTCTCTGGTCATCAATGCCGTATTTATGAGATGCACGCTAATCAACTGAGGCGATTTTTCCTATATCCCAGATGATAACTGTTCCATCTGAATCGCCACTCGCAACTGTTTTGCCCTTAGCGAGTGCTATCTCTGCAAGTGCTTTATCTTCCAAAAATGTCACCGCCCCGATTTCACTTGTGTGTCCTATGAGTATTTGGATGGCCTGCCCAGTTGTGAGATCCCATAACCGAACCGTTTTATCGGAGCTCGCACTGGCAAGGCGTTTAGCGTCCACTGAGAAGTCTATAGCGGTGATACTTTCAGTATGCCCTATCAGCCTATAAAGCGGCTTATCGGTGTCTGTGTTATTCCACACCTCGATGGTCTTGTCTATGCTTCCAGTCGCGAGGGTTTTGCCATCTGGGTAGAGCGTTAGAACATTCACTAAATCTTCATGTCCGGTTGTAATACGCCAGGTACCGAGCCTTGGCACTTCAACAAGGCACTGCTGCGGGACACCACTGAGCACCGTTGCCTTGACGTCACCTCGGTATGAACACACGATTGTTATGAGGTCCACTTCCCCTGTAGATGATTCGGAACTCCAGCGTCCGCCATCACGTGTGTGCCAAGACCGAATTGTGTTGTTTTCGCGACTCGCACTCCAAAACCTTTTGCCGTTAGCAGAAAATGCGACACTGTTCACAGGCGCGGTGTGTTCCTCACGAGTCCGTATAAGTTTCCCAGTGCTGGTATTCCACAACCGCATTGTTAGGTCTAAACTCCCACTGACGAGCCGTTTACCGTTCGGAGAGAAGGCGACTGTAGCCACCAAATCCGTATGCCCGACAAGGACTATAAGTTCTTTATAGGTGTTCGCATCGTAGATATGGATGCTATTCGCGGCAGCTACAGCAAACCGATTCGTGGATCGAGAGTATGCGATGGCGTTTACAGGTCCCTCACCGACATCAATTCGGGCAATGGCATTTACGGGTAAATCTCCAGCAAACCCGTTTGTGAGAAAAACCGCAACAGTTAAAAATAGAATAAAACTTGCTAATTGAGTCATTTTCATTTTTCCTGTCCTTTTTAGGGTAGATTTTAGAATTACTTGGGCGTTGGGACCGGTGCGGTTGGAAACCGCACCTACCAGCGGGTGTCTACGTCCCTTTAGATTTTACCATAGTTATCAGTTATCAGTTTCGGTGTCTATTGAAATCGTTGCGAGAAAGGAATTGGCTTTGCCTTTCCCGCTGAACGCGTTGCCGGTGGCTCCTAACTTAAAGTGTGCGCCTGTGTCGAAACGGTGCGTGATCCGCCCCGATTTACCCGGAACGATTCCTGATGCTGAGGTGAGTATAACCTTCGGCATCCCGTCTGTAGTGAGTTCGGTGTCGCTTGCAAAAAGGATGAAAGCAGCCGCTGCCTCCGCACTCCCGATCCAGAGATCGATAGTAAGCACACCACCGTCCTTGAACGCTGTCGTATCAATCTCAATAACGGTATAGTCTTGATAGTTCGCCTCTGGTGTTTGGAGGACACTCAAGACATTCTGTGAAGGTTCCGTTTCGTCGAGTGTAACTTTCTTTGCCTGTGCAGTGAGGAAACGCGGCACATATTCCGATGGGTCTACGCTTGTAGAGAATCCACTACCGGTATTGGGAATCGTAGACTTGCCGAGTCGGTTTCGGACATCCGGCTTTGATAAGAGATGCAGAACAATCGGTGAATTGATGAGTTCTACTGTCATCTCCGACGTAGCATCGAAGTTGTAAGGCTGTTGGAAACGTTTCAGGTACTGATTGCTGACACCGAGTGCCATCACAACGAGAACAAGCGTTGAGGCGGCGATCGCCCACGGCACGAAGGGTTTACCACCCGACGGAATTACCGGTTCAATGCGTGAGATTTCTTGCATAATGTTCTCGGTGAGATTCGCCCTAATTTGGAAACCTTTCAGAGCCTCTCGGATCATCGGTTCCGCTTTTCTGAGTCGGAATCGTGCGCGACGAAGTCGGCTTTTAACTGTGCTTGCTGATACACCTAAAAATCGGCTAATCTCTTCACACGTCATCTCGCCGAAGTAGTGGAGCGTAACAACGGTGCGTTCGCTTTCCTGTAACCGTTCGAGCAATTTGTGGACGATGCTGCGCTGTGCATCTTTTGCGGCTTTCGCTTGTTCTTCGGCGATGTATTCGGAATAGGTCATCTGATCTATCAGGTTGCTGTCGGTTTCTTCCAACGATTGCGTCTGCGTCCGTTTCTTTCTCAGCCATGCATAGCATTGGCGGGCGGCGATTCTATAAAGCCACCCTTCAAACCGATTCGGATCTTTCAGGGTCGCCAGTTTCTTATAGACCAGCAGGAAGGTATCTTGTGTGATCTCTTCTGCGATGTGGAAGTCGCCGACCTTCCGCCATGCGAGCGCGTGGACAGGTTTCTGGTACTTTTTCACCAATATAGCAAAAGCACTTTGGTCGCCTGCAAGGCTTTGTTGGATTAGTTCAACATCGTCGTTTTTCATCTGTTCCCTCCAAAGAAGGCTATCAGTCATCAGTGCTTTTGCCCTCAATTTGAATCACTTGGCATTATATCATAAATGCGCCAGATGCCTTCCACTTTTCGCATTTTAATAGACGACTCCGGCGGCTGCCCCATCGGTACTTTTAATCGGAAGTGGAATTCGTCACCCACATATTCGCTGCTCAAGACCTCCATAGAACTCAACATTTGACTTATTTGAGCACGCATATTCTCTGGCACATCTTCAAAATCACCTCCAAATGTTTCTCTGGCATCCTCGGTAAACATTGAATCCATTGTCTCTGCGTCAAGATTCTTAAATGCTTCTACAAAAGTGTTCATTACATCTTCCGCAGATTGCTCCGAGTGTACTGGTGGCACTTCTCTCGGCACCGGTTCGACGGAGATTTTCGCGAGGAAACCGTTGATTTTTCCGTTCTCACCGGCATTACCAATGGCACCTAACTTGAAAACTTGACCACGATCAAAAGGATACTTGACCACTTCTCTTTGATTCGTTGGAATATCCTTTATTGAGACGAGGGCGTTGTCAGATACGAGTTCTGTCGTATCCGCAGCAAACAGATCAAACGAACCGGATACTTCGGCTTCCCCGACCCAGACATCAATGACAAGCACACCGCCATCTGTAAATGCTGTTGCATCAATCTCAACGATAGTGTAGTTTTGCGCCTCGGTCTCAGATGTCCGAAGAACGCTGAGAACCTCTTGCTCGGAATGTTCATCAGTGAGCGTAACGCTTAAACCGTCATCTACCATCGCACCAGATTCGACAGCAGTTTCAAGGAGTGTATCCCAATGTATCGGGAGATCCTCACGTAACCCAGGGAGTTTTCCGTCCAAGGATTCTTCGAGAAATAAACGGTAACCCTTCGCGCCGTTGTATGGTGAATGGCGTTCATTGACGGGGAGTCTGCCCATCAGTTCGAGGTCCAGCGAAATCACCAAAGAATCTGCGGGTGAGCGTTCCTTCCAGCCTTCCATGATTGCCTGTGCTAACGGTCGTGTTTTGTCAAGCGGTTTGAAGTCGTACTTGCGCCGCAGTGTTATAGCGGTTTTCGTATAAGGGGTGCGTTCTAATTCGCTGTTCAACACCCAAACGTTAATAAAATTTTCGTTCATGAATTCGATATTTTTCTCGTCGGAGAGGACACCTGCCCTCAGGCTTTTGCCGCTCCCTCAGCACGACTCATCTGTCAAAGGTCCATCTATAGAGATAACATGAATCGGTTTCTGTTCTGCTTGTGCCTTTTCCAATGCCTGCGCTAATGGCACCCAGTTAATTTGTTGCGATTTGTAGAAGCGTAGTATCAAAGCACGTTCTGCTTCGTCTTGGGTAATGGATTCTGTGAATTCAATGCGTTCCAAAAGGTCTTGTGTCCCCGCGCGAAGTTCCATTTTCGGGCAAAAACCGGTACTTGTAACATGGAAGGATGCATTCTTGTCCATTTTCCAATTTACATCAAAGTTTATGACACTTTTCGGGACGTACATCTCAAAAAAAGCGACCTTCTCCTCAATTCGGTCAATCACCAGATGCCCGGTAAACTGTGAAGGTGTGAACCACCCTTCTTCGAGTTTAAACTCGGCATGAATCCGGAACACGATGTCGGCGTATTGGTCGTTGTAAGCACGCAGACCTGCCCATAAACCGAAAGAATCCCCGGCATTGATATGGAGAAAGAAATTGGGATTCGGATGCAGTTGCTTAAGCAGCGTTACGATACCTGTCATATCTGGTACCCAGAGTTCGCCCACCGAAACAGGATTTTTCGGAAGAAACGCGTGGAAAACCGAGGTGGGATGCTGCTTTTCCGGTTCAGCAACCCTTAAATTCACCAACTCGTCCCACTGTTTAAAGGCATCAGATAGGCTCTCCTCAACCGGAGCGATGTAACCTTTCACTAATATTTCTGATGTATTGTCAAGGTTAAGTGTGATTTTGTTGTTCGCTGCCGAGTGGTTATCGGCGTTGAGTTGTCCACTCATTATTGTTAGAATGAGAAGGACAACGGTTAAGATTTTCATTTTCAATCTCCTTTGTAATCGTAATCAGGTAAGTGAACGATAAGAACAATTTGACCGATCAATATATAGTGACGCGGGGTACAGACAAAACGGTTGCCTAATTCTGCAAAAAATCGGAGAAAACAGACAAATTTCGAGAAGTGTCTATATCTTTTTATTTTACCACAGTTTTTATTTTCGCGTCCAAGTCCTTGATTTGTAAAAGGATTGTTGACAAAATAACGGGTTATGCATAGAATTGCATGCAAAACAGAGGTAATCACGCAGATCACTTTAAAACTCTCAAAACGAAAAGGAAATAATTAATGATTCAGACGGCATATAAGGAAGCATATCGTCCGCAGTTCCACTTCACACCGAAAACCAACTGGACGAACGATCCGAACGGATTGATCTATTACAAAGGTGAGTATCATCTCTTCTTTCAGCACAACCCGTCGGGCATCAACTGGGGTAACATGACCTGGGGACACGCTATCAGTCCGGACCTCGTTCATTGGAAGCAGCTGCCGCACGCCATCCATCCTGATGAACTCGGTACAATCTTCTCAGGTTCAGGAGTCGTAGATTGGCAGAATACTGGTGGTTTTCAGACCGGGAACGAGTCGGTGCTTGTCAACTTTTATACATCTGCGGGGAACCATGCCCCAGAACCTGTCCCATTTACACAGAGTATCGCCTATAGCAACGACCGCGGACGGAGTTGGACAAAATATGAAGGTAACCCTGTTATTGAACATATTGTCGCAAGTAATCGTGACCCGAAGGTAATTTGGCACGAACCTACGCAGAAATGGGTGATGGCACTCTATCTTGATAAGAATGATTACACCCTGTTCGGTTCAACAAATCTTAAAGAGTGGACGCGGTTATCTGACCTGGAGATTCCCGATACAGAATGCCCCGATATTTTTGAACTTCCGGTTGACGGTGATCCGGACAATACGAAGTGGGTTTTCTGGGGTGCAGCGGGGAAGTATTACGTCGGCGATTTTGACGGAACGACCTTTACGCCGGAAGGTGATGCTTATCGTTCTGATTACGGTGCTAATTTCTATGCAGCACAGACCTGGAGCGATGTTCCAGAATCCGACGGCAGACGCATTCAAATCGCTTGGATGAGCGGCAGTAATCCACCAGATATGCCGTTCAATCAACAGATGAGTTTCCCGTGCAGCTTGACGCTTCGGACGACTTCAGAGGGGATCCGTCTCCATCGCGAACCCGTCGTGGAGATCGAAAACATTCACACCTATACGCATGCGTGGAGCAACCTGACGCTTAGACCGGAAGAAGACCCGCTGGCAGGGTTGACGGGTGAATTGTTCGATATCCGTGCTGAGATAGCACTCAACGATGCGACTGCTGTCGGTTTCAAGATTCGTGGACAGGATGTGCGTTATAATGTTGATGAGCAGCAACTGACTTTTCTTGAGAGAAGTGGTCCGCTTGCACCAAAGGATGGGAAAATCCGCCTGCAAATTCTGGTTGATCGTATCTCTATCGAGGCGTTCGGCAATGACGGTGAATTGTCGATGACGTCCTATTTCGTTCCAGATTTAGAGAATGCGGACATCGGCGTTTACGCAGAAGGCGACGCGGCGACGCTCGTATCGCTGAAGGTGCATGAGTTGAAATCTTCGTGGGTATGATATAGTTGTCAGTTATCAGTAGGCGAGGTTTAAAACCTCGCCAGCGAAGATAGAAGAGAGGTATTAGACGCTAAAGGATTCGCCACAACCGCATGTGTTTTTAGCGTTCGGGTTGGTTATTTTAAAGCCTGAATCCATGAGTCCGTCGTTATAGTCGAGCACGGAACCAGCGAGATAGAGTGTGCTGCGCGGGTCGATGAAAACCTTTAATCCGTGGAACTCAAAAACCCTGTCGGTGTCTTTCGCTCCGCCAAATTCGAGGCTATATTGGAAGCCGGAGCATCCGCCACCGACAACTTGCATCCGCAAGCCGAGATCGGATTCAGTAGATGTTTCACTGTTATTGATGAGTGTGATCGCTTTTTGTGCGGCAGATTCTGTGACAGTTAGCATAATGATCGCGCCTCCTTTTTGGACAGGAAATCAGCAATTGCGTTTTTTAGAACTTTTTCAGCAGCGTCGGCGTAACGTTGTTTATCTTGCGGCAGTCCGCCTAACGCCTGAGCGAGTTGGTCAGCGGTAATTTTCTGGGCTTCTGAGGTATGCGTTCCGGTAACCAGTTCGGTAAGCATCGAAGCACTCGCGATAGCAGTAGGACATCCGAACGCTCGGAACTTCGCTGCGATGACGACGTTATCCGTTATTTTGAGTGTCAATTTCACCATCTCGCCGCTGGCGGCAGAACCGACAGTCGCTGTACCATCAGCATCTGCGATAGTTCCAACGTTGCGAGGGTTTTCGTAATGATCGGTCACTTGTGGCGTATACATCAGACGTAAACCGGTTTTATAAGGTCTTCATCTCCCCATTTCATGTGGTAGGTTGTAATTTACAATCGCATTTGAAGAAGCCTTTTTGAAATTATACGATATTTCCAGACGCTTGTCAAGTATTTCATGATTCCAAGACTAAAATCTGATTTAATTGTTAGTGGGCCCTATAATTGTTTGAACATTCTGAATGAGCGGGGTTGCAAACCCCGCCTGCAAATGAGCAGGGTTGCAACCCTGAAGAAACACCCAAGCAAAACCCTGCAATAGAGTTGTGTAAGTCCAACAAAAGAGAATTAAGGAGGATGAACGATGTTTCGTAAATGTCAATTAGTGCTTAGCTTAGCCGTCTGCTTGCTGCTGATGCAGCCGTTTATGGGCTTTGCCGTGGAAGAATTCAAAGTCTCTGAAAACGGGAAAGGCGAACAAATCTGGTTTGAGGCAGAAGCCTTTGATGAAAGGGATTCCGAGGATGCCTATAAATTAGGCAAAGGTGAAAAGGCTGTAGACCCTGCCGATGGCGCGTTCGGCGATATTGTCACGAACACTGGCAGAGACGGCTGGATACTCTACAGGTTCGACATCAGTCGTGCGGGTGGAGAAGCCGGGGAATGGCGTTTCATCGGTCGCCTCATTAATCCGAGCAACCACTCGGATTGGTTGTGGGTGTTAGGCGACGATGGCAACGTGATTCCAAAAGATAAACCTGCCTTTGTCCGACCGGATCATATTATCTTTGAAGAAAATGTACCGGCATGGACATGGATGCGGACAGGCGATTTCGGTCAGGATGCTGGCACGATTAATGAATTACAAAAAGGTGAAAACGTTATGATAATCTGGTGGCGGCAGAGCTCGCTCCAAGTTCAATATGACGTTTTCTGTTGGTCGAGTGATTTGGAATATGAACCCACCGACGAAGATTATGAAAATGCGGAAGAGAAAACGTTGTCGGTTGAGCCGGATGGATCGCTAACCACAACGTGGGGCAGGCTTAAGCGGTAGTTTCGTTGTCACTATCATTAACAGAGGTCTTCGGTTCTAATTCTGCTTGGCATTCGGCGCAATAACCGATGATTTCATTACGGAAGCGCACGGCTTTAAAGTTGTGCGCTTCGCAAACCGCCTTCTGTAGGGCGTCAATCTCTGGTTCTTTAAACTCAACGATCTGATTACACCGCAAACAGATGAGGTGCGCATGCTCCCGGAGCGAGTGAATGCTCTCATAGCGAGTGTTCTTCTGCGCATCAATAAATTCTGTTAGGAGTCCACTCTGTACCAGCAAAGGCAGGGTTCGATAGATCGTCGGTCGCGATACCAAGTAGCCGTTCCGACGCATCTGGACCAAGAGATCTTCCGTCTGAAAATGCCCCGGATACTCGAAGACCTGTTTTAAAACGTCCAAGCGTGTCTGGGTCATACGGAGTCCACAACTTTTGAGGTAGTCCTCAAACTGCTTTACCATCTTGGTAGCATCAGTGGGTTTTTCAGCGGTTCCCATTTCCGGTCCCCTTCAGTTAGAAACAAAGTTAAGAGAGCGGCACGGCGGTGCGAGATTGTTTTTCACGGCAAACTTATAAAAAAGTTCCATACCGGCGATCGCGGATTCGTCGAGGTCATACTTGATATGGTTCTGCAGATAATCGAGACAGAGCGTCTCTGGTAGTCCCAACTTTCGTGCTTCAGTCTGTGCGATTTCTGGAATCTGTGCGATTCCACGTTCTTTTGATTGTAGCAGGACTTGTGTTAGATCGCCGAGAGACACGTTCTCTCTTGCGACCCAACATGCATAAACGAACGGGAGTCCAGTGAGTTTGTACCACACCTCACCGAGGTCCACACAATATTCGGTTGTTCCGAGGTGCCTGAGTGCGGGGTCCCCAATTAGGAGGACTGCCTCAAACGGCGGATATTGGCGGTTTTGGAGTGCTGTGTTTGGATTAACTGTGGGTGCACAGGTTGTGAAGGCTGGCGAAATCCCATATTTTTCAGCGAGCAAGACCTTCAGTAGAGCGACGGAGCTGCGGGAACTCGTATCAAGTGCAATGCGTCGGATTTCATGAACCGGTACCCGACTAAACAGTTGGATGCTTTGGACACCACCGTTGGATGCAATTGATATATCGGGTAGAATGCAGTAATTCGTCCCCGATGGATTTGCTCGAAAATACTCAATGATCGGGATGAGTCCCACATCGAGGCGACTATCGCTAAGACGTGCTGCGACGCTGCTCGGAACATCAAGGCTGAGTGCAATATCCGTCTGTATCTCTTTTTTCAAAAGCGGATAAATGAGCGGTTTCGTATTCAAGAACGAGACCGCGCCGACCCTTAAGCGGCTTTTCTGTACCACCGGTTCCCCTCTCGAATAATTTCATTGTAGAGCGTATCTCGTTCGACCGGCACGAAGCCGGCTTCTTCAATGAGGTGTATGAGTGCCGAAACGGAGACAGCCTCTGGTGTGTCCGCCCCCGCCATGTGTGTAATTTTCTCCTCGGTTACAGTACCGTCAATATCGTCGGCACCGAAGCGGAGTGCGACTTGCGCAGTTTTTAAACCGGTCATAATCCAATACACTTTGATATGTGGAACGTTATCAAGCATGAGACGCGCTACGGCAATGTTCCGAAGGTCCGTTAACCCGGTCGTTGAAGGCAGGTACGCCATACGGGTATTCAACGGGTGAAAAGCGAGCGGTATGAACGTTACAAAACCGCCGGACTTATCTTGTTGTTCCCGGAGTCGGATGAGATGATCCACCCGATCCTCGTTTGTTTCGAGGTGTCCATAAAGCATCGTTGCATTCGTCGAAATTCCGAGCCGATGCGCGATGTCGTGGACCTCTAACCATCCGTCTGCACTGAGTTTACCCGGGCAAATTTTCTCACGCGTCTCCTCGGCGAAGATTTCCGCACCGCCACCGGGTAAGGAATCCAGACCCGCCTCCCGTAGCTGCGTTAATACCGCTTCTATAGACATTTTAAAGATGCGTGAGAAATGATGAATCTCGACAGCCGTGAAGAATTTGAGGTGTACCTGCGGCATCCGTTCTTTGAGTCCACGGATCATATCGAGGTAGTAGTCAAACGGCAGTTTCGGGTGCAACCCACCGACACTGTGGATTTCGGTGCACCCGTGTTCTATCGAATACATCGCCTTGTCTAAGAATTCATCAACGCTCATCTCCCATGCGCCTTCGGTCTGCATATTTTTTCGGGCAAAGGCACAAAAATGGCACCGAGCATGGAGAATACAGACATTTGAATAGTCGATGTGCTGGTTGATGTTATAATAGGCGACGTTTCCGTTTAAACGTTCACGGACATGGTTGGCAATAAACCCAACGCCGGTAATATCCGGACTTTCGTAAAGTGCAACCCCCTCCTCAAGGGAGAGTCGTTGTTCTGTTTTGACTTTCTCGTAGATAGCAGGTAATTTAGGGTCCGTAAAGCGACTATAGTTTTCCATTCTTTTTTCCTGATAAGTTATTAATTTTCGGACGAGGTTCACAGTTACAATTCGTGATCGTAACGAAAAAAATTGCTTGACGCTTGTCTCTTACTCAAGGTATTATAGCATAATAACGTTAAAGATGCAAACTATTTTCGGTTGTGAGATAGAAGTACCCAGTTGTCAGGACTCAGTACTCAGTTAAGAGATACTTGATGAATCGGATATCCGTTTCACGGCGGACTGTTATCTGACAACCGTGTACGACTTTTCGCAAGATCGCGAGCATGAAGAAACACCCCAGCAAAAACACTCGCTCCTACAGAGGAAAATATACAAGATGTAAAACTGAATTCCTCTGAGTTGTGAGACGGAAACTGTCAACAGTTAGCCACACGCAGCAAGGGTGCCTTGTGCCCCTTGATTGAATTTGGATATCGAAGAGGAGCAGATCATACATGTCAAAATTTGGACTTATCCATTACAACTACGCGAGCAAATCGCTCGACGATTTTCTGAGATTTACAAGTGAAACGGGTTTCAGTTATGTAGAACTTCAGATTAGCGATGTCTGGAATTCGGAAACTCCGGATCCTGAGAAGAATGCTGAAGCCGTGAGAGCGCAGGTTGAAGGTTACGGGTTACAGGTCTCCGCGCTCGCGGCGGGGAACGATTTCGTCTTGTTAGAAGAAGAGGCGATCCGTGCACAAGTTTCACGGATGGAACGTATTGCCGGACTTGCGAAACGCGTCGGTACTTCAGTGCTCCGTACAGAAGGTGGTGCTGCGAAAGACGCTGTCCCCGAAAGTCAATGGGTCGAAGCGATGGCGGGGTGTCTCACACGATGCATCGAATTCGCCGAACGCGAACAGGTCTATCTGGCTGTGGACAATCACGGGATCGTTACAAACGACGGCGATTTACAGGTAGAACTCTTCGAACGTGTCGGTTCCAAGCATGTCGGCGCGAATATGGACACGATGAACTACCGCTGGGCTGGCCACGATTTAGAGACCGTCGGCAGATATTATGAAATCGTCGCACCTTATACGTTGCACACACACCTCAAAGACGGGACGGGTTCACGTGGGAACTACCGCGGTGAAGCACTTGGCGAAGGCGAAATAGACCTCGCAAAGGCGATTCACTGCTTGAGAGAAGCCGGTTATGACGGTGTCTGGTGCTGTGAATATGAGGGTAGAGAAAACGACGGTACCGGTCAGCGGAAAAGTTTCGCGTGGATGCAGGCGAATCTATAGCCTAAAATGAACGACTTTCCTTGTATCATCACGCTAACAACCGATTTCGGCACGAGCGATGCTTACGTCGGAACGATGAAGGGTGTTATTCTCGGTATCAACCCGAACGTGCGGGTGGTGGATCTCACGCACGCCGTTCCACCGCAGGATATCCACGAAGCGGCTTTCACTATCTATTCTGCGTACCGCTATTTTCCGAAAGGCACGATTCATACCGTTGTTGTGGATCCGGGAGTCGGGAGTGATAGACAGGCGATCGTTTGCGAAATAGATGGCGCATTCTTTGTCTGTCCTGACAACGGGGTGCTGGGTTATCTGCTGCAAGCTATTGATGGCAGTGTGGAACACCGAATGAAGGCCGTGGCGATTCAGAATCCGGGGTACCATCTGCCGGAGGTCAGCAACACATTCCACGGTAGAGACATTTTCGCGCCAGTCGCCGCGCATCTATCGCGTGGCGTGCCGCTTGCGAGCATCGGTCCACGGGTGGAAAATCTCGTCCAGCTTCCGATCCCGATACCAGAGGTTTCTGGAAATACGATAACCGGACAAATTGTTAAGATTGACAGGTTCGGAAACGCGATAACAAATATTTCGGAAACCGTGCTTGCGGGAGAGGTATCGGGTTATGAGATCAATGTGCAAGGGGTGCGGCTTACGCACATAAACCGTGCTTACGCCGAATCTGCAGTTGGCGAACCTCTGGCAATTATCGGGAGTTTCGGGGTGTTAGAGATCGCTGTAAACGGTGGCAGCGCAGAAAGTCGTTTGGGATTAAAATGGGGAGATGTGGTTGAAATTCAGAGGTTCGACTGACATATCCGTGATAGCAAGTTATGATATTGTTAGGATTAAAAAGGGGGATGGAAGGAATTGGAACAGATTACATTAACAGGAATCAAGCCGACCGGACAACCGCACATCGGCAACTATCTTGGTATGATAAAACCTGCGTTGGAACTCGCTAAAGATTATCAAGCACTCTACTTTATCGCCGATTATCATGCCCTCACGACTGTGAAAAATAAAAAGCAGCTGAAAGAATTGACATATCAGGTGACTGCAACATGGTTGGCATTAGGGTTAAACCCGGATGAAGTGATTTTTTACCGCCAATCGGATATTCCGGAGGTGTTCGAGTTATCGTGGGTGTTGTCTTGTTTCACAGCAAAAGGCTTGCTGAATCGTGCGCATGCTTACAAAGCAATCGTTGACGATAATGTCGCTGCAGGACGTGAAGAAGACAAAAACATTAACATTGGGCTCTTTACCTATCCGGTTTTAATGGCGGCGGATATTCTGCTCTTCGGAACGCATGTCGTGCCGGTCGGTCTTGACCAGCAGCAGCATCTCGAAATTACGCGCGATGTCGCTCTCACCTTTAACGGCAACTACGGTAACGTCTTGACGATTCCTGAAGCCGTGATTCGGAAAGAGGTGATGACCATTCCGGGTATTGATGGCAGAA
The DNA here is from genome assembly GCA_000406005.1 of Candidatus Poribacteria bacterium WGA-3G. GTDB lineage: Bacteria > Poribacteria > WGA-4E > WGA-4E > WGA-3G > WGA-3G. The sequence continues at coordinate 16,355 of ASZN01000069.1, forward strand.
AGATGAGTAAGAGTTATAATAATATCATTCCGATCTTCGCGCCGCCGAACCAAGTGTTGAAACCCGTTAAACGCATTTTAACCGACTCCAAACGTCCGGAAGACCCGAAGGACCCGGAGGAATGTCACATCTTTTCAATCTATCGTCACTTTGCGGATGCGGATGCCGTTGCTGCGAAACGGGAACTCTACATTGAGGGTGGACTCGCGTACGGTGCGATGAAACAGGAATTGTTTGAATTACTGGAAGCGACTTTTGCCGACAAACGAGACCGCTATAACGCCTTGATGGACAACACAGACGAGTTGGATAAAATACTTGAAAAAGGGGCGGAAAAGGCACGTGCTATCGCGGCACCGATTATGGCAAAGGTACGAAAAGTCGTTGGCGTGAGTGCTTGAACTCCGTTTTTTACTTACCACCACCTTCCAAGGGGACGGGGTAACAAATAAGCCTCGATTTGGGATATGTTAATAAAACATGTCCCGAACCGAGGCAAAACTTGTAACAGCAGAAGCTGTGGTATTCCTTGGGGTGTTTCTCTTTCCAACTTCAGAAGCAGTACTGCGACTGCACGCAACAAACTACAGGTCTTCGTCGTCTCTATCGTTGTATCGACGAGGTTCACGGCGTTCTGTGCGTGGACGCGCTGGATTGACTTTCAAGGGTCGTCCCATCATCTCTTGACCATCCAACGCTTCTATCGCCCGCTCGCCATCTTCTTGGTTTTCCATTTCAACAAACCCGAAACCTTTGGATCGACCATCGTAACGGTCTCGGATAATTGTAGCGGTAGCGACGGGACCATACTCACTGAAGAGCGTTTCAAGGTCCTCCTCCGTGGCCGCGTAAGGCACGTTGCCAACGTAGATATTCATCTCGTTTCTCCTTTTAGAAATTATATGTGCCCTAACCCTGATCACGAGACACACGATGATTGGTGCGAACCGGTGTCCCACAGAACACGGGAATAAGACATGAAAATACGGGAAAATGAGAAAACTGAGCATTGTCAGCATTTTCAAAGGCAGAAATTTGGCAGCAAGCGTAGGAAAGATTGCAAAATCTATGGATCATCAATCTCTTGTCGTAAGCCCTGTCACCCCTCATAAATGAGGAAGCGTTCTGGTTCCGAACCGTAACACTGTCAAAACACCACTCATATCTTTGGCAGCAGACACGATCACATTTCCCTGAAAAAATTTGCAATAAATTATATCACAATCGTTTTAGTTTGTCAACTCTAAATTTACCTATCGCTACGCAAATTGAGAAAAAAGGGGATATTTTACACGTAAAAAGTAGATATTGAGACGTTTTTAAGCACCTGAACCCCTTATACCAGTAGGTTTTCTGTAATTGGCGATTAAATCTTTCTTTTTATTCTATTATGCAATAATTTGGACAGTTTTTGTCTGTTTCGTGCAATGTTTTCAAGGATATTCTATTTTTTTACTATAGTACGCCGCTGGCGTACTTTTTACGGGTATTCGGTCGTAAGGTTTCCCAATGCTTTAGCTTTGGGATATAAGACCGTAAACACCTTAATTCCCCCAAGAAAGATTTGACATTCACCTAAAAATGTAGTATAATTAATACCAGCACTTGGTTAGGATTTTCACCTCTCTCTATCTTTGAGAGAGTCCTAACCGACCTTGTGAAAAGGGTCTTGAGTGCGAAGTGCGATACCACTAAAAACATGTATAGGGTAGCTCACGCGTAATTGAGCGAAAGCTTGGATCGGAGCAGAGGTGAAAGTCTGCACGTTGTATTGCTGCCCACTTTTCAACTTTTCTATCCATTTTGGATAGAGGTAGGCGGGGATAGCCAAGAATGTTTGCCTTGATATGCCTATCGGGATTTTTCACCTGATAGGGAATCGCCTACTGGTGGAGCGAAAATAAGACGGTTGTTCAGTTTATAGTTTCCAGTTACGAGTTTCCAGTTAAAGAGACGATCTGATGAATCGTAGTCTCTTAACTGGTTACTGGTTACTGTTAACTATATCTGAGAAAACCGCAGTGTTTTTGCTTGGGTGTTTCCCCTACGAAGCCGAAGCCCTACCTTTAGGTAGTGGGTGCTATCACTTTGCTGTCATCCAATCATCACCGATCCCCGCCTCTGTCCGAAGTGGTACGAGAAGCGACATTGCGTTTTCCATCTCTTCACATACAATCTTAGCGTGCCCCTCAGCGAGCGATTCGGGTGTTTCGAGTACCAATTCATCATGAATCTGTAGGAGCATTTTTAGCGGTAGTTTGTCTGTATCAATTCGGCGTTGTACATTCACCATTGCCGCCTTCATCAAGTCTGCGGCGGAACCTTGTACGACGGTATTGATTGCGAGTCGTTCACCGAGCCCGCGCCGACTCCGGTTCGTAGAATAGATTTCAGGGATTGCGCGTTGTCTGCCGGTGAGTGTGCTCACATACCCGTGATCCGATGCGTGTTGGACACACTGCTGTAGGAACCGGTCAATCCCCGGAAAACGCGTCTTGTAATCGTTAATGAGGGCTGCTGCCTCCTGGACGGTCATCCCTTTAATCCGACGCGAAAGACCCGTAGCAGAGACCCCGTAGATGATGCCGAAATTGATTGTCTTTGCCTTATCTCGGAGTTCCCGTGTAACCGAGTCCGCTGGAACATCGAACACCTGTGAAGCGACCGCTGTATGGATATCCAAATCCTGATTGAATGTCTCAATTAGGCTGTCGTCCTTACTAAAATGTGCGAGGATACGGAGTTCAATCTGTGAATAATCAGCACAGATCAGTTTGCTGCCTTCCGGTGCCCTGAATGCTCGGCGCAACTGCCTGCCGATTTCCGTCCGGACGGGAATGTTTTGCAGATTTGGACGGTCAGACTTCAAGCGTCCCGTCGCTGTCGTTAATTGATAGAGATGCGTATGGATACGTTCTGTTCTCGTATCAATGGCACTCTGGAGTTGGGCAAGATAAGTGCTCTGCAATTTACGGTATTGCCGGTATTCAATAATTAGACGTGGTACACTCGTCTTCGGATCGTTGACATCTTCTCTTAGGGAGAGTGCCTCTAAAACGGTGACATCCGTGGAAATTTTGCCGCCGCGTGTACGTTTTACCGGTTTGAAACCGAGTTCTTCAAACAGCACTTGCACAAGTTGGTTCGGCGAATCGATGTTAAACGGATAGCCGACGATCTCGTGTATTTCGTTTTGCCGGTCCGCAACGAGTTTTTCAATCGCGCTGCTCTGACGTTTAAGTTCCGCCTTATCGCAGACAATACCGTTGTATTCCATCTCAGCGAGAATCGGTGCAAGTGGTGATTCTATCTCGTGTACCAATTCCGTAATTCCGATTTCGGCAAGTTTCGGTGTAAGGAAGTGATAGAGTCGCAGTGCAATGTCGGCATCTTCTGCAGCGTAAATAGTGGCTTGTGCTAACGGAACCTCATCTATTGTCTTCCGTTGCGCGTCTTCTTCATCGAAGAGTTCACCTTGGTTTGTGTCGTCGTTGGTGGATGCTGAACGGCTTGAACGCATTGTCAGTTCATCGAAAGAGATCATCTTATGCGCCAAATGGAGCAGTGCCAATGTATCTAAATTATGGGACGGGGTTCGTGAATCGACCAATTGGCTTGCGAGTAGCGTATCGAAAGCTGCACCTTGGAGTTTAATACCGTTCCTGATAAGGATGCTCGCGTCAAACTTGAGGTTATGTCCACATTTCGGTAGGTCAGGATTTTCCAGAATCGGCTTAAGTGCGGAAATCACGGTCTCTGTATCCAAATGCGTTTCAGGTTGTGGCGAACGGACGGGTACATAAACGCCTTGCCTCGGTTTCCACGAGAAACTTAACCCACATAGCGTTGCTTCACGGTCTAAACCGTCCGTCTCGGTGTCGAAACTGATAATCTCCTGTTCTGATAGTGTGCTGACGAGTTCTTCCAATTGGTCGCTTGTCAGAACCGCCGAATAATCACTGACTTCGGCGGTGTCATACTCGCCTCTATCCAAAATAGCATCGGTTTTCTTCTCCAATTCTGCGACCCGTTCTTTGCGCGTTGTTGGTGTCGCTAAGGACTGAGAATCTCCACTTGCGAGTTTCTTTACGACTTCTTCATAACGCCTGAGTTCCAATTCTTGTAAGAGCGGGAGGATCTTCTGGAGATCGAACGGTTTAACGCGTGCCTGCGCAATGGAGAAATCCAGATCAGCGTCTCGGATCAAAGTTACTAACTTTTTTGAAAGTGGGAGTTGGGATTCTGCCTTTTCTAAGTTCTCGCGACGTTTTCCCTTAATTTCATCAATGTTTTCAAAAATGCCGTCAATAGAACCGTATTGCTGAATCAGTTGCGCAGCTGTCTTCAAACCGACCTTTTCGACACCGGGGATGTTGTCGGAGGTATCCCCCATCAAAGAGAGGACATCAACGACCTGCGACGGTTTTATACCTTTCTTCTCCCACAACTCTCGAACATCAAGCACCTTATTGTTATGGAGATCAAGCATTGTCACACGATCACTGAGAAGCTGCTCAAGGTCTTTGTCTCTGGAAATGATAGAGACATCGATCTCTTCTGCCTCTGGGTCGTCGAGGACGGCTTGTGTAACAGATGCGATGATGTCATCCGCTTCTAATTCAGGTTTACCGAGTGTTAGGATACCGAAGGCGTCGAGCAATTGCAAGATGCGGTGAATCTGCGTCACGAGATCATCGGGCGCGGGTGAACGGTTCGCCTTGTATTCCGAATAGAGTTCATTGCGGAACGTATCTCCGGGTGTGTCAATCGCGGCGACGACATATTTTGCCTGAAGTTCCGACAAAATCCTAATAAGCGTTCCTGCGAATCCGAAGACAGCGTGCGTCGGTTCACCGGTGACGCTGCTTGTCAATCCGCCGCGAATTGCGTAGTACGCCCGAAATATTTCGGCATGTGTGTCAATAATATAGAGCGTGTCCTTTTGTTCGTCTTGCATTATTCCGATGGGGGCCTCCTAATGTGGGAAATGCCAACGACGCAAGGAGTCCGACGCTGACAAGCCTGCCTCCTGTCCGAGCGCGAACGCTGTTGCGATGAGATTTCGTTCACCGGAGACGATGTCCCCGGCGGCAAAAAGCCCTGGAATCGGTTCCGCACTGCTATCGAGCATCTGCATATCCTCGTTTGTGACAATCAACCCTTCCTCGTCTTTCTGGTAATCCCATCCTTCAAGGAACTTCGTGTTTGGGATTAGCCCTTCATCAACAAGGAAACCGTGGAAAAACAATTCGCTTCCATCAACCATCTCGAATCCTAACAGATTTGTTTTTTCTCCGATGTGCCGTTTAATTTTTGTTTCAATGATATTAATTTTACGTGCTTTTACCTGTTCGAGGACAGGTGGCGACATCCCGTGCGGTCTGCCGTTTGTTAGGATTGTGATTTTATCCGTGAAGTCTTGTGCGCCGATCGCTGCCTCGTAGATGTAGTCGCCGACACCGAGCAGTGCAAGATGTTCATTGACGTGGAGATGCCCATCGCAACGGATACAGACGTGCCACCCTTTTTTGTTGCCTGCATAGCGGAAGACGGTTGCGTATTGCTTATAGAGTCGTTCTGCGCTGGCATCGAATTCGATATCGGGCCATTTGTCGTCAAATCCGGCGGCAACGACGACTGTCCGAGCCTTAAAAGATGTCATCTCTAACGGTGTACTCTGTTTGAGTGTTCTTGTAGATGCTTCGAGTTCAAAAAGTTCACCGTTCCTTGTGAGTTTCTGCACCAATCCATCGCGGATATCAATGCCGGTTTTCCGTTTCTCAGATCCGAGCATGAAGTCAACAACCGGTCGGCTCTCCATCCACTTCATGAGTTCTTTCGCAAAATGGGGTCCGATGATCCCGGGAAAGACGGGTGCGTCTTCGATTTCCACCGATTTTGACCAATATGCGCGCCCGCGACTAAAACTGACCTTTCCAGAGTGTAGTACCAAAACGTGCCGCATCTGATGGCTTGCTGAGACAGCGGCTTGTGTGCCAGCAGGTCCCGCGCCTATGACTGCAACATCGTAAATCGTTTCTGCCATCGTTTTTCTCCTATTCTCAAAATCCATATTTTTTCCATTTCTCATCAACCAAGGCAATCACGTCATCAGACATCCGAATCTCTTCGGGCCACTCGCGTTGATAGCCTTCTTCTGCCCACTTCGTTGTGGCATCGATCCCCATCTTAGACCCGGCACCCATCAAGGGTGAGGCGTGATCCAACACATCCACAGGTCCCTCAACGATGGTCACATCCCGTTTCGGATCGACATTGCTCCCGACGTAGAAAAGCACCTCTTCCACATTCTGGACATCTACCTCTTTATCGACAACGATGATGATTTTGCTGAACATCAGCTGCCCGAGTCCCCAGAAACTGTGCATCATTTTTTTCGCCTGAAATGGGTAGCGTTTGTCAATAGAGATCAGGGCGAAATTGTGGAACACACCGAATAACGGTAGATTCATATCCACGAGTTCTGGAAGCTGCGTTTTAATCAACGGCATAAAGATCCGTTCGGTCGCTTTCCCCATATAACAGTCCTCCATTGGCGGTTTTCCGACAATGATTGTCTGATAGATAGGGTTTTTACGGTGCGTAATCGCCGTGATACGCATTAGTGGATACTCATCCGCCAAGGAGTAGAAGCCGGTATGATCCCCGAAAGGGCCTTCTATACAGGTTTCATCTGGTTCGATATACCCTTCAATCATGATGTCCGCATCGGCAGGGACAAGCATATCAATCGTCTTTGCGGGCACCATCTCGACATTCGATTTTCGGAGGAACCCTGCAAACAGGAGTTCATCAATACCGGAAGGTAGCGGTGCCGTGCCGATGTAAGACATTATGGGATCGCCGCCGATGGCGATTGCCACAGGCATCTGCTGCGAGGCTTGACGATACTCACGATGATGCGCGGCACCGTCGTGATGGATTTGCCAATGCATCGCTAATGCGTGTGGGTTTAACTTTTGCAAACGATAAGTGCCGACATTTCGTTGACCTGTTTTGAGGCTATGCGTAAAAACTTGCGGTAAAGTGATGTATCTGTCAGCGTCAAGGGGCCAGCATTTAATGAGTGGCAGGACATCTAAGGAGGCATCTTCACCAGTCAGTACGACCTCTTGGCATGCCCCTTTTTTGACTGTTTTCGGTGGAAAGTTCGCCAGTTGAGACAGCATCCGGAGGATTTTCACTTTATCGAGGAGCGAATCGGGTGCGTCCAATTTAATCATGCTCTCAATTTCGGATGCGATCTGTTCGAGATCGTCAACACCGAGTGCCATCGCCATCCGTTGGTAAGAGCCGTAGGTATTAATCAGGAGCGGCATTTCGCTGCCCTCAACCTTTTCAAACAGAAGCGCGGGACCCTCTGCTTTACTCACGCGATCGGTGATTTCAGCGATTTCGAGGTCTGGGGATACAGTTGTTTTGATGCGTTTGAGTTCGCCTGCGCGATCCAAGGCTTTCACAAACTCTGTGAGGCTGTCGTATGCCATGTAGGTCCTTTCATTTTAATGTTTTGTAGGTCTCTCAATTGGGTTCCATTGTGTTTTTATTTCAATCCACGAATCCCACTTGTAATTTTTCGCTATCCCTATGGCAAACGTTTTTGCAACATCTTCAAGGTTGCTCACATTTTCCGGTTTTAAATCATCATAGTGTATAATGTGCAATATGATAGTTTTTCCATCTTCCCCAGGGATGTATGCATAATTGACATTATCACCATGCATAGAGTTTATGTGTTGGGCAAATGAATTTAGTATTACGACCAGCCACTCTAAACGGGACGGTGTATAATCTTCAAATCCTGGTGCTTTTTCGGACATCGTTAATCTCCTTTTCTAACTATAGAAATTTGACAATTAGGGTAACGATGATGCCTACAAAAGAAACGACAGCCGGAACAAGAATACCTATGAAAGTCTTTAAACTTGATAATTGATCCTTGAAGTCCCCTCTAACTTTTTGAATATCATCTTTTAGGTCTGTTTTAACCCCTTGTAGGTCTGTCTTAACCCCTTGTATATCGCCTTTGAGATCTTCCTTAACATCTTTGATGTCATCCTTGAGGTCACTCTTGACTTCTCGAATGTCTTTCTCAAGGTCAGTTTTAACTTCTTTCACACGTTCTTCTAAGTGGGATCTTACTTCAGAGAGTTCTCTACTATACTGTTGCTCTTTTTGAGTTAGATAGTTTCCAAATCCCACAGTTACATCCTCGCCCAATCTCCTGTTTTCCATGAATTTCTCCTATAAAGTGATATTTTGTTGTAGTGTTCCATCGGACAATTATGAGTATACCACAACGAACGGAAAACTGCAAGTTGGATATGTACCATCATCCGATTTTTAGAACCTCCGAGATGGTTCATTCTTCCGCTAATTTGGCAGAAATTTGTTTTAGTCCTTGTTGGTAGTTCCGATTGTTCGGTTCGAGTTCCAACGCCTTTCGGATCGCCTGCTCGGCTTGCCGATAATCGCCACGCCGGAAGTCAATGAGCGCGAGTGTATTGTAATAACTGGCGACGTTCGGATCCAGGTCGATTGCCTGTTGGGCATACCGCCGCGCCGTCTCCAAGGTCACGCTGGGTTCGACACCCGCTTTTTTCGCGCTGAGTTGTGCAAGGGCATGGTACGCCTTCGGCAACTTAGATGCCAAGTACGCCTTCTCCGCCGCGCCGAAATCGTCTTTGCTCGCTTGAAGTTCACCGATGAGGTAATGGGTCTCTGTCAAAAACGGTGGTTGAATTGAGGATTGTGATGAGAAATCAACTGCCTTTTTGAGTGCTGTCAGTGCTGCATTGGTCAAATCGAGGTTGAGTTGCTGACGGGTATCACCGGTTGCTTTTGCCTGATGGGCGTAACAGAGGCCGAGGTTGTGATACGCTTCCGCATCGTCGGGTTTTAGTGCAATAATCGTCTGATACGCCTCCGCTGCCGCCGCGTAACTTCCGTGATTCAGTAGAATCATCGCAATTTTCAGGTGTGCTTCTAAAAATTGGGGGTCCAGTGCGACCGCCTGCCGGTAATGTTTTAGAGCGGGTTCTGTCCTGTTCTGCCTGAGATATGCCAAGCCGAGACCTGCGTGCGCTTCTACAAAGTTCGGTTGAAGTGCTAACGCCTTCTTCTGCGCGTCTACCGCTTCCGAGTATTTTCCACGCATAGTATCAGCAATACCGATACCGTTATAAGCCATTGCCAATTGTGGATTCATCCCGAGTGCTTTCTGGTATTCCCAGGCGGCTTTTTCATAATTTCCGTCTTTGAGGTAGTGTCTGCCGATATTGGCGAGGATCTGCGCACGTTCGGTTGTGTCTTGTGTGCGCTGTAGTGCGCCACGCAATTGGTGAAGCGGATCAAGCACGGCTTTTCGTTCTTGAAAGCGTTTCATCTGCTCACGCGCCGCTGCGGTATCTCCGATGCGGCGATACGCCTGCGCGAGATTGTAGAGTGCCTCAACGAGTGTCGGATCGTGCTGATAGGCAGTCTGATAGGCGTTAATCGCGTCGTCCCACCGCTTTTCGTGGGCATAGAGAAGTCCTAACTGATAATGCGCAGCCCCGAATTTCGGTTCGAGCGCGATCGCTTGGCGTTGATGCCGGATCGCTGCCGCGTGTTCGCCGCGTTTGCTATAGACGTTCCCAATTTGATGATGGATCATCATATCGTCGGGGTCCAACGCAACCGCTATTTTGTAAGCCTCAAGTGCTTCGGTATAACGGTGTGTGTTGGTGTAGGCGTTCCCCAAAGCCGCGTGCATATACGCCGAATCGGGTGCGGACGCGATGGCACGTTGGTACACCCGAATGGCATCGTCAAACTTTTCGAGTCCAGTATATGCCAACCCCAACCCGTAATAAGCCGCCGAAATATCGGAGTTGTGTCTATCCCCTGCGCTTTTGGTAACACTGTTCACTTCCAGAACCGTTATGGTCTGCCGATACTCGTCAACGGCTTCGGTGTAAGCCTCAATTTGGAGGTATAATTTTGCGAGTTGCAGACGAATCACGACCTGCCTACCATCCGCAGCGAGTTGTGCGCGATAGGTACGGATCTGCGTTGTGATGTCCGCTGGTGTTTCGAGTTGGGAAAAGACAGGTTGAACCTGCCAGAGGACAAAAAGGTGGCACCCTACGAGTGCCACCCATATCATTGCGTTATAAGGGATTTTCGGTCGCACGTGCCACCGTCCATATTACCTCAAGAGACGCGCGCTAAAACTGCTGTTTGATGCGTCCCCAAGTGGTCGTCAATTTATCCTGTGGCTCCACAGGCGTAAGGCTTTCGATAGCGTCTCCAGAGACCTTGACATCATCAAAACTCGCGGCGGTCTCCCATGCCCAAACACCGGCTTGACCGGCGGCATATCCGGCACCGGTCTCATCAGCGAGTTCACCTTGATCTTCACCGTTAATCCAGAGTTGCATCGAGGTGCCGTCCACGGTGACTCGCATATCAAACCATTCACCGTTCGCTATTGTGACATTAGTGCCGGCGAGTTCACCGATCTTGTCGCGTGCGTCCCACGCGCCTGTCTTATGTCGCCAAAGTTCAGTCTTGTTATTCGGGACGTTGAGATAGTAGACGTAGTATTCCATCTCACTTTGTGCGCGAAAGACAACACCTGCCCAGTTTCCTTCATCAAGCCGTACTTTCGCTTCAACGGTGTAGTCTGCCCAGCCAGCCTCACCGATGAGTGAGTGTTCGGCTCTACCCCCCTTAGCGAGTTTATAGGTGCCATCTTCAACGCTCCAAACACCGTTAGCGATTTCCCAGTCGTCGGCATCCGAATCAAACGACCACATCTGCTCGCCTGCGAAAGCGGCGGAGGCGACAAGCGTGAGGATACAACAACTTACAGTAACTGAAAAAAGATATTTCATAATACAACTCCTCTATAGAAATTTAACAGATTTTAGAATTGACGCTTTATGAGCACTGAGCGGGGTTCCAAACCCTGAAGAAACACCCCAGCAAAAACCCTGCAGTGGGTTTACGTAAGTTCTGTTAATCAGTTCGTTTGAGACGCGCCCATGTCGTTGCGAGTTTGTTGTTAGGTTCAACCGCAAGGGTATCCTCTATATCATCGCCGTAAACAGTGAAATCGTCAAAACTCGCCTCGGTCTCCCATGCCCAGACACCGACTTGACCGGTGTCGTAGACACCATCTGTATCTTCAGATTGAAATTCACCGTTGAGGTACAACTCAAAGGTATCACCCTCAACGACTATCTTCACATCTAACCATTCACCGTTCGTTATCTTAACGCCTCCAACAGCAGGGGGTTGTGAGATGTTGTCACGAGCATTCCAGGCACCATCTTTGTGTCGCCAGAGTTCTGATATGTTGCTCGGGACATTGAAGTAGTAAACATAGTATTCCATCTCACTTTGTGCGCGAAAAACGATACCTGCCCAATTGTGCTCATCCAATCGAACTTTCGCTTCGATGGTGTAGTCATCCCAATCTTCTTCACCAACAAGGGAATGTTCGGCTTGTCCACCCCTTTCAACATGGTAGACCCCACCTTTGATCTCCCAATTCCCGTTGGCAACTTTCCAATCATCGTGTTTTTCCTCGAAGTCCCATAGCTGTGTTCCAGCGTACGTCGGTAGTGAAAGGAACATACCGAAAACCGCAATGAGACTCAGGGTCGCTAATTTGGGTAATGTGATAACTATTCTCATAATTCGCCTCCATTTTTGTCAGCGTAGCTTAGACCTTTAGCGATTCATTTCCGGTGTAATAATACTAAAGTTTGGACAGTTTTTTGTAGCATAGGAAACCGTTGGTTTCCTGTGTATCTTCTGTAGCATAGGAAACCGTTAGCCTGTGTATCTTCTGTAGCATAGGAAACCGTTAGCCTGTGTATCTTCTGTAGCATAGGCTGTTAGCCTGTGT
>ASZN01000070.1 GCA_000406005.1 Candidatus Poribacteria bacterium WGA-3G
AAAAGACTGACGCCTTATCATTTCCGAGTGTCCTCACAATGTTAAGGTTCGTCTCACTCGCGTATGAACCTTTTGCGTAGCAAAGACGTGGTTTTTGTCTCTTGTGCTTGGTTATTGCACAACACTACGCAATACAGTAGTGCGGAATCGAACCCCACAGAAACGCCTATCGTTTACCGTTTAACACAGAAAAAGAACTGTTTAGGAACTACTCCGTTGGGTTATACAAACTGTTGTGGGTCTATCCGGATACCGACGCCCATTGTTGATGAGATGGCTACGCTTCGCACATAGCGTCCTTTTACGGAGGCTGGACGAGCGGCAATGAGTGCGCCCATGATAGCGTTGAGGTTCTCTTTAATGCTTGTTTCCTCAAACGAAGTTTTGCCGATCGGAACGTGGATGATACCAGAGGAGCGTTCCACACGATACTCAATTTGCCCGGCTTTGATATTCTGTATCGTTCCAGTGACATCCGTTGTAACGGTTCCTGCCTTCGCGTTGGGCATCAAGCCTCTGGGTCCAAGTATCCGTCCGAGTTTAGGCATAATAGTGCGCATCAGGTCGGGTGTCGCGATTGTTGCGTCGAAATCGAGCCATCCGTCAACGATTTTATCAACGAGTTCGTCAGTTCCGACGAAATCTGCGCCAGCCTCTTCAGCCTGGCGTGCAGCATCACCTTCGGCGAAGACGACAACAGACGCTGATTTCCCTGTGCCGTGTGGGAGGGCGACGGTGCCCCGGATATTCTGCTCGGCGTGCTGAGCATCTACACCGAGCCGTGATGCGAGGTCCACCGTTTCGTCAAACTTGGCACGACTTGTTTTCTTTAGAAGCGAGACCGCCTCGTCAACTGTGTACAAGTGGTCTCTATCTACCTGCTCTTTGATTTCCTTGTATCGCTTTCCTTTTTTCGCCATGTTGTTCTCCGATAATCAGCTGTATATATCTGTATACATCTATTCCTAAGCGAGTGCATGGGTACATGAGCGGGGTTAGAAACCTCGCCTGCGAAGAGGCGACCGCCTATTCCGCTGTGTACCTAAATCTCGCTATCTACTAATCGTAAGTCCCATACTGCGGGCAGTGCCTTCTACCATCCGCGTCGCGGCCTCTAAGTCTGTTGTATTCAAGTCCGGCAATTTCGTCTGTGCGATTTCGCGAATTTGGTCGATGGTAACGGTAGCGACTTTGTTTCGGTTCGGTTCTCCGGAGCCTTTCGCAATCTTCGCCGCCGATTTGAGTAGAACCGCTGCGGGTGGCGATTTCACAACGAACGTAAAAGACCTATCGCTATAACAGGTGATGACCGTTGTCACCACCATACCGGTTTGCTGCTGCGTCTGGGCGTTAAAGGATTTGATAAACTCCTGTAAGTTAATCATATAAGGTGCGAGACTCGGGCCGACAGGCGGTTGGGGTGTTGCCTGCCCGGAAACGAGTTGGAGTTTAACTTCACCTGCTATTTTTTTTGCCATTGTTCTTCCCTATTCTGGGTTGTAATTTTAAGGTGCGTTCCGTCGAAACGGTGCATGAGATTCGTTATGAATCCGTAACCGTCCTATTCTATTTCAGAAAACACGCTTTAATTTAATTCTTCCACTTCAAGCAAACCTAAATCGACAGAGGTGGAACGCCCGAAAAGCGAGATGCTCAAACGTAACCGCTGGTGCTCCATGTCAACTTCTTCGATTTCGCCAAGGAAGCCGCTAAAGGGTCCACTTATCACTCTGACCTTATCACCGATTTCATATTCCATCGCTGGTACTGGCAGGACTTCTTCCTCTTCAGTTGACATTTGAAGCATTGCTTCAACATCATCAGGACTTAACGGCGATGGGTGTGAAGTGGGTCCCAAAAAATTCATGACGCCGGGTGTCTCCTGTATGAGTGCCCAACTTCTCTGTCCAATGGGACTCTCTACTTGCGGCCCGAGTTCATGGGAGGTATTGACAAGTACGTATCCCGGATAAGAGGGTCGAACGCTAACCTTTCGCTGGCTGTCCTTGATCTCTACGACTTCGGTTTCAGGGACATTAACCTGCAAGATTTCGTCCTGTAATTTCTCCCTTGCAATCATGTTGTCAAGGTTGAGTTTAACCTTCTTCTCATGTCCGGTGTATATCTGAACGACGTACCAGTATCCATCCATATTCTGAATCCACCAGTGTTCTTGTTCTATGCTCCAGGAGCACGGGAACGTTAGCTACGAATAAAAAGCGTTCTAAGAAAAGCCATCCCGAACCCTTCAAGCGTATTGTTGAGTGCGTATTGGCTTACGAGTACAGCGATTAATGGGATTGCGGCTACCGCTGCGGCGATGACCTTCCGATTACTGTTAATAACAGCCTCGGGATCTCTACCGTTCCGTGAGTGGTCTTCCCAACTTTTCACGATAAAAAACACAAGGATGGGGAGAGCGAGTAGAGAAACCCAACTTAAAGGGTTGTTCCATTGTGGGAAGGCAGGATTGCCATCAATGATGCCGATGTAAAGCCCTAAAAGCGCGGTGGCAACGATGACAGTAATTGTGCTACCCTGAACCTCTCTTATGTCGGGTTTAGAGACCTTCTGCCATTCGAGATGGATGCCTTGAAAATATTTTTTTAAGCGAGTTATCATAATAATTAAAGGCAGGCCAGGAGGGATTCGAACCCCCAACATTCGGTTTTGGAGACCGACGCTCTAGCCGTTGGAGCTACTGGCCTGTAAGATTTCGTTGTGTGGCACGGATCTATTTAGCTTATTCAGTGCCGTTGTGAACACGTTAGCGTGTCTCTTTATGAACTGTATGTTTCCGGCAAAAGCGACAATATTTTTTCCGTTCATAACGAGATTGCTGTGTCCGCCGGTTTCGGGTCGTCACATAATTGCGTTGGCTACATACATCACATGCTAAAGTTACAATGTCTCTCGGCATAATACTACCCTACTTTACTTTCGGAATTCCGTAATTGGTATTCGACAAGTGGAGCCGACGACCGGGATTGAACCGGTGACCTCGTCCTTACCAAGGACGCGCTCTACCGACTGAGCTACGTCGGCAAAAATCGGTATTCAACAAGCGGGAGACGGGATTCGAACCCGCGACGCATGGCTTGGAAGGCCAATGCTCTACCAGCTGAGCTACTCCCGCGTAAGACCCAGTGTTAAATAAGCGAACGGCATGACGGCGCATGCCTGCTACTCTGTTGTTGATGGGGGCAGATGGATTCGAACCACCGTAGGCGTAGCCAACAGATTTACAGTCTGCCCTTTTTGACCGCTCAAGCATACCCCCATTATTAGAAAGCTGACGAGAGGAATCGAACCTCCAACCTAGTGATTACAAATCACTTGCTCTACCATTGAGCCACGTCAGCAACACTTTTAATTATACACACTTTAGAGCAGGTTGTCAAGTGATTTTGATTTTTTTCGCGACCGGTTTTCGGATAGGACTTTTAGGAATTTCAGTATGACTGCGTCTCAGTGTTAGATTCCCTCTTCGCGTTCCTCTATCTCCGTGTCTTGTCCGTGTTCAATGAGTTCTTCATCGAATATGCCGTTCTCATCATCGGCTGCCTCAGGGTCTGTAAAAATCGAAGGCGTTTTCGAGACAGGCACGTTTGCTTCAGTCTTTTTAAAATGGAGTTTCCCTTCGACCAACTCTTGCGTCGCAACGGCGACCGGTTTTTTTCTTTTATCTGTCGTGCTTGAAGGCGCGAAGGGTAAGCCGTTTGCGTTTATATCCCTGGCGCGTTGCGCAATAATATTCACTGCACGATACTTATTTTTTTCTGTTTTCACCAAGTTTTCGTTGTAAACGACTTCACTCATTATATGTTCTCCTTATAGCAGATTGAACACCGATTAATGACATATCATCAATCGGCGCGCTTGCAAAGCGCGCCTACACCTCTCTATTTCACCTTAAACACAAATCAGCCTGAGAGCATTATAATAATTATACCAAATTTCTCTCAAAAGTCAAGTTAAATTAACAAATTAACAGAAAAGTTGACAAACTGCCTTAAAAATGTTAGAATTGGAGTATTAGTATTATACACTGAAGGACTTCAAAATGGATACATACATCCAGCCAATCCTCGAAAAATCGCTTGCTGGCGAACGCTTAGACTTTGATGACTGCCTCGCGCTTTTCAAGAGCCACGATCTTCTTGCCTTGGGACATGCGGCGGATGCTATTCGGCAACGGAAGCATCCAGAAGGTTATGTTACCTACATTGTTGACCGGAACATCAACTATACCAACTGGTGCTACGTCGATTGCGATTTCTGTGCCTTTTACCGCCATCGTCGGGACCCAGACGCTTACGTCATGGCACGCGATGAATTAGGCAAGAAAATTCAGGAGACCCTTGATCTCGGTGGCGAGTTAATTCTAATGCAGGGTGGTTTACATCCGAAGCTGAAACTCGATTGGTACGAAGACCTCCTCCGCTGGATCAAAGCGAACTACGCGATTCATATTCACGGATTCTCGCCCCCGGAATTAGACTGGTTCGCCAAGATAAACCGTATGCCGTTGCGCGAAATGCTCGAACGCTTGCGAGATGCCGGGCTCGATTCAATACCGGGAGGAGGTGCGGAGATCCTCACCGATCATGCCCGTGATGAGATCAGTCCGAAAAAATGTACCGCTGACGAATGGCTGGAAGTGATGCGTCAAGGACATCTCGTCGGCCTTAAATCAAGCGCGACAATGATGTATGGTCACGTAGAGAGTTACGCGGAACGTGTTGAACATCTCGTCCGCCTCCGAGATTTGCAAGATGAAACCGGCGGATTTACCGCTTTTATCTGCTGGTCTCTGCAACCCGCTAATACACGGATGGAACATATTCCACCTGCGGGTAGCTTTGAATACCTCAAAACACTTGCCATCTCGCGACTGTTTTTAGATAATTTTGAGAATTTCCAATCCTCATGGGTAACGCAAGGTCCGAAGATCGGGCAGCTATCCCTTAAGTTCGGTGCCAACGATATGGGGGGTACAATGATAGAAGAGAACGTTGTGAGCAAAGCCGGGACGGTCTACTGCATGCCGATAGAGGAAATTGAACGTACGATAGCGGAACTCGGATATACGCCGAAACGCCGTAACTTCTTTTACAAGCTCCTGAATTAACTACAGACGACATATCATAACTGTTCGACGGCATTCACCGCAGGTTTCTAATGTGCCATTTTCCCACCTTGGAGTTTAAGATGCCTAATCCACGCCCGAACGTTCTTTTAATCACTACCGACCAACAACGTGGTGACTGTCTGGGACTGGATCCTGACGGTCCCGACTGTTTACAAACACCGAACTTGGACTGGATGGGTCGCTCTGGGACACATTTCCGCCGCGGATACGCTGAGTGTCCGAGTTGTATTCCTGCCAGGCGCGGGCTGATGACAGGGACGGCACCAGCGGCTAACGGTGCGGTCGGTTATAGAGGTGCTGCGTGGGATCCGCAACACACGTTAGCCGGTGAATTATCGACAGCCGGTTATCAGACCGAAATGATTGGTAAACTGCATCTGAATCCGATGCGTAAGCGGTACGGTTTCGATCATATACAGTTGGCTGATGCGACTCGTGGAAACAACAATGATTACGTCGAGTGGTTACAGCAGTATCATCGCCGAAACGACATGGATCCGGGTATGGCACACGGTGTTTCTGCCAACGGTTGGGTCGGTCGTCCGCATCATCTTCCTGAAGAGCAGATGCACACTTTCTGGTGTATCGATCGTGCCCTGGATTTTCTACGAAAACGGGACCCGACTGCGCCGTTCTTTCTCAATGTTTCTTTTATAGACCCGCACCCACCGCTGACACCGCCGCTTCATTACTATCAACGCTATATCGAACGGGAGCTGCCACCGCCTATAATCGGCGACTGGGCACCGGAATTTGAAGGTGCACAGAAAGGGTTAAATCCAAACGCTTGGGAAATTTGTCTCGATGCTTATGATATGCAATGCGCCCGCGCGGCTTATTACGGGATGATCAATTTCATTGACGATCAAATCGGTCGTCTGATTCAGTCTGCTGGCGGATTGAGGGACTGCTTAGTGATCTTCACCTCGGACCACGGCGAGATGTTAGGGGATCACAATCTGTACCGTAAAACATGGCCCTACGAAGCGTCCGCTCGCGTGCCTTTCCTAATGCAGGCCCCGGCGAGATGGGGATACCCGAACGAGACTGTCTGCGAAAGTCCGGTCGGTCTACAAGACATTATGCCGACGATTCTGGACGCAGCCGGGATCGAGATCCCTGAGACGTGTACGGGTAAAAGCCTGCTGCCTATTATGCGCGGTGAGACAGATCGCGTACGGGACTGCCTACACGGTGAACACTCCGGGTGCTACGAATACAGACATGGGAACCACTATCTAACGGATGGAAGGCATAAGTACATCTGGTACTCACAAACTGGACAGGAACACCTCTTCAACCTTCAGGAGGATCCGCACGAAACACGCGATCTGGCAAGGTCGAGTGAAGCTGAATCCGTTCTAACGCCGTGGCGTAATCGCTTAATTGAATTTCTCCGCGACCGTCCTGAAGGTTTTACCGATGGTACAAAACTTATAACCGGACAACGCCATGATGCGCTGCTTCCGGACTATCAGCCTGAGGCTACTTATCCGTATTTATGATGGAAAATGCGTTTTGAAAGTCATCCGCTTGACTTCTAACGATAATCTTGATGTACCCAGAGTTTACTTGCTTCTTTGCGTGAAGCGAACCAGTTCGCGAATGTTTCACGCTTCTTCGTTTGGACGAGTGCTTGGTGGTGTCTGGCTTTTTCAGCTGGATCCATTTTGAACGCTTCAACATCCGCTTCCTCGCGTTCAACCAGTTGAATAATATACACGCCGTTGTCGCCTTTGAAAGGGCCAGTGATGTCATTAATTTTCATCTGAAACGCTGCGAACATAACTTCTGCGGAATTTCCCATGCCAGCGACGTAAACACTCGTTGGGCTGCGAGAAAACAGATTGCTCTCTTGAACGGAGAATTTGTCAGCGGTTAAACCTTCAGGAACCTCATACTTCTTCAGCAGGTCGTCGAGAGATTCTGCCTCTGCCCGTTGACTGAAGAGGCTTTGTGCCTCCTCGAAAACGAGTGTTTTCGCCTTCTCTTTTCGGAGTCCCTCAACCTTACTTGTCCCGTCAATTACCTGTGCTCTTATCTCGTCAAATGGCGGGATTGCAGCAGGTTTCTTTCCGAGAACAGTTGCGACGAGATAGGTCTCCACCTCTTGCTGTCGCGGTTTGTTTACCTCAATCACCTTTCTTACATTAACTTCCACATCAAAAAGTTCATCAATTAAGCCTTGATAACTCCAAGCTGCCCCAATTTTCGGGATATTCGCGGTATCTCGGCTAAAAAATCCTGTCTCCATTGCAGTCAGAGAAAGGTGCTTATACTTCTCAAGTGCAAGTGCGGCATCGTAATCCTGAATTTCGATTTCGTAAAGGAGGTCCGAGGCGACCTCTTTCGCCTTGTCAACGCCAGTCACCTGAACGAGTTTCTGCTCAATCTCGAATTGTGCTTGCGCAAAAGGTTGAATTTCCGGTGCCTTTTTCTCTTCTAATTTGATGATATGGTAGCCGTAGCTGGTTTCGACTAAGCCGCTGACTTCTCCGGGACTGAGTGTATCAAAAGCGGCTTCTTCAAAAGGTTTTACCATATCGCCGCGTGCGAAATAGTCGCCGGGTGGGAGTTTCGGATTCCTGCCTCGCAAAGCACCGCCTTCTGCAGCGGAGGGACCCTCCGAATGCTTCGTCGCCAGTTCAGCGAAATCGGCACCTGCAGCGATTTCGGCGTTGACGGTTTCCAGTAGTTCCTCTGCGGCAGTTTTGGTTTCCGCCTTCTGTTCATCCGTCGCGTTGTCAGGGAACTTTTTTAGGATATGGCGCGCTTTAACCGCTTCTGGTGTCGTAAATTCCTGCTGATTCTCTTTATAATAGGTCTCTACTTCTTCAAACGTAACCAGATTCGCCGGATTGACCCTGATAAATTTGACGTTTATCTGCTCTTCAACTCTGTAGTCCTCTCGATTTTCTTCAAAATAGGTCTGTGCTTCTGCGTCGTCAACTTCGACGCTTGATGCATAGTCGTTGTACTTGAACTCAATAAACTTAACTTTTGCTTTATTCGCCTCAAGTTGATATGCGCGTTCCGCTTCAATGTCGGTTACCAATTCCAATGCCTGGATACCATTTTGAATCGCATTAACACTGAGTTGATAACGGACATTTTCGACATAGATGTCCGCGGCCCCCCACTGTTGGTAAAGATTGTACTGATCGACTCGACTTGCGTCACTTCGGATATAGTTCTTTATTTCCGTTTCACCGATATTGGTACTTCCAAGAATGGTTCGTTGAACCAAACCATCAACGACCTCTTTTTGGACACGTTCCCGATCGGGTGGACCGCCAAATCTCTGGTTCTGCTTTTGAGATTCCATGGCATCTGCGACAGCACGTTCAAACGTTCCGCGCTTGATTTCTGTATTATCGACCCTGAGAACGACTTCACCCTCAGAATCGTCGCCACCACCGCGTGTGTTGCTGTAGAGGAACACTGTCCCTACCAAGAATACGATGGCGATTACCCACATAAAGAGTTGCGCAATAAACTTCTCGCGTAGAAAGATAATCATAACTTTAAAGGTTTCTCCTGTCAGATTTCTGCTTACAGATATTAAATATTATACCTATTAATGGGACGAATGTCAAATTATAGGTTCTGTCTTTCAACGGTAGAACCTACGCAACATAAGAAAAATTTGCTTATTTTTCAAATTTACTATATACTTATATATCAAGAATCTCATTCAAAAACTTTTATCAAAACTTAGTACGACGCATGACCCAGATTCAGAATGTGACAGATTTTAGTCTGAAATATACTTTAGAATCGGGACAGTCATTTCGTTGGGAACGGGTAGATAACGCCTACTACGGTGTTGTAGAGGGACGGATCCTGAAAATATCGCAAGAAGGGACGACCCTACATGTTGAGAGTTCCACTGACGAAGATGAAGCCGATTTCGTGCCATACCTGCGTCACTACCTTGATATCGTGCGCGATGTTCCAAAGCTCCTCGTTGGTGTCAACAACGATGCCTATATGGATCGTGCGATCGAGAAGCTCTGGGGAATGCGCATTTTGAACCAAGAGCTTTGGGAAACAATAGCATCGTTTATATTGTCGCAGAACAACAATGTTCCGCGAATTCGTGGAATTATCCGTCGGTTGTCTGAACGTTTCAGTGAACGTTTGACGCTTGCTGGGTACGTGGACTACAGTTTTCCGAGTCCGGATGTGCTCGCAACAGCAACGGAGGATACGCTGCTTGCTTGTGGCACGGGTTACCGAGCCAATTATCTAAAGGATACTGCACAAGCGATTGTTAGCGGCGAGCTTTCGCTTACATCGCTGCAGCAAATGCCATATACTGAGGCTAAACAGGAATTGATGCGCCGAAACGGTATCGGCGAGAAGGTTGCCGACTGTATCTGCCTATTTTCGCTTGGTCACCTTGCGGCACTCCCAATTGATGTCTGGATAAAACGGATTTTCGAGACGCTTTATCTTCGCCGACGTGCGACACATCGTGAGATACGTGAGTTCGCTCACACCTATTTTGGGGACAGTGTCGGCTACGCTCAGCAGTATCTTTTTCACTATGTACATGAATGTCCGAATTGGGCAGATGCCGAGCACTTGTCGCTTACTAAGATGAAGTCCCTACTGTAATAGTAATTTGTGAGTCCATCACACAATGTCCGTAACTAAGGGGTAGGATCCCTCTAAAAACCTATTATTTTTCTATGTATACACAGAAAAGCATAGGTTTTTAGGAACAGAACACAATATGTCTGAATCATTTGAACAGAATATTGTATCGCTTTTGGAAGATCATGTTGAACTTGCGATTTCGACTGTTCAGAAGTTGAGAGCGGAGAAGCTCGAGCTGGAGGCTGAAATTGCGCGTCTTAATAACGATGTCCTCCAACGCGATGCCAATATTCAAGACCTCGAAACCCGTAATAGCGAACTTGAGGAGGCGCTTAACCTTGAAAGGTTAGCCACCACGCAAGAACGTTCCGAAATCCGTGAACGCCTCGAAGGGTTGATGGCTGTTCTTGCGCCATCTGTTCTTACGCCATCTTCATCAGATGAGACGGCTGAGGATACGGGTACCGAGATCAGTTTTACGCCGCAGGGCAATGAACCGGATGACGCACCCTCACTGCCGACAGCAGGTTCAGAAAGCTCTGGAGAAAACGAAGATAATTAGCACTCGTGCGTGTCTTAGTTCTTTCTCACTCCTATATTATGAAACCGTACCGGCGAAAGTTCGCACTCATAGCGGAACGTCCGGATGTTGTGCTCCGCGTCCTCACACCGACACGTTGGTATGAGAGTTTCCAAGAGATCGTTTTTGAAGCAGAACCAGACACGCCCTGTGAAGAGTTTCCTTGTCCAATTCGGTTCTCTGGTTACGGTAGCCGTTTTTATTATCGTAGCGGTGTGAAACCACATCTTAGAGATTTCCAACCGGACATCATTCATTTAGAAGAAGAGGCATGGAGTCTTAATGCGCTGCAGACAGTCCGTTTGAAACGGAAGTATTGCCCAAAGAGCCGCTTCATTTTTCGGACGTCACTGAGTATACCAACAAAGCAGCGGTTCGGTGTGCTGCCAGTTTGGATTGAACGCACCGTCTTTCGCGAAACAGATATAGCCTTTCCACTGAGTACGAATGCCGGTAGAATTTTAACCGAGCGCGGGTATACAGGCAAACAGATCGCGTTTCCGAACGGTATTGATGTCCGTCATTTCTACAAGATGGATGTCCGTCAATTGCGGGATTCACTCGGACTCAGTTCGTGTTTCGTGCTCGGTTACGTCGGTAGGTTGCTCCAGATGAAGGGGATAGATACGCTTCTTGAAGCCTTAGCACATCTTGTAAACCGTGCAACCACGCAGACCTATAAACTCTTAATCGTCGGACAAGGTGAAGATAAACCGGATTTTGAAAAGAGGGCCGAAACGCTCGGCATTTCTGAACAGATTGTATGGATAGATGCGGTGCCGCCTGAAGAGGTCGCTGCCTTTATTAATTGTATGGACACGCTGGTTCTACCTTCTCGGACAACACCGGGATGGGTCGAATTCTTTGGTCGGGTCCTTATAGAAGCGATGGCATGCGAAGTGCCAGTCATCGGTTCGGACTCCGGCGAGATTCCGAACGTTATCAACGATGCTGGACTCGTCTTTCCTGAAGCCGATGCGGCTGCCTTAGCAGAACGGATACACCAAATCGCCTCCGATGCGTCTCTGAAAAGTGAACTGGTGGCACGTGGTCTAAAACGGATTCATAATTTTACATGGGAAACGATTGCGGAACGGACGTACCAAGTGTATCAGGAATTGCTTGCGAAAGCTCGGTAAGAGAAAAGATGCCCCCGACTGGACTCGAACCAGCATGCCAATTAAGGCACAGGCCCTCAACCTGCTATGTATACCAATTCCATCACAGGGGCATCGTGTGATTAATTATACTTTATTTGGATAGCGATGTCAAATTTTTTAGATTTTTTTAGAAATTTTTCAGCAGTCATACACACACCCCTTTGGATGGCAACATGAACACCCCAGCATCGGAAAATCTCGAACAACAGTTATCGGAAACACTCGAAGGTGAAGTACGTTTTGACCTCTACTCCAAAGCGCTCTACAGTACAGACGCGAGCCTATACCAGATACAACCGATAGGTGTTGTCATCCCGAAAGATCGCCGCGATGTTATCAAGACAGTGCAAATTGCGTTGGATCACAAGGTTCCGATTTTGCCACGCGGTGGCGGTACGAGCCTCGCCGGACAGAGCGTCGGTCAAGCCATTGTGCTGGACATGTCCAAATACATGAACCGGTTGCTTGAGGTGAACATCGCTGAACGTTGGGCACGCGTGGAGCCGGGCATCATCTTAGATGAATTGAACCACCAACTGAAGCCGCACGGTCTGATGTATGCGCCCGATGTTGCCACGAGTAGCCGTGCGAACGTCGGCGGCACTATCGGAAACAACTCGGCGGGTTCGCACTCCCTCATTTACGGTAAAACCATTGATCACGTCATGTCGCTCGACTTGGTGCTCTCAAACACCGATGAAGTTACAGCACTCCCCATATCACTGAAAGAATTAGAAACCAAGAAACGTGGTAACACGTTAGAGGCGCGTATTTATCGTGAGCTTTGCCGCATCTGTGCCGACAACGAAACCGAAATTCGTAAACGTTACCCGCGTATCCTCCGTCGCGTTGCTGGCTACAATTTGGATGAATATGTTAAAGACGCCGGTTCAAAAGAGGTCACGCCGTACCGCCGTGACGGTTGCGATGCAGCGCATCCGTTTAGTCTGTCGAAGATCCTCGTCGGCTCCGAAGGGACACTTGCGACGACCGTCGAAGCCACAATTAATCTGGTTCCGCTCCCGAAATTAACGGCACTCTGTGTTGTCCACTTTGATTCACTCGTCGCATCAATGGAAGCGATGCAACCGATTTTGGCATGTGATCCAACTGCTGTAGAACTGATAGACAAGACTATCTTGGATATGGCGCGCGGTTCATTGGAATTTTCACGATTGACGACTTTCATAGAAGGCGAACCTGCTGCGCTCCTCGCTGTCGAATTCTATGGCGAGACGGAAGCAGAGCTGGCATCGCAGTTGGATACACTCGAAAAGACGTTGAAAGCTGAAGGTTTCGGCTATGCGTTCGTCCGATGTTTTACTGCCGAAGAGAAATCGCGCGTCTGGGAGACCCGGAAAGCCGGACTCGGTCTGCTGATGGGTATGAAAGGCGATGCTAAACCGGTCGGCTTCGTCGAAGATGCAGCGGTGCCGATAGAGCACCTACCTGAATACGTCCGTCGTTTTGATGAAATCGTTACTGCACACGATACCACCGCTTCTTATTATGCGCATGCGAGTGTCGGCCTTCTGCACAATCGTCCTATCGTCAACCTCAAATCCGAGACCGATATAGAAAAAATGCATGACATTGCCCGCGCTGTCCGGGACCTCCTCATGGAATTAGGTGGTGCGATGAGTGGCGAACATGGCGACGGACTTGTCCGAAGTGAGTGGATAGAGAGTATGTTCGGTCCGCAGATATATCAGGCACTGACTGAGGTAAAGAGAGCGTTCGACCCGGATAACATCATGAATCCGGGTAAAATCATTGACGCGCCGCCAATGACAGAAAATCTCCGTTTCGGTGCCGACTACAACACCATTAAAATTGACACCTACTTCGATTTTTCGAGCCAGGACGGATTCGGTAGAGCGATTGAAATGTGTAACGGTGTCGGTGC
Source organism: Candidatus Poribacteria bacterium WGA-3G (assembly GCA_000406005.1). GTDB lineage: Bacteria > Poribacteria > WGA-4E > WGA-4E > WGA-3G > WGA-3G. Next base: position 13,401 of record ASZN01000070.1, read on the forward strand.
GTGTAGAAAGACGTTGACGGGTACGATGTGTCCGTCTTTTATCGGTACGCGTGAAGAGGAGCATTCAACGCGTGGACGTGCGAATGCACTCCGCTCCATTATTTCGGGTGCGTTGCCACATACGGATTTCACGAGTGAACGTCTCCAAGAGGTTTTAGATTTATGTCTCGGATGCAAGGCGTGCAAAGCAGAATGTCCGTCGAATGTAGACATGGCGAAGATTAAGTATGAGGTGCTTGCCCACTATCATAAAGCCAACGGTTTGCCCTTGCATCGGCGTATGTTCGGCGAAATTGGTGCCTTTGCGCCGATCGGTTCGGTATTTTCACCTTTTTCCAACTGGATGGTTAATAATGGGTTGTCGAAATGGATTGCGGAAAAATTAATCGGTGTTGACCGGCGCCGGGATATGCCGACCTTCGTGCGTCCTACTTATGAACAGTGGTTCCGAAAGCGTCGTTCGCGCCGTACGTCAGACCAAAAGGTTGTGCTGTTTCCTGATACTTTTATGAATTACAGTGAACCTGCCATCGGCAAAGCGGCTGTAGAGGTCTTAGAAGCCTGCGGTTTTGAGGTGCTGTTCCCTGAGAAACGGTGTTGTGGTCGTCCGCTTATCTCCGAGGGGATGTTAGACCGAGCAATTGAGAACGCACGTTACAACATTGATGCGCTTCAAGGCTACGTTGATGCCGGAATCCCGATTATCGGATGTGAACCGAGTTGTACGTCCGCCATCACCGACGATTACGTTGAGCTGATTGGTACACCTGAAGCGAAACGTGTCGCTGAGGCGACCTGTTCATTTGAAGAGTTTTTTGTGAAACTGATAGAAGACGACGAATTAGGGGTGGAATTCTCAGCGGAACCACAGGACATATTACTCCACGGGCATTGCCATCAGCGTGCCCTCGTCGGTATTCAACCGACCGTGAAGATGTTAGGTCTACCGGCAGAACACACCGTCTCAGTGATAGATTCGAGCTGTTGCGGTATGGCTGGTGCGTTCGGATATGAAAAGGTACATTATGATCTCTCTATGAAGATTGGCGAGTTACGGCTCTTTGGGGCTGTCCGTGAAAAACCGCCCGGTAGTTTCACGCTCAGTGCCGCCGGTTTTTCTTGCAGACACCAACTCGAACACGGGACAGGTGTCCAGGCGAGACATCCGATTGAAGTGTTACGCGAAAGCATAATCACAACTTAACTTTATGCCTCGGAGGGAATACATGGCAAAATTTTATCAACCGCTTGAAGATTTTAAAGTTGTTGAGTTGCCGGAAAAACAGTTGCCATTCTGGAAGATTGCGGGTCCTGGAGCGATCTTAGTGGGTCTATCTATTGGCGCGGGTGAGAGTGTCATCTGGCCCCTCATTGCTGCAGAGTATGGCGGGAGTATGGTGTGGGCAGCGGCACTCGGTGTCTTCCTCCAACTCTGGATCAATTTTGAGGTGGGACGTTGGACGATCGCGACGGGTGAAACGGTCTACACGGGTTACAGTCGTATCTGGCGCGGTTTTGGTCCCCTGTTTATTCTGCTGACGATCGTCGGTTGGATTGCCCCGGGCTGGGCGCGTACCTCCGGGCTCGCACTCAAAGCACTCATCCTCGGACCTGGCGGATGGGGGTCTGATACCTTTTGGACAATACTCACGTTTGCCGGTGTCGCACTCATCCTTTTCGGACCGAAGATGGTTTACACATCTGTCGAACGGACAGTTGAATTGCTTGTTGCCATCGTAACGATTGGGTTGATTCTGGTTGTTATCGCTGTCGGTTCAATGGATACGTGGAAAGAACTCGGAGCCGGTTTGATAAATGTCGGCTACAAAGACCCGAACATGTCGGTAAAAACGTTTTTCAGCGCATTAGTGTTTGCCGGTGCGGGTGGAACGGCGAACCTCTTTTATACTTTCTATCTACGCGATAAAAACATCGGCATGGGTGCGCAGTTACCAGGACTTCAGAACCCGCTCCGTGGTAGGAGCGAAAAAGTGCCTGCGACAGGGTTTATCTTTGAAGCGACAGAGGAAAACCGGAAACGTTTCGCGGCGTGGTGGCAATACGTGAAAAGCGACCAGATACTCTTCTTCTGGGCGCTCAACACACTTACGATTCTACTCTTTATTTTTGGTGCACTTGCAGTTTTACATCCACAAGGGATTGTTCCGGAGCAAGGCAAACTTATCTACGACGAGGCGCGGATCTTAGGTGAAATCTGGGGTGTAGCGGGTCAGAAAATTTTCTTAATGGTGGGTGTTGCTACGCTTTTCGGTACGCAACTTGCGCTCGTTGACGGCGTATCACGTTCAATTTCTGATATTATCTATACTAATTTCCGAGGTGCGCAAAATCGGGATTTGAGTTGGTGGTATCTCCTCATCGCTGGGATATGGATCGTCGGTGGGTGCGTGATTACGTTTGTCATGGAGCAGTTAAACGTCAGTGAATTAGGCTTTCTCTTTAATGCGGCGTACATGGGCGGTTTCGCCATGGCGGTTTATGTGCCGCTCACACTTTACATGAACCGTCGGTTTCTACCTGAGTTCGCGAAACCGAAACGACTCTCTACTGTCATGATGCTGGTCGCTTCATGTGTCTATGTCGGGTTCGCGATTTCGAGTATTATCTGGGAAGTCAAACAATTATTTGGAGGCTAACATGGAACTGAAAGCCCGAAAAGCCTTTTTTGAAAAAGAAGGTTACCTTATTGTTGAAAACCTGTTCTCAACGGAAGAGGTCGAGAGGTGTCAAGCAGAGATTCATCGGTTGCATGCGTTCGCAGCTGGACACGAATCCGCTGCTGAAAAAACGCGAGCGGAGATCGCACGCCGCCACGTGCAACGCGAACCGTTCGCGAAAGACGAAACACAAGGCGACAATCTGCCAGTGCTACGGAAAGCAGAAAATACACGGCAGTACTCCGAGGTGTTCCGGGATCTCGCAGCGCACCCGAAACTTATTGAGGTACTCCAAGAACTCACAGGGTCCGCTGATCTCCTACTTTTTAGAAGTACCTTGATGTTCAAACCTGCGTTTCACGGCTCTTCACACGGTTTACACCAAGACTCGGCATATTGGCCGATGGACCCGCCAAACCTTGTTACGGTGAGTATCGCACTTAACGATGCCACACCGGAGAACGGCTGCTTCAAGGTGATTCCGAAAAGCCACCTTTGGGGTATGCAGTCTTGGGGGCATATCGCACGCGAACAGGACGCAGAACTCACTCATCGCAAAGATGTTGAGGCACAGCAGATGGATGTTCCACTGTCTGCGGGAAGCGCGCTGTTTTTCCATAGTTTAATGGTGCACGGTTCGGGGCCAAATACGACCGCTAACCCTCGAAATACAGCACTGTATGCCTACTTCTCTCCACAAGTCCGATACACGCCAAAAGATGGGAAGCCTGCTGAAAAAGCGTTTCCTGTCGTTGCCGGGCTCGGTGGGAAAACGGAATTAACACTCGTTGCCCAGACGGATGATAGATCTCAGCATTAATTAGACGTTGTGAACGCTGCGTTTGCCGGCAACCACAAGCGGAAGAAACACCGGATTTAGTCTTTCTGCGTGAAAAAAGATGAGTATCATTTTTCTTGACACTTTTTCAGAAAAGCGTTATACTTCACGATAATTCAACGAAAATGCGATAAGAGCCGTATGAGGGAACTCTATCTCATCAATTTGTCGAAAACTCTTCTGATTTTTAGGTTTCACCGTAACTTTCAACAAGAAGGCATTCACAAGATTCTGGATTTCTGGGAGCTAAACTATGAATGAGATTACCAAAACCGCTTCGGAAGAAAAAGAGAGTCCCATGCCTGTCGTTAGAAAACCGGACACCGAGAAAATAGAGTTAGTTACGCCTAAGCCGCTTATTGCGTATGATGAACAGGCAGCCAAGCCCCGCAAAAAGGGTGTCTTTAGGAAGTCGGGACGGCAGACGACCCCATCTCGCGAACAACTCGTCCAGTTACTTCTGGAAAATATTAAGGCGTTTTCGGACCCCGAAGCACAATTACTGAGTGCAATTTTTGAGTTGCAAACGCTGACTGCACAGGAAGTGATGTTGCCATTATCAGAAGCAGCCGTGCTGATAGTGGGATCCTCGTCCTCTGAAGTGCTCACACTCTGTCGAGCTTCCAACTATCATTACATCCCTGTTTACAATGCGCGCGTTGACCAATTGCTCGGAGTCGTTGATGCCATGGAGGTACTTACAAGCGAGAACCGCGACAACGACTTATCGTCATTCGTGAGGGATGTGAATTATGTACCTGCCCTGAAGTCTGCTGTAAATTTATTGGGTGACCTGCAGCAATCGGAGATACCGATCGCGATCGTGGTTAACGAACACGGCAGTTGTGTCGGCATCGTAGAGTTGATAGATATTTTAGAGCGAATTATAGGCAAGGTCGCGGCTAATCGCAAACGGACTCCACCTCACATCGAAAAACTTGGAGCAAGCGACTGGCGTATCGATGCACGCATGTTAATTGCTGATGTTAACAAAATCTTAGACATCCAAATTCCGACAGATCACTGTGATACGATTGGTGGCTTTGTCCTGCTGTTGCTCGGACACCTACCAGAAAAAGGCGAGAAAGTTGTGTATGAAGACATTGAATTTAATATAGAGGTCGCTTTCAAGTACGGGATATCTCAAATTCGGGCTATAAAAAACACAAAAAAGGGTAAGTGAGTCAATTGAAACGTCCGCGCCGTTCCATATTCAAGAGAACCCGCGTCCGAATGTTGATCGTGTGGTATCTCATCCTGCTTGGTGCCATCATCATCCTCATTTGGAAAATGCCAGCGATCGTTTCGCACTTGTAAAACGGTTCGTTCAAAGATAGGATAGGTATCTGTTGGGTGAATTAAGCAGCTATAAGTCTCCAATTCTTGTAAGCAAACGCTGATGTTTTGCATAAATTTTACTGAAAAGGAGAATCTGTTGAATGTATACCTTTATTATCATGTCATCTCATAAAAATTCTGTCCGCCAGTACGTGATTGGCCGAGGGCGTCTATTGCTGCTCTCCTGCCTTATCCTTGGTCTATTCTTTGCGGCAATTGGCGGTTTCAGCTATGGCCTCTTCCAAAAACGGCAGAGAGTCAGTACTGAAAACGAATTACAGACGCGCATGGAGAAAGAAATTCAACAATTAACACAGGCAAAACGCCAAGTTGAATCGGAACTTGCTGCCGTTAATGCAGAGATGAACGACATTCGGCAGATGGCAAAAAAGATCCAGGAGGCTTTAGGGATCCTCGGGCAAGGCGGCGATCCTAATATTACTTCGGCCCCTGGGGAATCCGAGCCTCAACAGCCAGATATATCAGCGTTCACTGGTGCCGTCCCTGATACCGACGATCAGCAGCTGACACCCAGTATCCTGAAAAAGGAGTTGCGGGCTCTCTATGACTATATCAACGCATATCAGAAACAGCTTTTAGGATATCCTTTGATTCTCCCAGTGAAACTCCAACAGGAAAACGGGGAGCGACACACTTTTTGGTATTCCTCTCAGTTCGGATGGCGGAACCACCCGCTAACGAAAAACCGTGAATTTCACCATGGGTTGGATATTAAAACCCGCGCAGGCGTTCCTGTGATCGCCGCTGCGGATGGCACAGTTGTACAGGTTGAAGAGAGTGGCTTTTTAGGGAATACAATTGAGATTGTCCATGAAGTATCCGAGTATAAAACTTTGTACGCGCATTTGCAAGGATACGCTGAGGGGCTCAAAGCTAATCAAAAAGTGGTACGTGGCCAGATTATTGGCTACGTCGGAAATACGGGGCGTAGCACAGGCGCTCATCTCCACTACGGCATTTATAATACGAACAAAGAAAAGTGGGTGAACCCGACCCTGTTTATCTTTGATCAAGATCCGATGTTTTCACCCTAACTGCTTAGGAATCATGGTTAACTGAGTATTATAGTGGATCCCGTAATCATTTGCATACACGGACGGAACCGTAGGGGTTGGGTAACCCAACCCCTACGAGCTATCGTGCTATCGTTTGGGGACCCTATCGCGGCGTGTAAACATATTTTCGGGATTTACTATAATCAACTTATGGCACAAGGAGTATGAAAAAATGTCCGACTTTAAGCCCCTGGTTCTGGCGATAATATTATGTCTTTTAGCACGACCGACGCTCTCATCTGCCCAAGATGAACTCATCATTATCTCCCCGCACCATGAAGGTATAGAAACGGAATTTGGTAAAAATTTCGAGGATTGGTATCATAAACAGACAGGCAGAACCGTCAAAACCGACTGGAGAGATGTCGGTGGTACTTCTTCAAATTATCGGTTCATTGAATCGGAATTTAAACGTGTACCGGATGGCATCGGTATCGATATTTTCTTTGGCGGTGGCACTGATAACTATCTCCGCCTCTCAAATATGGGATGGCTTCATGCCTACAAACTCCCCGGAACACAACTTGAGCAGATGATGCAATCGTTTCAGGGGATTCCGCTCTACGATGCCGAACACCGTTGGTACGGTGCAGCGTTATCGAGTTTCGGTATCATGTACAATGAGGAACTCCGAGGGCTATTGCAACTTCCCAAAGTCTCGACATGGAAGGATCTGGGGAACTTGGAATTGATCGGCAGAATTGGTGCGGCAGATCCGAGAGAGAGTGGCTCGGCGCACATGGTCTATGAGATCATCCTTCAAACCCTCGGATGGGAAGAAGGGTTCGCGCTCCTGACAAAGATCGGTGGTAATGTCCGCGGTTTCTCTGCCGGTGCTAACGTCATCCCGACAGACGTTGTTGCAGGACAGGTGATTTACGGACTCGCAATCGACTTTTATGCGTACGGTCAAATCGCTGTCGTCGGTGCGGATAAGATCAAATACGTTGTCCCGGCTGACGGTGCGGTCGTTACTGCGGACCCGATCGCCATCCTCAAAGGCGCGCCTAACACGTCGGTCGCGGAAAAGTTTCTCGAATTCGTTTTATCGGAAGATGCTCAGAAACTCTGGATGCTTCGCGATACTGATGCTGAGGGCCCCGAATGGAAAGGGGGTCTAAACCGCGCCAGCGTCCTACCGGCACTCTATGATAAACTCGGCGAGAGATGCATCGTTCCAAATCCGTTCGCTATGGAAGGTTCACCATTTCAATACGATTCAGATAAAGGCGGGACCCGATGGAACATCGTTAACGATCTTTTCGGTATCCTGATTATCGATTCACATAAGGATCTCGTCAATGCGTGGAAAACGATTCAGAAGAGTAAAGACCCAGCAAAGCGGGACGCGGCGATTGCGGTCTTAACGAAGATGCCGATAACCGAAGCCGAGGCGATGGAATTGGCGAATGGTGCTTGGAAAGATCCGGAAGTCCGAAACAAAAAAATGAAAGAATGGGGACAATTTGCGAAAGAGAAGTTCAAAGAGGCACGGAATCTGGCGAGATAGCCTCTATTTATGCGGATTTGTACCCGTTATTTTTTATGGAGCGGCGGGGTTGAAAACCCCGCCTGCAGGAACTGGACATCAGAACTTAGACGGCACCAAACGCGCCGCTTTCAACGAGACTCGCAATAACCTGCTCCTCTACGCCGTCTACCCGAGTACGGAAATCTTGATGTGACGTGAAAACACCACCGGATTCTCTCTCCGCTAAAATCTTGTCTATTGCTTCATTTCCAATCCGTTTAGCAGCAGTAAACCCGTCCCGGATACCGTTACCTTCTACCGTGTACCCTTTCTCACTCTTGTTAATATCCAACGGGAGCAGATCAATTTCTACACTGAGAAAATCAGCGAGTTTTCCACATTCGGAGCGATAGCGCGAGATTTTCTCAACAGATCCTGATTCACCCGTCATTATCGCTGCCATGAACTCACGCGGGTAGTGCGTTTTCAGGTACGCCATACGGTATGCCAACATAGCGTAAGCGACGGTGTGCGATTTGTTGAAGGCGTAGCGTGCTGTCGGCTCAAGCAGCCCAAATATCGTTTCCGCCTCCGCTTTAGCGATCCCTTTTTGCACGGCACTATCAACGAATTTTTCACGCTGTTCTTCAATCAATACTTCATTCCGTTTCCCTATTACACTTCGGAAGACATCTGCCTCAGTAAATGTAAAGCCTGCCACATCGTGCACAATCTGCATCACCTGCTCCTGATAGATACACACACCGTAAGTACTGTTGAGTGCACCTTCAAACGAAGGGTGTCCGTATACTGTCGGTTGTACCCCATTCTTCCGATCTATGTAGTCCTGAAGGTCGCCATTTTCTATTGGACCGGGACGATAGAGTGCGGGGATTGCTGAGAACTCTTCAAAATTGTTGGGTCTGAGCTCCGTGACAACCCGAAACATGCCAGGAGATGTCTCTAACTGGAACAACCCATTAATGAGTCCATTGCCGATCAATGAATAGGTATCTTCATCGTCAAACGGAATCTCTTCGAGTTTAACCTCAGTGCCGTGATTCGCCTTAATCATCTGGAGACAGTCGTGTACTTCACTAAGGCTCCGGACACCGATGGAATCGAATTTGACGATACCGACATCTTCAACGGCTTTACTTTCAAACTGCGTTGCCACTTGGTCGTGTTTATCCTTGAAGAGCGGGACGTAATTTGTCAGGGGCCCGTCTGAAATCGCGATTCCGGTGGCATGACAGGAGACGTGCCGTTTCATACCTTCAACGGCTCTGCTCATCTCAATCAACTCCCTATTTTCAGGGAGTTCAGCGAGTGCTTGGAATTCCGGTACCTGTTCCAGAGCCTTATCAAACGTAATTCCGGGAAACCGAGGAATCAAGTCTGCTAATTTTTGGACCTTTTCACGAGGCATGTCAAGTGCGCGACCGACATCCGTGATAGCGGCTTTCGCACCCAACGTTGCAAAGGTAGCGATTTTACCGACGGAATCCGCGCCGTATTTTTTCGCCAGATACTCAATTATAGACTCGCGGGCGCGGTCGGCAAAATCTATATCAATATCAGGTGGTGCGAGACGTTCAAGGTTTAAGAACCGTTCAAACAGACAACCGTGATCCATCGGATTGAAACCGATCACATCGAGTGCATACAGCACGAGACTGCTGGCGGCAGAACCGCGGGCAGAGAGCGGATACCCCTGTTTGTGCGCATGGGCAACATAATCGCCGACAATCAGGAAATAGTTGGCGTGTCCGGTCTGTTTGATAATATCCAACTCGTAATCAATCCGCTGCCGTATCGGCTCAGAGAGTTCGCCATACTTCTCGCGTAAGCCTCGGTAGCATAATTCCTGAAGATAACTGTCGTGCGTGTATCCTTCAGGGAGCTTATACTTTGGCATCGGGTCGCGTTGATAGTCGAGCTCAAGATTGCACCGATTCGTAATTTCAAGTGTGTTGCTGATGGCTTCCGGTGGGTAATCCTTGAGTGCCTCCCGCATCTCGTCAACGCTTTTAAAGTAGAAATGGTTATCGAACCGGACCCGGTTTCGGTCGTTGACGGTCTTCTTCGTCTGGATACAGAGAAGTACATCGTGCATGCCGTGGTCGGACTTGCGAAGGTAGTGGCAGTCGTTTGTACCGACGAGCGGTAGATTGAACTCCTTCGCCAGCTGCACCATCACCGGATACGCCTCAAGTTCCTTGTCGATGTAGTGGTTCTGCACCTCAACGTAGAGATTGTGTTGTCCCATGATCTCCATAAGCGTTTTGAAGTTCTGAACGGCTTCATCGCGTCGATTTGTAGAGAGGAGTTGTGGCACCTGTCCGTGAATGCATCCTGTCAATGCGATGATGCCGTCACGGTGTTCACGCAAGATTTCCATATCAATACGTGGCTTGCGATAGAATCCCTCTGTGTACCCGAGTGACACCAATTCCAAGAGGTTCTGGTAACCCGTTGCATCTTCAGCGAGCAGCGTGAGGTGATAGGGACCGTCCTGGTCCTGCGCACGTGTCTTTCGGCTACCGGGTGCGACATAGACCTCACATCCGATGATCGGTTTGATACCGGCATCCGTCGCTTTGTTGTAGAGTTCCCACGCGCCGAACATATTGCCGTGATCGGTCAGTGCGACAGCGGGGACGCTATGCGCAACTGCCCAATCCACCATATCGCCGATGCGGCACGCCCCGTCGAGCATGCTATACTCACTATGGTTATGTAGATGAACAAACTCGGAACCGGTTTTGGAAGGAATAGAAGTCCCGCTGCCAGGAGAGGCACCATCCTGCCGAGTGGAGAGTGGTGTCGTAGGTTCACTTTGTCCGCCAATTCCTGTTGCGAGGACAGCGACATTAACGGTGTCTTGATCAGGATCATCGTCCCTATAGACCAATCCAAAGAGAATCATTGCGTCGGGCGCGACATCTTTAATGACGGTCATCCCTGCATCCAATTCATTCATCATGAAGTCTGACGGCGCACTCACATTAACAACCAATCCAGGCGCATCACCGAGTTTTCTTCCATCTAATAGAGGAGAGGAGACAGCCTTTTCTGCAGCAATTCGCGCGCGTCCTTCACCCTTCGCTTGCCCTACACCCATTAACACTGTGCCAGCACTCTTCATGATGCTCTCTACATCCGTGAGATCAACGTTAATCTCGCCTGACTCCACAATAATATCGGCGACACTTTTAACACCGCGTAGCACAGTCTCATCGCTGAGATGGAACGCTTCACTCAGCGAAGGTTCGACATCAACAGTATCGAGAAGCCTCTGATTCGGCACTACAATAACGGCATCTGTGTACGCTTGAAGTTCTTGGCATCCGTATTCTGCTTGCTCAGCGCGGCGTTGATCCTCAAAATCAAACGGCAGCGTCACAACACCTATTGTCAAGGCCTTGTGTTCTCGTGCGAGGGATGCAATTACCGGTGCGGCACCTGTCCCTGTTCCGCCGCCCATGCCTGCGACAATGAAAACCAGGCGCGCGTCTGCAAGCGCAGCGTCAAGCGTCTCCAGATTTTCCTCAGCGGCACTTCTACCGATCTCAGGATTCGCATCTGCGCCCAATCCTTGCGTGGTGTCAACTCCGATCTGTATCTGCGTCGCGCCCTCACACGTGCGGAGTGCTTCCGCGTCTGTATTCACAACATAAAATTCCACTTCTTTCCGATAGGATACCATCATCCGTTTGATGACGTTGCACCCGGCATCGCCGACCCCGAAGATTTTAAGTTTGTCTCGGACCGGCTTGGATACCTCTTTTTCACGTGTCATAGTTGTTCCCCTCTTAATTTCTTCAACGCCAAATTCCTCGCGCAAAAGTGCGCGAATCTGGCGGAGTCTCGTTTTGACGGTACCCGCCGCCAAACCGAGTTCCTCTGCGATTTCGTTGACAGTCCACAACTCTAAATAGTACAACACCGCAACGGCGCGGACCCGCTCCGGTAGGTGATGCACGGCTTCTGTTACAGCAGCACGAAGTTCCATCTCACGCGTACGTGCAAGCACATCCCGATCAATCGTCTCTGCGAGTTTCTCGGCACTTTGAAGGATTTCGCCTCTGTTGTGTGCCTTCGCGGCGTAGTACCTTCTGCAAGTGGTGTAGGCAATTTTTCGGAGCCAAGCACCGAAGCTGCCGACCTCGCGTAAGCCTCCGATGTTTTCCCAGACTGCCACCCAAATGTCTTGAAAGATCTCTTCAGCATCACGGATTTGGCGGGAGTGTGAGACAACCATTTGCCAAATCCTTGAGCTATGACGGGAGGCGAGTTGTGCAAACGCTGCCTCGTCTCCGTCTCGCACGCGCCGGATGAGTTCTTCATCTGTCAGATCCGTATATATCGCTGAATCGTATCGCATAGATAAATTCCCAATTAGATTTTGCCAATTAAACTGTAGTTATTATAAAGAGGGGAACTTTGGTGAAAAAGGTTTAAAAAAATGTAAATAGTTAACATTTCGTGCTATCGTCGTCGTGATGCTATGTCAAAGCCGACGGCTGCGACGAGTACGACACCTTTGATAATATCCTGCCATGAGGCATCCATATTCGCCATGCTCATGCCGTTGTTGAGGCTCTCCATGACGAACGCGCCTAAGATTGCGCCGAAAATGCTACCACGTCCACCCATTAAACTGGCACCACCGATCACACACGCGGCGATAGCGTCTAACTCCAATAAGCGTCCGGCTTCTGGACTCGCACTCCCGACACGGGCGGTCATGACGACACCGGCGATCGCCATCAATGCACCCATCGTCGCAAATACCCGCAACGTAACACCACGCACGTTGACACCGGAGAGGTACGCCGCTTCGGCGTTACCACCGACCGCATAGACGTAACGTCCGAAACGGGTGTGGTTGGCGATGAAATGAAAGATAAATGCCAATCCGAAAAGGATGCAGACCGGAAACGGTACACCTTTGTGGACATTCATCACGGTGATGAACGCGACGATGAGTGCCGATGTGGCAGCGATTTTCAATAGGAACATCGACAGAGACGTTTGCTCCGGGTTTCCGTATTGTAGCCGTGCGACGCGTTGCCGGTAAAAACGGTACCCACTGATGCCGATGCCAATAACCATAAGTCCCCATCCGAGTGTCGGGGAGAGGTAGGCGTTGCCGATCGCTTTGAGCCAATTGTCGGGGAGCAGGATGGTCTCGCCTCTGGTAAATGCAAGCATCAAACCGCGATACCCCAGAAACCCACCTAACGTGACGATAAACGCCGGAATCCGCTGATATGCGACGAGGTAACCCTGCATCAGCCCCATCAAGATACCGATGCAGATAACGATGAAGAGCGTGACGGGAATCGGTTGCCCCCACCGGACGTGCACAATCGCTGCGATTGCACCGAGCAACCCGGCACCGTAGCCAACTGACAGGTCAATGTTGGCAGAGACGATAACCAAGGTCATGCCGACAGCGAGAATAGCTGTGACGGCGGCTTGGCGGGAGAGGTTGGATAAATTCCGAGTGCTAAGGAAGGTGCCGCTGGTCAGCAGTGTGAAAATCACCCAGACACAGACGAGCGCAAGCACCATCGCATACATACGGAGATTTAGTTTCTTCATGCTGATTTAAAGACGGTCCTGAAATTTTCTGTTGTGATTTCACCGATTGTTTCTATGGAGGTGTCGCGGAGTTCGGCTATCTTCTCTGCTACAGCACGGACGTACGCCGGTTCGTTCCGTTTGCCGCGTCGGAACTGTGGAGCGAGCCATGGGCAATCTGTCTCTATCAGGAGTCGATCCTCAGGGACTTCCCGCGCGACGGCTTGGACATCTCTCGCGTTCGGGTATGTTACAATGCCACCGATACCGATATGGAATCCGATCGCGAGACTCCTGTGCATCAATTCAACATCACCGGTGAAGCAGTGCAGGACACCTCGGATCCTTCCTTGCCGCGCTTCTAAGATAGGTAGGATATCCATATAGGCATCGCGGTTGTGGATAACGATCGGCATCTGCAATTCTTCGGCGAGGTCCAACTGTTGTTCAAACGCCGTTTTCTGAACAGGGCGCGGTGAGAGGTTGCGGTAGTAGTCTAATCCCATTTCACCGAGCGCGATCACCTTCGGGTGTGCAGCGAGTTCGCGAAAGGTTTTCAAGACATCCGGGGTTAAATCTTTTGCGTCGTGCGGATGCATGCCGACAGTGGCATAGATGTGTGTATGCGCCTCTGCGAGTTCTACAGCACCGAGACTCGTCTCCATATCAAATCCGATGACCAAGATATTGGAGACCGCGGCTTCGTGTGCGCGTTGGAGGACCCTATCGCGATCACGATTGAATTGCGAGAGTTGGATATGTGCGTGTGAATCAATAAACATCATTAAATTCTGAATCGTTCATTAAAGTGCCCACGGTATCTTGCGGAAGGACGGGGTTACAAACCCTGAAGGAAACACCCCAGCAAAAACCCTGCAAAGAGGTTGCGTAAGCCGTGAAAATTACATCAGAGGTGTTCGGATAACGGTTTCAAGCGTATGTGCGCGGGGTGGCTGCGTCACAAGGAACAGGATTAAATCCGCCACATCTTCCGGTAGTGTCAGATGCGCAATCACGTCGTCAGGGTGATTATCGCGGCGCATCTTTGTATCTACAGGTCCCGGGCAGACGACTGAGGCTTTTACGCCGTGTGGTCTCCCTTCGTTGTTCGTCGTCTCAGTGAACCCGATAACGGCGAATTTGGAGGCACAATACGCGCCGCCGTTATTATGTCCGAATTTGCCGGAGACCGAGGAGACGTTGACGATGTGTCCAGACTTCTGCTCACACAAATGGCTGAAGACGGCTTGTGTACCGAGAAATACGCCTTTGAGATTGACCGCCATTGTCAGGTCCCAATCTTCCTCTCGGATCTTCGGAATCGGGTTGTGGATCGCTATGCCTGCGTTGTTGACGAGGATGTCCACCTTTCCGAAGATATCAAGCGTCCGGGATACCATAGCATCAACAGAGGCTTTCGACTGGACATCGGTTGTAATAGCGAGGGCACGTCTGCCGAGTTGTGTCACCTCTTTGGCGACAGCGGTTATTTCGGTGTCCGTCCGTGCGGCGAGAACGACATCGGCACCCTCTTTAGCGAATGCGATGGCGGTCGCGCGACCGATGCCGCGTCCGCCCCCTGTGATAATTGCGATACGGTTTTCAAGTTTCACGGTTCTTCCTCAGAGTAGTAGGCACACGCCGTGTGCCGTTTAACAATAATAGGACTTACGCATGCCGCTCTTTTGTAGCACAAACTTCATAGAAGTTGACAGTAACCAGTCACCAGTATCCAGTGAAAAGAGGTTTTCTTTTCTGGTAACTGATAACTGGCAACTGGTAACTGATCCAGTTTGTGTCACCAGAACGCTGTGTTTTCCGAAAATTCTCATCTAACAGAACGGGCTGCAGTCAAAATTGCGTAAGTCCTGACTACGAT
>ASZN01000071.1 GCA_000406005.1 Candidatus Poribacteria bacterium WGA-3G
AGTAAATCCAGTAATTACTTATACACTCATATTGTTGTGTGAACGTGAAGTTCGTTCTCACGGAGGCACAGGCTAACGGTCTCCTATGCTACAAGTGTAAATATATTTTCGGATTCTACTATATCACCTAAGAACGTCACGTAAATTATAATCCGGAAAAGGTTACAGGTTTTGGTAGTAGCGTAGCTATCAAGACGCATCTTCTTCACAATCGCAGCATGAATTTTTACCCTGTGCCTTTTCAAACGCTTCTTTTCCTTCCTTTGCTGAGAAATAGGTACGCCCCATTTCGTGCAATCGATTGTAAAAAATGCCCCGTTTTGTGCAGTACATTCTCTGTGTTTTGTAGAGGATCGCGTCAGTGTGGTATTGTTCAAATTGGCACGAAATTTGCTATGCTATATCTAACCAACAGAAAAATCAATACAGCGAAATTCACACGCGTTCAAACGATTTTCACTCAGTATAACAAAATTTTTGAATAAAAATCAAGAAAAAACGGTATAGAATTAAATCAAACCGAATTTGATAGCACCTTGGGCGTATTATAGATACAGGACGAATGTACAAATTCCTTGAAAATTACACTGAAGTATGCTAAGATTTAAAACATGGACTCCATTCCATAAGCTCTAAGTTAGTTAAAATATAGGACGAAACAGGAGATATTTGTTATGAAAAGAATGTTGTGTGTGGCGATACTGTTCGTGATGTGTGTCGCTACCAGTTACGGACAATATAACGGTGAATGTTGGGTTATCAGTGGTGGGGATACAGTTTACAAATTGCATGCGAATGGGAACGCTGATCCAACGGTTATCCCGAATCTCACACAGGCGAGTGCTGCGGAGGTCAATCCGACAAACGGTGTCGCTTGGATCGCGATTTCGGCATCAAATGCTGTCTTCAGATTTGACCAGACCACGGGGGAATTCGCGCAGGCACCCGCGATTGAGCGCCCGAATATGATTTCTGTAAATCCAGCGGACGGCACCGTCTGGGTGGCATGGCTAAATGGAGCATCGAAACTGTCAAGCGATGGAACACAAATTCTCGCGCAAATCGTACCACAAGGCGGCAACCCAAATGTCGAAACGGGTAGATTCAATGTGGCAGTGAATCCAAAGGATGGCAGTGTCTGGGTAGCGGATGCACGCGGTCCCATCAATCGTTACGATGCAAACGGGGCACAAATTGCCACCGGACCGACGATGCAAGAACCGAAAGCTGGTATCGCCGTTGATTATGACGGAAATGCATGGGTCGCAGATAGCCAATTTAACTCGCTCATCCGAATCTCGCCGACAGGTCAAGAACTCGTGAAACTTGAGATGCCGAGTCCGACTTCCCCGCGGGTCAATCCGATGGATGGTAGTGTCTGGGTCGTTTCATCACAATCGATGTTGATAAACTTGTCAGCGGATGGGACGAAAATGAATGAATTCGCTGCCGGTATGGCTGTTGTGGCGATAACCCTTTCACCCGCGGATAACGGCATCTGGGTCGCAGATATGCTGGGGGCAACATTCACTGGCGAAGTCAGTAAGTACGCTACAAACGGAACAAAACTGTTCGCGAATCCTATTCCGCAACCGTCCTCCGTTTCGGTCGGGTATTGGGAAGGCAACTAATTCAGTACCCTTCAAAAAGATAACACGTATCTGGTAGCACTGGCGTGCAGGACTATAACTTTTCTGATAGATAGATGTGAGGTGCGTTATGATTAGATATTCTTCATCAACACAACCTACAAGTTTTCGGTGCTTCCTGTTAAAAATCGGGATCTGCATATTTTTTGTCGGGTTGTTTGCCGCAACCGGATTCGCGCAGCTACCAGATTTTCATATTGATGCTAATAGTATTACCTTTTCTAACCCGACACCCATCGAAGGCGAAGAGATTAAGATTTCGGTTCAGGTGAAAAACATTGGCGAGGCGACCCCAACGATGAACGAGGATCTCGTTGTTGATCTTTACGAAGGCGATCCGACAACAAAGCCGCTCCAAATCGTCTGTAAGGATGTCATTTTGGAGTTGAAACCCGGAGAGACGCAATCGGTGGAAACGCGTTGGCAACCGCCCCCCGGTGAAACAGAAATTTACGCTGTCGTTAACCCCAGGGATGCTAAATATATTGAAGAAGCGGATGAAAGCAATAATATTGCCTATATAACTATTGTCGCACAACCCCGGACGTTCACGCCTGTCACGTCCGAGCAGATCCAGAATGCACTAACGAAAGGTATCAATTGGATAATAGCACAGCAAGGAAGACATAGCCGGACCTGTTTGCAGTGTGGTACTGAAAACCAACTTATTCTAATCTGTATTACATGCCAAGCAAGCCTGGAAGGGCTGGCTGAAAATTTCGAGCCGGCTTCTGTCTGGAATTTCGGTGAGGATCAGACCCAGGAGACGGCACTCGCCTTGCAATCTTTGCTCGCAACGGGACATACACCTTCGCACCCGTCTGTTAAGAACGGTTTGGAATTCCTATTCGCGCAGGATTGGAATGAGTTCGCTGTTTATCAATATGCGGTAATTATTCCGGTTCTCGTAACGGTCCAAGATGAGGCGTATAGGGAACGGGCACAATTTGCGATAAACCGATTAATCGAAAAGCAGCTCCCTGTTCCCGATGACGATTTCGCCGATCCAAGAGACGATGGCGGTTGGGGATACGGTTTCACTGCCGATGGCGCACACATGAACATGGTTATCTATGCACTTTACGCTGCGAAGCAGTGGGGACTTAATATTCCAGCGGACACATGGGTACGTGCCGAGCAGTGGATTCGCCGCAACCAAACCGAAACCGGCGGTTGGCTCTATAATTTGGTTGATGATGGCTCACCTTGGGCAATCGGTGTCTACGGTAGTATGACAGCAACCGGACTCTGGGCACTGCGCGCATGTGGTGTTCCGGTCGATGATCCGCAGATCCGAAAAGGCATGGCATGGATAAAAAGGCATTGGACGTTAACCCGAAATCCAGGTTCTAATTCATGGCTCTACTATTACCTACTTTCGCTGCAACGGTTCTGTGACATTCCACCGACTTTAGACACGTTTGCTGGCTATAATTGGTACGATGAGATCTCACAGATGATGGTGTCGCAACAGCAACCTGACGGAAGATGGCGCGGTTCAGAGAGCGATTTTTTGACGACATGTTTTGCTGTGATGACTTTAAGTCATGCACTCGCGGGTCCGACGGAACCCAATATCGGGATTGTCCCAAAAAGCCTCCGGTTTTCACCGCCTTCGCCGCGGGTCGGCGAAGCTGTTCGACTCAGCACAACCTTACGGAATACCGGAACACCTTTTGATGGAATTCTCAATATAAGATTCTATGTGGCTGATGAGGAAGTGGGTAAAACCGAAGTACTCTGGAACCCAGAACTCGGAGAGACTGTCGTCTCAGCGGATTGGGTGCCACTGACTGACGGTGAGATAGAACTTGTGGCGCGCATTGACATTGCCGATACAGATAAAAGCGACAATACCGCCTCGGAAAAGATTACTGTTTATCCGCAATCCACTGCAGCGACAGATCCAAAACTGGTAAAACCAGAAAAAATTAGTGAAAACGTTTATAAGTTCGGGAATGTTATTTTAGACACAAGTAAACGTGAAATCACAATACCCGGTGAGATGAATAAAAAAGTTCGCGCGGATAGCATTATTGAATTCTTGGCGTGCGGTAAACTCGGCAAGACCCATGAGAGTGTCCTCGTTGTTGACGCGGAACCGATTCATATAATTACGGTGCTCGGTGCCTTGGAGTTGGATGCCGGTATGAATCTTTCCGTTGAAGGTGATCCGCGAACACCTACAGGCTCGCCTGTTGAAGTCTGGGTAGAATGGGATCAGGGCGATAAAGTCATTTCACACCGCGCCCACGAACTCCTCTGGAATACTTTCAAAGAGCAACCGATGCAGGAAACATCTTGGATTTTCACCGGTGGTAGACTGATAAACAACCAATGGACGGCTCAAAAGTTCCATAGTATTATCGCTGTCTACCGAGATCCAGATTCTATTTTCAATCACCCTTTACCGACCGGTACAGACGATAGGACATATCGAGTCAATACCGATGTAATTCCATCAAAAGGAACAAAGATAAAGTTGATTATTCGACCCACTACGGCTTAGAGGAAACGATAGCCTCTATAGCAGTGACACCTAAACAATGCCTACCTAATCAGAGGTGTCTCTTTTCGCAGATTAAAAATCCCGCTGCGCTTTGGTGCAGCTATTCCTACCGAATATATCTAAAGGAAAATCTAATGAGACAGAAACCAGCAACTCCACCCCCAAATATCCTCCGAGAGATCCAGGACAATAAAGTGTTTCCAGTATATCTGCTCTGTGGCGAGGAGAGTTTTCTTATTGAGGGGACCCTCAAACAGATGCTTGACCATCTACTTGACCCAGAAACGCGCGATTTCAACCTCACTTTTTTAGAGGATGCGAATATAACAATTCGAGAAATTTTGACGCAGGTTGACCTCTACCCGGTCATGGCAGATCGACGAGTTGTTGTTGTCCGAGACGCACCATTCTTTAAGGTTCAGCAACGTACAGTCCCCATAACAATTGTCCGAAACGCATTTAAAATTGAAACTACGAATCCACAGAAATCTATCTCTACATTGGCAAAACTTTTAGATGTGAGTCCGCATCAGATCGCCGAAAATGATTTTAACTACATAAATGCTGTCGATTCGCTCATTAATGAGTTAAACACAAAACTTACCGATGAAGAACGTGGTTTCTTGGAACGCTTACCGCAGATTGCCCAGAAACTTGACACTTATGCCACTGCGGAACCTAATGATACCGGTGATGTCGCTGTACTCCTCAATTGGCTCCAAGGCGATCTACCAAAACATAGTGTGCTGATATTTACAGTACAAGGATCCGTCAATGAACGGAACCGAGTCGTCAAAGCCATTGAAGATGTCGGACGCTACCGGTCTTTTGATCCAGTGGAAGCGGGACCTTCACTAAACCGGGACCCGCTTTATAAGAAAGTTTCAGACAAATTCACTGAATACGGCAAACAGATAACACCGCGGGCGTTCTCTCTACTCCGGACGCGAACGGGTGGTGATATGCACACAATCGCTGAAGCGATCAATAAAATCGTCAACTTTGTTGGCGATAAACCCCAAGTTGATGAACAGGATGTCCGAAATATGGTGACACAGAATACATTTGACAGCATTTTTGACCTCACGGATGCAATCGGGAAGCGTTCGGTTGGACAGGCGGTGAAGAGCCTTCACGAGGTGTTAGCGAATGATCAAGAACCTATTGTGGTCAACGCAGCAATCACACGCCATTTCCGGTTTGCGCTCCAAGCCAAACTTATCGCTGACAGAAAAGGACTTCGACCGCTCCGAAGCCGTATGCCGTTCGCTGAATTTACAAAAAATGTCTTTCAACCGCTTGCTGGAGAAGTAGCCGATATCTTACCGAAGTCGGCTACACATAATATTCTGAAACAGAATCCGTATGTCGCGTATAAAATTTTTCAGACCCTCCACGCTTTTACCAAGGATGAGTTAGTTGCTGCAATCGAAAAAACCCTTGTCATTGATACCGAGTTGAAGACAACCGACACAGATGATGCTTGTGTTTTGGAGCAATTAGTGTGTGAACTTTGCACCAGTTTAACGGGTAGGAGATCCACGCCTGTCTAACACATACTGGGTAACCGATGAAGTTTTTATTCCGTTTTATTAAGTATATGTAAGAACTTGTACTTAAGGAGTTTCTTGAATGAAAGGCACAAGACCATTAGATAATGCCGAAATCCGAAAGGTATCAGAGGCTTTTGAGGGCACATTTGCTATTCGGAATCGGAACCTATTTATGTTAGGCGTATCCGTCGGTGCGCGGATTAGTGAGCTGCTTGCCTTGAAGGTAGGCGATGTATGGCAGAATAATAGACCTGTCAAGGATTTGCTGTTTGATCGGAGTATTGTGAAAGGTGGTGAGGTATCAAGAGCAGTGCCTGTCAACGTAGACGGCAGAGAGGCGATTGAGGCACTTATCGCTTGGCATAGCGAATTATATGGAGGCATTGATTCGAGTCGTCCGCTGTTTTCCTCGCGAAAAGGACAAGGCTCACAACCAATGACGAGAATATCGGCACACAGATCATTGAAACCGGCGTTTCAGGCTGCGGGATTAAATGGCAAACTCGGCACACATTCCCTACGGAAGTCTTACGCGCAGCGTCTCTATGAGCAGACGAACGATATTTATGCCGTGCAGGAGATGTTAGGGCATAAAAGCGTGGTAACAACACAGCGCTATTTAGGGGTAAATTACGCCAGCGTCCGGGATGCATCGGAGGCGATGTCAATACATTCTGAATGTAACGTAACTACGAAAACGTTACTTTCAGTCAACGATGCCTCAGATGACGAACTTTTGATCGAATTGCTCCGTAGAGGGTATGACGTGGCTCGCCTGCTTCAAAAAGACGAATCGGAACAATCTTTTCAACTACCAAATGAGAAAAATATATCGAAATTTGTTTAAAATAAATTGGAGATGTTTTTTTTTTACTCTCTTTTTCTCTTCTGCTGACTCTAATAAAATAAGACTACATTTTATTACGAGTTGGAGGAACCGAAAATGGGAGAAGTTGTTCTGGGTATCGCTATTATATCTGGAAGCATCATGCTAATAACGCTCGGATGTGTCTGGATGGGTATTTCTTACGTCAAAAAAAGAGACGGATTGACAAAAGGAGCGTCAGAGCGTGAAATGATGACACTGCAGCAGCAGGTGGCAGACGTTCAACAAGAAATCGCTGTTCTCAAAAAGGAAGTGGAACGACTCATCAAAATCGCTAAAGGCGAGGATGGGTAAAAGAGGAGGACAGCCATGTCTGCGTTACTAATAATTTTTCTTGTAATAGTATTTTTCTTTCTTTTTAAGTTTACCGCTGCGTTTACCGCTGTTGTGGCAATAATTGCAGGGACAACAACAATTACGACACTCCTGTGTGTCTGGCAGGGAACCTCGTATTCTCTGAAAGCATCGGGGTATAAACCAAACAGAGGCGAACAGGCTTACCATCAGGTGGATGCCGGTTTAAAACAGATTGTTGGGGATTTGCAGGAAATCCGCGCGCAATTGGAAGAATCTGAACTACACCTTCAGAATCTGGAATATCTAAAGTACGCCCGCCAGAATCGCAAAGTTGGGAAAAGCGTGCGTGAGTAGCACAGATCTTTAACCTGATAAATTCGTTACAAGGCTGTATATTTTTTCTCTAAGGTTGCCATAGCGGAGCATCTTTTGCAAGAGGCTTGTAGGGCATTCTCGAAGGAATTTTTTCAGGCGTGACTTGCGATTTAGGAAACACACCACCGAAAACTAAATTCTTGTGTAGAAGAGCTAGTAAGACGCTCCGATGTCACGAAAATAAATTGACACACCACGATAGCAACCCACATTACCTGATCGTAGGGGCTGGGTTACCCAGCCCCTACGGCCAACCGCGCGTCCAAATAATTATGGGCTTTACTATAAAGTCCTAAAAAGTCAACCACCGGTGAAAGAGAA
The DNA here is from genome assembly GCA_000406005.1 of Candidatus Poribacteria bacterium WGA-3G. Taxonomy (GTDB): domain Bacteria; phylum Poribacteria; class WGA-4E; order WGA-4E; family WGA-3G; genus WGA-3G. Next base: position 7,591 of record ASZN01000071.1, read on the forward strand.
CACCCGTACCTTCGGGTTCAACCACGCGCAGCAAGACCTTCCCATCACTAAAAAAATCCACTGCCATGAAACCTGTATGCTGATGCGCAAATAGGGTGTTTGCCCCAGACATCACTTCTGTTACTTTCCGACTCGCGGCAGCACCACTGATAAGAAGATAGTCAACAGTTTCGCCTTTCAGGACTTGTAGCGAGTGTTCATGTCCAGAAGCATAGATTAAAAGGGGTGTGCCTTCTTGATGTTCTGGTTTCCGCGCAGAAAAGGCTCGGTTTAGCTGTGCTACCATATTTTTGTTGTGTGTACTCCCTATATCTTGATCGAGTTTGTAAAGGTGTCCTCTTGTATACGCGTACATTGAACCGAGTATCGGGGTTGGAATCCAGAGCCATTTTTTTACAACTCTGGCAGGAAAGAGATGGGATTTCCAGTCAAAATAGCCGCCGTGTGGACCATAACTTTGCAACGGATGGTGCCCGACAACGATGACCGGCAGTTTCGTATCTAAGAGTGCTATCAGTTCTGTTATAACGGTTTCAGGTGATTTCTGCGGTTTTTCGTGTTGGTGGAGCCACCACTGTGTATCCAGAACAATAATCCGGACGGCAGGATTGACTTTCGGCAACTCGATTGCAATGGGCCCGGGCGACCCTCTATGAGGCAGGAAATTCGATTCGCCAGCAAGTGCATCGTTGATAAACTTTTCTTGTGCAAGAAGTGCGTTGAATCCCTCCGTTCCTCCGCTTGCCCAATCGTGGTTTCCTGGGATAAAGAACCCCTGGGCACCGGTATCCTTGATAACAGAGATTTGCGGTCCGATACGCGCCGCTGCTTCATGTTTACGACGTTCTGTCATGCCTTCAGGATACATATTGTCCCCTAAAAAGACAATACTCGTTTTCGCAGCGTCCTTTCGCGCCCATTCGCCGAGGGTTTGCAAGACAGGTTCATCTGGTTTCGGAGCACCGCCATCACCGAGTAATAAGAGACGGTAGCGCAACACACCACCTGTTTCACTCTCGCGTTTTCCGATGTCCGGTATATTGGAATGGTAATACGGCTTGGTATGGCTACATCCGGCACTGGTCAATTGTATCACTTGAACGATACAACAGAGGATCACAATGTAATGGGTGAATTTCGGACGTTTGAAAGGAAAGACATTAAATTTCATATTTCGGTAGGGGTAACCAATCGGATTGTTAAGATAACGGTCTGTTTTAGAGGGTACTGATTTTTAATCTGTAGTGGCAATCGGACGATGTGGGTCAATGAATCTATTGTTCTTATCTTTGCGTCGCGGTGCGGGCAACGCGTCGGCTTTTGCGCGTAACCTTGAAAGCGCGTCAGCATAATCTGGTACGTCAATCAGGTTGTTTCGTTCATTTGGGTCTTTGGAGAGATCAAAGAGTTGTTCGGGCCACCCTTTATCGTTGTCGAATCTGAAATACTTTAAATTCCCCTCCTTAACCATCACAGAGGGTCCGTTTTGGGCGCGCCAGAGTTCGCTGTAAACGGTATCGTCATCATCCCAGTCGGCTGTGTTCCCGTCAATCAAAGGGACAAGCGAGCGTCCATCGAGTTCATCAGGCGCGGGGATTTCCGCCAACTCACATATTGTCGGAAACAGATCGACTAACGATACGTTCTGTTCAACGATCCTCGGTTCTCTCCCGAATCGTTTCGGGGACCAGATAGAGAGGGGTACACGCGCTGAAGCCTCGAAATAGCTCTGTTTCTCCCAGAGTCCTTTCGTGCCGAGCATCTCACCGTGGTCGGAGAGGAAAACGATGATAAAATCGTCCAAGACGTTCAGATGTTCAAGTTTCTCAATGACCCGACCGAATTGTGCGTCCATCCACTCAATCATCCCGTAGTACGCCGCGGTTGCGCGGTGTGCTTGACGATAGGTCACATCTTCTCCGACTTGCACTCTAAAGAAATCGCTGTATCCAAACTGCTCATTCGGCTCTTCGACGATCGGTTCTACGCGCGGCATGTAGTAATTGAACAGATCAAGCGGACACTGATACGGATAGTGCGGTGCTATGAGGCTTACCGCCATACAGAGTGGATTGGCTTTTGGACGGTCGTAAGAGGCGTTGACGAAATACTCCTCAAGGTACAGCAGTGCACCATCTACATTGTATTGGTCATGGAGCATCCATTGTCCCAAGCCGGGTTGTGCATCCCGAACTTCCTGAATCACCTTGTTCCGCTTCATACCGGTGCCGGGTTCTGGTGTAATTTGCGCGTGGTGTTCATCTTTAACAGCATGGTATGGGTAGCCGTTATTTCCGATAATATCGCGTCCGATCCGTTCACGCCAGCCGTGCATTACATCAGTGCCAACGAAGTGCATCTTGCCAGCGCAGCAGGAATAGTACCCGTAGTTTCCTAACTGTCCCGGAATTGTTCGCACCTCTGTCGGCATGGGATCGCCGAAATTGAGGCTCCCGCAGTTACGCGGATAGAGTCCTGAAAGAAAACTCTGTCGCGCAGGGACACAGATCGGCGAAGGTGTATAGGCGTTGCGGAAGTAGGTGCCTTCGTCCATAAACCGAGAGAGCGTTGGCATGCGAATAGCTGTGTCCCCCTCGATTGGCTGGACATCGGGACGGTGTTCGTCGTTAATAAGGAGTAGAATGTGCGGTTTATTTTTCGGCATAGTTGCTTTCGGTTGCGGCATACGGAGTATGCCTACTACTTTAATATTCAGACATCAATCCTTCTGCACCAGGGATACGTTTTCGCTCAAATTCCGGTGTAATCCACCTTTCACCTGGGTCTTTACCGGGTTTATAATATCCATAAACGACTGTCCATCTGGTATCACTATCCTGTTTTCTTGGAGTTACTGCATGTGCAGCATGTGTCCACATCAGGACGACCGTTCCTGGCGGCACCGATAATGGCTCAATTGCTAACGGTTCACCCGTCTCAGGATGCGTTTTTTCTGCCAACCAACCTTCTCGTAATGCTTCATCTGTTGCCGCCTGAATTTTCGGATCGCGGTATAAATGGCTTCCGGGAACCGCCTTCAAACCGCCATCATCTGCCTCGAATCCGTTGACATAAAGAAAAATGCGGACGAAACCGTAGCGCGGATCATCTTCAGCGTATGCGTGGCTATGCCATCCGGCACCACTATTGCCGCCTGGACGATTAAGGCTAACGCAGTGGTCATAACGTATCTCTTCACCGAGTACTTGACGCGCGAGTTTAAGCATTTGCGGATGTCCGATCAGACTTTCGAGATAGCTATCGTATTCCGCGGCGAATCTGTTTGGTTCATACCCTTTTTTACAGCCCGGTATAAGCGATTCAACCCGAGCCAACGATTCTGTCAATCGTGCTTGAGCATCAATAGTAAGAAGTTTAGGCAGCACAAAATGGCCGACATGATCTAATTCTTTGCGCTCTTGATCCCCGAAAGTATAATCATGAAAAATCGGGTTTTGTGGCATAAAAACTCCTTATTTTAATAAAGAGACATTAACCCTTCTGTTCCGGGGATCGGTTTTCGTTCAAATTCAGGCGTAATCCAGCGGGCACCGGAGGGTCTACCCGGATTGCGATAGGCATAGACCACACACCACCGCGTATTGCTGTCTTCTTTTCTTCGTGACACAGCGTGTGCGGCATGTGTCCACATCAACGCGACGGTGCCAGCCGGTGCAGATAGTGCCTCGATTTCAAGAGGCTCCCCTGTTTCTGGATGCTTTCTTCCGACGAGCCAACCTTGGCGCAGTACTTCGTCTGTCGGTGCATGGATCCTTGCATCCCGATAGAGATGGCTGCCGGGAACAGCCTTCAAACCGCCATCGTCGGGTTCAAACCCGTTGACATAAAAGAAAATACGAACAAAACCTAAACTCGGATCGTCATCGGCGTATCCGTGGCTATGCCATCCGATGCCACCGTTACCACCGGGGCGATTGAGACTGACACAGTGATCGTATCGGATATTTTCGCCAAGAACCTTCCGGGCAAGTTCAAGCATCTGCGGATGTGCGATTACGCTTTCGAGGTAGCTGTCATATTCCGCTGAAAATCGGTTCGGCTCATGTCCTTCCTTCCGGATGCGCGAGAGTTCCAGAATATGTGAGAGTGCGTTCGTCAATTTTTCCTGGGCATCCGACATGAGTAAACCGGGCAAAACAAAATGTCCGTCCCGATCCATCTTTTTTCGTTCTTCTTCACCAAATATGTACGAGTGAAAAATAGGAGGTTGTGACATTGAAACTCCTTTCTTTCATTTAGGGACTACGATGCGGACTTGAATCCTATCTGCAGTATAGCGTATCAAGAAACCCGATTTCTTTCAAGTCAAATTTTGCATGATTTAGAATCCGGCTACTTCAGTTCAGGTTCGGGGTTCCGATTCCATTTTAGGGGTTCAACATCCCTTTCACAGACCGGCGCGAGTTCGGCAATTCGCGCCCAATCCGCATCCGACCAAGCGAGGCTCTGCCGAAGTCGTCCGATATGTGCCTGCATTCCTGCTGGTAACAGCGCGAAAAATGGATGATACCAGAGCGTAATCACAGTCCGGCGTTCATCTGATTGATTGCCGTGTGAAGCGTGTAGTAACCGAGAATCTCCGATAACGAGGTCTCCGGCTTCCACAGGTATGTCAACTTCACCCGAAAAGTGTTGATATGCCGGATGGTTAGGATTATCCACGCGTTGCAGTGCTTCACCGTGAGCATCAGGCAGTATATCGTGAAGCGGATGTCGCTTGAGGTGCGAACCGCTAATCACACGGAGGCAACCGTTATGCGGCGTTGTGTCAACCAAATAATACATGAGAAATAGCTGCTGGGGCAGTGCCGTGTAGCTGCACGGATCGTTCCAACCCCACCAGTCTTGGTGCCAAAATAGGGGTGGACTTTTCGGCGGCTTGCTGATGACGTATCCAGATGACCATTTCGGTCTCAAGAAACCCAAAGCGTCAAGCGCCTGTAAGGCACGTCGGTAAGCAACCAGTTCAGCGAACAGTGAGTGCATATAGACGCTAATCATACTGCCGGATGAGCGACAGGCGGCACGTTCATCTTCTGTCTGGGCATCGAGCAGTTGGTCAGTTACCAACCGAAGCCGTTCAAGCATCTCTTCTTTTAAAACATTCTCAACGACACAATAACCGTCAGCAATTAATTGATCATATTTCTCTTTCGGTTTTTCGACTTTCATCAAATTCTTCGGTGTGGAAACCCCTGTCTTTAGGCAGGGGAGGAAACACCGCTCCTATAGTTCGTATATAAAATAGAGTGCTGTTTTAACACCACCTGCACATTGGGTGTTTGGATTCAGATTGGGCTGCTTCTTTTCGGAAGTGCTGTCACCATCTCCGATCCGACCTGACCCGGTGTCTTTACCAAAAGATATTGTGTGGTAAGCTCCGTCTCCGGTTATATGTTGCCCCTTCCACATCACGGCATCCCAGTTTGATAGAGACGAGGGGAGTATCCTTGAGTCCATATCCACCACAGATACAAACCTTTTTACTAACGTTGTTTGGCTGCCACGCCAAGATACCGCGATATTGTGTGTAGAAAGTGGTTTAACTTGTGGAGTGGACGTTTGGCATACGCTTCGCACAAGCCCCCAAACTTCAGTTGGGGGTCACTGACTTTTTCACCACTGAGGTTGAAACTCGTGGAAAAATCCCTTGATAGACATAGCACACCGCTACGATGCACAGGCTAACGGTCTCCTATGCTACGGGTTACACGCAATCCGAATTGTCCAAACTATAGTAATTAAACTACATCTACAAACAAATGTCAAACGAATTTCAGGATCATAAATACTCTTAATCTTGACTTTTTCTTTGGATATGCTATCATTGTATTAACACTGTTTGAACAGGATTACGTTATCAACAATAGGAGAAAAAATGTCCAACATTGTAAGTCGCCAAATTCGTCTGAGGGATAGGATTGTGGGTATGCCGAAGGAGAGCGATTTTGAACTTGTCGAAGTTCCGCTTGGTGAACCCGCGGCAGGCGAGGTGTTAGTCCAAAATCTGTACACGTCGGTAGACCCCTACATGCGCGGTGGCATGCGGTCTGCGCAACCCGGTCAAGCACTTGAAGGCGGGTGTGCAGGAAAGATAGTGCATTCAAACAGCGATCGGTTTAAAGTCGGCGATTATGTGACAGGTCCGTTAGGATGGCGAGACTATTACATCGCTCCGGCAGCGCGTATGACCGCCGTTGATACGACAATCGCGCCGTTGCAGTCATTTTTAGGTGCTGTCGGTATGCCCGGCCGAACTGCCTACTTCGGGTTTCTGGAGATCGGTCAACCGAAACCGGGTGAGACGGTTTTTGTCTCCGCTGCGGCGGGAGCGGTCGGTTCCATGGTTTGCCAGATCGCAAAAATAAAAGGCTGCCGAGTTGTTGCGAGTGCAGGCTCTGATCAGAAAGTCGCGTGGTTACTTGAAACGGCAGGTGTTGACGCGGCATTTAACTATAAAAATGTTGACGATTTGGAAGCCGAGCTCAGGAAGCATTGCCCAGATGGACTCGACATCTACTTTGAGAACGTCGGTGGCAGACATCTTCAGGCTGCGCTTGCAGTGATGAACATGCACGGACGCATCCCGCTATGCGGTATGATCTCGCAATACAACGATGTCGAACCGACCCCTGGCCCGACAAACCTCAGTTCTGCCATCGGTAAGCGGATTCGATTACAGGGATTTATTGTTACTGATTTCACAGAACGGAACGCTGAATTTTATCGTGATATGCGGCAATGGATAGCCGAAGGCAGGATACGGTGGGAAGAGACAATCGTAGAAGGATTAGAGAATACCCCGAAGGCGTTTGTATCACTTTTTACGGGTGAGAAACTCGGTAAAGTAATTGTTAAAATTGAATCCGAATAAAACGTAGGGCGTCGCGACCAAAGTTCGCTCCTACAATAGGAAGGAGTTTTGCAATGGGAACCAGAACCGCGCGTGCCACGGTGATGAGTGGCAAAGATTTTGAAATCCGAGAGTATCCGATTGTTGACCCTGAACCTGGCACAGTACTCGTGCGTCAGGAGTTGGGCGGTATTTGCGGCACCGACCTCCACAACTGGGAATTTCAGCATATCAAACACGATATTATCCTCGGACACGAGAACGTCGGTGTGATTGATACTCTGGGGGAAGGGGTCGAAACGGACTACCTCGGAAATCCTATTAAAGTGGGAGACAGGGTTGCGCTTTCTCCGAGCGGAGGCCTCGGTTTCTCTCCATCGGAAGAAGCACCGTATCTACGCGGTGGCTTCAGTGAGTACATCTACCTTTCAAACCCGTCAACAAATATGTTCCTTAAGACCGATCTGCCGCCGGAGATCGCTGTTCTCGCGGAACCCGCCTCGTGTGCCGCACATTGTGTGTCACGTGGAAAGATCGAATTCGGAGATACGGTTGTGATTCAGGGAACCGGTCCCATCGGGCTGCTTGCGCTTAATTGGGCAAGGGTCTCTGGTGCAGGTAGGCTTATCGTTGTCGGTGGACCGCCGGGACGGCTTGAAATGGCGAAAAGGTTGGGCGCAGACCTCACTATTGACATCGCTGAGGTGCCAGATCCAGAAGAACGAAAGCGGATTGTCCGAGAAAATACTTCACAAGGCGAGGGTGCGGATGTTGTCTACGAATGTACCGGTTTTCTCGCTGCCATTCCTGAAGGCTTGGATTACATCCGATACGGCGGGACTTATGTTGTCTATGGGCATTTCGTGGATGTCGGGACTTTTGACTGCAATCCGAACCAGATGTTAATGCGTAAAAACCTCCGCTTGGAAGCCGGATGGGGTTTTGAGCGGAAGCATTTCCTCCGTGCCATCCCGATGTTAGAAAAACACGCCTCACTTTTTGAAGGTTTTGTGAGCCATATTCTTCCACTCGAGGACGTTTCCGAAGGCTTTGAGGCCCTTCATAGCAATTACCACTTGGGTGGTAAAGATGCGATTAAGATCGCTGTTAGAGGCGGGGTTGCTTAAAGTGGAGGCGCGCTTTAGAGTGGTAATTGTTAGGTATCGCGAGCAAAGCTCGCTCCTACCATAAGAGCTTATTCTTAGGTATCGCGAGCAAAGCTCGCTCCTACGATAAGAGCCTATTGTTAGGTATCGCGAGCAGAGCTCGCTCCTACCATGGGAGATTACTGAAAAGCGCGCCTGTACATATCTTTAGGCGAATGCGTCTGCTTCTACATCCGCGAGAAACACGCGTGCGTTATTTTCCAGAGCCGACCTGTGTACCGCTGCCTCAAATAAGAGTTCGTTCCATGCGGCTTCACCGTCTGCGGGGAACGGTGTATCAGCGTGCATCGCCTTGATGACACCGTCAGCCATCCGCTTGAAAGACTCCGGCATCTCTGGCTTGTCTTGTTCGGCTTCCCAGACTTCCTCTATTTCGGAGTTATTCGCTTTTCGGCGGCAATATGAACCTTCCAGTCCCTTTGCCTCGGCGTAAAATTCATCACCGAGTACTTTGACTCGGAGTGGATGATCGTCGTAACCCCACAGGTTCGTGCCACTTAGGGAGCCGATCACACCATTTTCCCAACCGATATGAATTAAACGTCCCCATCCCCCGGATTCGCTCGGATCACCGACAACACTCACCCATTCTGGTCTGCCGACTGTCCAGAGAATTTGGTCAATGATATGGGACCAACAGTTGAAATGCGCACGCGCGTGTACCATCCGGATTTCACCCAGCCGTCCCTCGGCGACATCATCGTGCAGTTTGCGAAAATGGTGCATAAACCGATAGTTGAAATCGATTCCGAATTTGAGGTTAGAATCACGCCATGTTCCGATAGCAGGTGCCGCAATGCCGAGGTCTTCCTCGCGTACACGCGCCTGTCCCTCTAATCCACAGAGCGGTTTCTCTGTGAATACGTTCTGTCCGGCTTCAAGCAACTGGCGCAGCGGTGGAATACGGCGGGTCTCATTGACAATGAGAAGCACAAGATCCGGATCACAGTTCGCTAAGAGTTCCTCGATCGTAGGATACCCCGCTACCCCAAAGTGCTCTTTTGCTTTCGCAAGGAGTTCTGGGTCCATATCGCAGACAGCTACCACTTCTGCATCGGGATGACTGTGGAAGTTTCCACCGTGCATCATCCCCATCCCTCTACCACTGATTAGTGCACATTTTATCATCGGTTAGGTTCCTTTCTATTGACCAGTTTCCAATTTTAGGTGTCCCCACAGTGTCGTGAGTTTTCTTTCGGGTTGAACGGCAAGTCTTGTGGGATCAAAGTTGTCGGCGAATATCTCCGCCTCATGCTCTGGCGTGGCAACGATTATGTTATCAACGCCGTAGATACCGAATTTCCAACAGTCAAAACTGATGTTTCCGGATTTATAGGTATTGTCCTTTATTTCCCACTCGGCGACCTGTATCGGTTCTTTCTCAGTGACATCCCATATATGAACGGTGACGCGCTTTTCCTGCGTCATTAACGCCGCCTTCAGTATGAAATGATCTGATCCTTGCGCGTAGTTCGCCTGCGCTTGTCCGCCTTTTACAGGAAAGGGTTGCCAAGCATTCACAGGTCCAGCTTTATTCGTTGTCACTTTGACATTGTTGCGTCCCCACCAGCGCATCCAGTAAGAGCCGTTTGGTGTCTGTCTTAACGCGCCGCCACCATCTCCCTGTCCGCTCCATTCTATAATGAACCATTCGTAATAGATGATGACATCATTATAGTGCTGAAGAGATCGAAGACTCACATAGTCTCCGCCGGATTTCCCCTGGTCCAAATAGAGAATGCCGTCCTTTGGGTAGACGAATTTCGGCGTGTTTGTTTGCCATTTGGTTGTTAGATCCAGTTCACCCTCAAAATCTTCCTGTAACAAAATTTCCGCTGACGCGTCAAATATCGCGAAAACGAATAGCGTTAGAATCAAGGCGCATTTAATAGCATGTATCATCTTTTTATACCCCTTTGTTAGGATTCATCTGGCGGAAAGAAAGGGTAACAATACCACTGAAGTGCAAATGAAACCATCCAACCGAGCAATACTGAAATCAATCATCGGTAGTATAGCAAACGCTGTTAAAAACCTCAAGAAAAACTTTTCTATCTGCGCCAAAATAGGCTTGGCACTTCCCGATTTCCCTTGCGGACGCTTCCATAACATGCTATACTCTGATACCGTAGACTGTGTTTGAAAATGCTTGAAACAAGAAAAATGTGTGGAGAAGACACGACACAATGAATCGAGAAACGACAATCGAAAACCTCCAAGAATATATTGGAAACGCTCGTGAATTGCGAGAATTTCTTTCAACGGACCCGCATCGTCCAAGGTATCACCTGCTTCCACCTGAAGGGTTCTTTAATGATGCAAACTGCACCATTTTTTGGAATGGACGCTATCACGTTTTCTATCTTGGACGGATGCCAAACCCAAAAGCAGATGAATGGCTGCCAGTCCTTGACCACTCCTCCAGTTTCGATTTGGTGCATTGGATACACCACCCACCTGCAATAAAACCCACTACTGATGGCTCGATGCCGCGCGGGATATACAGCGGCGATGCTATTGAAAACACCCCGGTCCCGACGTTTATTTATCACGTACCGGGGCAAGGCACCTGTATTGCAACCAGTGACGATGACAATTTGATTGACTGGACCCCTTCACCTGAAAACCCGGTCATTCCGATACCAGACGAACCTCAAGAATATCACGTCTTCGATCCGTGCGCTTGGTACGAAAACGGCACCTATTACGCACTTATAGGCAACAAAAACACCCGATACGGTTACGCAGGTGATGCCACAAGTCTTTTCCGTTCTGAGGATTGCATTCATTGGGAATACCGTGGTCCGTTTTACAAATCTTCACGGCGTTGGACGGATGAGGTTGAGGACTGTGCCTGCCCGGATTTCTTTCCGCTTGGTGATAAATACATGCTCCTGATGCATGGACATCGTCCTTACGGTATGGCGCATTACTACCTCGGACGTTACACGGATGAACAGTTCTATCCTGAGACACACGGACGTATGAATTGGCAAGGTGGGCAACTCTCTGGACCCGAAACGCTCCTTGATGATGAAGGGCGGCGTATTTTCTTCGGATGGATTCGCGAAGCCCGTCCATGGGAAAAATACGGATGGGCTTCTGTGATGACACTGCCGCGTTTGCTATCGTTAAATGAAGACGGAAGTCTCCGCATTGAACCCGTTCCAGAACTCGAAAAACTCCGTATCAACCACTACCACCACGAAACGATTCAGATTTCGGCTGATACAGAATTCAATCTTACGGCGGTGCACGGCGATTGTCTTGAACTAAAGATAGAAATCGATCCGGGAGATGCGACAGTGTTCGGTGTGAAAGTGCGCAAATCACCGGATGGAGAAGAGGAAACCGCTATTGCCTTTTCTCGAATCGACGAATGTCTCAAAATTGACCTTACGAAATCAACTTTGGATGCTGAAGTAAAGTATCCACGCCTCACACCACAAGACGAAGATGGTGGAGAACGTTACACCGGTGCACAGGAAGCACCCTTTAAACTGATTGAAGGGGAACCCTTGAAGCTCCATATCTTCTTAGATAAGTCTGTGGTAGAAGTTTTCGCTAACGACCGGTTATGTCTGACGCAGCGTATCTATCCGACGCGTGCCGATAGCCTTGGTGCTTCAATCCTTGCACGCGGTGGCGATGCATTCTTAAACAGTTTGGACGCATGGACAATGATGCCAACTGTAACATGAGCGCGCCTACAATTTTTAGGAGTAGAACTACAGGAAACTATGAAATCTCAACAGTTCTCTACAATCGGTTTTATTGGACTTGGAAATATGGGGGGTAGGATGGCGAAAAATCTTCATAACACTGGCTACCCGCTCATCGGGTACGATATTGATACGGCAAAATGTGAGGCACTCGCAGCGACAGGTGCAAGCACGGGTAAGGACGCGACCGAAGTCGTGAAAAATAGCGATGTCGTCATGACCAGTTTGCGTTCCTCCGATGTTTTTTCCAGCGTTGCCGAAGAATACTTCATCCCAAATGCGCGTGACGGTCAGGTATTTATTGACTTAGGGACGACAGAGGTGGAGAGGACCCGGAATTTGGCGACTGCACTTGCTGAAAAAGGAGCAACATTGATAGACGCGCCTGTGAGCGGCGGACCGAACGGATCTGAAACGGGAACGCTCCGCATCTTTGTCGGTGGTGACGCATCTGCTGTCGAAAAATGCCGTACCATCTTAGAAATCCTCGGTGAACCGAAATATGTGGTGTATTGTGGTCCGAGTGGATCCGGTCAGATTGTCAAGGGTGTGAACCAGTTGGCGATGGGACTCGGTGCTGCAGCATATATGGAGGCGATGGCATTTGGGGTCTGCGCCGGTGTGGATCCGGTGGCAATCCGCGATGTGGTCGGTATGGGTAGCGGCTGGCGCGGCGAATTCGATAGAATTGCCAAGCGTATCGTTGATGGCACGGGTAAGAAACTCGTCGTGAAATATCCTGAGCTGCCGTATTTCCTCGCAGCAGCAGAGACAGCCGGATTTGAGGTTCCACTCACTGAAGCACTTTATGAATTCTGCAAAAAAGGCGATTATGAGATGCTTGACAATATGAACCGTCCGTCGCGCTCATTTTGGCATGAATTGACGAAGGGTTCGGAAGAAGAGTAACGTTCAAAGTGGATGAAGTGCTACGACGGTTGTCTCAATCAAAAGCGGTTGACATTTCGACCTGTAGTAACGCTAACAGTTCCTTTTTCAAGTGGATGAGTGCTGTGTCTGTGATGTCTCGTGGACGTGGTAACGGAACGGGTATCTCCGCTTTGAGCGTTGCGGGTCGGGCTGTTAGTAAGTAAATCTTATCTGCGAGTAGGAGTGCTTCTTCAATGTCGTGGGTGATCAGGAGAACGGTCTGCTTGTCTTCCGACCAGATGTTGAGCAGGATGGACTGCATGACGGTGCGTGTCATCGCATCGAGTGCGCCGAAAGGTTCATCTAAAAGCAGGATTTCCTTCCGAAACAGGAGCGTCCGGGCGAGTGCGACGCGCTGACGCATCCCCCCAGATAGCTGCATCGGATAACTGTTTTCAAAACCGTTGAGACCGAGTTGTACCAGACGCTGTTGTGCCTCTGTTTTCGCTGTCCCGATCGGTTCATTGTGGATTTCTGGACCGATGAGGACATTTTTGAGTACCGTTCGCCACGGTAGCAGGAGGTCTTTTTGTTGCATGTAGGCGAAATCGCCGGTGTTGCCGGAGATGCGCTCATCGTTGAGATAAATCTCTCCCGTGTCTGGTATGAGCAGCCCGGAGATAATATTAAAAAGCGTGCTTTTGCCGCAACCAGAGGGGCCCAACAAGGCGACAAACTGCCCCACATCAACAGAAATGCTTAAGTTGTCTAACACCTGTAGTTGGGTGTCCTTCTGCGCAAAAGTTTGCGTTAAATTTCGGATCTCTAATGTGCGCATAGTTTCTATAGGCTTTAACCCTTGGCGGCGCGTTGACGGAAAAATCGGATGAGCGGTTTCACGTAGGGTTCATCTGTTCTCACGTCAACGGCATCGACCTGACTTGCCCGCAAAATCTGCCGGCGTTCCGCATCCGCGCGTTGATTAAGTTCTTTATACAGCTGTCGTGCTTCCTCGGAACGTGTATCAATAACTGTTGTCTCTCCAGTCTCGGCATCTTCAAGTTCTATCAGACCGACATCCGGCAGTTCTGCCTCGCGTCTATCCTGTAGGGTAATAGCGATAAGCGAATGTCGCTTACTGCTCAAGCGTAGCTGCTTCTCATACCCGGTAGTCTTGAAGTCGGAGATGAGAAATACGACGCTGTGCGGTTTGAGCACATGATCGACGAATTCCAACGCCGTTTCGATGTTTGTTCCTTGTTGCTTCGGCTGGAAATAGAGGATATCTCGGACGACGCGCAGGACGTGCCTTCTCCCCTTACGGGGTGCGACGAAGTGTTCTACCGTATCTGTAAAACAGATAAGTCCGACCTTATCGTTGTTCCTGATGGCGGAAAAGGCGAGGAGTGCCGCAATCTCGGCAGCGATTTCCGCCTTCGTTTCAGGGATACTCCCAAAACGGGTTGAGGCACTCATATCGACAACCAGCATCATCACGAGTTCGCGTTCTTCTACGTACTTTTTGATGTATGCCTGCCCCATGCGCGCGGTGACATTCCAGTCGATGGTACGGATTTCATCGCCTGCCTGATATTCACGGACTTCATCGAAAGTAATCCCTTGTCCTTTGAAGACGCTCTCGTATTCTCCAGCAAAGACGGTGCTAACGAGGCGGTTGGTAAATATTTCGATGCGTTGGATTTTTTTTAGGATCTCTTTTTCGTTCATTAGGTCTGTTCCGCGTAAGGAAAGTGCTTGCTTAACTCTCTAAACGCTATTATACTATCACAAAAGAACAGAGGAATCAACGCCTTTTTAGCAGTCAGTTGTCAGTTAAGCGTGTAGCATTTACCCGCGTTCATAACCACCACTAACGATTCTTGTCTGATAACCGAACTAATACCATTTCTAAACAGTGTTGTCGCATTACCGCCTGTTATGAAATACGGTGGCATACCGGAACACAGACTAACAGTCTATGCTACATAAGAGGCAAATAAAATCAGAAATGGTATAATAACTGATAACCATTCCAGGATACATAATGCAAAACATTTTTTTAGATAATACCGCAATTGAGATCCATCGTGAGGTCCAAACCGGAAACATCCGTCATGTCGTTTTCGATTTTGATGGCACGATCTCGCTTATTCGAGACGGGTGGCAGAATGTGATGGTACCGATGATGGTTGAACTGCTTCAAACTGAAACGGGGACCACCGAGACGCAGACGCAGCTCGAAGCACTTGTCGTGGAATTTGTCGATAGATTGACCGGTAAGCAGACCATCTATCAGATGATGCAATTAGGTGAAGAGATTAAGAAACGTGGCGGGACACCGCAAGAACCGCTCGCCTATAAAGACGAATATAACCGCCGATTGCTGCCTGTTGTTGAGGAACGTATCGCAGGCCTTGCGGCGGGGACGCTGCCTGCTGAACCGCTCCGTGTGCCGAAGTCGCTCGAATTTCTACAGAGCCTACGCGAAATGGGGATACACTGCTATCTTGCCAGTGGAACAGATGTCGAATTCGTTAAAAATGAAGCGGCACTCCTCGGCGTTGCGCCGTACTTTGATGGCGGAATTTTCGGTGCGTTGCGAGAATATAAAAAGTTTTCTAAAGCGATGGTTATCCAGAAAATCATCACGGATTTTGATCTAAGTGGGAACGAATTACTCATCATCGGGGATGGGTACGTGGAGATCGAAAACGCGAAAGCAGTCGGCGCAATTGCTGTCGGTGTTGCGTCCGTGGAAGCCAATAGGTACAACATGAACGCAGATAAACGGGAACGTCTTATCCGTGCTGGGGCGGATATTATCATCCCCGATTTCCAAGAAGGCGCGCAGCTATTAAGTTACCTGTTCAATTCGTAAAATTTACCTCATAAACAGACTTATAGGGAGTAAAGTATGACGAACTACACCAAAGCGTCCGTTCATCCTTCGGAACTACGTGAATTTCAAGACGACCAAACGGGCGCGCATGTCTATCAACTCACAAATGATACCTCTATTAACCATAACCTCTACTTCCTGACCTCCTCATTCACGCCTGACCAAGAACACCTCATCTTTACCTCCTACCGTTCAGGAAAGCCGAATTTTTTCAAATTAGAATTCCCCAACGGGGAGATCGTGCAGCTGACGGATGCCGACGATATTCACGGCTATTCTGGTGTAATCTCTAAAGACGGCACCGAACTCTTTTACACGCAAGCAGATGCCATAAAGGCAATCCATCTTGATGATTTTGAGGAACGCGTGCTGGCGGAATTTCCGGGTGGAGGTCTGGGTGAATGCAGTGTCAGTGCAGATGAACAGTTCATTGTGACAGCAATGAAGCGGGACGACAAATCACACATTACTGTGACGGCTACGGATGGCAGCGGCGGCGAGGTTATCTATACGTCACCGGACCAGACGATTATCCATCCGCAGTTTCATCCGAAGCACTCCGATCTCATCGCTTATTCTGGCGACCCAGCACCCCGGATGTGGACTATTAAACGGGACGGCACAGAAAACCGATCGCTCTATCAACACGACAATAACGAGTTTCTTGTCCACGAAACCTTCCTCGGCGCGTTAGACGAATTGATTGTGACACATTGGCCATACGCATTGCGGCGGATATCTCTGGAAACCCTACAGATACAGACGATCGCCGATTTCAATGCGTGGCACATCGCCAGCAATCGCGATGGGACAAAGGTGTTGTGCGACACCGTCCATCCCGACATCGGTTTGCGACTGGTTGATGTGGAATCCGGTGAGCATACGCCTATCTGCTATCCGCAGAGTTCGTCCAGCGGGAGTCAGTGGGAAACGGATCGGTATGCGCTTGCAGAGGATTGGGCAGCGGCACAACAGTCGGGCGATCGAGAGAAAGCCTTGAGTTGGATGGAGATGAAGGTGGACACGGTCTATGGACCGCAGTGGACACATCCGCATCCTTCCTTTAGTTCGGATGAAACGGCTGTTGTGTATACGTCAGATGTGTCGGGGCATTCGCAGGTTTACGTTGCTGTGATTCCATCCCGATTTAGATGGTGAAATCTATCTGAAAAGCACGACTGTTAATAAGCATGATGTTAACGGCGATGGTGTTGTGAACATCCTGGATTTGGTGGCGGTTGCCAATGGGTTCGGCACAGATGCTCCGGATCTTAACGGTGATGGTGTTGTGAATATTCAGGATTTGGTGATTGTGGCAAACGCGTTCGGACAGTAAATCAACATTGTGATTTCAATTTTGACATGATATAATAGTGACCGTTGATGGAAGTACCTGCACCGTTCAGTGGAGATGAAGAGGACTTGGATAACAATAGCGCACTACCGTGCAGATCACACAGCCTATGCATATCAGAAATCAAGAAAAGCTGGACGAGTTTTCACAGAAACATCCGAATACTAGATCTGCCCTTAACAGATGGCGTGCATTGATGGAGCAAGAAAGTTTTGGTTCAATTGTTGAGTTGCGCGAAACATTCCCACACGCTGATCTAATCCAAGTGAACGTGCGAGAAAGGCTGCCGACTGGTTCGTACGTTACCGTCAAGAGAACTTGGACAGCTTTCAACATTGGCGGCAACAAAGTTCGTCTTCTGGTATCTATGCAGTATCAATTCCAGCGTGCCACTATTCGCAAAGTATTCACACACGCGGAATATGATGCTTGGAACAAACGGAGATAGGAAATAATGTCAACCGATATACAAACCACCCAAAATTTATTATCTCTATTAGCACCTTTTGTCCCCGTGGAGCCGGATATGCCTGCACTCCAAAAGCAAGATCCTTTTGTAACACAACAATCTCTACTTCAGAAAACTGTGAAGCCTGCTCCTTATCCAGAAAGTGACTATCGTTGGCTCGCCGGTGTACTGGAATTATTAATTGATATCGGAAATCGAGACGAAGCCTTTAGTTTCAATATAATATCAAGAAGCGACTACCGACAACTTTCACCCCTATTTGAAGAATTAGTTGACACAGTCGGTGAAAATGTACACCACCCTGCTACCTCTCTAATGATGCTCGTTGACTTCCTCGTTGAAAGGTATGAGAAAGAAAACGTTCCAAAGTTATCGGATCTCCCTACAGAGCCGATGGAGGAAGCAGAGCGGACAGAAGAAGCATCGGTCGAATGGAACGATGAATGGGAAATCTTAGAGATAACGGAACTAACACCAGAAGAGATGCAAGAACTTGAAAAGGAGCATCCCCCGGCTGCCATCTTAGAATGGAGCGAAACAGAGGTGGCTATTCATGCCTTCTTCTCAATGGGTAATATCCTTTCAGAGGGCGGTTGGATAGGAGAAGCCATCTCTGCCTACGACATGACACTCCGCCTGAAACCCAATTACGCCGAAGCTTATTACAATCGTGGCACGGCGAAAACGTTGATTGGCGAATATGAAACCGCCATCGCCGATTTTGACGAAGCTATCCGTCTGAACCCAGAATTTGTAGAGGCACACTACAACCGCAGTCAAACAAAGGTTAGCCTTAGCCAGATCGAAGGGGCGCGATATGATTTGGAGATAGCGTTAAAACTGGCTGAAAAACGAGAATGTGATCATATTAAAAGTAACATCCAGCGATGCCTCCAGGAACTGGTTAACATGGATTAACTCCACAACCTATCGTGCGAACGTTCGGAATCCCATTCAGTTGTGGGTGCGAAGTAGGCTGTCTCGTCCCGATGGAGATGCTCTCGGATGACCTCTTCGTTGAGATCAATGCCTAAGCCGGGGGTTTCTGGGACATTGATATAACCGTCTTGGATAATCGGGTTTGATAAGCCTGTCACCATCTCATCCCACCACGGATTATCAACAGAGTGATTCTCTAATACCATAAAATTTGATGTCGCGGCGGCGCAGTGGACGCTCGCCATTGCGCAGATAGGTGTGCCTGCCATGTGGAGTGCCATTGCAATGCCGTGATCTTCTGCGAGATCGCCGATCTTCTTCGTCTCTAAAATCCCACCGGAAGTCGCAATATCGGGGTGTGCGACGGCGATGCCTCGATTCTCGAATAGGGGCATGAAATCCTCTTTACAGTAGATGTCCTCGCCTGTGCAGATCGGGGTTGCGCATGAATTTGAGAGACGCACATATTGGTCGGTGTATTGCCACGGCACCATATCCTCTAACCATGCGAGGTTGTATTTCTCTAGTGCTCTCGCAAGACGGATACAGTCCTCAACGCTGATATGTCCGAAATGATCGACCGCAAGGGGTATCTCATAACCGATAATATCCCGAACGATTTCTACGTATTCGCAGAGCATAGCGATCCCTTTTTCGGTGAGGCGTATACCGGTGAACGGGTGCATTAGGTCGCGTGTGTCCAAATTTCCCTGCGGTGCGGAGAGTGTGCCGGGAATACCTCGCAGCAATCCGACACCGACATCCATCTTTAAGAAAGTAAATCCCCTGTCAATACGTTCTTGGAGTTTGTTTCCCATCTCTGTAGCGTCTTTAAGCGACGGGGTATCGCTGTAGCATCGGATTTTGTCTCGGAATTTACCACCGGCGAGTTGATAGCACGGAACGCCGTAAGCCTTACCCGCCAGGTCCATCAGAGCCATTTCGATGCCACAGATGCCGCCACCTTGTCGTGCGTGGTGCCCGAACTGTTTGATCTGTCGAAAGATTTTATCAACATTACACGGATTTTCGCCCAGGATTCGGCTTTTGAGCATCAGTGCGTACGTCGGACTTGCGCCGTCTCGGACTTCACCGAGACCGTAGATGCCTTGGTTGGTGTCGAGTTTCAGGATGGGACCCCCAACTTGGGTCCGAACGATACGCATGTCGGTGATTTTCAATTCTGAAGGCTGAGATGCAGTATTGACATTTGATAAGACTTGTTGATCTTCCATTATATCTCCCTTGCTGATATAGCGTTTAACGCGGTATCCAGTATTGTCAAATGGAGTGCTGCACGTCGTTCAAGTTGCCAAACGGTAGGTGTTTCAGAGATGATAACATGTTTACTATGAAAATGCAATAGGTAAGGTGCCAAGCCTTGTGTGCCCCATTCGGTGGCGACTTTGTAGACCCCTTCGACGAGGTTTGGCGCGTCTTCGCCTGGGTCTTCTGGGTCTATAGGTCCGATTGCTTTTGCGGCTGCGGCGAGTTCGGGACCGATATAGTTCTCGTCGCGTGTGCCTTCGTAGAGGTAGAACCCGGTCGCGTCGTAGTCTTCGTGGAAGTCTATGGCGAAGGAGAATTGGGTTTGTCCGAGTATCTTTTTGACGAGAGCCACTTCAGCGACATCATCTGTCTCGAAAGCGCGGTTGATGTCTACGCCGCCATGGGTTTCACGCGTATTGTGAACATAACCGTACGGATTAATACACGGAATCACCAGAAACGAGAACTCTTTCAGGCGTTCGGTATTGTCACGTGTCAGGAACTGTAAAACTGCCTCAACGCCTGCGGGTTCATCGCCGTGAACGCCACCTGTAATCAGAATAGGTTGTGGCATATTGGTGGACGATGCTAAGTGAATTTGGTGAATCGGATAACCGTGGACGTTGCCAACTAATTCTGTTGGCAGTTCTAAGTTTTTGAGTCGTTCGGTGATTTCAGCGTAGTTGCGCAAATTCTGGAGCTCCTTAATGGGATTAATACCATTTCTAAACAGTGTTGTCGCATTACCGCATGTTATGAAATACGGTGGCATACCGGAACACAGACTAACAGTCTATGCTACATAAGAGG
>ASZN01000072.1 GCA_000406005.1 Candidatus Poribacteria bacterium WGA-3G
CACCCCAGCAAAAACCCTGCATTGGAGTGTAGATAGATATTGTCCTTCAAAGTGTAAACTTATTTTCCGATTTTACTATATCAGAAGGTTTCTACATACAAGCGTTTTTTACACGATGTCAGTACATTATTATACACCGATTTGTCGGTGAAGTCAAACAAATTCGGAAAACGGTTGTGGGTTTCCGGTTTTCAGGTGTTAGTAACTGAAAATTGAACCTAACCTTGACAGACCGGTTTTAGACATGGTATCCTAATAATTAGGGGGTGGTTGCAGTGTGGAACGTCTCGATGGAGAATCAGAAGACGCGTGAACTGATCGTACTTTCTGTGTCGCAGAGCAGGAACACTCTCACCCTATATCTCAAAAATCACCACCACTCAACCGCATGCCCTGACTTTGCCAATGTTGGAATAATATAGAGAGACCTTACCTACCGGGGTTTGGATTGTCGTCGGTGTTTGTAGAGGCTAATCAAAAAGACATAGGTTCTGAGAAAAAAGAATTAATAAGGAGAACAAAGAAAATGAAACGACTTACCGCTTTACGATGGAGGTCTAACCTTACATTAGATAGGACATTGATGGCCTGGCTACTTCTCATTCCCCTCGCTTTTGCTGGTTGTGGTGGTCAACTTGGAAAGATTGAACCACCTGTTGTTGACACAGCGATCGCAGAAGCGGAAGCAGCCATCGCAGCGGCGCGAGATGTTGATGCCGTATCACTTGCCCCTGAAGCGTTTCAATCCGCTAACGCAAATCTCGAAGCCGCGAGGGAGGCATTGACAGAAAAGAGAGGCGTTGACGCGCTTCGCCTCGCGCACCAAGCGAGTGCCGACGCTAAAATCGCACATCGGAATGCCGTCAACGTCGCCAAAAGTTCGGAGCTCAACGCGACTATCCTTGAGAAGGAAGCGAGCGTTAAAGAATTCCGTCAAAGATTCAAAACATTGGAAGAGAAGGTCTCAAAAAAGCAATCTGAGGTTCAAGAGGCTTGGCGTGAGTCCGAGCAGTTGCGAGAGCGGATTCAAAAACTTCAGATAGAGAATAGCGAATTAGGCGATACGAGGAAAGCCTTCGGAAAACAGATAAGTGATCTCTCGAAAACCTTAGAAGATACACAAATGCGTGCACGCCGTGCGGAAGAAGAAATCCGCAGCTACGGTACCGAACTTTCTAAACTTCGTCGCAAATTGGAAGTTGCTGACAAGATCACGAAAGAAGAAGGCTATCAGAAACGGGCAGCGATCGCTGAAGCAGAATCCCTGAGAAAACAGATGCGTCAACAAGCAGAAATCTATACACAGAAACTTGCCCAGGCGAATAAGCAAGATGTCGCGGCGAAACACGCTGAATTTATCGCGAAGCAGGCGCAAGCCTCTCGGGCGTATGAAGCCAGCCAACCGGTACTTTCGCCTCCAAAAACCGGACGAACATCGCTCTCTACGCAACAGATAGCGGCCGGCAAAGCTGCGCTTAATAATTGGAGCGGTGCCTGGCAAAGCGGAAACCTAAATACGCATCTCGCCTATTACGCCCCGAACGTTGTTGCCGATAAAGTCGTGATTCTTGAGAGCAAGGAAAATCGGAGTAAAATAGACAGACAACAATTGGAATCGGATCTTCGCCAGATGCGCGCCCACACGTGGACGAAAGCGAAATTTGACACCGAAGTCGAAAGCGAAAGTGTCATCGGTATTCTGCAACTGAGTCGATTGGTACATCCGGCGGCTGATGAGAACGATACCGCCCTCTACGATGTTTGGATTCGCGAAATCTGGATGCATCAAGTCGGGAACAGTTGGAAGATCCACCACGAAATCTGGAAGATTTTTGAGAGGGTGCCGAACCTATAATAGCAACCAGTAACCGGTACCCAGTTAAAAGAGGTTTTTGATGGCATGTCTCTTTCTGGTCACTGGGAACTGTTAACTGTTAACTAATAACGAGGTTATATTGTGAACGATGCACAAAATTGGCAGAAAAACATTCCTAAGAAATTGGCGATACCCCGGAACCTGATATGGGGGGGTGCTATCGCGGCAATCGTTATTGCGTTTGTTGTGTTCCTACTCATATTCATGAGTTCGACTGAAACACCTACTGCTTTTTTAGCGAAGTGGAAGAGTGCGCTTGAATCCAGCGATCTTAAACGGTATGACGCACTTTGGGTAAAAAGCGAACGCTTGCATCCCGATAGAGGTTATCCGAATACAGCGAAACTCCTAAGAGATAATATCCGCCTTGAAATCAATCTTGAAGATGGCAGCCCGCCGTATCAAATTCCACGATATCCGAACCGTTATCGGATTGAAGGGATACCAGTGACGGTTCATCTACCTGGGGGTTCGCAAGAGCAGTTACGAAACCTTGTGATTGAGAAGAAAGGGATCGTCCAACAGCGGTGGAAAATTGCACAAGATGAGGTCGTCGGTGAAGACTATATTGCCACGGTTTCTCCTGATACAATGATCGAACAGCAGGATCGTCCGAAACCCTCTAACAGTCCGGTCGCCCCGCTTGTCCTCGCTTGGAAGAGCGCGTTAGAAAGGCAGGATTCGACAGCATACACTAACCTGTGGGATAAATCTGCCCGAAAGAAGCGGACATCGAGTTTTCGGCGTGCCCTCGGATTGATGTCACAAGCACACATCATTGACCTACAAGATGCAACTTACAGCCCCGTACCGACGCGGCGCAACCGTCATATCGTGGATGGCATTCGTGTAACGCTGCAGAATAACGGCGACATTATTGAAACGCATAACCGCACACTCACCATTGAGAAGAAAGGGTTTTTCAGACGGAAATGGAAACTTATTAACGATCAGGTTGCCGAAATATCGGGTGCTATCGTACTTGAACAGACACAGCAACCGTCCGGTGCGAACACGGTGTCTGGCGATGAATCCGGCGGAACCTTTGACGGGAACGCCCCGCTTGATACACAGCTCAAAGCGAGACAAATTTTGGGGAAATGGCAGGCAGCTTGGGAAGGGAAGGACCTAAATACTTATATGTCCATCTATTCTGATGAAGCCTTGATCACCCGCGTCACTGTCCGTGGGGGTGTAGAGACACCTATCTATCTGAATAAAAAGCAGCTTCGTGCGAGTATGAAAAGGTTGAACAATATGTATAGCGACATCCAGGTTGACATCTCTAATTTACAAGTCAACGGAGACCGTGCGGTCGCGGATGTAACGTTCTTACAAAAATTTACCGGCACGCCAGCGAGCGGCACGCGTCCCGCCTATTCAGATTATGGGACTAAAAGACTGAATATGATGATAGATCCTACCGATGGACACTGGAGAATCTACGCGGAGACATGGAGCCGTTATGAAGATGTCCCGGAATATCCGAAGATGTAGGGGAATGGTTTTCAGTTATCAGTTATCAGTCATCAGTTAAGAGGCGGCTGATGCAATCAAGGTTCCCCTTAATTCGGAACTGTTCTCACTGCGAAGTATGATAATTGATAACGATTAGGAAATATGCACACCGAGTATCGAACCCGACGTAAAATCGAATTCGCAGATACCGATATGGCAGGAATCGTCCATTTCACACGATTTTTTGTCTTTATGGAGACCGCGGAGCACGAATTCCTACGGAGTTTAGGCACAAGTGTCGCGACCGAATGGAACGGGAATAAAATCGGTTGGCCACGGCTCTCGGTTTCGTGTCAGTATTTAAGTCCGCTCCGATTTGAAGATGAGGTGGACATCCATCTCTGGGTCTCAAGGAAAGGGACGAAGTCGCTCACATACCAATTTCACTTTACACTTCAGGGAGAAGATATCGCACGCGGCGAGGTCACAACGGTCTGTTGTATAACGAACCCGGGTGAGAAACTACGTGCAATTCCGATCCCTGATTTTATTGCAGATCAGATAGACTGTTCATCATAGAGCAGTGCTACAATCTTCATATACCAGTAGACGACAAAAAAACATGCAACAACCGCGCGCTGCGACATCTTCGCTAAAAATATCTCACTTATTCAAAGACTTCGGAGCCGTCAAGGTCCTGCAGAATATTTCGTTGCGTCTCACCGGGGGTACATCCACCGTTATCACGGGGCCCTCTGGTTCTGGTAAAAGTACACTCTTACATATCATCGGCACATTAGAAGAACCGTCGAATGGAATTGTGGAAATTAACAATATAAATCCGTTTACCCTCTCTGAACCTGAACTTGCACAGTACCGAAACGCCGTGATCGGATTTGTGTTTCAGGAGCATCACCTACTTCCACAATATTCTGTGCTGGAGAATGTGCTGATTCCGACGCTCGCCTTCAAACAGAGAACCGACGCGACCGAGCGCGCCACGCAGCTCCTAAAACGGGTCGGACTCACGAACCGTCAATCCCACCGCCCTGCAGAACTTTCAGGTGGCGAACGGCAACGCGTCGCTATTGCGCGGGCACTTATCAATCAACCGGACATCCTCCTCTGTGATGAACCGACGGGCAATCTGGACACCGCTACGACCGATACCGTCGCCAATTTGCTTTTTGAGTTGCATCGTGCTGAGAAGACTATACTGATCGTGGTGACACATAACCTCGCGCTCACCTCGCGCTTTGACCGACATCTGCAATTGGTGGATGGCACTTGCACCATCGAAAGAGATACTTAACACCGGCAACGGACGCGAAGAAAGATTATGCCCAGATTCTCTTGGAACTCGCTTAAACACTTTTGGCAGATACATGTTGTTGTCGCGCTTTGCACTGCTGTGGCGACGGGTGTTCTCGCCGGTGCTTTGGTCGTCGGTGACTCTGTGCGTGGCAGCCTGCGACATCTCACCACGGAACGACTCGGTGCAATCCAACACGCACTCCTCGCCGATCATTTTTTTCAACCAGATTTGCTGAACCGTGAGAACAAGGTTCCCACCATTTTACTGAACGGCACCATCGTTGTCCCGCAAACACAAGCGCGGGCATCGAAGGTGAACATCCTCGGTGTAACAGATGATTTCTTTACATTCTGGGAAACAGAAGCACCGAACTTGAATAAACCGGCGGGACAGCCTTTCAACGCGATCGTCATCAACGCGGCACTCCAGAACGAATTGAACGTCCAAGTCGGGGACACACTTCTTGTGAACATGTCCCAAACAGCCGACATCCACCCAGAATTCCTGCTCGGTGAACGCGACGCAGCCAAGGCTATCCAGAGTCTCCGAATGGTTATCAGCGATATAATTCCGACTGAAAACTTTGGCAGGTTCAGCTTACAAGCGAATCAGAGCCTTCCGTTCAACGCCTTCATATCGCTGTCTGTCTTACAGAGTGTGCTCGGACAAAATGAAAAAGTGAACGTTGTCTTTACAGCGGACACGGACGCGCCCTCGGCTAATGACCTCACGCTCACGTTAGCCGCACTCGACTTGAAAATTAAAGTCGATGAGAACCATCTCGACATTCAGAGCGATCAGTACCTTCTCAAACCGATACTCTCCGAAACTGCACTAACGGTTGCCTCTGAAAACCGTATTCCGACACTTCCAACACTCACCTACCTCGCGAATACGATTACAGCAAACGATAAAACGATACCGTATTCTACAATTGTTGCACTCCCGACAGATAAAGGTGAATTTGCGCAACTCCTTGATACGCACACGACAGAAGCACAACGACAGGCGTATCAACAGACGCAAAAGATGATGTTATTAACGGATGAAGATATAAAAGAATTTAGTGACCTACAAAAAGAGCTTGAGAAGCTAAAAAAAGAGAGACAGATATTTAGCAGTCGGCGCGGCCTTAAAAAAGAGCGTAGCGAATTAAAAAGCGTTATACAGGCTTTAGCCACCATAGAAGCGAGATCACGGCGCGGTGGTGAAATTTTTCTCAACACTTGGGCAACAGATGACCTTGGTGTCAAAGTGGGTGACAGAATCGCAGTCGCCTATTACAGCGTCACAGCAGCAGAAGAATACATTACTGAAACGGTCGTCTTCCGACTGAAAGGAATACTGCCAATTGAAGGTATCGCAGCGGATAGAGACATTATCCCCGAATTTCCGGGGATCCACGATACCGCGGATATGTCCGAATGGGAATCGCCTTTCCCGATTGATTACGCCTTGGTGCGTACGGAAGATGAAGCGTATTGGGATGAATACAGAGCGACACCGAAAGCATTTATTCCTTTGGAAATCGGCAAGCGGCTCTGGCAAAACCGGTTCGGTGATCTGACCACGATTCGGCTCGGAACTATGCCAGACAGCGATATCCAGACGACGCGGACGCTTTTTGAGACCGAATTCTTGAAAAGGATTCAGCCGGAACAGGTCGGTTTTCAGTTTCTATCACCGCGAGCGGAGGGACTTCAAGCCTCAAAGGGTGCTACGGATTTCGGGATGCTGTTTGGTAGTCTCAGCGGTTTTATCATTATCGCCGTTGCTGTGTTGGTTGCGATGCTTTTCCGCGTCGGTGTGGAGCAGCGGTCGCGTGAGATCGGTCTCCTACAGGCAGTCGGCTATCCACTTGCTAAGATCCGTCGCCGTTTCCTATATGAAGGCGCGACTGTCGCTGGCATCGGTAGTCTGTTAGGGTGTCTGTTCGCTGTAGGCTACGCACAGCTCATGATATTCGGATTGCAAACGTGGTGGCTGCCTGCGATCGGCACGCCGTTTATGGAACTTCACGTTAACCTATTGCGTTTAATCACGGGTATCCTCATCACACTCTCTGTCGTGATGGTCTCTATCCGCTTCATCGTCCAAGAATTAGGACAAATACCTACGACTGCGCTCCTTGCCGGTGAAACCGATTTTACTGAGGTAACACGCAAACGCCAGACCCAAAAAACGAAATCAACTACTTTGTCGTCTGTTGTTAAGAACGTGGTTATTGCCCTTGCGAGCGTCGTATTTGTTTTCTTTATTTTTTTTGATAAATGGTTTTCGGACACCTTCGGTATCTGGATAGAAGACCCGATGATTGATTTCTTAGTGTTTACGCTGGGTGTTATTGGTGTCGGATGGAATGCCTTCAATAGATGGTTAAAATCGCAGCGTGTGCCAAAGCGATTGAATAGGATACGGCTTGCCCTCAAAAACGCTGCACGCCAACCCGGACGTAGCTTGACCTGTGTTCAAACGCTCAGTTTGGCGTGTTGTATCATTGTCGCAGTCGGCGCAAATCGACACGATGCACCGCCTGAGACAGCGTATGCCTTTGTTGCTGAAGCTGCACTGCCGCTGCACCACAGTCTAAATACATCCGATGGCAGATTTGAACTCGGTTTTTCCGACAAGGATTCCGAACTTCTGAACGCATCGGAAATATTTCCGTTCCGAGTATCACCGGGTGAAGATGTCAGTTGCCTGAACCTCTACCAACCCCAGAAACCGCAAATTTTGGGTGCCCCTGATGCCATACTGGATGAATATCCTTGGAATAAAATAAGAGTTGTTCAACCTGAAGGAGGTAGAGCACCCGCTATCGGCGACGAGAACTCACTCCAGTGGATTTTACATCACAACCCGGAAGACGATTTTATCGTTCAAGATGAATTTGGTAACCCGCTCAGTCTTCAGCTCGAAACAGTTTCGGACAGTCTCTTCCAGAGTCAATTGATCATCTCGGAATCCAATTTCATCAAATACTTTCCGAGTCGAAGCGGGTATCGGTTTTTCCTCATCAAAACACCACCCGAGCGACAGGAGGAGACAGCACAGGTTCTTGAAAAGACGCTGGTTGATTACGGTTTCGATCTCACATCGGCATCTGAGCGGTTGGCAAGTTATCGCGCAGTCGAGAATACCTATATCTCGACTTTTCAGAGTCTCGGCGGTTTAGGTGTTCTCCTCGGTACTTTCGGGTTAGCACTGGTGCTGTTCAGAAATATCATCGAACGGCGCGGTGAGTTGGCGACCTTACGGGCTTTCGGTTTCCGGCGGCAGCTCCTCTCACGGATGCTGTTCCTCGAAAGCTGCTTCCTACTCGCTGTCGGTATGCTTATCGGAATAGTCGCCGGACTTGTAGCGATTCTCGGTTCGCAAGGAAGCCTCCCCTCCTTTCCGTGGATGTCTCTCACAATTACCTTGCTTTTGATCTTCGGTTTTGGTATAATTGCAAATGCAGTTGCAGTTGCAGTTGCACTCCGAAGTCCACTCTTAACGACACTCAAATCTGAATAAAATAGGATTTACGCAGCCCCTTTGCAGGCGGGGTTTGAAACCCTGAAGAAACACCCCAGCAAAAACCCTGCAGTGTGTAATAAGTAAGTTATCATGGAAAAATGCGTAAGTCCTGTAAAATAGGATTTACGCTACGCGGTGCTAAATTTGCGTAAAACCTGAATAGGAACCCCCGATGCATCCTGTTAAGTTCAAGACGCTACCTTACATGGTCTACGTAACCCTGTTCACTATCTGCTTGTTGGTGTTGAATGGCTGTTCCAGTGATTCTGAACCAGATATATCGGGAGCAGTCAATTACGCGGAACAGGGCTGGCGTTTCTACGCCTCGGGTGACTATGCGCAAGCACTGCTGAGTTTTGAGCGTGCGGTCAACTTCGACGAGACACTCGCAGACGCACACAACGGGATCGGATGGAGCCATCTCAGTCTTTCGTTGAATGCGCCGTTAGCACAAGAAGCGTTTCAGAACGCCATTCAACTTGACAACGCCAACGCCGATGCGTGGGTCGGGTTGGCGATGGTACTCTATTTACGGAACAGAGAGAGCAACGATTTCATATCTGCGATCCGTGCGATTGATAACGCGCTACAAGGGGATGCAGAATACCTCTTTCGGCACGATTATCAATCCAAAGCCGATCTGTATGCATTGAAGGCGGCGTGCTACTATTACCTCGGTGAACACCAACCCGCAACTGTGGAGATAGATAAGGCACTCCAAATTGATACAACAAACAGGACTGCTATCGCCTTGCAAAACCTGTTGGCAGAATAGCCGTCAGCTAAAATAGTGTTATGGCAGTAAAGGATATAGCATCTGCCACAATATGTAGTGCTAAAGGTTTACGACAAGCTGAATTAGAACAAAACTGTAGCCTGAAATGAAATGGAAGGGTTTTTGCTGGGGTGTTTCTTCAGATTTATGAGTGGCACTTCAAATAACTAATCCACGTATCTTAACCGCAAGGAAAATTTAAAATAAGGGGGAAAGTATGTCTCAAAACGTTATTACATCTACACAATTAACCAACTTAACACCGCTCCATCGCGGTAAAGTCCGGGATCTCTATGACCTCGGCGATGAACTCCTAATTATATCCACGGATCGTATATCCGCCTTTGATGTCGTCTTACCGAACGGTATTCCAGATAAAGGGAGCGTCTTAACCGGTCTGTCCAATTTCTGGTTCAAATATACCGAATCCATTGCCGACAACCACATTATTGCAACTGAAGTTGAAGATTACCCCGATGTCCTGCAGCCCGACGCTGAACTTTTAAAAGGACGCTCCATGCTCGTCAGAAAAGCCGACCGAGTTGACGTTGAATGCGTTGTCCGTTGTTATCTCGCCGGTTCCGGCTGGTCCTCCTACCAGAAGACGGGTGAAATCTGTGGGCAAAAACTTCCTGCAGGGCTCCGCGAATCCGAACGGCTTCCAGAACTCCTGTTCACACCGACGACGAAAGCGGAACAGGGTGAACACGACGAACCGATCTCTATTGAAGAGATGCGTCATGAAGTCGGTAGCGAGTTGACGGATCAACTGATTGAAACCAGTTTCGCACTCTTCAGAGCTGCGAGTAAACACGCAGAATCTGCCGGTATTATCCTCTGTGATACGAAGTTTGAGTTCGGGCAGCGTGATGGTAAGTTGATTGTCATTGATGAAGTCTTCACGCCGGACTCCTCTCGTTTCTGGCCGGCTGATCTTTATGAACCGGGTAAATCACAACAGAGTTTTGATAAGCAGTTTGTTCGGGACTATCTCACCGAAATCGGCTGGAACAAACAGCCGCCTGCACCTGAGTTACCGGAAGATGTTATCTCGAAAACGAGCGAGAAATACCGAGAGGCCTATCGTCTTATCGTCGGCGAAGAACTGTAACAGGACTTACGTGACCTGTGCGGTGGGGTCTGAAAATTGACCATAGGGGAAACAAGTATGAGATTGGTGTTGATTTTTTCTTTCATCCTCTTGATGTTGATGTATATAGGCGTGTGTCAGGTTTTTGCTGAAGCCCCGAAGACACCGAAAATCCTATTTACCTCCACACGGGACGGCAATCTTGAGGTGTACATGATGAATCCGGATGGCTCCGAACAGGTGAATCTCACGCAGCATCCCGCCCTTGATCTTGAGGCAGCCTGGTCTCCGACGGGTGAGCAGATCCTCTTCGTCTCGGATCGTGAGGGCATACGAGACTTGTATTTGATGGATGCCGATGGCGCGAATGTCCGCCGCGTCTTTAAGAAAAAAACAGACGTGTGGAGAACAGCACCTACTTGGTCACCTGATAGTAAACAGTTTGTTTACCAGGTCAAGGACTGGAACTTTGTCAAGGGCGGTCTCTATCTTGGGACTTTTGGAGAAGAAGATGCCGAATTCATCGCGAAGTACAATACCCCTGACTGGTCTCCAGATGGTTCAGAAATCGTCTGCTCAGACCATCACGGACCGGGGGCTCGACTTACGTTTATCAACATCCACACACGCGAGGTGGAACAACCACTACCCGTTGAAGAGCTACTATTTCAATTCGAGTCGTCCTGGTCAGCTGCGGGGGATAGACTTGCCTTTGTTGGGAACAGAGACCCGTTGCCGGTCATCTTGGATAGGGACCTGCACCGCGAATGGAAGAACAAACAGACGGTCTACATTGTTAACCGAGACGGCACGGGGCTGCGGCAGCTTGTTAATAAAGCCGGTCACGCCCCATGGGTTCCTGACTTATGGGCTCCTGAGTTATCGCCGGATGGATCGGAAGTGCTTTATACACAAAGCCCCCAAATTTTCAAAGTTGATGTCAACAGCGGGCTTCGGACGCTGATGACAAATTTTGGGCGGAATTCTGGCGGGGATTGGTTTGATCCAACGTATGGGTTGCCGGTCTCGCCACAGCCTGAGTTGCTAACGACGACCTGGGGAGAACAGAAAAAAGAGTAGTGCCTTTCGGTACGCTTGAGATAGGTGTGGCGGAGGTTCGGAGGAAGTACATCCGCGGCACCATACTTTCTATTTTGGAACTCACGTTAACTGACGTTTCACAGGATGATCGGGAGAAATAAGAGATGGCAGGTCCACTCGACGGAATAAAGGTCTTAGATTTGACACGCGTCCTTGCGGGGCCGTATGCGACGATGCTCCTCGGTGATCTCGGCGCAGAGGTGATCAAAATTGAGCAACCCGGTACAGGCGACGAATCTCGCAATTTCGGTCCCTTCAAAAACGGATTCAGCCTCTACTTCATGAGTGTGAATCGCGGAAAACGGAGTGTGACGCTCAACCTTAAATCCGAACGTGGACGCTCCATATTCAAGCAGCTGTTGACGCATACCGATGTTGTCGTGGAGAACTTCCGACCCGGAACCATGAAAAAATTAGGGTTGGATTACGACACACTAAAAGCTGCGCATCCTTCGCTCATCTATGCGGCGTGTTCCGGTTTCGGACAGACCGGTCCCTACGCGGAACACGGTGCGTATGATATGATTATCCAAGGCATGGGTGGTATTATTTCTATAACGGGAGAACCCGACGGACCGCCGGTGCGTGTCGGGACATCTATTAGCGACATCACCGCTGCGCTCTTCACGACAATCGGTATCCTCTCGGCACTACACCATCGCAACCAGACAGGGAACGGTCAGTTCGTTGATGTTGCGATGTTAGATAGCCTCGTCGCCGTTTTAGAGAATGCCGTTGTCCGTTATTTCGCGACAGGCGAACCGCCGAAACCGCTTGGTGCAAGACATCCCGCGATTACACCGTTTGAAGCGTTCGCCTCCGCAGATGGACACGTTATCATCGCACTCGGCAACGATACGCTTTGGGCAAAGTTTTGTGAACATGTCAATCGGTCGGATCTCATCTCGGACAAACGTTTCCAGACAAATGCCGATCGGACAGAAAACCACAGTGAATTGTTTCCGATCCTCTCGGAGATTATGTCTCAACGCACGACGGATGACTGGATTGATGCGCTCGGAAAGATAGGTGTACCGTGCGGTCCAATCAATGCAATGGACAAGGTAGTCAATCATCCGCAAGTCCAAGCACGTGAGATGATCACTCGCGTCGCGCATCATATCACTGGTGAAGTGGAAGTGCCGGGAGTGCCGATCAAATTGTCAGAAACACCGGGGAACGTGGACGCGCCCGCCCCAAGTCTCGGTGAACACACAACCGAAGTCCTCACCGATGTATTGAAAATGTCGCCAGACGAAGTGGAGTCGTTAAGACAAAACGGAGTGATTTAAAAGTAGTAGGCATGCTCCGCGTGCCGTAAACAGGTTCAAAGCACTACAGCACATACATTAGAAATGTTCAGTTTTAATTTTATAGTAAAGCCCATAATTATTTGGACACACGGTGGTGCTGTAGGGGCTGGGTAACCCGGCCCCTACGAGCACGCAATGTGGGGTCGTTTTTGCTAAATTTGCGTAAATCTTGCTGCGAACGAAAATCGGTCCGACGACCGCTGTGCTTTTACGAAGGAGAATTCACGGATGAAAAAGAGAAATGTCGTTTCTTTGCTAATCGTTTTATCAATCCTGCTAACAACGAACCTCCGCGTGAGTTTCGCCCAAGATTCCCCGCAGTGGCACTTGCCGGCGGGTGCGATTGCGCGTCTGGGCAAAGGCAGAATAACAGCGATAGCGTATTCGCCGGATGGGCATCGGCTTGCCGTGGCAGGCAGTATCGGTATTTGGCTCTACGATACGGTAACGCATCAGGAGGTCGCGCTCCTCACGGGACACACAGGGTATGTCTTTAGTGTAGCGTTCAGTCCGGATGGTGCCACCCTCGCATCAGGGAGTTGGGACGACACCGTGCGTTTATGGGATGTGGCAACCGGCACCCTTAGAGACACACTCACGGGACACACAAGCCATGTCTGGAGTGTAGCGTTCAGTCCGGATGGCACCACCCTCGCATCGGGGAGTGATGACAGAACGGTGCGTTTATGGGATGTGGCGACCGGCACTCTCAGAGACACACTCACAGGATACACAGGCAGTGTGTGGTCGATTGCGTTCAGTCCGGATGGCACCACCCTCGCATCGGGGAGTTCGGACAACACGGTGGGTTTATGGGATGTGGCAACCGGCACCCTTAGAGACACACTCACGGGACACACAGGTAGTGTCAGGAGTGTAGCGTTCAGTTCCGATGGCACCACCCTCGCATCAGGGAGTGATGACAACACGGTGGGTTTATGGGATGTGGCAACCGGCACCCTCAGAGACACACTCACGGGACACACAAGCGGGGTCAGGAGTGTCGCGTTCAGTCCCGATGGCACCACAATCGCATCGGGGAGTTACGACGGCACGGTACTCCTGTGGCGACTCACACCGACAAATGGAAACCCACTGACATTTGACCCAAGCACGGTGCCGGATCAGATGTTCACCCTCGGCACTTCTATCGCTCCGCTCTATCTACCGATCGCCACGGGCGGCACCCCGCCTTACACCTACACGCTCGATCCGATACCGCCGGGGCTACACTTTGATGCGACAATACAGGTGCTAACTGGCACACCTACAACAACGGGGACGATAATCGCCACCTACACCGCCACGGATGCCGCAGGTGCTTCCGTCTCTCTCACCTTCACGATTGAGGTGACAGGCGCAGGTTCTTTAGATGTGGATGGCGATGGGCAGGTCACGGTCGTTGACCTTGCGATTGTGGCACTCTTTTATGGGACGCAGGTGCCGGTCGGTGTCAGTCTGCCTGCGGATGTGAATGCGGATGGCGTTGTAGACCTATCAGATCTCACTGCCGTTGCTCAGGCTATTGATGCTGCGGGTGGTGCCAATCAGTTGTCCCTGCAAGACGTGGAGCTCGCGTTATTGATAGCTGTCGAGCAGGTAGCAGAACTTGAAGTGGTCGCTGGGGCACCGATGGGTTTCAGCACACCTCAGCACGTCTTGTCTGCAGGTGTCGCCTATGGCAACGTTGCCGCTGCGCTTTCGGATGCAAGACACCTCGCAATCAGCGATGTGCATCTCGTAAAAGGGATGGCAGTGCTTGAAGGGCTCCTGCAGTTGCTTGCGGAAATGAGTATGATTCCAGAGACAACGGCGTTATTGCCGAACTATCCGAATCCGTTCAATCCTGAGACGTGGCTCCCGTATCAGTTGGCAAAGGCTGCGGATGTAACGTTGACGGTCTACGATATGCGTGGCGTGGCGGTGCGTCAGTTGGTATTAGGGCATCAGCCTGCGGGTGTTTACCAGAGTCGTGGACGTGCGGCGTATTGGGATGGTAAAAACAACTTCGGTGAACCTGTTGCGAGTGGTGTCTATTTCTATACGCTCACCGCAGGCGATTTCTCCGCAACACGCAAGATGTTAATACGGAAGTAATTCTTTCTTTCACCTAACATGTATTAGGGGTTGGCACGCTCAAAAAGCATGTCAACCCCTAAACTTATTTATGGTAAAACTTACAATTAAGTAGACACCTATCTCTTAACAGAAACCTGTTCGTAGTAGGGAAACCATTCATTGCCCGTTGTGTTCAAGAGTGCCCACATATCTTCGAGTTTTACTATAAACGATTGCTAATACCTGTCGGATATGTTATGCTATAGGTTAACAGTGATAGATATGGAGGGAGAATGCCGACAGACACATTAGAGCCCTCCATATATCCAGTGTTGAAGCGTTCTTATACCATTTCTAAATAATGTTGTCGCATTACCGCATGTTATGAAATACGGTGGCATACCGGAACACAGACTAACAGTCTATGCTACATAAGAGGCAAATAAAATCAGAAATGGTATTACAAGCGATAGACGCATTGGATGTGTGACATATTGGCGTTTCATATCAACCGCCATGCGTAGATTATCGGTGATGCCAAGACATCTACTTGTTAGGATAATTCAGATGGTCCATACTTCAATAACCTTTATCAAGAAACCAGAACCGTTAACGATGAGATACCAACGGCTGACGACTGATAACTGACTGCTAACGGCTGATGCCCAAAGGAGCTCGTATGTCAAGTAAAACTTCACAAGCATTACACGGAACGAACCGGTTGACGTTTGAAGGTGACCTCGCAGCACAGATGGTTGAGGTGCTTGACGGTTATGTTACCGACGCGATAGCGGATTCCCTTGAAAAACGGGGAACGTTGTGGCATCGCGACTATAGTTCTCACGAAGCCTACGCTGAATCCGTGGAACCGAATCGAGAAGGGCTGAGGAAACAGATCGGGTGCCTTGATGAACGGTTGCCGATTGAGGTACTGAACTACGTCGCTACGACAAAAGATGCTACGCAAATCGCAGCAGATGAGAATTACACCGTGTCTCGCGTCCGTTGGCAGGTGTTTGATGAGATGGAAGGTGAAGGACTCCTCTTGGAACCGATGCACAACATCTCGGTTATTGCACAGGTCATCGCGCTCCCCGATGCCGATTGGACACCGGAGATGATAGCAGGGGCAACAGATGAGTTGCCATCGAATGCTCAGTTTGCGCGACGTTTGGCAAAAGCAGGGTGTCGTGTTGTCGTCCCACTACTTATCAACCGGGACGACACCTATTCCGCTAACCCGACAATTGGCACGAAGACGAATCAACCGCATCGTGAATTCATCTATCGGATGGCGTATCAACTCGGTAGGCATATCATCGGATATGAAGTCCAAAAGGTACTATCGTTAGTGGATTGGATGTCCCTTTCTGATGTCCCTATCGGTGTTATCGGCTACGGTGAAGGTGGACTCATTGCGCTCCACAGCGCAGCAGTCGATACACGGATTCAGGCGACGGTTGTCAGCGGATATTTCCGATCGCGACAGGAAGTATGGCGGGAACCGATTTATCGGAATGTTTGGGGATTGCTACACGAATTTGGCGATGCCGAAATCGCGAGTCTCGTTGCACCACGTCCACTGATTATTGAAGCAAGCCGTGGACCTGAAGTCGCCGGACCGCCGCCAGTTCGTGATGGACGCGGCGGCGCTGCTCCGGGACAACTCGTCTCACCACCAGTGGATTCTGCTAGGGCAGAGTTTGGTCGCACACACAACTTTTATCAGCAACTCGACAGTGATGATGCCTTGCGCTTCGTCTCTACTGACGATGGATTACCGGGTTCTCAAGAGACGTTAACCGCGCTCCTCACTGGGCTCGGTGTTGAAAATGGGCATATTGACGGCTACCACGCGACTGCTTCAGAAACAATTGACGATTTTGATTACGAAGCGCGGCAGAAACGACAGTTTATGCAACTCGTTAATCTGACGCAACGCTTTTTACGGGAAGCGGCATCACGACGAAAGCAGTTCTTCTGGGACAAAACCGATACCTCTTCGCTTGCACGATGGGAAGAGACATGTAAGGATGCCAAAACCTATTTTTCGGATGATGTTATCGGAAGGTGTCCACCCCCTGATGTTCCTGCAAACCCAAGGACCCGGCTCCTCTATGATGAACCCAACTGGAAAGGCTACGAGGTCGTGCTTGATGTCTGGAAAGACGTTTTCGCTTACGGTATTCTCCTGCTTCCGAACGATCTCGAACCCGGTGAACAGCGTCCTGTTGTCGTCTGTCAGCACGGTTTAGAGGGGAGACCGCAAGACACTGCCGATCCGAGGATAGCATCTGTTTATCACTCGTATGCAGCGCAGTTAGCAGATAGAGGGTTTATCACTTATGCACCGCAGAATCCCTACATCGGTCAAGATGCGTTCCGTGTTATTCAACGTAAAGCAAACCCGATAAAATGGTCGCTCTTTTCGTTGATTGTTCGTCAACATGAACGGACACTCGACTGGCTGGCTGAACAGTCGTTTGTCGATGCCGATCGAATCGGGTTTTATGGGCTGTCTTATGGTGGCAAGACGGCGATGCGTGTCCCGGCACTGCTTGATAGATATGCTTGTTCAATCTGTTCCGCGGATTTCAACGAATGGATCGTCAAAAATGCGACCTTCGATTCCCGATACAGTTACATGTTCACGGGTGAATACGAGATGCCGGAGTTTGATCTGGGAAACACGTTTAACTACGGTGAGATGGCTGGATTGATTGCGCCGCGTCCATTTATGGTCGAACGCGGGCACGATGACGGTGTCGCACCGGATGAGTGGGTCGCACACGAATTTGCTGTTGTCCGGAGGCTCTACGTTCGGTTGGGCATTGCTGATAGAGCGGAGATAGAATTCTTCGACGGTGGACACCAAATCAATTCCGATCGCACCTTCCAGTTCTTACACCGCCACCTAAACTGGCCCGAACCCTCTTGATGGTGAGCATCCGTAAACCATTTTGCCAATAACCGATAACTGAAAACTGACAACCAATGGCTGATAGCCAATAGCCGATAGCCAGAAAAAAATATGCTCTATTCAATTACCGTAAGCGCGGGCTTAGAAAATATTGCGCGCGAGGAACTATCAGAACGCTTCGGTGACACCGGACACCTGAAGAACCTCGAACGCAAACCGCAGCGACTCATTTTTCAATATACCGGGAACCCGCGTGAATTACTCTCTCTCCGAACCGCCGAACATCTCTTCCTTATTTTGAAGCAGCTGCCGAAAATGACACGTTCACGCAGTTCATTGGCATCGCTGAGCGGTTCACTCACACGCTTCAATTTCAGAGAGCTGTCCGAATGCTGTCGGCAGGTCGGTATCAATATCCGAAAGCGGATGCCGTTCCGTGTGACGAGCCGACTCTCAGGGAAACGGAACTTCCGACGCATAGACCTACAACGTGTCATCGAACAGGCACTGTTAGCACGTGGGTGGTATCTAACTTCTGGACGCTCAGCGTTGGATGTCTGGGCAGAAGTACACGGAGACGACGGCTATATCAGCGTCAAACTCTCTGGGAGCGATATGGCGCAGCGTTCGTATAAACAGGCACATATTCCGGCATCCCTGAAACCGACGGTGGCGTACAGCATGGTGCGCCTGTCACGTCCACATCCGACCGATGTCTTCTTAGATGCGATGTGTGGTGCTGGCACCATCCTGTTAGAGCGTGCCCTGATGGGTCGCTATGAATACCTGATCGGCGGCGATGTCGCCAGAGACGCGTTAGACGCTACCGTCGTGAACTTCGGTAGGAAACATCAACCGCGCCAGTTTTTTCACTGGGACGCACGCAAATTACCGCTCCAACGAGAGACGGTCGATAAGATCGTCTGTAACCTGCCGTTTGGTGAGACTATCGGAAACCTGCCGCAACTGACGAATCTGTATCGCCACACGCTCAAAGAATATGCACGCGTCCTGAAACCGAGAGGACGGATGGTACTCTTGACTTCACAGCGTACAACCCTTGACGATGAGTTAGAACGGCTACACTTTCTTGATGTTCGTCAAAGGTTAACAGTAGGTGTTCGCGGTAAACGCGCATGGATATATCTCATCCGTTTCGCCTAATACGTCCGCATAGCGCGCGAAAAGGCGGGGTTACAAACCCTGAAGAAACACCCCAGCAAAAACCCTGCAATGTGGTATGGCGATCACGTCCGCATAGCACGTAGGTTGGGTTGAACGTAGTGAAACCCAACTTCTTCGTTAAATCTCTGGCACTCTCACTGCAACCTCTTTCCCGGCTGCGTGGGAACGGAAGATACCGTCCATAATCACATTCGTGAGCAGAACACCCTCTGGCGGTATCGGGGACGGTCCATCCGTTTTCACCCCTTCTCGGAACGCGATCATCTGTGCCGCCCAATTATCAGATGCTGGGAAACCAGAGAACTGGATGGTCGTCATCCCTTCAGGTGGGTTGGGTTCCGCTGTTAATCCCTCCGCTTCGACAAACTTCTTGAGTTCACCGTCATACGCATCGGCGTAAATAACCGGTCCACCCAACGAGAACCCTGCTTTCGTTCCGAGATGGAAATTGCCACCGAGCGAGTCCTGATGCACTGCCCAAGAGATTTTGAAGACCATCACACCACCGTTGTCAAACCGTACCCACGCCGCACCGAACTCTTCGACATCCATGATCCCCTTAAATCTTGGATCCTGCTGTGAGATGTAATCCTCGGTAATCGCAGAGACCCGCACCGGTTTCGGATACCCCATCGCATACAGCGAAGCGTGCATGTTATAGACACCAATATCTACGGTTGCCCCCGCCCCCGCCGTCTTTTTGTAGATGAACGTATGTCCCGGATTCCCGCGTCGTCTGCACCCTGCGGATTCAGAGTAGTAGATATCACCGAATATCCCCGCGTCATACGCCTTTCTTATGAATTGGAGTCTCGGATCAAACGTCGGATTGAGTCCGATTTGTAAGATTTTGCCGGATGCCTTTGCAGCGCGGGCCATTGCGGTCGCATCAGGGAGCGTTGCTGCCATCGGTTTTTCGCAGAGGACGTGTTTACCAGCGTTCAACGCTGCCACTGTCGGACGGCGATGCCCCTGATTGTAAGTGCAGACACTCACTGCATCGAGTCCGTCCATTTCGAGCATCTTGTTGTAACTCGAAAAAGCGTTCTTTCTGGGGACACCCCATTCATCAGCGGCTTGGTTCGCTTTGCTTTTAATGATGTCGCAGACCGCGACAATCTCGAAACCACCGACTTTCTCGTAGGTACTCTTGTGCGCACGTGAAATGCCACCTGTACCAATAATACCAACTCGGACTGTCATAATGTTCTCTCCTCATAATAGAACTTACGCGATTCCCTCTGCAGGCGGGGTTTGTAACCCCGTCTATATTGCCTCTGCAGGCGGGGTTTGTAACCCTGTCTATAGTGCGTATTATGTTGGGATTCGGAAAAAAACGCGTAAATCCTAATAATAAATTTTATGCAAACACAAAAATATACCCTCTCCATTGACTATTAATTGCTGATGGCTGACGGTTTCCGACGGTTTCCGACGGCTAACCTAAATCTCCGGCACTTTTACCGCAACCTCTTTACCGGCTGCGTGTGAGCGGAAAATACCGTCCATAATCACATTGGTAAGCAGGACACCTTCCGGCGGTAGCAGGGGCGGCGCATCCGCTTTGACGGATTCTCGGAACGCTGTCATCTGTGCCTCCCAGACGTTCACCTCCGGGAATCCTGAGAGTTTAAGAGTCGTCATACCCTCCGGTGGGTCCGCTTGAGCGGTGAGTCCTTCGGATTTGACGAGTTTCTTCAGGTCATCTGTATACGCATCCGCGTAGACGACCGGTCCATTCAGAGAGATACCCATCTCTTTACCGA
The DNA here is from genome assembly GCA_000406005.1 of Candidatus Poribacteria bacterium WGA-3G. Lineage (GTDB taxonomy): Bacteria > Poribacteria > WGA-4E > WGA-4E > WGA-3G > WGA-3G. Next base: position 20,377 of record ASZN01000072.1, read on the forward strand.
GGCAAAAACTGGTACCCAGCGAGTCCTGATGCACTGCCCAAGAGATTTTGAAGATCATCACGCCACCATTGTCGAACCGTACCCATGCGACCCCGAACTCTTCGACATCCATGATCCCCTTAAATCTCGGATCCTGCTGCGAGATATAATCCTCGGTAATCGCAGAGACCCGCACTGGCTTCGGGTACCCCATCGCATACAGTGAGTTGTGCATATTATAGACACCGATGTCTACGATCGCACCCGCGCCCGCGGTCTTTTTATAGATGAATGTACGTCCGGGGTTCCCGCGGCGTCTGCAGCCTACGGATTCGGAGTAGTAGATGTCACCGAGCAGTCCTTCATCAATCACCTTTTTAGCGAATTGCAGTTTCGGATCAAAGGCACTTTTGACACCGATTTGCAAGATTTTACCGGACGCTTTCGCAGCGCGTACCATTGCGGTCGCGTCAGGCAGCGTCGCCGCCATCGGTTTTTCACAAAAGACGTGTTTACCGGCGTTCAATGCTGCCACCGTCGGACGGCGATGTCCTTGGTTATAAGTGCAAACGCTGACCGTATCGATTTCGTCCATCTCAAGCATCTTATTGTAGCTTGTAAAGACATGTTTCCTTGGGACACCCCACTTATCAGCAGCCTCGTTTGCCTTGCTCTTGATGATGTCGCAGACCGCGACAATCTCAAAACCGCCTACAGCCGTATAGGATCTATGATGCGCCCGTGAAATACCGCCTGTACCCACAATACCGACTCGAATCGTCATAGGCTTGTCTCCTTGTAACAAATTTATGATCCCTTACCATTAGGCGTACTCTGCAAGCACGCCGATCCCCAATTTCGTTCTTAAACGTAATAATCCTTTGGTGAAGCAATTTGGGGTTCTTTAACAAAGTGTGCGTCTCAAACTAATTACACAATTTCCCGATCAAGTTCGCTGTTTTCAATAGTTTTTACGTATGTTGGATCAATAATACCTTTCTGCTGGAACGTCATTTTTGGTTTTACCACCTATGCGTCCATTAATATCTTTTAGTGCGTCCTTAGCTATTTGAAAATGGAATCGGTTCCGGTGCCTGGCAAAAAGATACAGTACAAAGTCAAGAGATGACCAAATCTCTCCAATCCGAAAATTATTGAACACTCGAAACAAAGAACCATCTCGTTTAGGGTCAGTCGTTTTTAACTCATTAGTTAAGAAAATAACCTGGCGATGTGTTCCGCTTAAAATGGCATCTAACGCCACACAACAATTATGACATTCACCTTGATTTTTTCTACCATTCAACTTTAGATTGAATTGCTCGACGAAAACCTGCTCCAACATCTTCAATCTACTTCTTGGTTTGCTGAAGTTCCATACTGAATTTTTACATTTGTTTTCCATTCCCTGATCCGTTAATTCTGAATGATCATGCAATTCATTGCAGATCGCCTCGCTTAATCTAACATCAAATTCTTCCCATAACCATAGCCATAATTTTTTGTTTGCTACATCAATATCGCGCATGTGAATCAATGAATTCGTGTCTGGGATACATAACAAGGTCGATTTTTGTTGTTTAGGCATGTCTCCTCACAAGATAGGATTCGTTTTCGCGAGCCGATATTCTGGCTTCGTATTCGTAGTTTTTCAGTATACGCGGTTTTTGAAACCATTCGATGAGTTCACCGATATTCGTGAGTACATGTGACTCTGTCACAAAACGTATACATAGATACATCATCCCCTGTGTCAGGGAAATCTTCGGAATATTGGTTTTCCTAAATTTATTAAACGCACCTGGAATGTATTTTTCACACACTTTTTGGCGAACTTGATCATCAATATCTTGCCACTGTCGAAACTCTGAATCAGGGATTATAAGCGGGCAGACTTTGGAAAAAAAATCTGTATTAAACCATGAATCCGGCACATCAGGTATGTTGGAATCTTTCAATTTTGGAAAGGTTTCTATCAATTTTTGCCCTACATCTGTAAGTTCATAAATAAAACTATTCTTTTCTTTTCTCAAATCCAACAACCCAAGATCTAAGAGCCAGTGCAAACGAGGTGGGACGATGTAAGCTGCGTAACTCTCAGGCTTTTTCCATTTCGTCATTACCTCGATTTGTCTGTCGTGCAATTGATGCGTGATGTGTTCTTGTGAGCTTGTCGAAATTTTTGCTTTGAGACGATCTAAAAAAGCCTGTTGAAACCTCTTTTGTAGATTTTTGAGACTGGGGTTCTCAAGTGATTGGAGCATATTGAGGGTGGTTAGCAGCGTATCAGCATCTTGTTGTAGAATCTGGTAGATATAGAAAATCTGCTCATCTTGATTAAGACAGAATGAATTTAATTCTTTGTTAGGTTTATCGTCGAGTAGAGTCAAAAGGACGCGTCCAATTCTTGTTAATTGACAAACATTTGATATTTTTGAGAGTAATCCGAACTTAACAGCTAAATCAAGATAGTTAGTAGCCGATGAAGTCATTCTTGTTTTCTGGGAGGAATGTGCCGCCCCTGTGTTATATATATAATCTTCAAGGTGTTCTGCGTGAATATTGCTCCAATCTCTTAACTTAACTGCTAAAACATCTTTATTTAGTGGTCGCGTCTCCACAAGTCGTAAGATTTGCGACAGGTACCTGAGACGACGAACAAGAGAATTAGGTGCCTTAATTGCACGGTAAGAAATTTTCATAAAATTGACCCTACTTCTGTCCGAGTCCTAAACCGACAAAACTTTCTGTCTGTAATTGCAAGTTACCCGTTACGGTTTGGTATTTTAACAGGAGTTGCGAATGATCGCAAGTTAAAACTGGTGTACGGATCAGATTCAATTCATTGGCTCTCATCAATTTCGATTTTCTGTCGATAGGCTCTTGATAGCCTTCTTGCTATGAGAGAACGCTTGGGGTCGAGAGTCTTACTCTGAAGTCGGTAAAAATGCAGCTAGGATTGGCTCATGTCAAAAGTAAGTGCGATTATTTTTGCGAAAGCAGTCACCACGTGGGTTTTAAATCTTCGTTAGCACATAGTCTTTACATGAGCGGATGTTATTAGGTTCAGAGGAATTAGAAAACTTTCACTCCTGTAAAATATGTGTACGTTTGTTTTCAGGAAGTTAATGGCCATAGGGGTAAAAAGTTTCATTTGCACTTATTTTTTCCATGAACTGAGCAAGTGTGAGAAATCCCAGTTAAGTTATTCTCTGAGTACTTCATTACGGTGCCATTTGAGGGCATCTTGAGCAGGGTACAGTAGATCATGTTCAGGCAATAATATAGATTTATCCCGTTGTTCAGTTAGCAGCCATTCCGTCGGATGTCGATCTGACATAAGCGGTGAAACGATCACTTTATAGGTTCTGCTCAGCGAAATTAGTCCTTTGTCAAAGGCCCAATGATGTAATTTGCAAAGGGAAATCCCGTTTCGGATATCGTCACTGTGCGAAATATGAAATGGGATAATATGCGCAGCCTCTGTCGCACTCTCACCATCCATCGTAACAATGCGCAATCGACAAACCGCACAAGTGTAGTTATACAGTCGCATAATTTCCTTGCGGAAAGCTGTACTACGATTTGGATTTTCTTCCGCAACCGGTTCCGGTACTACCTGATATGAAAATGGGTGGTCAGCAACCTCTTGGAGCAGTAATTGCCTATATTCCCCAACTTGCTGCTCTTCTGCAAGGAGACCATTGATTTCCAGTTTAACATTAGGAAAATACTTATCAACTAAGGTTTGACGAATAACTTCTCGACTCTGTTGATCGGCGAGTAAAAGAAAAAGATCCGCATCCAAACTTGCATAATTGATAACCTCAAGCAGATCAGAAACCTTCCTTATGCGCTTCGTATTTCTTAATTTTTCTTCTTTTCCTGGATTTGGATAAAGGTGCCAGAATTTATCGCCTTTCAGGTGAAAAAAAGGCATGGCGAAATTGCGTACCCTATTCACTACTATTTTAGACCAATACCTTAGGAACATCTCAGCCAAATCTGGAGAAGGGAATATCTTGTTATCACTGATCTGGCCCTGATTAATCAAATCAATGACTGATAATAGAAGAAGAGGTTTATGGGGTGCAGGTCCTTCAGCACCCTTTTCGCCTCTCCTTAATTTTTGCATCTTTTCGACATATTTTTCAAGGATATTGGTAGACATCTTTTTCGTAATACGCTTAGATAGCGGTTGATGTAAAGAATCCCTAAAAGTTAACTGTTATCTCACAAAACAATTGTATCACATCTTTAAAAAGAAGGGCGATTTTTTGCTGGGACAGTTTTTAAATAGCATTCAAACACACAACATTCCAGTGTTAAAAAATGGTAGTGAGGATTACGTTACGTTAAGTTATGAAAACCTTCTCTCGATGCCACGTTAACGCCTCTTGAGCTGGATAAAGTTCATCATGCTCAGGCAATATTATTGACCTACCTCGCAAGGTCGTTAGTAACCACTCTCTCGGTCCACGCTCCAACATAAAATCCGAAACAACTACTTTGTAATTTCTATCCACGGAAATTAAGCCTGCATCAAAAGACCAGTGATGTAATCGACAAAGGGAAATCCCATTCCGGATATCGTTGTTATGTGACGCATTAAAGGGAATGATGTGGGCAGCCTCAGTTGCACTTGCTCCATCCATTGTTAGAACGTGTAATTGACAAACCACACAAGTGTAATCGTAAATACGCATAATCGCTTTACGAAAACCCTCAATGCGAACGTGATTTTCTGTTTCGTCTGATACTGCCGGATGTTCGGATGTAAATACGTAATCGACTTGTTGAATCAGTCGCTGACTGTAATTGTTAATCTGTTGTTCTTCAGCTATGAGGCTTTCGATTTCTTGATTGAAATCTGAAAAATAGGTATCAATAAGCGTTGTTCGGATGGCTTCTCGGTCGGAGGCATTCGTGAACAAAACGAAGAGATCGTCATCAAAACCGGCGTGGGAGATAATTTCTCGGAGACGAGGAACCGTTTTAATTTGCGTAACAACGTTTAGTGCTGTCTCATATCCTGCGTTTGCATGAAGATGCCAGAATCCGTCACGCTTCAAGTGGAAAAATGGTAAGGCGAGATTAGGTTTGCGGTCAGTCACTATTGACCAGTATTTCATGAAAATCTCAAATAAATCTGGAGAGGGTGAGACTTTATTCTCCCGAATTTGTCCTTGTTCAATCAGTTCAATGATTGCTAACAAGAGAGCAGGTTTATGGGGTGCTGTCCCGTGCGCTCTATCTATTCGCAAACGTTTCATCTTTTCGACATATTTTTCAAGGATATTGGTAGACATCTTTTTAGTATTACCTTGGAGAAATGTAGCTGATCCGTTTTACTGTCGAATAGAACGGTATCTCTATAGCTCTATAGGATTTGAAGCCTTTTGGCTGCACGGAATATTAATTGGGAATACGGGGTTGGGAACGTTGTTAAGAATAGAATATAGGTTACAACACTTTTTTTTGGCAATTCAACTGCTTCCATTTCGCTGCCTATTGCTTTGGCATAATCCTCGCGCAATTTATCTACATCTCCGGAAAAATGATTTAGCATATAGAGAAGCAAATTTTTAACGAGCGTTTTATCTTTTATTATCATCTTTTTTTGTGTCGGGTGCCAGATGACCCCATTATAAGGCGTTTGAGTCAGGTCTGTAGGTAACTTTGAAATCATCTTGAAACACTTGGATAGTGGATATTTCTCTACGAGTTCTGCGATGATTTCTGTTAAGATTTGCAGTCCTATAGGGCGGAAAAGGACACTACCTCCCTCTGGATGTCTATACTTTTTGACAACTGTTGAATGATCAGGCGTGTTGACGAATTCCTGCAGTGGTAAAAAACTGTCTGTAAGTCGTGTAAAATAATCACAAGCATTCCAGAGAAGGAAATTTACTCTATAAGTTCGTACGTCCTTCCTTGGACGTATCACATCTTGATATACCATAGCATCTCCTCACACGATTTAAAAAGTCATTTTAACATGTTTTATGAAAAAAGTCAAAATTTTCTTGACTTTCTGCAAAACATAGGCCAGCGTGAGTTTGATAAATGTTAGACTTATGTCGTGTGCCTGTTATTTTCTGTCCTATACTGCACAAACTGGGAAGTTTGTGCTACAATTCACGGTTGTGTGATGCGAAAATAGAGCTGCAACATATCCGAAATGATTAATCAAATTAAGTTTTTCTTGACAATTTGCATTTAACTGTGTTAGGATAAACCTAACGATGAAGAATCAACTTGAAACCACAAATTAGGAGGCACAGAAAATGCAAAGGCTATTTTGTTGCGCATCAATCTTGATGCTAATTTTCGCTGGCTACGTTCATGCTCAGGATGTTGCCGTCGTCTATGATGAGGCTATTGAAAATGGCGGTGGCTTGGCTGTACCGCAACCGATGCAGTTGGCTGAAATGATAGTGGAGGAACTCGAAGCGAAAAAACTAACTGCCGAAATTGTGGACGCTGACGGTTTAGTGGATTATATGAACGCGAACCCAAAAGGGATCTATATCATCACGCAGGGGAACACCCCCGGCACAATATTTAAGAAAGAGGGCAAGAAAGACCTTGTCTATACGTGGTTAAGAGGCGGCGGGATCGGCGGGTTTATCGGCGATTACGCCTTCTACTATTATTGGGATAAAGGTGCACGTGTTACCGCTGCTGGTGCCGGACAGCAAAGTGTCTTTGGTGCAACAGTCACAAACGGCACGGTTTCGCAAGTCAGTCCGACGGATCTCGGTAAGGAGTACATACCTTCGCTCAAAAAATGGACTTCAAATCGGGCATCAGGTCTCGCCGTTTTGAAGGCGAACGATTTTGAGTATGAAAGTTATGCCGACGACGGCTCAAACGCGGACCCGATCGCTTACCGGACAGATGACATGGACGGATGGTTCATCAACTTCCATACCTCATGTTGCGGCACAGTGATACCACCAAATCCTCAGATCGCCACGGAATACGCCGAACTCATTTCAAACCGTTTTGCGACTGCGCAAGCGGTGGATTCAACCGGTAAGCTCAGCGTTGTTTGGGGCAAACTGAAAAAATCACTACAGTAGCACTTCGGCATTGGAACTATTGTGAACCCGTAGCCTCAATACGTGTATTGAGGCTACAATTAATTTGCTACATGAAAACAATACCTTCGCCAAAATTAATTGACTAAATAGGGTAAATATCCTAAAGTTATAGGTGAACAAACCCAACTTAAAAGGATGTTTACCCATGTCAGAGATTATATCATTATTTACTGTTTTCAGTCCACATTTATCAACAACAACGCTCCGTCAGTTCTGCCGAGTCGTCTTC
>ASZN01000073.1 GCA_000406005.1 Candidatus Poribacteria bacterium WGA-3G
TCTTATGTAGCATAGACTGTTAGTCTGTGTTCCGGTATGCCACCGTATTTCATAACATGCGGTAATGCGACAACACTGTTTAGAAATGGTATTAGCGAGCAAAAGGGGTATTATGACAAAAAATTTACACACCCTGGAGCATCTATTATGTTGACAAAGAATTGGTATTGGATACTCGCAGCACTTGTTGTTGGTATCGGAAGTTTCCAGATTTTAAGACCCAAGGAGCCCCTTGAAACAATAAAAATCTATAAGACGGCAACGCCTGCACCGAAACCGAGTCCAGCTCAGACAAGCAAGGCGGAAACGACTTCTTCTGCGGCTCACGGGCATAGCCATAACCATCCGCATCCGCATGGTACCGCCTCTCATTCTCACGCTACAGAGTCAATCACAACGAGCAGCGCGTCTGACTGGCGGGATGATAGTGGGTTTGATCTCCCGTTTTCCCAGAATGACCGTGGGCAGGAATCTATCCGAAGAGTGAACCTACCGACGGTAAGGATGATACCTATCCGCCCCGAGACTGGCACAAAACAGAAGACCCTGCTTTGTATATTGAATATCTTAAGGCACAACTCATCAAACAGTTTGGGAATATCCCGGAGGTTCAGACCTTTGTGGCATACGAGGAAAGAAGGAAGTTTGGAATACCTATAAAAGATGTTGATGAATACATGAACTTTCTTGAAGCACAATATACCCTTTGGCCAGAGGAAGTAACACTGAAAACGCTAGAAACTCTACAAAATGAAATAGCGGAAGGCAAAAACATTACTTTTGGACCCGTGGAGGCACCATGAGAAGTAAACTTATCTTCTCTTCATTTTTTTATATTGGATGCTTCCTTGAGGCAAGAGCAGAAGGTATTTCATTCTATGACATAGACTCGGATGATGATTAACACACGTCCATTTAAGACTACTCTAAATCCGTGAGTGCTGTCAGATGCCAATTCGGATCCGCTAATGCCTCGTAAACGACACCACCCTCCACCCTATCAGGCATCGGAAGTCCTAACAAGTAGCAGAGCGTCGGTGCGACATCGACGACACGTACCTGCTGTTCCAATGCAACGCCTTCACGAACCCCCGCGCCCGATAGCAGGAATGTAGAGTGCTGGCCACCAATCCCGAAACTCACGGAGGGCAACTGCTTACCGTGCGCGCCATCAAATTCTGGACGCAACGCGTAGACAACATCGCCGACCAACTCGCCGTGCAGATTGAACATCTCAGCATCGGCACGTGTGACGGCTAACGTGAACGGATGCCGTCCGGTCTTTTCGTCTTTGTAAGAATGGAGTGCTGCAATAAGTTCACGTTGCGTGGCTTCATAATCTTCAGGAGCGACGATGCCATCTGGCTCACGTCCTGCTAAATTAATAAAGATATGCACCAAGCCGACGTTGACGGCACGCGTTTTTGTCCAATCTATGTCCCCGTTTGCATCTCTGACGATAAATCCAGTTTCTTCCAAGACCTTCTCGATATCGACGGCACGGAATTGGTTCGGTGTGCCACCGTGGTCCGAACAGACAAGGATAACGGTCTCTTCATCTGCAAGTTCCATCAACTGTCCGATCATCCGGTCGACGGATTCGTAGGTACGTCGTAACCCTTCACGGCACCGATGGAGGGTCTCAGGCGATGCGCCGCTGATTTCATCCGCTTGGCTAAGGAAGAAGTGGCTTGCATAGTCCGGGGCGTGGCTCTCGACCATCAAGACATCCCAATCGTTGTTCTGGGCGAGGTGTGTCGCGACATCTGCGAGACGCTGGTGGTGGTAATCCAAGACTTCAAAATAGGTGTCGTCATCCATCTGTCCGAGTGCGTCGCGAGCGGGGTTTTGCAGGAACGAACCGATTTCCTTGTCGATTGTGGCGGCGACTGTATCGGGAACCGTATAACCCTCTCGGGGCCAGATTTGCGGGACGAAGAGTTCAAAAGCGTCGGCTGTCGGTGTGAGCGTCACGAGTTTCATGCGGACGTACCCTTCCACTTCGTTGCCGTCAATCTCAAAATTGTCCAGCCACCAGTCGCTCCATTCACCGACACCGAGATCGGCAACGGCATCGTCGCCGGAACGACTTCGGCAGATCCGTATCCGATCGTAGCCGTTATCAGCGGAGGCGTAAACGAGTCCATAAAACGGCTTCGAGACCCGCGTGCTATCGGTGCCGTCATCTTTGACATGGACAGACGGCATCACATCCTCTCTGCCGCGTGCCAGGGGTTGGATCGTGAGTTCGACCTCTTGGGCAGGCTTTGTGGAATCGGGTAATGCGTTCCACGCTCCATCTTCAATAGGTTTAATCGTGACTGGATCGATGTTGCGGCCCTTCTGGAGCGCGCTCGGATCCAATGTTTCTGGGTCGCGCTGTCCACCGATGGGACGCGGTGCCCATTTTCCGCCGACGAAGAGGTGGTATCCGGCAACTTGGTGATGGTTGGAGACACCCGGTCCCGTTCCTTCCACCTGAATACCTGTTTTGACGGTCGGGGGCCAAGACATTTCCCACTTCACTAAAATCGGTTTTCCGCCTGCGCGTTCCACGAGGTTCCAGATATATTCGGACTGGCACAACCCGGTGTTGATACCCCAAACCGTTTTATCGAGTCGTTCCCCGACAGCACGGATATTAAAATCCATGACTTTATGTGTGCCGGGCCATGAACCCGTAGAGAGTGCTGTCCATCCGGGGGGTGTCAAGGTCGGAAACACGCCAATCATCGGACGATAGACCCCTGTCTGAAGCAGTTTCGCCATACTCGGTGCGTGTCCCCAATCGATCATATTTTTAACCAGTTCCATGCTCGCACCATCCATCCCGACAATAATTGCCCGTTTGGCAGGGGCGCGCTGCGTACGTTTCGTCATAAGAATTCCTTTCATTAGTTCCAAAATGACTTAATCAACGATACGATGGCTGCTAATGCAGAGCCGAGTGCTATCTATATTGCAGTTTTTACGTCTTTGTTTGATGTCGCTTCCTGTCTTCCCTCAAGCTTACCCCGAATCCATCTAATATCACCGCGCAGCTCACTTATTTCTTTTCCTATTGTTGTGAAACGGTCATCAACTTTCTCGTCCATTCGTTCGATCGTCCGTTTAACCTCACTGCGCAACTCACTTACGTCTTTTTCTACCGTTGTGAGGCGTTTATCTGTTCTGTCGTCCATTCGTTCGATCGTCCGTTTGAGATCATCAATGACACTCAATACGCGTTCTCTGAAATCTTGCTCTGACATGTTTTCGCCCTCCTATTTTGTATCTATTATGACACAGAAAGCATGTGAAGTCAACGCTATTTTGCCTTATCCGGAATGCGCTGGATATAGATGTCTTCATCCGCACCGCGGGCATCACCCCAGACGACGATCGCAGCGTTAAGACTTGCAGCGATGGCGCGCGGTGTAATTTGTGCTTTCGGGGCACTACAGACAGGGATCCCATTCATTTCCCAAAGCGGTTTGCCATCAGCGTCAAGTTGTTGCGCATAGATTGCATCCTCGGTTGAGTCTCCAAAATCTTCGCGGTAATCGAGCCAATAGACAATCGCTCCGGCTTCGTCCGTAGGAACGAGTTGTGGGAGCCGTTGAACGCCGCCCTCGGTACAGACAGCGATACCGCTCTTTTCTGTGTCTGAATCTTCGCCATGCCAGAGTGCTTCGCCGTTTGCGTTGATGCGTTGTGCATAGATGTCAGCGAAAATGTCTCGTTCGTCCCACCATGTGACGATGAAACCGCCGTGTCCGTCTCGGATACAGTCCGGTTGTTGTTGATTGACTTGTAGATCGCAGACCAGGATACCGTCCGCTGCCCACAACGTGTCACCGTTTGCGTTGATACGCTGTGCGTATAGCTGGGCGCGTGTAAAAAAGTTCGGATCGTTCCGGTAGTCCGACCAGACGAAGAATACGCCTCCATTTTCATCACCCACGGCGACCGGGGCGCCTTGGTTACCGATTGCCGTGCAGACCGGAATAGGGGCACCTTCTGCTCCATCACCTGAATTCCACATCGGTTTCCCATCTGCTGAGAGACGTTGCGCGAAAATGTTCCAATCTGGCGTACGGATGTCCCACCAAGCAAAAATAGCACCGCCTTCACCATCGGCGATGAGTACCGGATCGTATTGGTCGCCTTCACCCCGGTAGACCGGCACACCGTTCGCTTCCCATAACGGTTTCCCGCTCGCGTCGATTCTTTGCGCATAGATATCTTGGTTTCCGTTTCGCCAGTCCTCCCAGACAACAATCACGCCGCCTTTACCGTCAGCGATAGCGTTCAGATCATCTTGCAATGTTGGATGTGTACAGACAGGCACCCCTTCAGGGTCCCAGAGTTTATTGCCGTTTGCATCGATGCGTTGTGCGTGGCTATCCTGATTCCCGTGTCGTGTGTCCCCCCATACAAGGATGGCACCGCCTGTTGTATCGGTAACGATCAGGGGCCAACTCTGTGATGAAGGCAGATCACAGATCGCGATACCGTTGGCGTTCCAGTGCATATCGCCTGCAGCACTGACGCGCTGTGCGAAAACATCACGATTCGCATGCCGTGCGTCGCTCCATGCGACAATCGCGCCGTCTTCGCCATCTGCGATGAGGACAGGGAACCGTTGTTCGTTTTCTGCTGTGCATAATGGAAGGTTCTGTGTTGCTGAGGATGACCATTCCGCGCGTGCGAATACGATGACAATAAACACAGAAAGGGTCATGAAAACGAAACGCGTCAAGGATTTCAGGAGAGCATCACGGTTTGAGGTATTTTTGAAGTGCCGCACCCACACGCCTCCTTTATCAAACGCATGTTATACCATTTCTGATTTTATTGGTTTCCTCTTATGTAGCATAGACTGTTAGTCTGTGTTCCGNTATGCCACCGTATTTCATAACACGCGGTAATGCGACAACACTGTTTAGAAATGGTATTATATAAGAAGTTCGTCTCCGATAGGGAAAAATTGGTCTGCGATCTGTTGCAAATCCATGGAGGTGTTGTGTTCAAAAGCGACGACTTCAACCCGTTTATCCTGTTGTTTAATGAGTTCGGCGAGCGGGCAGAAATCGCCATCGCCACTTGCTAAGATGACGACATCCAGTGAACCGAGCATTGAAACAACATCGACAGCGATGCCGACATCCCAATCCCCTTTTGCGGACCCGTCGCCGCGTAAGCGTAAATCTTTGCTTTTAATCGTATAGCCGTTGTGTTCGAGAAGTGACAGGAAACTGGATTGGTTGATTTCCGGTATCTGGACGACATAGGCATAAGCGACCATAAGGTAGCGCGGCCCAACGATGAGATCGAGGAGTTTGATATAATCGACCCTTCTGCCGAACCGGTCTTTCGCGGCGTAGAACATATTTTGGACATCCACAAAAACACCGACACGCGGTTGCTCGGAAGTCATCGGATACCCGGATTCACCTTCGCTGGGTTGCGGTGTATCTAAATAGGTAAGGGTTTGCCGAATTTGCGCCAGTGCGCCGCGCGCCGTCTGGTGACACCCTTCTAACGCATCGAAGTAGCTATCTAAACTGGTCTGGAATTCCTCGATTTCTTGGTGTCCCTTGTAAATTGCCTCCTCAACTAATTTGAGGTCCGCGGAGAACCCCTCTTTTGCTGCCCGAATCTGGTCGTATTCCTTCAACTGTTCCGTTAGCCGTTCTTTTTCTGCAAGGAGATGCTCACGCTCCGCAGCGAGTTGCTGTAGTTCGGCATTGGTTTCGATATGTTGTGCGACTTGGTTATGAAGTCTTTCGTTTTCTTTTTCGAGTTCCTTCAAACGTTTTTCATTATCATGGTATGCATCAGTTTTGGTTTTCAGTCCCTTATTCTCCTCTAAGAGAAACGCGCGTTGTTGATCTAATCGGCTATGCTGCTTTTCGAGTGAAACATAGTTCGCTCTCGAGTCGGCTAATCGGCGTTCGAGTTGCTCAAATTCTCGGTCTGAATGTTCCGCCGGTTGGTTCTCTGCTTCTAAGTTGTCGGTATCTTGACCTACAATTGTCTCTGATTGTTCACGATTTGTGAGGTTTTCGTATCCGTTTGTGTATTCAACTTTTATAGATTCATAAGTTGTATCGAGGAGTTTGTAACCGTGTTCGACGACTGCTGTGCGTTGGTCGGTGAGAAGTGCCCATACAATTTCGGCAAAATCACCGGATTCTATGAGGATGTCGGACGTTCTAAAAAACGTTTCGATTTCGGAGACATCCATATAGCCGACGCGCGAGATTGCCGCTTGTGCCTTCTCACTAAGAAACCGGCTCGCCAATTCTTTGGTGGACGGTTCTCCGTTATGTGTTTCTGGTTTCGGTGCGTGAGTGTCGTCATTTTCATCCGTCGGAATCGTGTTGCTATCTACCGCCAAAAATGCGTCGGTTAGATTCGCTAATAACTCTCGCCTCGATAAGGCATAAAGTCTGTCTACATCGGGGATGATACCGGTAGAAACGCTCAACTGGAAAATCTCTCTTTCATCTAAAAGCAGGTCGAGAAACCAGGTAAGTTGATCACGATGTATGTGCGATTTTAAATGTGGTTGTGACATTATTGTGCTCCGAAGAATAGAGTCTAATTAAATTTTGATGATTTTCTCGTGTCCCATCTGGACACGGCGTGTTGCGTTACGCGTATCGACAACGGATTGGGCATGTTCGACGAGCCAATTATAGTCTACGGCACCGTGATCGGTCAGAATTACAACACAATCGGCACTTCGCACCAAATTGGCTGTCAACGTTTTTGAATGGTAGGTTGTTTTGTTGTCAAGAGACAAATTTGATACATACGGGTCATGATATACAAATTCCGCTTTTTTGTCAAGAATTAAACGTATGACTTCAAGTGCGGGTGATTCGCGCGTATCACTGACATCTTTTTTATAAGCGACACCCAAAATTAAGAGTTTCGACCCGTTAAGGGCTTTACGCTGGAGATTTAAAGCGTGGCTAATTTTCTCGACGACGTATTTAGGCATTTCGTTATTAATTTCGCTGGCGAGTTCAATGAATCTGGCATGATATTGATATTTCTGTGCTTTCCATGAGAGGTAGTGCGGATCGACAGGGATACAGTGTCCACCGGTACCGGGACCCGGATAAAAGGGCATGAATCCGAACGGTTTCGTGGCAGCAGCGTCAATAATTTCCCACACATCTAAATCCATCCGATCACAGATCAACGCAACTTCGTTGATGAGTCCGATATTGACGCTCCGGAACGTGTTTTCGAGAAGTTTTACCATTTCCGCTGTTCGCGATGAGGATACCGTGTGTATTTTGTTGATGAACTGGGCGTAAAAGGTTTTGGCAACCTTCGTACAGTCGGGTGTAACACCGCCGATAATCTTCGGGGTGTTTGTAACGTAGTAGGTGCTGTTTCCGGGTTCAATGCGTTCGGGTGAATACGCCAGATAAAAATCACGTCCGACTTCTAACCTTTGAAGCGGGGCGTTTTTATTTAAATGGGTGTTGAGTATAGGGAGTACAAATTCTTCGGTTGTGCCGGGATAGGTGGTACTTTCGAGAACTATCAACTGTTCGGAGTGGAGGTGTTCGGCAACCCGCTCCGCTGCGGCAACGATATACTGCATATCTGGTGTGCGATCCTCACGCAACGGTGTCGGAACGCAGATATTAACTGTGTCTAAATCTTCAAGGACACTGAAATTTGTGGTTACCTGAATTTGTCCGGACGTAATCAGGGGCGCGAGTACTGTGTTAGGGACATCTGGTACGTCGGAGATACCCTGTTTCAACCGCTCTATTTTTTCCGGACAGATATCAATGCCTGTAATTCGGAAGCCTGCGCTCGCGATGGCGACCATAAGCGGAAGTCCAACATAACCGAGTCCAATGATGCCTGCGTGAGCCGTGCGGTTTTCGATTTTTTCAAGTATCATTTTTTATTAGCCAGCGCGTCGCTGCATAGAGGTTCGTGAAAATTTTTTCGGGACGGTATTTAGAGGAACGCGCCAGCCCTTCATCCGCTGTACGCCAACTGCGGTCCCCAATAGCGTCTGTATCCGATCGTTGAAAAGGTGCAGCCTTAATGTAATTTTGGTAACTTTTCTTGCCGTGTCCAGTTAGGACAAGGAATGTGGAGGCTCCGGCACGCTGTCCCGCCTCAATATCTGTCGTTGAATCACCCATCAAATAGGCGTTTCGCAGTTCAATATTGTGTTCGAGAGCAGCACGTATTAGCATACCGGGTTTCGGTTTTCGACACTCGCATCCTGCCTCGGGATGGTGTGGACAATAATAAATGGCATCAATTGATCCACCTGCGTTCCTAATGTCAACGACCATTCGGGAGTGGATGTCCTTCAAGTTATCTTCCGAAAAAAGTCCCCTGCCGATCCCCGCTTGATTGGTTACCACAATAATACGATAACCGTTTCCTGTTAGATCCCGGAGTGCTTTGCGTGTGTTCGGAATGAAGTCAAATTCTTCCCACGTTCGGACGTAGCCCCAGTTCGGTGGATTCCGGTTAATAACGCCATCTCGATCGAGAAAAATAGTTTTCATGTATTCGTTTTCTGTAAACCGTCGGATATAAACGTTCCGTTTTCAATTGCGTTCAGCAGTTCCTTCGGCGTGGCAGTCGCGCATCCCAACTTTCCGACGGCGATTCCACCTGCAAGGCTTGATAGGACGGCTGCACTGTGAAAATCAGCATTTGCTGCGAGCGCAAGCGTGAAGACAGCGACAACGGTATCTCCCGCACCTGTCACATCGGACACGATGTTGGCGTAGGGTGGCAGGTTTTCAACGTGTAGGCTGCCATCGGGTTTCCGTTGAAAGAGGGACATCCCCTCTGCGTCGCGTGTAATTAACAACGCCTTGAGGGACAGCCGATTTAAAATCTTCTCACCGACAGTGTGGAGCTGTGAAACATCGGTGATTTCTTCAGGGAGGGCTGCACACGCCTCCTTGTAGTTCGGGGTCATCGCTGTCACGTTTTTATAGTACCAGAAGTTGTTTCGCTTCGGGTCAACGATAACCGGTATATTGTGCGGCTGGGCATGTTTCATCACTTCCGAGATAAGATGCGCGTTGATAACGCCTTTATCGTAATCCGAGAAGATGATTGCGTCGCTGTCCGGCAACTGGGAGACGACAATATCCAATAGATGTCTTCGCATCGCTATAGAGATTTCCTGTTGGGATTCTCTGTCAATCCGAAGTAGATGATGTCCTGAATCTCGATCACGTCCGGTAAAATTCGTCGTATTGGCGCGGGCAATCACGCGTGTTTTTGTGCTGGTCGGTCGCTCGGAATCTACGCAGATGCCAGTCGTGCTTAGATTCATTTCGGTGAGCATCTGGACTAACTTTTCGCCGTCCCTGTCTTTTCCGATAACACCGACCAAGATCGCGTTGCCACCTAAACTTGCGATGTTTTGCGCGACATTCGCTGCGCCGCCGCATCCGGTCTTTTCTGTTTCGGCTTCGAACACAGGTACAGGCGCTTCAGGCGAAATTCGGTTTATATCCCCCCAGATATATGCGTCCATGATGACATCGCCGATAATGATGACCCGTTTGCCTTGAAGTTGTGCAAAAGTAGTTTTTAAGTTCACAACACTATAGTAGCATAAATCTATGCGCAAAGCAATAAATAGTTTTCATTTGCGTTGCAGACCCTTTTTCTGTTAAAATATTTCAGCGATATAAAAAAGAGTGAAGCGCTTGCGTCTGAGAATCAACAAACAAACAAAATCTACTCAAAAAGGTTGATAGTGGTTTTTCATGAACATATTTTCCCGATGCCGACGGTTTTTTGGAAGCAGCGATTGTTTCGCAAGACTTTCCACTAACAGTTTTCTTATATTTTTGTCCGTTTTGGTATACCTTAGTCTTTCCGTTCTCGTTTTCGCGGAGGGTCCTGCTACCGAGGAACCGGCGACTGAGACGGAAATTTCGCTAAACGACGCAGGACCCCCTGACCTGTCTACGTATAAATTGGAAGTCGGTGATAGTTTTGTTGTTACCGTAGATGGCTATCAAGAATATAGCAAAGAACGAATCCCCGTGCCGGTCCAACAAGATGGTTATGTCTCCTATCCGCTTATTGGCCTTATCAAGGTCGCCGGTCTCACAGTTTCTGAACTTGAGTCAGAGATGCAGTCCGCTTTCTCGAAACATCTCCCGACAGCACGTGTGTTTGTAACCCTCATGCAACCGAAACGCACGATTCTCGTCTTCGGTGCGGTTGAACCGCGGGCGCGTGGAAACCTGCACGTCTTTGAGATTGGACAGGTTTATCTGCTGCAAGCACTTGCCTCCGCGGGGATCAACTATGAACTCGCGGATCTCACGGATATTACGATCTGGCGGCGTGGAAAGCTGTTCAAAAGGGTTGATTATCTTGAACTCATCAGTGCAGGCGGTCCCGATATTCCACTGAAAGATCATGATACGATATTCGTTCCTTCCGTTTTTCAGCAGCGTCCGGTGCGTGTCATAGGGGCGGTTGTGGCTCCCGGTACTTATCCGATAACTGAACCACAAGTGCCTGCAACACAAGCCCTGAAACTCGCTGGTGGCTCCAGAGCCGATTTCGCGGATCTCCATAAATCGGAAATCATCACGAGCGAAAAGCGTGTTTTGGTCGATCTCACCACGGAAGACGTTGATGCGGTGCTCGGTCCCGGCGATACACTATATGTGCCGTTGGCGGAAGCGAAAATAAGCGTTACCGGCGCAGTAGAGAAACCCGGCCAATATATCATTACGGAGCCTGTCCTTCTGGGGCAAGCGATCGCTATAGCAGGCGGCTTCAACGAGGAACGCGCAAACCCGAAAAAATGCCTGCTGACCCGCGCGGATGGAACAGAAGAAGAGTTGAACTTCGATCAGGTACACTCGGATGTTTACTTGAACCCGAACGATCAACTCCGCGTCCGAGAAAGAACACGTTTAGACTGGCGGGTAATCACCTTCGCGACATCATTTGTGAATCTACTTGTTACCGTTCTAATCAGATACCGTTAACTGCTGGACAGACGCGTAGAAGAGGCACTTACCGAAGCATTAAGAAAAAACAACGAGGATACTGATGCCAGAGACAGCTGATCGGCACTATGAAGAAGTTAGAGAAATTCGATTGTCAGACTATTTTTGGATGCTCTTTCGGAATAAGTGGAGTGTCCTGCTCATTTTTTTACTTTCCGTTTTCGCAGCGTTTCTCATAACCGACCTCACACCGCCAACTTATCAATCCGAGACCACGATTCGTGTTTTAGACGGTCAAGCCGCCTCCTCCCTACTCTCGCAGCTGCCGATACCTGGATTGTTTGGTGGCACGTCTGTGGGTGCTTTCGCCGCGCAACTCCAATCACGGGACCTTGTGATTACACCGGCGGTACGCCAACTTAGAGACGAAGGTCTTATTAAGCCCCTACCGATACATCGCGGGCGATTTGTCCCATGGCTTGTCGGTGTGTTCGGTGTGAAACTTGATCAGAACGCAACGGAACAGGGAGAACTAACGCCTGCCGAGTGGGAAGATGCTTTCATCAAAACACTTATTGATGAGCAGTTAAAGGTTGAAGAGTCACCAGACGGAAAAGTGATTACTGTAACTGTACAGCAATCGAACTCGGAACGCGCACAGAATCTCGCCAACAGAATCGCTGCAGTCTTTCAAGCGGTTGTCGAAGCAGAGGCTATTGAGAAAATGGAATGGTGGCGAAAGCCGCTTCCACAAGAGATGCTGAATCAAACCCAAGAGTCCCTCACAAATGCCGAAAAAGCACTCTTCGCTTTTCAGGAACAACACCCGAAATTGACCTTAAACGCTGAAGGCGGGACACAGGCGCAGGTCATCTTGGCACTCCAAGTCCAAGAAAATGAGTTGATAAACTTGCTGATAGGTGCTGAATTAAGAGAGGCGACCTACCGCGAAAGATTGGAAAGCTTATCAGAAGAGCTTATATCGGAAACAATCGGACGGAATCCTTCACATGCCAAATTGCAGGATAGCTTAAACCAATATGAAATTGAGAGAGCGGAACTGCTCGGCAAGTACGATGAAACGCATCCTGAAGTGACTGCTATTGATAAAAAGATCGAGGAAACGGAAGCACGTCTCGCTAACGAGGAGAAGGATATAAAGAGTACAACCTCTTCCTATAACCCGCTGCATCAAATATTTACAGAGAAAGTTAATGAGGCGGAGGCGTCCGTTATTAGTCTTAAGAAACAGAAAGCTGAGGTTACTGCCAAAATTGATGCACATTTCTTGGAACTCGGCCGGTGGTCTTCTGACCAATTAGAATTCTATCGCCTTAAGCGAGATGTTGAGATTTACAATGCTCAGGTCATCGCGTTAGAGACGAAATTAAGAGAGGCGGAGATTTTTGCACAGGCACGCTCGGAAAGTATCAAGGTGTTGGATAAGGCGCGCTCGCCGGAAGAACCGCTGAAGCCGCGCCTAAAATTGAATCTCGCTTTGGGGGCATTCGTCGGAATGCTGCTCGGTATGACGTTCGCTGTCGCCAAAAATTATTTCAAGGATACCTATCTCCGTTTAGAGGAGGCGGTCCGGCAATTAGGTGAACTCCCAGAATCGCCAAGTTTTCTCGGTGTGCTACCCTCTATCAAAAAACGCAGCACCTATCGACTTCCGCTAATGGTGCATGATGTTCCGAATTCGAGGACTGCCGAGGCGTTCCGTGTCCTACAAGCCAAACTGCCGTTCCTGAATCCGGGTGCGTCCGTGAAAACGATTCTCGTCACAAGCGCGACACGCGGCGAAGGCAAGAGTACCATCTCCTCGAACCTCGCCGTTGCTCTCACCCAAAGAGGCAATAAAGTTCTGCTCATAGATGCGGATATGCGTAGACCGTCGCAACACAACACGTTTCCGAGCGAACAGCTTCTTCAAGAAGAGACAAGCACATCTGAATTACCTGTCGCACGCATCGACACACGTAAACCGGGTTTGAGTGAAGCCATCATCCATCTCAACGCCGAAAACGCCGACGACGTACTTCAGGCAACAGTCAAACAGACGGGTATTCCTGATCTGGACCTACTACCGAGCGGTACGGTTCCGCCGAACCCGATTGAACTTCTCAACTCGGAAATGATGAACCAGCTGTTGGAACTCGCAAAGTCCGAATATGATGTTATCGTTATTGACTCGCCACCTGTCCGTGCCGTCGCTGATCCGATGATATTGGCGAACATTGTTGATGCCATCGTTTATGTCTTTGACATCACGAAAACTCGCCGATTTGATGTCGTTACGGGCATTCGACACTTGACAGAAGCCTTCCCGACGAAAAAAGTCGGCGTGGTGTGCAATATGATCAATCCGAAGCATGCAAAGTCTTACGGTTACTACAGCCGTCACGGCACCTACTACGGACTCGTGGATGAAGATAGTGAAACGGAATAATTAACATTGTAATGATTGCGTGAATCTATAACGATTTAGTGAGGATCGTTGGATTTATGGATATGACGTTCAATTTGTTTGGCAACTTCTGGATCTGATTCTTTGAGTCGGCGGAGGCCTTCTTTAGGACCGTAGCGATTCAAAAATTGCATGGCTTTTTCGAGTCGCCTGGGTGAAAACTTTTCTTGCAGTGTCGTTTCAAAACCTTCTTCTGTGAATTGTTTGGAGAATTCGGTGAACATTTCTGCAAGATTAACCGCTTCTTCGCTTCCTACATCGTCTGGCATCTCATGCGCTAAGTCCGCTGCGGGTGGTGTTATTGGAAGAGCGGATTCTTCATAATCTGTGGGTTCCATGCCAGCAGGGACTCCTGGGATAGCAGACCTCTCATCCTGTATAGGGGACAGTTGATCAGAAGTTTCGGTAAATGAAGGTTCAGCAGCTCGGGGAGAGGTTACCTGAGCGAGAACTTCTTGTGACCATTCATAAGAGCCTCCTTCTCCAGAAATATTCCCCTTAAAATACCCCATTTGCCAATCAAAAATTCGCTTATCCTCCCAAAACTCACGGATGATCTCTTGTGCCTTCGCTTGGGCAGGCGCGTTTTCAATGCCGTATTGAACAACTTCGGCGAGTGCGGGATCTGATGCTTGGAGTCTATGAAGTGTTTCTTCTATGCCGTATTGATCCAAGAGTCCACCAATATGATCTATCTTTTCAGGAGTTAGTGCTTGCGCGCGCGATGTAATTTGAGGAGGTGCTGTCGGGATAGGAACAACGCCTCCCGTTATCAACATTTGTGTCAGTTTCTGGCGCATCTCTGGTTCAAAGTCTGCGGGTTCACCAGTTGGAAAGGATTCACGAAAAAGCAACATATTCAGATTTCGTGGCAGATCCCCTATTCCTCTATCCGAAAGAAAATGAAATCGTTCTTCCAAGGTAGGATTCGTCTCCAAAAATTTGCGGAATTCTTCGGATTCTGTGACCTTAAAATAGTCTTGTAGGTGCGCGAGTTGTTCCGCTGTCATCAGAGATTTGACGAGTGCAGTCCCATTTTCAGGTATCTCTCTTTCGTGTTCAATGTTCGAGAGTGCTTCTGCCGGAACTTGCTCGGAGGCATCTTTCGTTCGATCATCTATAGACGTTAACTTAGAGGCTTTTCTAACTTCTGCAGTCTGATGTGTGTTGGCTCTCCAAAGGGTATAAATTCCTAAACCGAATCCCGCGATACCAATAAGAATGATGACAACTTTTTTAGACATTCTGCGGTTTTTCCTTGATACTGTCTGACCGATCACGTGAGGTGAAACGGTCAGACAAATTTAAATGTTATAGTAGAATCAATACCTTCGCCAAAATAGTTGATTAAATAGGGTAAATATCCTAAAGTGAATGCTAAAGAACCCATCGTCATTGCGCGTAAGTTTTGTTGGTTTGACAAAGAGATATACAAAGAACGATATAAGGTCGAGCGAACTTTCGGGTGGAAACCAGACACTTATCGGAGACTCGCTCTGAGCTACGATAAACTCAAAGAGACCCGTTTAGGGTTCCGTCATCTTGCATATTCTATGATTAACTTTCGTATAACTTTCAACCATTCATAACGCGTACTCGCTATGAGTTCGGTTTAAAACCTACGACTTCATTTTACCCAAGCTCGCCGGTGGACGTGATCTCCCGACGAACCCGATGAGGACGACCATTGTTAAGATATAAGGTAAGCTGTTGAGCAGTTGTCCCGGAATGTTCCATCGGTTTGTGAGTTCTAAAGCAGTGGCGAATCCGAAAAGGAAACACGCCGAGACACCGCTTAAGGGGCGCCAGTTCCCGAAAATGACGGCAGCGAGTGCGAGATAACCGCGTCCCGCTGTCATCCCCTTCGTAAAGTAGTGGACTTCGGATGCCAGAAAACAGCCACCTACGCCTGCTAAGAGTCCGCTTAACAGGATTCCGATATACTGCCATTGGGTACGGCTCAAGCTGAGTGCCGCAAGTGCCTCTGTTGATTCGCCCGCCGCACGCAAACGCAAACCCCACGGTGTTTTAAAAAGGAAGATATGGCTCACGACCATCAATACCGGTAATAGATAGACGATGAAACTGTATGAACCGATAAACGGCAGCTGCCAGTGTGGCAACCCGCCTACCTGTTTTGATGTCGGTAAAAGGTACTCTGTAATTCCCAACGCCAAGATATTAATGCCGATCCCGGTGACGACCTGATCGGCGTGGAACGTGACCGTCGCAACGGCATGTAACAGTGCCAATCCGACTGCAAAACCTATACCGACAAGCAATCCGAACCACACTGAACCGGAAACTTGTGTGCCGACGACGTAACCGAATGCACCGATCAACATCATGCCTTCTAAGGCGAGGTTAATGACCCCGGCGCGTTCGGAATAAATCCCGCCGAGTGCAGCAAACCCTAACGGGGTCGCCATTCGCAAAGTGGTTGGAATCAGATCAAGTATCATTCTTTTTTCGTGAGATGCCTTCTATACAGACTAACCAGATAATCAGCATACCTTGCCCAGCGAAGAATAGACCGCGCGGGATTCCCAACAAAATATCGATGTCCAAGGCAACTTTGTTCAGTAATCCGAACAGCACTGCCGCGGCCAAGATACCGAAAGGATTGTTTCTGCCCAAGAGCGCGACCGCAATGCCGGTGAACCCCCAACCCGATGAGAAACTATCGAGATACCGATAACGGTAGCCCATAACTTCGGCGACACCGGCTAACCCGGCAGCTGCACCGCTTAACGCCATCACCCAGATGGTTACAGCCCGCGGGTTGATCCCACCGTAAGACGCAACGTCCCGCGCATTGCCGACCAGACGGAGTTCGTATCCCCAACGCGTGTGTGTTAAGAGGATATAACAGAACACAACGCATCCGCAGGCAATCAGGAAACTCGCATTTAATGGATTGCTATCCGGTAACGACGGAACAAAAGACGCTAATCGTGGGATTCGTGCCGTTTCGTGGATCTGTCGGGTTTGCGGAATCATCTGTCCCGGCTCTTGGTAGATTGATGTGACGAGGTAGTTCATCAATGCGAAAGCGATGAAGTTCATCATGATTGTGTTGATAACTTCGTGTGCGCCGTATTTCGCTTTTAAATAACCGGGGATAGCGCCCCATGCCGCACCGGCAATCATTGCTGCTGCTATACAGAGGGGAACCAGTAGGAGGGCGGGAAGGTCTATGTGCATACCTGTCCACGCCGTAGCAAACGCTGCGACGTAGAGTTGTCCCTCGCAACCGATATTGAACAGACCGCTTTTATAGCCGATGGCAACAGCGAGTCCCGTAAAGATTAAAGGGGTCGCGTTAAACAGGACATAGCCGAATTCGTCAAAACTTGAGAACCCGCTCGAAAAAACAGTGCTATAGAATTCTAACGCATTTTGTCCTCGCGCATGCACGACAACCCCACACAAAAGAAAGAATCCAAAGATCGCAAAAAGCGATGGCACAAAATTGAGGCGCAGCTGCTTGAGGTGGGATGTTCTGCCTTGCAACAGTGAGATGAACGGTTTTCGGATATCCAAGAGTTCTCGGTTTCCTCGCTAAATTTGACAAAAATTCGCAGGACGTGTTATCATACATGATATTGTATTGCCCCGCAACGCGCCTGTTAGTATAACATGGATGTGGGATTAAAACAAATCGCAAATCTTTGAATCTTTGAATCCGTAAACGGTAACGAGGAGCATGTCGTGGAGAAAAAAATAAGGCAATCATCTCGTCGTGAGATTAAGACGAAGGACCTTCCCGCTATTTTGGGTGGAACACCGGTCTTTGAGACCTCTCCTGATGTTCCATATCCGAAGTTAGACGAGTGGACGCAGATCACAGCGGAGGAGGCAGAGATCGTTTATGAGATGACGCTTCGCAACGAACTCTCCGGTGCTTCTCCAACGGTTCAAGAATTTGAGCGGGTCTGGTGTGAACGCCACCAAACCGAATTCGCTGTGAGTCTTACCAACGGCACGGCAGCTTTACACAGTGCGATGTTTGGACTCGGTGTCGGTCCCGGAGATGAGGTTATCTGTCCTACTTATACATGGATGGCTTCAGTCACACCGGCGTTAGCACTCATGGCAACACCCGTTTTCTGTGAGGTGGATCCGAAAACGCTGCTTATTGATGTAGATGACGCGCGCAAACGTATTACATCCGAAACCAAAGCAATTGTTGCGGTGCACCTGTGGGGCAATGTCTGTGATATGGACGCACTGATGGCACTCAGCGAAGAGACCGGTATCCCTGTTATAGAGGATTGCTCACACGCACACGGTGCGTCTTACAAAGGTGTACCGTGTGGTAGCATCGGACAGGTAGGCGCGTGGAGTCTGCAAGGCAATAAACCGATGAGCGGCGGTGAAGGTGGAATGCTTGCTACGAACGATGTGGCAGTTTTTGAGCGGGCATGTCTGCTGGGGCAGGTTAATCGTCCACCTAATGTTGTAGGTGAGGCAGCGGCGGAACTGCGATACGCACATCTACCGCCGATGGGATTGGGTGTAAAATTTCGGGCACATCCGCTCGCTATCGGTATCGCTTCAGTACAACTAAAAAAACTTGATGAACTCAATGCCAACCGTCGTGCTTATATCAAAGAGATTACTGCCGGATTACATGCGATTCCTGGGGTTTCTGCGGTTGAAAGGTATGAAGGGGCTGAACCGGCAGGATTCTACGGTTTCCCGGTCCGTTACCATCAGGAAGAGATGCATGGACTGCCAGCCCCCATATTTGCGGAAGCACTCCGAAGGGAAGGCGTTTTGGCAAATAACAACCCGTATCCGCTGCTTGTTGGCGATGGCGTACCCCTCTTTTCAGGGAGTCTGCCGACAAATAGTAATCCGTATCCACTTTTGCATACTTTGCCGCTCTTCATGCAAGGGCTTGATATCTATACGAAGGGTCGAGGTTCTCTCTGCACCACGGGCATGGGCGGTACTTTTAAAGGCTATGCTGCTGGCGATTTGCCTGCGACCGAAAAAGTGTGTTCACAGCTCATATTTTTGCCACTATTAACGAAACCGGTGGCAGGTGCCATATCTCGGATTTTGACTGCTATCCGAAAAGTCTCTGAACAGAGTCGTTTGATAGTCGGTCAGGCAGGCTAAGATGTCAACAGAGTTTTCAGCCCGAACCCGATCCAACAATATTCAGACACTCAAGACTGAAAGATTGGATGTTTTAATCATCGGTGGTGGTATCGTCGGTGCGGGTCTAATTCGTGATCTTGCACTCAACGGCGGCATCAAAGTCGGGTTAATTGAGCAGGGCGATTTCGCGAACGGAACGAGCAGCGCGACCTCTCAACTCGTTCATGGCGGCTTTCGGTACCTCCTTAAACGTGATATTGACCTTGTTAAAAAATCACGTAAGGAACGTGAGACCCTCCGACGCATTGCACCGAATCTCGTCAAACCGATGCCAATAGCGCTGCTCAATTACAGAGGCGATCCGTACCCTTTGACGGGGATACAACTCGCTGCACATTACTACAATCGTCTCTTTAAAGCAGATGCAGCAGAAAAAACAGTGGTAATTCGTGACGGAGAAAAAGTGAAACAGTTGGTAGGACCTATTGCCGCTGATAGCCTAAGAGGGTGTGTGCTATTATGGGATAGCACTGTTGACGACGCAAGGTTAACACTCGTTACTCTCAAAGATGCACACCGACACGGTGCTATCGTCGCAAACTATGTCCGTTTCCTCGATTTTGTCACGCCATCAGACACTGTTGCCGAGGACGGGATGTTCGGGATAACTGCTGAGGATGTCATTTCTGGGCAACGTTTTGAAATAACGGCTCGAAAAATTGTGTCAGCAACAGGTCCTTGGAGCGACGAAGTATGGCGTAAAGACCCAAGTTACGATGGTGTGCCGCGCCTGCTGACGGAAAAAGCGAAAGGCGTTCATCTCATCTTGCCCCGCTGCGGCAAACAGAACGACTCGGAAGCGTACGGTCTGATTGTCTGCACACGCTCGGAAAGGCAACGCAAACGTAATCCGCGTGTTATTTTTATTTTGCCGGGCGGATATGGGACCTCCATCGTCGGGACCACTGAGACGACTCCGAAGGAGGCGTTGGCATCTGTCCGTCCCTCCGCAGCCGAAGCGACGTATCTGCTTTCGGAAACGCAACGGATTTTTCCTGAAAAGACGCTCAACAGAGATGCGATCATCGCTGCTTATGCCGGCACCCGTCCGCTCATTGCAGCGAACTTACACAAACGGGGCCTCACAAGGACAGGTTTTGTGTCCAGAGAACACTTAATCACGGAGAGTCCAAGCGGAGTGATGTATCTCTATGGTGGAAAACTCACCACGCATCGGCAGATGGCTGAGGAGGCTGTAGACTATCTCGCAGCGTTTTTGAACGTCCCGCGCTACTGTCAGACAGATACCCGTCTGTTGTTTGACGCGTCACGGCAGAAACCGAATGGAAATGGGAATCACCACTTGTTATCAAACCCTGACGTGGCGCGTCTCATTGAACGGTATGGGGATGGGTATCAGGTGATTCAACGGTTTGTTAACGAGGACGCGGCACTCGCTGAACCGGTGTCTCCGGCGCTTCCGTTCACGAAAGCCGAACTCCTCTATGCCTGTTGGGGGGAGATGGCGATGACACTCGACGATCTCCTCTGGCGACGCACCCGTATCGGTTGGACACGAGGTCAAGGACTTGACATTGCCCCGCAAATCGCACAATTCTTAAGTGAGAAAAACGGTTGGAATCAGGCGAGAGTCATAGCAGAGGTTCAGGCGTATCGGGAACACATTCGGTGGCTGAATTCTAATTTGTGAAGGGCGTTGTCTATATCTTTGGCTGTAATATGTAAGCGCAACCAACGGGCGCGCTGGATATACGGAAAGGACACTTCACATACACTCCGCCTGACGAACCGCAATCGGTGGCTGAATTCTAATTTTGGCTGTAACATGTAAGCGCAACCAACGGGCGCGCTGGATATACGGAAAGGACACTTCGCATACACTCCGCCTGACGAACCGCAAGGAAAATTTAAAAAATGGAAGTTTACCGTTGGGAAGACCGCAAATTTGGGAAACTGGAGCCGCTACGTTTCAGCGAAGAACGCGAGTTTGAGGACCTCCTTGAAAAAGACGCAACGCTCGTTCTCGGTGAACCGCTCTGTATTATCAGCAGGCAACCGCCACTCAGTACGTCGAAACAGAAGATTGACCTGCTCGCGCTTGATCGGCAAGGAAATTGTGTGATTATTGAACTCAAACGCGGGAAACCGTCTCGGACAGCAATCACACAGATTTTAGAGTACGCCGCCGGTGTCTCCCAACTCTCTTTCATAGAATTGGAGCAACTCGCTTACCGATGGTGTCAACAGCACGGAAAAGAATTCTCAACACTTACCGCACGCCACAGCGAATTCTTTGGATATGAACCGGGTGATATTCGCAAATCAGCGTTCAATCAGAAACAGCGGTTGGTGCTTATTTCGGAAGGCGTGGACACACGAGTCTTAGAGGTCGCAGAATACCTGCGAGCCTTGGGATTGGATCTCACCTATATCTCGTATTTTTCCTATCATGCACCGGACGAGATTTTAATCGCTACCGAAACTGTCCTCGGTGGGACGATCGTCAAGGAGGAAGAGCGGAGTTACGGGCGCGCCACACACCAGTTTATGACGCTCACATCGTTTGTTGAGATACTGCAGGTGAACGAAGAGCTTCTACAGGTCGCTAATGCGTTTGTTGAATACGTTGACACATGCGGTGCCACGCTGCGACCGCGCATCGCGAAACTACGAATGACGATCGGTGGATGTTGGTGGCTCGACACCTACCCGTCGAGGAGAGCCACGCATTTCCGCGTTGATGTACACGGCGACTTCACGCCGCTCCATATCGTTGAGTGCAGAGCCAACTTGCCGAACGTGACCGTCAAAAACTTCGGTATCTCTTTCAATATCGCGACCAAAGCACATCTTGACTATGCCATTGAAATTTTTGAACGCGTTCGGAACTCTATTCTTTTCTAATTCAAACAGGATTTACGCACCCTCCCTTGCAGGGTTTTTGCTGGGGTGTTTCTTCAGGGTTTGGAACCCCGCCTATACAAAAATAAAAAATGCAGTAGCCCAACAAGGCGATCACACAAAAATATGGACTGGCTCCGTTTCGGTAACCCCGAATACCTACACCTCCTCTGGGCAATCCCGCCTCTAATTTTCCTGCTCCTTTTTGGAGTGCGACAGAAACAGAAGGCACTGCTACGATTCCATAGCAATGTCGATCCCGCACATCTGCAGCGACACAGGATTCAAGCCGGATTGTTGCTGCTCAGTTGCATCTTCGTCATATTCTCAGTTGCACGTCCGCAGTGGGGCGCGAAACCCGAAGCTGTCGCTGAAAGGTTGGATGTCATGCTCGCGCTTGATATTTCGACGAGTATGCTGGCGGAAGATGAGCAGTCCGTTCGGCGACTGGATCGCGCCAAAGAGGTTATGTTCTCACTCTTAGCGGAACTGGAAGGTGACCGCGTCGGGTTACTCTATTTCGCTGAGGCGAGTTTCGTGGTCTGTCCCTTGACGAGTGATACCGGCACACTCAGAGAATTCTTAGCGGCGGTAACCACAGAGACGCTTGCGCATAGCGGCACTCGGATCGCTAACGCTATTGAGACGGCTACAGAACGTCTCGTTTCAGGGGTGCCCATCCGTTACGGGGAAGGGACGGAAAAAAACGCAACAACAGCACCGGATATTGATGGACAGAAGGCTCTGATTCTGTTTACAGACGGCGAGGATCACGGCGGAGAGGCGATCGAAGCAGCAAAGGCAGCGGCACCGAAAGGCGTGCATATCTACTGTGTCGGTATTGGCAGCCCTGTCAGACCTGTCCCCATTCCGCTTCGTGGAGAGGTCAGCACCGGCGCGACACCTTATAAGCGTGATGTGAACGGGCAACTTGTGCTAACGGTGTTAGATGAAGAACTTCTACAAGTGATCGCGAAAGCAGGAAACGGCAATTACTACCACGCAGCAACCGGAATGACCGCATTAACGACAGACTTAGCGCGACTCGAAAAGCAGCGGTTCACTGTCCGATTGGATGGTGAATATCAGGAACGTTTCCAATGGTTTGTTGCTGGGGCGTTGATTCTGCTTATCTGTGAGTTAGTTTACGCAATAATAGTACTATGTTCTTTTAAATATTAAACCGTCTGGACGATAGCGCATCAGTAAAATCAAGATGACCCCAAAGATTAGGTAGCGCGCACCTGCAAACTGTGGGAAATTGGCAAGGATTTCTCGGAGAATTTCACTTAAGGAACCGAGGATAATCGCGCCGATAATGGAGCCCTTAATGCTTCCTTTGCCACCGAGGATGACCATACAGAGGATGAGGATGGATTCCCAAAATTGAAAAGATCCTGCGCTAATGAGTGATCCAAATGGTGCTAAAAAAGCACCACCGAGTGCCCCAATCGCTGCACTGACAGCAAACGCAAGCGACTTATATTGGCTGACATTGATGCCCATAGATGCTGCTGCTTGTTCATCTTCTCGGATGGCGACCCATGCTCTTCCCACACGAGAATGTTGTAGCCGATAGGTAACAAGTATAACTAACGTGAGTAAGATGAGAATGTGGTAGTAGTGGTGCCAATTTTGCTTGAGTTCTATCCCAAAAAGCGTGATGTGTGGAATGTTTTTGACAAATCCGTTGATGTCCCCGATCAACCATATCTCATTCTTCACGATTCGGAAAAGCAGTTCTGCGAACCCGAAAGTAACGATTGCGAAATAATCGCCTGTGAGCCGTAGCGTGGGGGCACCGCGTAACAATCCCCAAAGTGCACCGTTGAGAACCGCTAACGGCAGGACGATCCAGTAACTAAACCCGAGTCGCGTCATCAAAAGCCCTGAGGTATACCCTCCCACAAGATAGAACCCAACGTAGCCGAGATCCAATAACCCTGTGAACCCGCAAACGATATTTAGACCGACTGCAAGAAGTGTATAGAGACCGACTTGAACAACAATGTAAAGAATGTAATCGCCGCTCGGTGTGGGCAAATAGATATTTCGATAGGATAGTAACTGCGTAATATAGTCCACCCCATACATAAGTAGCGGGAATAAAAAGACTATAGAAAAGAAGATTATATTTTTCGGTGTTAACTTATCTCGCATGGTTCTACAGATTCCTAACCCTAACTTCGTCCTGTGTTTCGCTTAAGCACGGGTTGCAGTTGATTTCCCAAACAGTCCAGAAGGACGAATTATAATAACAGCAATCATAACGATATAGGCAATAGCCACCCGATATCCGGAACCGTAGCCGTAAGGGATATAGCCAGCCCCAAACACTTCGGCAAATCCTATAAGGAGCCCACCAAGCATGGCGCCGGTGATATTTCCGATGCCGCCGAGGACGGCGGCAGCAAACGCTGCAACGCCTTTATAGTATCCCATCGTCGGTTCAATAATTTCTTTCACGCCGACCATCACGCCCGCAACGGCTCCCAAAGCGGAACCGATAGCGAACGTTATCACAATCACTCGGTTGGTGTTGATACCCATCAAATTAGCGGCAACCCGATCTTGCGCACATGCCCGCATCGCTTTGCCTATCTTTGTGAGCGAGACCAACCGGTTTAAGGTAATCATTAAGAACAGGGCAAGTAAAATAATAGATAAATCTCGGTAAGGTAAGTAAGCACCGCCGGGGAGCGCAATAGCGGTTTCGGTTAAAGAGAATGCCGGTAGAGGTTCTGTCGGCGGGGCGCCTGGTCTTAGGAATGCCGGTAGAGATTCTGGTGGAAACGGACGCTGCTTCGCACCCCAAATAATTCGAGCGAGGTTTTGCAGTCCAATTGAGACACCGATGGCTGTAATTAATGCTGATAAACGGGGGGCGTTGCGAAGCGGACGATAAGCAACCAGGTCCATCAACATTCCGATGCCAGCACAGAGAAGCATACTGATCGGGACCGCTATCCAAAACGGTAGACCAAAAACTGTGACAAGGGCAAACGCAAGGTAAGCACCAAGCATGAAAATCTCGCCGTGGGCAAAATTGATCAACTCGATGATGCCGTAAACCATGGTATAGCCAACAGCAATAAGCGCATAGATGCCACCAAGAACAAGGGCGTTAATCAACTGTTCTAAAAATTGCTCCATAATTCTTAATTTCTCGCTATCTGTTCCATTTATTGGAAAAAAGAAGAAATTGAAGACTTCTAATTTTCATATTATCTTCAATATCCGAAGCTTGGTAAATTGGAACGCACTATTATAACTCAAGCATCTGCTTGGGGGCTGTCGTAAATTTGCCATCTTTAACAATCTTAACATAGGCAGGTTTGTTAAGAGTATCACCATTTTTGTCAAAATAGGTTAACCCCGTAATCCCTTTGTACCCTTCTTCTGCGGTATCTAAGGACGCCAAATGATCGCGAATCGCTTTCCGATTTTCCGCGAGTTGAGCCTCTTTATTGTGGGTTTTTTCGATCGCTTCAGCAATCATACCGACTGCATCATAAGTGAGTGCTGCCCATGTATCGGGTGGGACCCCGAACTCTGCCTCAAATGCCTGAGCGACCTTCAATGCTTCTTCACCGCCTGCACCAAATGTGAAAGGTGTCGTTAGATAGGTACCTTCTGCCGCTATGCCTGCAATTTCAAGAAAATCAGGCGAATCTACACCATCTGCTCCAAAAAACTGTGCCGTGATGCCAGCCTCACGCGCCTGTTTAACAATTAAGGCTGCTTGACTATAAAGCCCAGAGACAAAGATAACTTCAGGATTCTTCGCTTTAATGCTGGTGAGTTGCGCTTTAAAATCCGTATTATCGCGATCATAAGCTTCCGCAGCGACAATGTTGAGTCCAATTATTTCAGCTTCTGCGGTGAAGGCATCTTTAAGACCCCGACCGTAGTCATCGTTATCGAAAAGAACACCAACGGATTGGAGTTCCGTCAGGACGTTTTTAATATATTTGGCGATGAATTCCCCCTGAAAATCGTCTCGATATAGATTCCGGAATGTCCAATCGCTCCCTTCACAAACACTTACGTTCGTCGAACCGGGGGATAATTCTACGATCCCATTCTCAGCGTAGATCGGTTTACCTGCCAAGGAGCATGCGCTGTTAAAATGCCCGACAACAGCGAGGATGCGTCGGTCAGTGGCGAAGCGCGTAGCAACAGCTCTCGCCTCCTTTTCTGTCCCCGCATCATCTCCAAAAATGAGCGTTAACTTCATGCCGTTGATGCCACCCGCTTCATTGATCTCTTTGGCTTTGAGTTCGGCACCGCGTTTAATCATTTCTCCGAATGCTGCGGCATTACCTGTAAGCGGTCCCGCTACAGCGACTCTTACCTCTGGCTGATGACTGCATCCCAAAATGGATACAAACGCGACTATCAGCAATCCTATAAGCCAATTCCTCATCTTATATTACTCCCTTCGTTTTCCGACAAATCTTACATCTTATCAATCCGAATTAAATTATTGAAGTGATAACTATTTTACGGCAAAACCTGCCTGAAGTCAATTTTAAATTTCAGTTTGTCTTCTTTCCCGTTCGGATGGACGACCCGAATCTCTGGCACAACAATCCTGATTTCCGTGGCATCACGATCAAGCCGATCGAAAATTAAGAATCCGCTGCGTTTGGCACCCGAGAACAGTTTACCGCTTTCAAAGAGACTGTCCTCTATCACAAATTTGCCCCATTCTAACGCCTCAGCATCTACGTAGGATTGGTAGTAACCGTAATACGAATGGTAAGTCGCAGCACCGTAAGGGTAACCTGCATGCCAAGGATCACTACGCGCGACGTTCACGTTGTCATAGAGTGAATCAAAGTAGGCGTTCGATAGGTTGGCGTATTGCGCACCATTCGCATCAATGAGTATTGCCATGTCTTCCACGACAACGCGGTTATTATCACGATTGTGGGCTATCATTTCAAACACGGTGTAGATCGGTTCAACTGCACCGTTCCGTTCGACGATAAGATACGGATTCATTCTCGGATCTTCGGTCAGTCCGAACAGTTCCACCTCATCAATCGGTTTGATGCTAATAGCGACACCCTCTTTAACGACCGTTGCGGCACCCGTTTCAGGATTTATTTGCGCATTAAAACGTTCCGCGATGGGTTCCATATAGGCATCAATTGAGGGTTGTGGTGCAACAGCGCATCCGCCTAACAACACGCCTGTTAGTAGAAGTAAGCCGATGCTGCACAGAACCTGATAGCGGAAATTGATATAGTGTTTCCTATAATTCATACCCTCACCCTCCTATACGCTTCTATTTTACATTTTGTGAACTTTGTTGTCAAAGGTTTTATTTTTTAGGACTTACGCAGCGCACTCTTTTGTAGCATAGGAGACCGTTAGCCTGTGTCCTGAGAACGTCTCGGTCTCTTCAGAGTTTACTCGCTAACGGAGCGTCATATCGTCAAAAGTGCGTAAGTCCTAATTTTGTGAACTTTGTTGTCAAAGGTTTTATTTTTTAGGACTTACGCAGCGCACTCTTTTGTAGCATAGGCTGTTAGCCTGTGTCCTGAGAACGTCTCGGTCTCTTCAGAGTTTACTCGCTAACGGAGC
>ASZN01000074.1 GCA_000406005.1 Candidatus Poribacteria bacterium WGA-3G
GGTGGCATACCGGAACACAGACTAACAGTCTATGCTACATAAGAGGGAAATAAAGTCAGAAATGGTATAACATCTAAAAATAATACGGATTCTCCACAGACTAACAGTCTATGCTACAGGCAAGGAGGCTACAGTGAAACGTTGCGTCATCTTATATTTCATAATAGGTTTGAGTGTTAGCCTCATCGCATGTGGTAGTGATGAGACATCAGAGGATTCTGCGCGTGAACAAATACCACTGGCGGCACTCGACACTCCGATTGACGTTGAAGAGATGGTTTTGATTCCTGCAGGCGAGGTTAGACTCGGCACGGATAGCAAGACCGATTTAACATTCGGAACGGAAGCCGACATACGGACGGTTTTTGTTGCGGCGTTCTATATCGATAAATATGAGGTGACAAATAAGCAGTACGCGAAATTCCTCTCGGAGACCGGGCATCGAAAGCCGAAGTTCTGGGAGGATCCGAGGCTGAACGCGCCAGATCAGCCGGTTGTTGGTGTCAATTGGGAGGACGCTGAAACCTACGCAACATGGGCTGGGAAACGGCTACCTACAGCAAGCGAATGGGAGAAGGCAGCACGCGGCACGGACGGTAGACGCTATCCGTGGGGGAACGATTACGATGCGAGGCGCGGCAATTTCGATGATGGCGGCAGTATGGACGGCAGCACCGACGGCTACGCGATGACACCCGCACCCGTCGGACGTTTTATAGACGGTCTGAGTCCTTACGGACTACACGATATGGCAGGAAATGTTTGGGAATGGGTAGAAGAACACTTGGAAACGACAGATAAAAAAACATACTCGATCCGAGGTGGATCATGGACGAACGGTGCAGGGGATACACGTACAACAGTCGCTTATATCTACCCCGCACAATGCAGCGATCACAGCAGCTCGGTCGGATTCCGCTGCGCGAGGAACCCTTAACACAACTATGTCAAACATACTGAAACACACCATCTGTTATGTGATGCTGTTAGCGGTGAGTCTACTCGGTTGTGGCAGCGACGAACAGATGCTGGTCGAAGAAGCAGAAGAAAATATTCAAATCGACGAAGTGCCAGTCGTAGAAGTTGCACTCGAACCGACACCGGTAGCGGTGCAAGTCCCGGAAGGTATGGTATATGTCCCGGCTGGTGAGTTCATTATGGGCAGCGATCCTGATGTCGATCCGATGACAGATGCGCTTGATGAACTTCCGCAGCATAAGGTATTCTTGGATGCCTATTTTATTGATAAACATGAGGTCTCCAACGCCGATTACACCAAATTTGTTGAAGCCACGGGACACCGGAACTCGATCTTTTGGGACAATCCGAAGTTTAATCACCCTGATCAGCCGGTCGTAGGTGTGACGTGGGGTGATGCCGCAGCTTATGCCGAATGGGTCGGAAAACGTCTGCCCACTGAAGCGGAGTGGGAAAAGGCGGCGCGCGGCACCGATGGACGTATCTGGCCCTGGGGAAACGAGTTTGATCCGACGAATTGTAACTTCGATGATGAAGGAAAGTTCGATGGACACCTTGACGGTTTCGCTATGGCGGCACCTGTGAAGAGTTTCGAGCAAGGTGCGAGTCCTTACGGTGCACTCAACATGGTAGGAAATGTCGCAGAGTGGGTCGCCGATTGGTTCGATGCCGAGTACTACGCTATCAGTCCTGCGGAGAACCCGAAAGGACCGCCGACGAGCGGAATGGGGAAAAAATCGTGGCGCGGTGCGAGTTGGTTCGCCGGTTCAGAACAGATGCGGTGCGCGTTTCGGGAGTACGACGACATCGTGGCGAGTGGACAGATACTCGGATTCCGATGCGCAAAGGACGCGCCGAAAATGGAGTAAAACCGTGCGTCTTCTAATCCTCTGTATAATATCCAGTTTCATGTTATTCCTCTACGGGTGTGGCGAAGATAAAGCACCAGAAATGGTAGCGGCACCGGTGCAAGCGGATGATATATTCACAGATCGCGAATGGAGTGTCGTTCAACGGTTATCGCCGCTGCCTGAGACACCACCACCGAATCCGACCAACCGTGTCGCTGATAATCCAGAAGCTGCGCAGTTAGGACAAATGTTTTTCTTCGACACACGCTTCTCAAAGGACGGAACGGTTGCTTGTGCAACGTGCCACTCACCGTTTCACGGGTTCGCAGATGTTGAAGCGACATCATTAGGCGCGGGTAGAGGTACGAGAAACGCGCCGACGCTGCTCAACGCTGCCTATAACCAGTGGCAGTTTTGGGATGGACGGACAGATACACTCTGGTCGCAAGCGTTGGTCGCACTCGAAGGTGAGGTTGAACAGGCGGGAACGCGGCTCCAATATGCGCATCTCGTCCATCAACACTATGCAGCAGATTATGAAACAGTATTCGGGGAACTCCCGGACCTCGCAGATACAACACGCTTCCCTGCTGATGGTAAACCGGGGGATTCAGCGTTTGACAGTATGTCCGAGGCTGACCAGCACGCCGTTAACATTGTCTTCGCAAATATCGGTAAAGCGATTGAGGCGTATGAACGGCTTTTGATGAGTCGGAACGCACCGTTTGACCGATTCGTTGCAGGCGATACCGAAGCAATATCACCTGAAGCAAAACGTGGATTGAAAACGTTCATCGGTAAAGGTGTCTGTATCCTCTGTCACGATACACCAACTTTTACAGACAATGCGTTTCATAACTTAGGGGTTCCGCAAGGTACACTGCCGGAAGACGCTGGACGTTATGCGGGGATCTCGCTGCTCCTGTCAGACCCGTTTAACGGTGGTGGTGTCTATAGTGACGATACCGCCGTTGCGACGCGGATTCTAAACTTTTTGGAACCGATACCGCGACATCAAGGCGAGTTCAAAACACCGACGCTCCGTAATGTGACACTCACAGCACCCTATTTTCACACCGGCGAATTCCCGACACTCGAATCCGTGATTGAATTTAATAACGTCGGTGGCACGGTCGGCAATTTCGTCGGTCAACGCGAGCGGACACTCGAACCGCTTCGACTGAGTGAACAGGAGAAAACTGATTTGGTCGAATTTTTAGAGACATTGACAGGTGAGTTGCCACCCGCGCATCTGTTAACCAAACCCAATCTGCCATAGAAATACTTTCACGCTTTGAGGAATAGGGCAAAACCCGATTTAATTTCTTCTGATAAAATATTTATTGCCATAAAAAACTAAAAAAGTAATTTGACAAAAATATGAGAATTGTATATAATACTCTCGTTAGATATATAAATTTGCGTTTTCCAGAACGGTTAGCGATATAGATGCTCCAGCAAGCAGAAATAGGGGCATTCACTTCAACTGTCAATAACAAAAGGAAATTATATGCGAAAACTGATAATTCTTGCCGTTGCTATAACGGCATATTTTGCCGCAATAATCGCATTGCCGAGCATTGGTGTTGCCGCAGCCATGGGCGAAGTGGCGATATTCACTGAGTTCTCGGGATGGATTGCACAAGGCACAGCGGCAGCAGAAGGTGAGGAACTCAAAGACCTTCTCAAGTCCCCTAAAGATGTTGTAACATTAACCGATAAACAGATTGGCAAATGGGCAGAAGATCACACCGATAACGGGGTTGTTGATATTATTGTAACGTTCGGATGGTTCCCGACATCACTCTATACACCCGGTAACGCTGATCCTGACGGTTCCATTGCTGAAGAGTTCCTTGAAGGTGGAAATGTTTTCCTAAACACAGCGGATTATATTTTCTACGTCACACAAGGCGGCGGTGCCAACGGCGAACAAGGCTTGAAGAATATGATGGATATCAACGCCGATATGTGGTCAGGTGGCACGGCTATTAAACCGACCGATGACGGTAAGAAAATTACGCCCAGCCTTGATGATTTTACTTCAGAACGGACTTTCAAGGAAGGACAAATTGTGGATCCTTGGGAAGTTGAAATCGTTTTCGGTGATAACAGCGCAGGTTTCTTGGATCCCTGCTTTGTTTACGATACCGAGACGGGTGGTCGCATCGGGATCGCCTTTCAAGAACCTAATAACGGCGGGCTTCCCCGCGGTGAAGTCATGGCAGAGATGATTGATAACTACCTCGGTGAGGTACTTGCAGTTGATCCGGGTGGGAAAGTTTCCACGACCTGGGGACATCTTAAGTCAAGCTTCTAACTGAAGTCGTCCAGAATTTTTCGTAACACCTATTCCCCTGATGATATGACCCATATCATCAGGGCAAACTAAAAAGAGAGGAAAGATTAATGGTACGCAACATATTCGCACTATTTGTCGTTTTATTGATGGTTACATGCACCGTTTCGAGCTGGGCAGAATTAGGTGATGTCGCTATTTTCAGCGAAGGCACCGGTTGGATCTCTAAAGACAACGCAGATATCCAGCGCGCAATCGTCTTTGATAACCTCAAAAACGATGTCCCTGCTGTTGGTGATGTCGTCTACGCAACCGACGCAGAAATCGGTCCCTGGGCAGAGGAACGGATTGATGATGGCAAGGCAGATATCCTCATCATCTTCGGTTGGTTCCCAACAACCCTCTATACCCCCGGAAACGTACAGGTCGATGACTCCATCGCCGAACGGTTCCTCTACGGCGGGAATATCATCCTTAACTGTGCCGATTATGCCTTCTATGTTACTGAAGGTGGCGGTGCCAATGGTGAAAACGGTCTAAAAACCATCATCAATATCAATGCTGATATGTGGGGCGGCGGCACAGCCATTACGCCTACAGACGACGGCGCAAAATATACGCCATCGCTTGAGGCATTCACTTCTGAAAGACCTTTCAAAAGTGACCAGATCGTTGATCCGTGGAGCGTTGAAGCCATTTTCGGTGATAACGGTGAAACCTTCTTTGATCCCGGTATTATCAAATTGAACGATAGTAGCGGACGTGTCGGTATCTGCATGCAAGAGCCTAACAACGGCGATCTGCCGCGCGGACAGGTACTTATCGAAATGATTGATTTCATCTCGCAACAAGCGGACGTTCTCCCCGTAGGAACGCCTGTTGAAGCGAAAGGGAAAATTACTGTCACTTGGGGCGATCTCAAAGCCTCGCAGTAGTTGAACCGCAAAACCGAAATTTTCCGCTCTTATGTTCCTGCTGTTGTGGTAGGAATATAAGAGCGGTTTTTATTTTTGGTTTTCAGTACGGTTTTCTGCAAATGCAGACTGCCAATTGTTTGACATCTACCTGCATACTGTGCTATACTTTCTTGGGTAGTAAAATTTGGTTGACGCGCTTGACAGTGTTAAAGAGATTAAAAACTAAACACAAAGACACAACAGGGGTCTATCAACGGATGGTTCTCTGGCTGAGGAGTTATACACAAAATCTATGAAACGACTTACATATCTATTTGTCGGACTCTTTGTCATTGTGGGATTCGCGAACGCAGATGAATGGTCACAATGGCGTGGTGAGAACCGAGATGGCATCTGGAAAGAAACCGGTATCATCGAAAAATTTGAAGAAGAACAGATCCCGATTCGCTGGCGTGTACCCATCAGCAGCGGTTATAGCGGACCCATTGTGGCAGATGGGCGTGTATACGTCACTGACCGGCTCACAAAACCGAAACAGGTCGAACGGGTCCACTGCTTTGATTGGGAGACAGGTGACCAGCTCTGGTCTTATTCCTACGACTCCGTTTACAAGATTGACTATAGTGCGGGCCCGCGTGCAACTGTTACCGTCCACGACGGACTCGCCTACGTTTTAGGCGCGATGGGGCATCTGCACTGTTTCGATGCTGTTACCGGTGATGTCATCTGGAAAAAGGAGCTCACGACCGAGTATGATATTAGTATACCGATCTGGGGGTTCGCGAGCGCGCCGATTGTCGAGGCAGGCAACCTGATCGTGCAAGTTGGTGGGAGACCCGACGCGTGTCTGGTCGCATTTGATCCGAGAACCGGTGAAGAAAGATGGAAAGCAGTAGATGATAACGCCTCTTATTCTGCGCCAATTGTCATTACGCACGCGGGGCAACGGATTCTAATCTGTTGGACAGGGAATAACATCGCCGCACTTGACCCAGAAACAGGGACGGTGCACTGGATTCACGCATTTCCTTCTACCCGTTGGGAGATCGGGATTGCGACCCCGATTTTTTATGAAGATGAATTATTCTTCACGAATTTTTATGAAGGTTCGCTCCTGTTGAAGTTGCCATCGGACGCATCGACATTTGAACTCGGATGGCACCGTGTCGGTAAAGATGAGCGGAATACTGAAGCCATTCAGACCACGATGACGACCCCTGTACGCTTCGGAGATTACATTTACGGTGTGGACAGTTATGGCGAACTCCGTTGTATTGATGCCCGAAACGGCGACCGGGTTTGGGAAGACCTCTCCGCCGTGCCGACAGCGCGCTGGAGCACCATGCATCTCATCAAACACCCCGTACCATCAGAAAATAGGGTCTGGATGTTCAACGAGCGTGGCGAACTGCTTATCACGGAACTCTCACCAGATGGCCTTAATATTATCAGTCGCGCCAAACTCATCGAACCGACGCGCGACCAATTGAACCGTAGAGGCGGCGTTACGTGGGCACATCCAGCATTCGCCTATAAACACGTCTTTGCCAGAAACGACAAAGAGCTCGTTTGTGCCAATTTAGAAAAATAATGGGTTTCTGCTTTTATCTTAAGATCGTGAGCCTGAAACGAAGTGAAAGGGTTTTTGCTTGGGCGTTTCCTCAGATCTACGTAAGAGAACATTGAATCCCAAAGCATCCCAACCGAACCGCAAGGAATAATTAAAATATGGAAACGATCCGGATGCCGGAAGTAGCGTTAAATCCCGGCGATCAACTCCACGGTTTTGAAGTCAAAGCCGTCACACCTATTGATGAACTCCGCGCTGTGACGATCGAACTGACGCATCAACACAGCGGTGCCAGACTCCTACACCTTTATACAGAGGATACCGAAAACCTCTTTTCTATCAATTTTCCGACACCACCGTCAGACGATACCGGCGTACCGCATATCCTTGAACACGCTGTCTTGGCAGGTTCAGAAAAATTTCCGGTCAGAGAGCCGTTTTTTGAGATGATTAAGATGAGCATGGCGACCTTCATCAACGCCATGACCAGTGCCGATTTTACCTGCTATCCCGTCTCAAGCAACGTCAAAAAGGACCTCTTCAACTTAGCAGAAGTCTACTTTGATGCAGTCTTTCATCCACTGCTGACCGAAGATACTTTCAAACGTGAAGGGCATCATCTCGCACCCGCTGATCCTGATGACCCGACGGGTGATTTGAAAATCACAGGGATCGTCTATAATGAGATGAAAGGCGCGTTCTCGGACCCGGAGGCCCGGTTATATCGATCGATGTCCAGCCGACTCCTCCCCGATACGCTTTACGCCTGCGAATCCGGCGGCGACCCTGATGCCATCCCCGACTTAACTTATGCGCAGCTCAAAGGGTTCCATGAGACCTATTATCACCCGAGCAACGGCTATTTCGTTCTCTACGGCGATATTCCGACGCGCGACTACCTCGGATTTCTCGCCGATAAGTTAGATAGGATCCCAAAAAGCGAGACGAGTGCTGCGCTACGTCCCCTAAGTCCCGAAGTCACGCACCAACCGAAATGGAACGCACCGCGCACCGTCGCGGACACCTATCCTGTCGGGGCAGATGAACCGATGACAGAGAAAACGTATATGATGCTCAGTTGGTGCATCGGAGACGCGACCGACCCGGAAGCAGTCGCTTTAGTACGTATTTTAAGCCTCATACTGCTCGGAAACGAAGCCGCACCGCTCCGTAAAGCGATCATCGATTCCAAACTCGGTGCTGACCTTATCTATTCTGGTGCCGGTTCCATCGGACCCGCAGCCACTTTCCATGTCTCCCTCAAGGGAAGCGAAACGGAGCGTGTCGAAGCCTTCACGCAACTCGTCATTGATACCCTAACGCGGATCGCTGATTCAGAAATTGAGAGCGAAAAGGTCGAAGCGGCATTCCAACAAGCGACCTACTACTATCAAGAAGTCGCTTCAATGTTCCCGCTCCGGATGCTCTACCGCGTTATTGAAGGTTGGATATATGAGAAAGATCCCGATACTTTCCTAAAGATGGGCGCAGCACTCAACGATATCCGCCAACGCTGGCAGGAAAATCCAGCAATTTTCAATGAACTCATTCGAGAAGCACTTATCGAAAATCCGCATCGCTTGACAAGTGTCCTGTCACCTGATCGGGATATGCAGGCGAAAATGGATGCCAAAATCGCTGAACGGATGAAGGAAACGCGGGCAGAACTGACGGATGAAGAGGTCCAGAAAATCGCCGCTGATGCAGCCGAACTCGAACGCCTCAACGGTGTGCCGAATCCGCCAGAAGCACTCGCGAAGTTGCCCCAACTCCAAGTCAGTGACCTCCCCGAAAAACCGAAGCATATTCCGACAACGATTGAAAATGTCGGTGGACAGGACCTCTTACGGAGCGATGTCTTTGCCAACGGCGTTAACTATCTCGTCCTGAAATTCAACCTCCAAGGGTTCCCAGAACACCTTTGGCGTTATCTCCCGAGATACGCCGATGCTATTGGCAAACTCGGTGCAGCGGATATGAACTATGAGGAGATGGCACTACGAAAATCGGCAGTCACTGGCGGGATCGGATGTTCTCCGGGGCTTACGACACACACGCTTGATCCTGACCGTTCGTTGCAGAGTATGACCTTCCATCTGAAAGCACTTGACGGTAAAATGGATGCTGCACTGGATGTCCTGCACGACC
Source organism: Candidatus Poribacteria bacterium WGA-3G (assembly GCA_000406005.1). Taxonomy (GTDB): domain Bacteria; phylum Poribacteria; class WGA-4E; order WGA-4E; family WGA-3G; genus WGA-3G. Next base: position 8,764 of record ASZN01000074.1, read on the forward strand.
TACTTTTCGCAGTGAACCCGCGCGATACGGAACGGCTGCGTGATGTCCTCATTCAAGCCGTGGCAGAATATCAGACAGAGATGATCCACGACGGTTCAAGCACGGCAGTCCACCACGCTTCACGCGGACTCTCGCCGAACGCGCATCTCGTTGAGATCATCTATGGGCTGCCACAACTCCGTACCAGCGAAACACTTCTCAACAATTATGACGAACTTAATGCCGATCTTATGGGTCATATAGAAGAGATTCGTGATTTCCTGTTAACACGTGGACGTGTGGCTGCCAGTTTCACCGGTTCGGATTCTGCCTTTGAAGTGACGCGAAGCACGCTCGGTCAGTGGCTTGACGCCATGCGGGATGAACCGATAACCTCGGATCCGATTGCGTTTGAACAATTTGAGACACCACCGAGGGAAGGGTTAGCCGGACCTATTCAGATTGCGCACTGTGCACACGTGATGCCGGCACCACATTTTTCGCATCCGGATTCAACGCTGTTGACAATCGGCGCACATCTTGTTCGGCTTGATTACATACTCAGTGAAATCCGCTTTAAAGGCAACGCTTATGGCGCAAGGTTCACCTATAGTCCGTACGATGCAATGCTCTGCCAGGCCTCGTTCCGGGACCCACACGTTGCCCGCACGATCAACGTCTTTGAACAGACTGTCGATTATGTGAAAGCCGTAGAATGGACACAGACGGACATAGACCGCGCGATTATCGCTACGGCGAAGGATGGCGAGAGGCCGATACGTCCGAGCCACGCTGCAAGCAGCGCACTCAGTCAACATCTCGCTGGACAGACGCGTGAGATTCGTGAGGCACACTACGCACAACTCCGTCGTGCGACCCCGGGTGAAGTTAAGCGCGCACTTCTTCAGCTCTTAGAAGAAAACCGAGATAAAGCCTCAGTCTGTGCCGTTTCCAGTCGTGAGAAACTCGAAGCAGCAAACCTTGAGTTAGCACAACCGCTTGTCATTGAAGACATTTTGACATAACCTTATGAGGCGCGTCCGCCTTTCTACAGCTGGTGCGGTTTTGCGGCGTACTCGTCCAAATGCGATCCGTATTCAAACTGCACCACTATTAACATAAAAAACGAAAGGATTTAAAAATGAAAAGAATTAGCGTTTTAACCCTCTGTATTTTTGCTTTTGCAGCGGTTGCGGCGATCGCGTCACAGCCAGACGGTTTTGAGGGAAATTGGCACCATTGGCGCGGACCGTACGCCACAGGGACTGCTGCCGCCGATGCAAACCCACCCACAACATGGAGCGAAACCGAAAACGTCCGTTGGAAAGTGGCTATCCCCGGTACGGGACACGCCGCACCAGTCGTCTGGGAAGATAAAATTTTCATACAGACCGCTATCAAAGGCGAAGCACCTGAGATGGAAGAAGAGAAAGCAGACGGTGATAACCCTTTCAGTGGCTTCTTTGAAGAGAAGCGCGGTGGGTCAGAAGGTTGGTTCAAGTTTGATCTCATCGCGATTGACCGGAACACCGGAGACATCCTTTGGCAAAAAACACTCAAAGAGCTCGCACCCCACGAGGGCACGCACGGTGATGCCTCTTTTGCCTCTAACTCGCCGGTAACCGATGGTGAACACGTCTATGCCTATTTCGGTTCGCGTGGACTCTACTGTGTGGATATGATGGGAAATGTGAAGTGGGAAAAAGATGTCGGGATGATGTATAAAAGAAACACCTTCGGTGAAGGGAGTTCGCCCGCGCTCTACGGTGATACACTCGTTATTCTCCAGGATCATGAGCGGGATTCCTTCATCACCGCGCTCGACAAACGGACAGGTGATGTCCTCTGGAAGACCGACCGCAATGAAAGAACGACTTGGTCTTCTCCTATTGTCGTTGAATCTGATGGGAAACCTCAGGTGATCACCACAGGCACAAATCGCGTCCGGAGTTACGATCTGGCAACCGGTGAACTGTTATGGGATGGTGAGGGCTTGACGGCTAACAGTATTCCTTCACCCGTTGCTGCTGACGGGTATGTTTATCTTATGAGTGGATTCCGCGGTAGTGACCTACGGGCGATTCACCTCGCAGAGGCGACAGGCGATATTAGTGGCTCCGATGCTGTTGTCTGGGAATACAATCGGGATACACCCTACGTACCATCGCCGCTTCTCTATAAAGGTATCATCTATTTCTTGAAGAGCAACAACGGTATTCTTACGGCTTTCAATGTTGAGACAGGAGAGGCGTATTACGGTCCGCAACGGCTGCAAGGTGTGTCGGGTGTATATGCTTCGATCGTCGGTGCGTCAGACCGCGTCTATATCGCTGGCAGAAACGGTGTCGTTAACGTCATCCAGCACGGACCCGAATTTAAGGTCTTAGCGGAAAACAAACTCGACGATAGTTTTAACGCGTCGCCTGCGATCGTCGGTTCAGAGCTATACCTCCGCGGAGGTCAACACCTCTACTGCATCGCGGAGTAAACAGTTAACAGTTAACAGTTAACAGTCTTCAGTTAAGAGGTTTTTGTTTAACGAGATTCCCTCTTAACTGTTAACTGACAACTGTTAACTGACAACTCATTACCTAATACGTTGCTCTTCCGCCGCTGACATCGTAGCACTGTCCGGTTACAAAACTCGCCTCGTCCGATGCCAAGAAATTCACCACAGCAGCGACCTCTTCCGGTTTCCCAACACGTCCCAACGGAATTTTGCCCACCATATAGTCAATCGTTGATTGTGCCATGCCATCTAAGATCGGTGTTTGAATCACTGCAGGCGACACGGCGTTCACACGGATGTTATAGTCGGTTACCTCTTTCGCGAGTGCTTTCGTCAGGCAGATAACCCCCGCCTTAGACACCGAGTACGGAATAAGCGTCGGGTTCCCTTCTTTTCCAGCGATCGAGGCGATGTTCACAATTCTGCCGTAGTCCTGTGCGATCATCGGTGCAATCACGGCTTTGCAACACAGGAAAACACCCGTGAGGTTCACACCGATTACGGCATCCCAGTCCGCCTCTTCGAGATCAGTCAATGGAAGTGTACGTCCCGCAATTCCGGCATTATTGACGAGGATGTCAACACGATCAAAGGTCGAAATGACCTTCTCGACAGCAGCGTTGACCGACGCAGACTCCGAAACATCTGCCTGAACGGGCAGGGCGTTGCGTCCGAGGTCCTTGATCTCCTTCACCACTGCCTCAGCCGCTGCCATGTTTAAGTCCATGATGGCAACATCTGCTCCTGCATTCGCAAGTCTCAGGGCGATCGCTTTACCGATGCCTTGTCCTGCCCCTGTCACAATCGCGATTTTATCCGTTAGATTCATTAAAATCTCTCCTCAGTTCCAAAAAATCGTCTAATTCAATTCCGAAAGCATCCGCTATCCGATTGCTGAAAAGTCTAACGATATTGTAGAGTTGCCCAGCGCGTGCGACCGCGGCATCGTACTCTTCTTTCACGATGCCGCTCGCTTCAGATTCATCGACCGTCTGAATCCATGCCATCTTTTACTCTCCGATGACAATGCCATACTCGCCAACAACAGCCCCTTTATGTCCGCTCTGATAATGGAGGTGGCGTTCACCGACGATGGGTTGCGTGCTTTGTGCTTCAACGGAGCCACGGACATTTCCCATTGCGGCTTCGTCTACATCGGCACAACAGTTCGGTTTAATATTACGATGTAACTGCCTACGAATATCACCTTTTTTGTTACGGACGATAATGTTCACGAGTGCGTTTGTCTCACCAACATTGAGGAACCGGAACCAGTCTTTCGCACCGCTTGCGACTTCTGGGAAAAAGAGGCGTATCCCGACCTGTCCGCCTTCCTCCGAGGCACCGGGTAGGTCAACGATAGCGGTTCCGCTGTGCATGTGCCGCTCCGCAACGATCGGCTGTTCACTCGTTATTTTGACAGAGGATTTGATTTTAATGTCGTCCATCTTCGGCATCCAGCACTCGAAAGGGTCTAATTCGCGTTGCATCGTATTAACGGGTTTCCCGGTGCCGTCTTCATGGGCGATGAGTGTAACCTCGCCTCTTTCTCTACCGACATTGACGATGATTGCCCAGTCTCGCCATGCCGGTCCTGTTTCTGGAAAATAGAGCGTGCGCGGTGCATCCGCAATCACCTGACCATATTGCCCGACACAGGTTTTTCCGCTCTGATAGTGTAGGTGTCTTTCCCCAACAATCGGCTGTGTACTTTGGACTTCGAGTGTGCCTCTAACGTTTCCCATGATTCCTTCGCTGATATCCCAGCAGCACATCGGCTTGATTCTGTGATGGTGCTGTTTTATAGTATCGCCGCGCCTGTTCCGGACAATGATGTTGACTAAGGCATCCGCTTCGCCGACATTCAGAAACCGGAACCAGTCGAGTGCGCCGGGTACCAATTCTGGAAAGAAGAGTCGGAGTCCGACGGTCTCGTATTCCTCCGCAGCACCCACGAAATCAAGGATGTTCGGGTCCTTGTGCATGTGGCGTTCTGCTACAATCGGCTGATCTGCGGAAAACTGCATCGAAGAGTTCTCTTTAATCGCTTCAACGTTCGGAGTCCAGCATTCAAAAGGACTGATCTCTTTCTCATCCGACCATGTCGGTTGCCCATTCCTGGCATGTCGGGCAATTATATTGACGCGAGTCTCTTCGGTCCCAACGTTAATAACTTGAACCCAATCCTCCCACTGAGGACCTACCTCTGGAAAATAAAGTGTTGTTGCACCTGCCATTTATGCCTCCTATGTAAGAAAAAATTTTAAAACAGAATTCCATTTTACCGAAATGTGCAACGGTAAATCGTAAGTGTTGTCATCGGTCTCACTGTTACTATTTTAACTTGCATTTATTTATATTTTCCACTACAATTTTGAGAAATCCCATTTAGGGGTTTCCAACGTAGAATATAAGCACGCTAAAGACGTTTTGAGGGCTACAACACCTTCAATTCTCATAACACCTTGAGGAGAAATTTTAATGGCAGCAGAAAAATTAACAGATGCACAAATCCAAGAAAACCTGGCACAAGTCGACGGTTGGACGATTGAAAACGGTAAACTTCACAAAGAATTCCAGTTCGATAACTTCATCTCGGCGTTCGGTTTCATGACGCAACTCGCCTTAGTTGCTGAATCATTGAACCACCACCCCGAATGGTTCAACGTTTATAACCGAGTGACAATTGATCTCACGACCCACGATGCGGGCGGTATCAGTGATCTGGACTTTCAGTGGGCAAAACAGGCGGATGCTATTAAAGGATAAAGGATATTAAATTACAACGCAAGACGGAGGAAAAATGAGTCAACAAACGTATCGTGCGGCGGCAATCGGGCATACCGGTGCCGGTAACTTCGGACACGGACTGCATACCCCATATAAAGAGATAGAAAACGTCGAATTTGTCGCTGTTTCTGATCCTGACGAAGCCGGTAGAGAAAAGGCAGCAGCCGAGGCAGGGGCATCGCGCAGCTACACCGATTATCGCGACATGCTCGAAAAAGAGACACTTGACATCGTGAGTGTCTGTCCGCGTTGGACAGTGGAACATCTTGACATGATAACTGCCTGTCTCGAAGCAGGTTGCCACGTCTACACCGAGAAACCGATGACAGCATCACTCGCTGAGGGTGATAAGATCGTTGAAACTGCGAAAGCACGCGGTTTAAAGGTCGCTGTCGCACATCAGGCGGTCTATCTTCCGGCGACGCATGCGATCAGGCAGATGCTCAACGATGGCAAAATCGGTACCGTTCAAGCCATTTATGCCAGTGGTAAGCAGGATCATCGTGGTGGCGGCGAGGATATGATTGTTCTCGGTACGCACCTCTTCAATATGATGCGCTTCTTTGTCGGTGAGGTCGCGTGGATGCAGTCCCATGTAACCACAGACGGCAAAGAGATCGCTTACGGCGGTGATCATGAACCGACAGAACCTGTGGGACCTGTTGCGGGGGATTGCATCAATAGTTACTTCGCTTTCAAAAGCGGGGTCTCAGGTTTTTTTCAGTCTCGGAGAGATCAGTCTGGCTCCGGCAGATACGGTATGGAAATCGTAGGCAGCGACGGCATTTTCTCGCTCCGCGGCGATGTCGCAAATCGGCTCATGGTCTACCCGTATCCGGTCCTGGTGCCTTCAAATCCAGATCAAGAATGGGAAGCAATGGACTTAGACCAAACGCCGTTCTCCAGCGGCAATGAACTTGCGATTCGTGATCTTATTGATGCTGCTGAAAATGATAGGAAACCGATTTCCGCCGCCGAAGATGCCGTTGCTGCACTTGAGATGATCCTCGGTGCTTATGAATCGCAACTCTCTGGACAGCGCGTCCCCTTCCCCATTACGAACCGCGAACACCCATTGAGCAGATAACTCCAACATCTTTGATATAGTGAAGCCAGCATTTTTTTTAGTGGTGGGGTTAATGAAGATTAATTTTTTACTTCGGTAATATTGGAACGTGCGATGAATCGCACTACTACGAGCCTGCCCGTTTGTAGTAGGGCAATTCATTGCCCGTCAATTACCGATTTATTTTCTTAAACTTCATCAAACCCCGCCTGCATTCACTGGATAGTGAAGTTTCGCTGGCGGGGTGCTTAACCTCGCCGATCTGCTAACACGTCCTAAACTGCCACCATCTTCCTCACCGCATTCTCATAACGGACCTGATAATCGTTCTCTGGCACGTCCATCGCGCGAACTGCGAGTTCTCCGAATGTGATGAGCGGTTCGGAGAGCAGTAGCAGCTCATCAAGCGATTCGGTCGGTGTTTTGTCTGTTGTATCCAATACAATCTTTCGTCCCTTATGCGTAAACAGCGACCTATCAATCTCCTCTTGAAAAAGACGTTTGAGCGTTGGGATATCGGTTTTTCTGATAATCTGGTATTCGTGTGGATCCGTTTCCATCCGTTCCTGAATCGCTGCATCACTGGCGGTCAGATGGATCATCACCACGTCTGGCAACCGCGCTTCAATCACCTGTGTCTCATAACCGCGCTGCGCGTTGATATGATACTTTGCGTAATACGGACTCTCAGGATCATCGCCGTAGAAGGACGAATAAACGAGTTCCTCAATGTGCCAACCCGCGATCATTGTATTCGGATAGTTTTTGATGACTTCAACGTGATACTGGAGTTGCATCCGTTGCATCCGTTCCTTCACGTCGTCTGGGAAGTTCACATACGCCGCTCTCGATTCTGGACTCAGCGTTGAATCCGGGATCGTAAAGTGATCGTCCACGTGAACCCTCAATTTCCGGTGCTGGTAATAGTTTGTTAATAGATTGACTAATGTCGATTTTCCTGCATACTCAATGCCGACAAAGATACATCTCATAAGAAAGACCTCGCTATTGAATGGATAAATAGGCAACTTACCACAACCTGCCTTATATCTATCACGGAATCAAAAAAAAGTCAAGTCCGAAGGTATTCGTTCAATTTCCGTTTTCTTGACAATTGCCCAGTTACAAGGTATAATAAATTGGCAGACAAATTGAACGCAAGGAGTTGCAGATGGAACCGATTCAAGTCTTTGAAATATGGGATTCAGAATATGAAACGACTTATACTGCCCACATCCAAAGAAATGGCAGCGGGTGGATCGGATGGATAAAGGAACACCCGAAAGTAAGATGTGAGGAAAGTACACAAGAAGCATTGCTGGAAATTCTCGAAAGCACACTTTACGAGACTTTAGAAGCCGACTGGGAAGCCTGGGATAAGCAGATTGAGGAGGATATAAAAGCCGGAAGGCTTGATCAACTTCGCGAGGAAGCTCTTGAGGACTTGCGGGAGGGTAGGTGCAAGGATTTATAAAACGCGTAGAGAATTCTGGGAGCACTATCAAGAGCTACCTCAAAAAATTCAACGGCAAGCCGACAAGTGTTTTCAATTGTTGCAGCAAGATCCAAAACATCCCTCTCTAAATTTCAAGCGGGTTGGAAGAACGGATTGGTCGGTGAAAATTAACAGGTCCTATCGCGCTTTGGCGTTTGAAGAGGAAGGTACTTTCGTCTGGTTTTGGATCGGCAAACACGATGAATATATGCAACGGATCCACTAACAATAACCTCTACGGAATTAAATACAAGGAGTTAAACATGGAACGCATTCAGACAGCGAAAATTCAAGAACGGGACGGTGTAGAAATCTACACCGCTCACATTCAAAGGAATGGTAGTGGATGGATCGGGTGGATACAAGAAGTCCCTGAAGTGAAGTGTGAAGCGGAAACTAAGAAATCCTTGATAGAAACTCTCGATAATGAACTCCACGTAGTCTTAGAGGCTCGTGCAGATGCTTGGGATAAGCAAATTGAAGAAGACATAAAATCCGGGCGACTTGAGCCCCTTCGCAAGAAGGCCCTTGAGGATATTAAAGCGGGGAGGTACACCGATTTATAAAGCTACCTCTGAATTTTGGGAGTGTTATAGCAATCTTCCGCCATCAGTTCAACAACTTGCAGACAAAAATTTTGAACTGCTGAAACGAGATCCAAAACACCCATCTCTGAACCTTAAGAAAGTTGGTGTTTACTGGGTAGCAAGAGTCGGTATTAAATATCGGACACTGGCATTTGAAGAGAAAGAAGGCTTATCTTGGTTCTGGATCGGCAAACACGATGAATACATGCGGCGCATCCGATTTGGTTTCTAATTTGCTTGGAAATGAATTTTGTATAGGTGTGACAGATTATGTATCGCCAAAATAAATAAAATACAAGGAGTTAAGCAATATTTATATTTAATATTGTTGAGAAACGAAATGCTGACAATTGAACATAAAGCAATTCATCTTTACCGTGAGGATGCCTATCGCGATTACTGTATAGGTGTTGATGTTTACGGTGCTTACCAACCAGCTTCATTCATTTATTTATGTTTTGAGGCCTTCAAGGATGCCTGTGCCGAGCAAGGTCTTTCACTTGTTAAACTACCTAAGCCACCGACCCAATACGAAAATAAGATGAAGGATTTTCCCTGGAGGCATGAGCGAGACGTAATTCCCGATCACATAGAACCACGAGGTTTGATTTTGCGGATCAACAGTGATGAGGACGTAATAGTTGCACAAGAGGCACTTCACAGAGGCCGCAATGTCTTGGCCTTAATTCCGAGTGGTGCCATTACAATCTGGGAACACAGTCCTATTGAACAACGAGAGGAAATGCAGCAGAAATCTGAAGTGGCTGCTATGAAACTCGGCATCTCCGGCGAAGATTGGAAGATAGCAATAAATTTCTCATGGAAGCAGAATATTCACTGGAAGGAAATTGATGTTGGTACTGCAGGTCGCTTGTTTGTAATTCATGATTTCTTTATTAGTGACGGTTATTTTCTGGAAAATTACGGTTTCTCGCTTGAAAATCACAGAAAGATTCAATCTCTCATCGAATCTTTCGCATGCTTCAAGACAAATCTCTTACGGTTGTCGTATCGCAATGTCGTGAAAAGCTGGCCCACTGGAGAACCATTGACAATTATTATAGATATCGTGAACCACGGGCCAAATTGTGGTGAGGTAACCTTGAGGATGGAGATTGGGCCCGAGTTTGAAGCAATCAGTCCATTAGAAAGAAAGATCCGATCTCTTCAGAGTCTTGAGCGAACAAGTTTTGCCCTCCAATTGGTTCCACGCGTGGATGGAAGTTTCCCAATGGTTGTTGGAGCATCTGCTTCATTGGAAAATGGAAGTTCATGCACAGTACATTCAAACCAGTTGGACCTTACGGTTCGCCCTGCTCTTAATTCGTCCCAACGTTCATCCGCTCCTCAAGATGATGAAACGTTGTCTCGGCTAATAAAGGTCTTTCAGGTATTTCATGATGAAAACATGCGTGCGGAAGTTGAAGCATTGCCTGAATTAGCGCGAATAGATGCTCGTTCCTGCTTAAATCGCATTCGTACTGTAACAGAACGAATTGTTTTTAATTACATTGATAGTCACGACATTAATTGCCGTGAAAGAACCCTAGATGTGGCAATAAGGGCACTAAGAAATCACAGTCCTTTTTCTAATAGAACGATCGGCTATTTGCACACTATTCGCGTGATTGGGAATCTTGGTTCACACGCAACGGATGATCCGCTTACGGATGTAGATGTTCGCATCCTCTCCTACGCCCTAGCTTCTGTTGTTGAAGACTTTATGGAACAGAATGGACTTTGAAATTCCACATAAGCAAGGCGTGCCTTCGCTTATGATAATCCTATAAGAACGTAATGTTTATTTATGGTTTTCATAGGGAATATTCACCAGATGCTAACAATCGGTAACCTTAACATTCCAAATTTCCCATTATTGCTTGCACCGATGGAAGATGTCAGCGATCCGCCATTCCGTGTCGTCTGTAAAGAGAACGGGGCGGATATCATGTATACGGAATTCATCTCCTCCGAGGCACTGATTCGTGATGCTGCCCCCAGCGTCGCGAAGTTAGACATCTTTGAGATGGAGAGACCTATCGGTATCCAAATTTTCGGACACGACATCGACTCCATGCGCGCCGCTGTCGAGATTACCGAGAAGGTGCAACCCGACATTATCGATATTAACTATGGGTGCCCTGTCAAGAAGGTCACGTGCAAAGGTGCAGGTGCGGGAATTTTGCAAGACATCCCCAAAATGGTGAAGATGACCGATGAAATGGTGAAAGCCACAGACCTACCGGTAACCGTCAAGACCCGCCTCGGTTGGGATGATAGGACGAAATACATCGTCGAAGTCGCAGAACGGCTACAGGATGTCGGTATCCAAGCCATCGCCATTCACGGTAGAACGCGTCGCCAGATGTATAAAGGTGAGGCGGATTGGACGCTCATCGGTCAGATTAAAGACAACCCGCGCATGAGGATCCCTGTCTTCGGTAACGGTGATGTCGATAGTCCTCAGAAGGCGCTCCGGATGCGTCAGCAATACGGTGTTGACGGCATTATGATCGGGCGCGCCGCAATCGGTTACCCTTGGATTTTCAACGAGATAAAACACTATTTTGCCACAGGGGAACTGCGCCCGTTACCCTCAATAGATGAGCGGATCGTTGTCTTCAGAAAACATCTCGATTTCTCTATTAAGTGGAAAGGCTTAAGGCGCGGGCTTCTCGAAATGCGGCGGCACTATAGTAACTATTTCAAGGGGATCCCACACGTTAAACCGTTCCGCTACCGTCTCGTCACGTGCGATAGTTACGACGGTGTATTAGCGATCGTCGATGAACTCCGCGCACACGCCCTGACGTACATTTCTTCGGAACCGACCTACGCCGCATAAAAAACGCTTGACTCGAAAGCCAAACAAGTCTATCATATTACAAAGATCGTATCTCCGCAATAAAGGACACACAATGGACAAAATACCTTTTATGAAACTCAGCGGTGCAGGCAACGATTTCGTCATCATCAATAACTTAGCGGAAATTGTTGACAGTACCGATACAAACTTTGTGAAAAAGCTCTGCGAACGTCGGATGTCCGTTGGCGCGGACGGCGTTCTCCTCGTCGAAAAGGCAGACGATGTCGATTTTCGGATGCGCTACTTTAACGCTGACGGTGGAGAGGTAGAGACCTGTGGCAACGGTGCACGCTGCATCTCAAAATTCGCTTATCTGAACGGCATCGCGTCCGACCAGATGCGGTTCCTAACGAATGCCGGAATTTATGAATCCGAAATCGTCGGTGAGAATGTTAAAGTCCGTATGAGTGATCCGACAGATATTCGGTTAAGTGTTCCACTCCAGTTAGATGAAGGGCTGCACACCGTCGGTTTCGCAAATAGCGGCGTACCCCATGTCGTTTTTTTCGTAGACGATTTGGAAGGCACAGATGTCTTTGCGCTCGGACAGCAGACGCGCTACCACGATGATTTCAAACCGGCAGGCACCAACGCTAACTTTATTCGTGTCGAGTCGCAAGGGTTAATCGATATCCGGACGTACGAACGTGGTGTTGAAGATGAGACGCTCGCGTGTGGCACGGGTTCGATCGCTTCTGCGATTGTCGCAGCATCATTGGACAAAGTGGTATCGCCTGTCTCAGTCAAAACAGCGAGTGGAGTCGTCTTGAAGATCCATTTTGATGTGGAAAACGGTGAGGCGAAAAACGTCTATCTCGAAGGCGATGCCCGTGTTATCTACGTCGGTGAACTCACAGCGGATGCTTGGAATTATTAGAAGGAACAGGCACACACCCGTTGTGCCGCAGCTCTCATGGAGGCTTACATGTTTCAAGGTTCTTACGTAGCACTTGTCACACCGTTTAAGGACGATGAATCGCTTGATGAAGCGAAACTCAAGGAACTGATTCAATTTCAGCTTGACGGCGGTACGCACGGCATCGTCCCGTGTGGCACAACCGGCGAATCCCCCGCGCTGTCCGAGGCTGAACACGATAGTGTCATAGAAATCACCGTTGAGACCGTGGATGGAAAGGTGCCTGTTATCGCGGGTACCGGTTCCAACTCAACGACGCGAACGTTGCGGGCAACGCAGCACGCCAAAGCCGCCGGTGCGGACGCTGCACTGATCGTCACGCCTTACTACAACAAACCGACCCAAGAAGGACTGTACGCCCACTACATGAAAATCGCCGACACTGTGGACATCCCGATCGTCGTCTACAACGTTCCGGGACGTTGCGGGACGGACATCCTTTCACCAACGATCGCGCGGCTTGCCGAACACCCAAACATCGTCGCACTCAAGGAAGCGACGGGTGAACTCAAACGCGCCAGTGAAGTTGTTAGCCTCTGTCCCGACGATTTCGTTGTCCTCTCCGGTGACGATGTTAACACGCTCCCGATCCTCGCTGTAGGCGGTAAAGGCGTTATCTCGGTCGTCGCGAACGTCGCACCGACGGATGTCGCGGAGATGTGCAACGCTTTCCATGCTGGGAACTTTGAACTCGCACGCAAACTCCACTATAAAACGCTGCCGTTAGCGGTGAACCTCTTTATCGAAACAAATCCGATTCCAGCGAAAACCACGCTCCAACTCATGGGCAAACTCAACGGCAAATTGCGGTTACCCCTCGCACCGATGGAAGCTGCGAACCTTGAAACCTTACGTAATATCGTTACAGAATCGGGATTGATTTAATTTGAAGGTGGTTCACAAATAAAGGAATTTCTCAGCCGATATAACAAAGGAGACGGAAAGTGAGCAAAAATGTATTTGATGGCTTCACTGTGAAGGTGTTTCTTGATGAAGATGGTGATTATTTAGCCCATTTTGTTGAGATACCGAACGTGTCAGCGTTTGCAAGTACACCTGAGGATGCCTTGCGAGAACTCTCCGCGGCCTGGCAAGGCGTTAAAGAGAGTTATCGTAAACATCATGAGCCTATACCGCTATTTTTGTTGTCCTCGCTGTTATGGCAGGAAGCATAGGTTGGATTTTAGGAACGGGAACGCGCACGGTCATAGAAATAGCAGTGCCAAAGTTGACACTGCAATAAAAAAATATCACTTACTGCGAACCTGCTAAAAAACCTTCTGGCAATAACTTATGCACGGTATCAATTACCAGTTGCTCAACACCTGGAGCGAACCGAGTCGGCGGTCCGAAATAGAGCATCGCGCCACCACCCTCATAGCCGCCTTCCGCTAATACGCGTTCCGACGGAATATAGCACGGAAAGGCGTTTGCGTAGGCACCCACCCACAACCGTTCCACATCTAACTCTTGCTTCAGACGTAGCGAGTAATCAACGACGACCTCACTCGCAAGGAAAACCACTGCCAATTCATCGCCGAACGTCCACGTCTGTACGGGATAGGAGAGTTCCGTTTGTATTGACGCGCCGCGCTGCAGGGTTTCAAGATGTTTGCCAGCGTGATAGGCTGCAGAACCGCCTTCAGCGACACGTGTCTCCCACTCCTCACGCGTCGGGAGTGTATCAAATGGTAGATTAACCCGTTCAAATGCCCCTATTGGAACACTCGGAAGCGGTGTGGTATCGCTTATCAGTAGACGCTGTACCTCCTCTGAAAGTGCTTCACCGTGTGCTTTCGCATACGCAAGACGGGTGTTGAAGACTTCCTCTTGTCCCTCAGGCATCGGCATCATCCGAGATTCAGGGTTGGCATCGGCACCGCATCCGATAGTGATTAAAGCCGTTACACCGGGGAGGGTGTTCTGAATTGCCTCTTGTGCATAACCTGCCCAGTCACCACAGATATGATTATCCGTACCTGCTAAGGTCGTGCAATGACACGCATAGCTTGCCCAGACAGCACGCAAATGTCCGTCTAAATCCCTGACCTGCAGACACGGCAGTGAGTGATCTACGGGACCGCCTTCTGTCCTCCGATTCTTGGCGAAACCGAGTTCACCGATGCTCCATGTCAATTTCGACGGTTCGCGCTGTGCGAGTGCTTCGAGGGCGACGGCTTCCATCCAGTCCTTAAATTGAAGCGTGTATCGGTCTATCGTTTCCTGTTGGTCGGATGGTATATCTGAGCTGAATAGGAACGGTGCAGCGTTTGTGAGACATGGCGCGCTGTGTGTATGCGTAAAACATGCCGCAAAATGTGCACGCGAAACACCTGTTTTTTCTTTCACGCGGCGCGACACTTCTTCTGTCAACTCGTCTGGTAAACCACAATTTTCAACTGTCACGAGGACAACGGGGTCATCCGAATCACTGCCAATCGCGAGTGCCTTTGCCCATATCCGCTGGATGATACCGTCAGATTCTGTACGACGGCTCCCGTAGCCACTGAGCCGAATCGGATAGTCCGGCGTAATATCGACTTCTGCAACGCCAACCGGAATAAAATCATTTTTCGTTTTCATACTTTCCTCCGCTATTACAAATCCACACTCATTACCTCAGCGAAAACGTCCTCTAACGAGTGTCTCACTTCACGCAGCTGCCGGAGTTGTACGCCGGTATCGTAAGCGAGCTGAAAAAAGAACTTTGTCCCTGTCTGTTCCTGACTGCCCGACGTAACCCGAAGGTGTTTGTCGGGACGCACTTCAATCCGATAGTTATGCCGCTCCAAAGCGGCGATGTACGCCTCATTGTCACCAACAACTCGTAAATCAAATGCTTGTCCTCTATTCTTTTTCAGGGTCTCTATCTGTCCTTGAATGATGACGCTACCGTGCGATAAGGCGATGATCTCGCTGCACGCGAATTCTACATCGGGGAGCAGGTGTGAGGACAAAATCACGTTGATGCCTTTGTCCACAGCGATGTCTTTGACGAGTTCGAGCATCTCATCTCGACCACTTGTATCCATTCCGTTTGTCGGTTCATCAAGCAGCAGCAACTTCGGATCGTGTATCAGTGCCTGCGCTAACTTCACCCGCTGTTTCATGCCTGCTGAATAACCATCTATAGGTCGGTATCGTTCTTCATCCAACCCGACGTAGTAGAGCACTTCGTGCGCCCGTTGCATAGCGTCCCGTCTCGGCATCCCACAGAGTTCCCCGGCATAAGAGACGAGTTGGATGGCGTTCATACCGGTTATTAAACACTCGTCTTCCGGCATGTACCCGACCTGCCTCCGAATTTCCAACGGGTCTGTCTTCACGTCTAACCCAAACACGGAGGCTGTGCCTTGACTGGGTTCGACAAAACCGAGGAGCGTCTTAAGTAAGGTGCTTTTCCCGGCACCGTTCGGTCCGAGTAGACCGACCGCGCCGCCTGGCACTGCCATTGAAATGTTATCCAATGCAGCGTTCGCGCCGTAAAAGAGTGATACGTTTTTGAGTTCTATTAGCATCTTTGACGATGACACCTCATCGGGTTTTATCATTTGAAGGACTCATGTTTGAAAATTCTCGGTACGCGTGCCCCTATCTGTGTAAGGATTTCATAAGGGATGGTTCCTGCACGGTGTGCGAGTTCATTGACCGTGATTTCTGCGTCCCCTTGTTCGCCTATCAATACCACCTCATCTCCGACGGACACATTATCCGTCGATTCTAAACCGACGACGCTCACATCCATACACACGCGTCCGATAATCGAACGACGCACCCCACCGATTAACACCTCACCGACATTAGAGAGTGCACGCGGATAGCCGTCGCCGTAGCCGACCTGTACCGTCGCTACGCGGCTCTGATGCGGTGCTTTGTAGGTCAGTCCGTAACTCACACCCTCACCTTCCGAAAGGGAACCGATCCAACCGATGCGTGCTTTCCATGTGAGTGCTGGTTCTAAGGCGACCGGTCTTTCGGATGCTGGATAGATGCCATAAAGACTCAAACCGGGACGCACAGCATCAAAATATGCGTAACGGACTGCGAGGGTCGCTGCACTGTTCGCCGCGTGAACGGATCTTCCACTGTTAGGAATTTTTTCAAGTACGGACGCGAACCGTTCTATTTGAACGAAAACGTAACTTTTATCCGGTTCGTCCGCCGTCGCAAGGTGTGTAAATACCCCCGCCACTGTGAGGCGATCCAGCGTTTTGAGTCTGTGCAGGAACTGTGTTGCTTCCGTCCAGTGAACACCGCTCCGGTTCATGCCTGTGTTGATGTTGACATGGACCTTTATTGTGTCTGATGCGATAGTGTTCAACCGATCCGCAAATCCCCAATCGCTTATCGTCGGAACTAACCCGTGTTCAATAACTTGCGATGCCTGATTAGGCAGAGAACTAAAAAGCACGAGGATCGGTTCCTGAACACCTGCTTGACGGAGTTTCACGCCTTCTTCAACTGTCGCAACGGCGAACATATCCGCGACACCTCGCAACGTTTGTGTTACAGGTACCACGCCGTGTCCGTAGGCATCCGCTTTCACGACAGCGATCAAGCGTTTTCCAGTGAACGTTTTGATTGCCTCAGCGTTCTGTCGAATTGCGGCGAGATCAATTTCTACGTGTGTTCGGTAGTCGTCCATGTCTTTTTGTTTGTGCTGCCTCACAAGAAAATTATAGCACATCACACCCAAATTTGCGAGGAGTTTCGCGTCTTCGTTAGAGTCATTTAGTGTTCTATGTTATAAACCTATTGGTTCGTAGTAGGGCAATTTATTGCCCGTTAGTATGCCTTTAGAACGTGCGATGAATCGCACTACTACAAACGAACTCGCTCATGGATATGCTATTGTGCATCCTGTCTTCGTGAGTTGGTAGTGCCACCTTGGAACCACAGAAACAGCAGAATAAACACGTATGCCCTTAGAACGTGCGATGAATCGCACGACTACAAACGAACTCGCTCATGGATATGCTATTGTGCATCCTG
>ASZN01000075.1 GCA_000406005.1 Candidatus Poribacteria bacterium WGA-3G
GAAATCCCGGCTTCGGAGGTTTCGACAGTTGATACGAGAGTATCTGGAGACGGATGAACCGCCGTCAAAAAAGAAGAAGTCGTAATTGCGATTTTCGCATAAATGTCTTGCACGGAGCATCTCGTCGCGGGCCATTCTCGTTGCAGTGGGATCATTTCACTGCTGTGCTCCTGTTTCGCGCACCGTGCGCGGTAAACGGGTTGATAGATAAAACAGGTCAAGTTTATATGTTTGACATTTTTCGTAAATGTTGATATTTTACTAACACCCCTCACGGGGAAAGGAAAAATTCTGATGATTAACGTTTTTTACCGAAACCGGAACACGATCGGACAGTTCATGGTTGCCTTGATGTTCTTGGGCACGTTCGGATTCTTGTTTACGTTTGATGGGTTGTCTCGAAGTCACAGGCTGGCAGTTGCTGTAGCGGTGGCGAGGCAGCGGTAACCTCCTTCGCAGCGGACAGCAGCAGCGACTTCGGAAGTGACATCCGGATGGATGCCGAATCCGCTGGCGGTTGCTACGGTGGGCAGGATAAACCTATCCCCGCAAGCAGCAATAATGGTGGATACACTTGCGGATGCGTTGGTTCCGATGGTACGTGTTCTTGCACTATGAGTAACAATTGTGACGGTCAGGGGTCGCGTGCTTGCCCATCAAGCAACTCGAACTGTTCTGTTGATCTGTATGTATGTGCTAACTATTGTAGTGGGTGGTGTAAAATAGGTGGAAGTGCCCCTTGTCAAGGTGGTTGTGATGAATAACTTTTGACTCAAGAAAAGAGCGATTAGTCTCTTAGAACGATTAGGTGACTAATCGCCTATTATATCATTTCTAACCGAATACCTTTCAATAGAATGCTGTAACATAAGTTGTTAGTTTGTACCAGCGTGCAGCTATTCGGAAAGTCATCAATGTGATATCTATTTTCAGAATCAGAAATGATATTATGACCAAAAACATTTACTTATTGCATTCGAGTAGGTATTGTGAGGAACTTTACGATGTCAAAAATTTCGGATGGAAAACTGATAATAGATGCGGTGAAAGGTAATGACGAGGCGATAAAACTGCTAAAAAAACGAGCAAAATCGGAAATATGGGCCGCGCTTGAGAAACAGGGCATACAAGGTGGTGGAAACGACGCAAAAATCCTAGAATCTCAACTATTGGAGAAAGTGTTTAAGACTGCTTTGCCCGATTATACATTCCGATGTCCTTTCCAAACATGGATATACCGTATTGCTCATAATATGGCCCTTCAGCATAAAAGAGATAGGACAGTGCAGCGATGCCTCAAAGAAAACCCCGGTGAGAAGTGCCAGACCAAAGCATTGATGACATCAAACAACACCCCTAACCCAAAAAAGCATCTACCGCTAATGAATATTGACCCGGAAATCCGTTCGCTCGTCGCCTTATTGAATCAATGGCCTGAGATCCAAACGATATCTTCTTGTAGTGGACACCCAAAACAAGGGCAATGGAATCCATACGGGGGATGGATTAGTCTAATACCAACGAGTAAGCCGCACCGCGTCTTGGAGTTCCTTGTTGATTTGCTGACACTGTTGGATAATACCACCATCATGAAACCAGATAGCAGAGGGCACCAAAATAGTGATACTTTTTTCAATACCATCCAAAAAAATTATGATCGAATAGATGCAAACGCACTGTTCCGATCCGGTGTCCCCGTTGTTACGATTGGTGTCTCCTTTGAAATCTTTGCCTGTCATCCGAAAAGATCGCGACGTTCGCAGATATGGAAACAATTGATTGCATCCATACAAGATTTGATAACAGATATAGACGAACTCGATCCTTTAATTGATGTTCCAGAAATGGCAGTAAAGTATTTACAAAAAGCACTCCAGCAGTTACCTTTTGTCTACAGCGCACGATTCGTTCCGAACCACGAAGGTTATCATGGACTTCGTTTTCATACAAAGGCAGACCTTTTGATATGTCAATGGTGCTTAGAGCTAGCGAAGCGGATAGACATGTGTCTTCATAAAACAGGACACTCAAGTGAGACAACAGAACGGAAGGCAGACTTTATCGCGAAGTGGACTTTCGCCTTGCAGCCGTTTCTAAACTCAGAACTGATACCGCTGCCACATCTAATAACAACGCCATTAGAGCCACGTACTCGCGAAGACCATCAGAAAATTTGGCAGTTAATTGAGTTGACAGTTGCAGAACAACTTGGCTTAACAAAGACATAGGAAGGACTTTCTTTACACAATGAACTTTTACCAAATTTGTCGGCGGCATCGGTATTATTAATTGAAGTGCATACGCTTATTTAGGCCACAATTTCGCAAAGTTAAGACAAGTTTTGTCGTTGAAATTCCATAGGTGTCAAATAGCCTAACGCCGAATGCGGGCGTTTCTGGTGATACACCTGTGTGATAAAATGTCCGATGCGATCTCTCGCCTCGGTGATGCTTTGATAGTCATTGATGTGCACTTCTTCCTCTTTGAGGGTGCGGATGAGTCTTTCAGCGTATCCGTTCTCCCAAGGCCGTCCGCGGTGGGCGACGGAAATCTCAACACCATGTTGTTGGAGCGTGTTAATATAAGCTTTTGAAAGATACTGCACGCCTTGATCGGAATGATGAATCTCAGGGAGGCTTTGGCACAACGCCTCTTCGAGCGGTGTCAATGTCAGAGCTTGCGTCAAGTGTTGACTGAGGTGCCACCCTCTTATCATTCGGGTGAAGACATCCATNAGGAGCGCGAGATAGACGAAGCGTCCCTTGAGACGGACGTATGTAATATCAGCCACCCAGACCTGATCCNGACGAGAGACCTCAAGGGTTTCGAGCCGGTTGGTCCAGGGTTTATCCCCCTGAAGCGATTTTGTTGTTTGACACGCACGCTTGATGGGGACCAAGAGATTACTCTTTTTCATCAACCGAGCGACGCGTCGGGTGCCAACGGTGTATCCCTGACGCAGTAGCAACTCTGTGATACGCCTATATCCGTATCTCGGATACCGTCCCGCAAGCCGCTCTATTTCAGCACGCAGGACGGAAACTTCGGACGGATCTTCTTTGGGTTGATAATAGAAACTGCTGCGGTTAACACCGAGGATGCCACAAATATCTCGCACGGAATGCTCCTGCTGCAATGCCGAAATGAAGCATCGCTTTTCAGATAAGGTTACTCCGGTTCCATGTCAATAGTTTTTTTTTGGATGTCTAAGGCGACCGCCATCCTCCCAACGAGATGCTCAAGGTGAGCGATACGCTTCTCGGAAACCTCGCTGGACTGCTTATCCGTAGACGCAAACAGGGAGGGCGCATTTTCAAGCAACTGTCGCTTCCACTGTGAGAGTTGATTTTCGTTGATATTATGTCGTCGACACACTTCTGCCTGGGAAGTCGCACCGCTGAGGACTTCGAGAACAAGTTCAGTTTTAAACTCAGGGGTGAATTTTCTGCGTTTCGCCATTGGATACTCCTTTCAATGAGATTGTATTATATCACAATCTTCCTTTAGGGAGTGGTCTAAAAAACCGTAGGCAGTACAAACAATCTCCCGATCGCGACATTCAATATTCTCACTTATTGACGAAAATCCCCGAAATTCTTCCACAATTTCAAGCAATTTTGCCCACTGTTGTAATTGTGTCTCAAAGTTAGTCTGTAGTAAAATCGTAAGCATCCACTTTTCTGCTTTTGGCGGCTAACTGAAACCGCATCTCCGACTTTTAGAGTTTCTTCTCAATTTAGCAGAAACAATAACTTTATGGCAAAGACTTCCAAAACGATTCCTGAGATACGCTGTAGAGTTTGTTGAAACAAATACACTTAATGGAAAACGAATGTCTAATGTCTCACTTAATGCAACCTTTCGCCTGACATAACGCGTTATAACAATATGAAGTCCGTATTCTTGTTTATTGACATTTTAGGAAACAAGAGTCCCTTCCTTCGCCGGAGGGATTTGTAGCCATGCCTTCTATAGGTGTATAGAGTTAATTGTGGACTTTACGATAAGAAGTATGACAATGTGAGTTTGACTTAAGCACGAAAATTGAGTTGAATGGAATGTGAAATATCAGATTAAGAATTTAATCGGGTAATGCTAAGACGTGTGATAACAAGCAGGTCGGTTCGTAGTAGTGCGATTCATCGCACGTCGCGTAGCTACAATTACCCAATTTATTTCTTAAACCTCATGAGATATTTAACGCAAAAATCTTCAGATTTTGAAAAAAAATACATTTTTTTCAAAAAAAGTGACCGTTTTGCCCTACTTGTACGCCTTATATAGTGATGGGACATTCCAAAGGGCATTGCGAAAAGGATAGTAGCATTGCCAGAAAAAAATAAAGGCAGTGGTGATGAAGCATTGATGGCACACATTGATGAACATGAACCACTGCTAAGAAGTATTATTCAGTCGGACATTCACAACCCGGTTGACGCTAACGATGTTTTTCAAGAAACAGTCCTTGCAATTCTTGAACACTTTCGGGCGGGAAAACCCGTTGAACATCCGAAAGCGTGGATGGTACGGATTGCCAAAAACAGGTGTGTTGATTTTCACCGTCAACAGCAACGAGAAAACATCAGAGAATCGGATTTGGTAACTTTTATCGGTTCTGGGGCTTTTGGCGGCGGTGTTAGTATCGCCCATGAACAGCATCAAGCAGTCGTTGTGAAAGAGATTCATAATGTGATTGCGAATATGAAGCCCATTTATAGCAATGTGGGAAAATTGTGTATCGAGGGGTACGCCATCCGTAATATTTCGGAGTTGTTAGAAATTCCGGAAGGGACGGTGAAATCCCGGCTTCGGAGGTTTCGACAGTTGATACGAGAGTATCTGGAGACGGATGAACCGCCGTCAAAAAAGAAGAAGTCGTAATTGCGATTTTTGCATAGATGTCTTGCACGGAGCATCTCGTCCCGAGTTATTTTTCTTGCTTAGGCACGTTCGGATTCTTGTTTATGTTTGATGGGTTTGCCGCAAAGTCTGAGGCAAAGAGTTGCTGTAGTGGTGGCACGCCAGCAGTGACTACCTTCGCAGCCGACAGCAGTGGCGACTTCGGGAGCGATATCCCGATGGATGCTTCTTCCGAGAGCCACATAATGCATAAAATTATACCTTCAAGCAGCAACAACAATGGTGACGGTGACGGTGATGGTAATTGTGATTGTACATGCATCGAGGGCGGCTGCGGTTCCTGTGGGGAGAATCAATGCAATCAGGCGTCATCTGTCAGCTGTGTTAATGGTTGTGGCGGCCCCGAGGGAGGGGATGGCTGCGGACCAGATTACACTTACGGTTGTTGTGGGGATTACGGCAAGTCATACTGTCCAAATGATACTTACGCCGATACTGAATGTTGCGAGAAGGATTACAACAACAACTGTAGTTAAGACTACAAGGCAAGGTGATCTGATGTCTATACAACAAACTGATGGTACGGATGTGACAACCTGGGCCCTGCCCCCTAGCGCGACTGCTCGATTGGGTAGGGGCGAAATCCGCCGTATGACGTTTTCACCTGACAACGAGCATCTCGTCATTGCATCCCGCATTGGCTGCTGGGAGTATTCTCTTGCGACACTGGAACCCCACACATTGTGGGAAACCGAAAGGGGGATGGTTTCTGCCATCTCCTTTTCACAGGACGCGCGGTGGATTGCCACTGGCAACTACGAAGGCATTGTTAAAATATGGAATTCTCAGACTCGACAATGTATTGCACAAATAGAGGTGCCCGAAAATTCAGGAGCACAAACAGAAGTTATTGACCGTCTCACCTTTTCACCTAATGGACACCATTTAGCCGCTTCAAGTGGCAAGGGGAATGTTGTTTACGCATGGCAGAAAAATATCAATACACCTATCGCGCGTTTCACTATGGAAGGGATACAAGCCGCATCGTACGTTGCGGGCTACCCACTTGCGTTTTCGCCAGATGGCAGCCTCCTCGCGCACAAATCTGCTTATGAAGAGATATCCCTTCTGCATATAGAAACCGGTGACGCAATTCAGGTCCTGTCGAATGAATATCCATATCACTTTGATTGCTATCAACTTATCTTTTCCCCTTGCGGCGGTTACCTTGCTGCCTGCACTAAGAAAAGTATCCATGTCTGGAATGTTCACACGGGAGCCGTGGAAATGCCAGCTGCGATATATGGCACGATACAGGTGGTCCCTTGTTATACAGCAGATGGCAACTTACAGGTTGCGGGACACCACCCGAACGAAGTCGTCATTTGGGACATAGCAAAGCAAAAAAAGATAGACACGTTTACCTGTCAAGGAAGGTATAGAACCGCCGCTTGTTTTTCAAGTGATGGCAGGCGATTTGCCGTTGTCAATGAAAACGGAAATGTCCTTGTCTGGACAGAGGGACTTCCATCAACAGTTGTGTCTCTCACCGGACATCTTCGGGCTGTTTATTCGGTGGTTTTTTGTCAAGAAGGTCGCTCGCTCATGAGCGGTACTAGGGACTGCAGTGAGAACCTATTCTGGGATGTTGCGCAGCGGCAGATAAACCGGAAGTTTCCACTCTCCTTGCCAAACAATGCATTGCCGAAGGCGAGTGCTTTGTCTCCTACTGAGGAACTTTTGGCTGCCAGTTCCAGCAAAGGGCCGCGCAAAGACCGCAGCGTGGGAACTATCAAAATCTGGGATATTGCATCTGGTACCGAAGTTGCGGAACTCATCGAACACGAAAGACAGGTGTACACACTTGCCTTCTCGCCAACAACAAAATATCTCATTAGTGCTTGTGGCGAAAAAATCATAGTGTGGGATACACAACGGTGGGAGAAATGCCATTCGCTCGTCGGGCATATTGATACCGTTCGGGCAGTAGTAGCATTTCATCCAGACGGCTCACGTGTTGTCACAGGCGCGTCAGATGGGTATGCTTTCGTTTGGGATGTTAAGCGGGGTGAGAAACTTTTATCTCTTCCAGGAACAAAGCACTTAGGACCTGCCTTGTATAAAGGTTTCCCACAAGATATCAAGTGCGTACTTGCACAGCAGGAACCGGCGCACCGCGGTATCCGAGCTATAGCTTTCTCGCCTTGTGGCACCCTAATCGCTGGTGGGATGCAAAGCACCGATGGGATGCCCGGTGAAATTCGCGTTTGGGATGCAGCGACTTCCGAAACACGCATGGCGATACTACTGTCGCCAAGCTGCCAAAAGCCTTATGCTCTTGCGTTTTCGCCCTGCGGCAGATACTTCGCTTCTGGTTCCTGGTGGGTGACGGGACAAGCCAAAGTGTCGATTCGATTATGGGAAGTCGCTACCGGGGAGAATGTCGCAACCTTCTGGGGACATCCAACAGATATTCAGGATCTCGTTTTTTCGCCGGACGGCACACTATTAGCGAGTGGTGGTTTTGATGGCACTATTCTCCTTTGGGACGTAAAACCCTTTATAGGCTCTTAAAGTGACTTACATTGATTCACCTATAGCATGCAATTCTATGACGCGGTAGCCTCAGGTGTTACATATATTCAGCAAAATAGACTCCGTGCGGGATTGTCTATCCTCGGCATCCTCATCGGTGTTGCCAGTGTGCTATGCATGATAGCTATCGGTGATGGCGCGAAGAAGATTATCGCTGATGACCTTGAGAAACTCGGCGGGGCAAATCGTATTCACTTTTGGGCATCACCTTACATCTATAGACGGGGGAAGCCACGGAAACCCACAACTGAACGATATACACTTGAAGACGCACATGCCATTGAAGCAGAAACTCCCAACGTCCGTTTTGTTCTCCCTCAGAATTATAGAACCCGGAAATGGATCACATCGGGCCACGGTAGCAGAATGATGGGGTATATAGAGGGTGTGACAGCAGCCTATGTGACAGCTACTCGTTCAGAGATTCAAGATGGACGTTTCTTCTCCGCAAACGATATTGACAGAGCGTTGCAAGTATGTGTGCTTGGGGCAAACACTGCCAGAGAATTGTTTGGTGAATTGTCGCCAATCGGCAAAGAAGTAAAAATTCGGGTGTCACGATACAGAACTGTCAGGCTCCGTGCTATCGGGGTTATGTCCCCGAAAGGCAGAATTCTCAGTCATCCACGTCTACAAGATGACAGTATTTATGTGCCTTTGACGACAGGGCAACAACGTTTTTCAGGAAGTCGCCATGTTGAGAGCATCATGATTTTCTATGAAAAAGACGCTGATGTCTATCATGTGATTGACTCAGTGAAAAGCATCCTTCGCAAGAGACACAGAGGCGTTGATAATTTTATCAAATATTCGATACCTAAACGCAGAGTGAAGCAACTTGAGAAGCTCGAAAAGGTTATAAAAATCGCCTTAGGCGGCATTGCCGGTTTCTCGTTGTTTGTTAGCGGGATTGGTATCATGAACATCTGCCTCGTCTCCGTCGGTGAAAAGACGCGCGAGATCGGCTTGCGAAAAGCCGTCGGCGCAAAACGTATGGATATTTTCTATCAATTCCTAACCGAATCTATCTGTCTCTGTCTTTGTGGTGGGGTGCTTGGCATCGCAGGAGGCTGGTTTGCTGCCCACGGCATGGCACGGGTTGCTGTCCGCATCGTGCCGATTGTGGAGGTGTGGCCCGTGGTGCTGTCCGGACAATGGATCGTGATTTCCGTTCTCTTTTCAATCTTCATGGGTATCATTTTTGGGGTCTATCCCGCTATCCGGGCATCGCAGATGACACCTATTGACGCACTCCGAACGGAGGCATAAGGAGCAAATCAGCCGACAATGTTTGCTTAACCATCGACCCCCGCACCTCTCTTTCTGGGTTTCCGATGGAGTCAGGACGTTTTGATAGTCTGTACGGTTTCTTTTTTTTATCAAAACATATAGTCCGTAATGAAATGGAGGACGGATATACGGAAAGGACCGTTATTAATCAAATCCCCTAACCGAACCGCAAGGTAATATAAAAAAATGAACTTTTACCAAAAAATCCTTTTATGTGCGATTGTGCTACTTGCCTGCTGGATACGCGTCCAAGGTGTAGACAGATTACCAGATGGACAGTTTACCTCTAACGATGCCTATCTCTTCGCTTCACAGGCACAAGAGATTGCCGAACAAGGTGTCCTCCCCGCACGCGATATGCACCGATGGCTGCCGCACGGTAGAGATAACGGACAGATATTTCCACTCTATCCCTACGCCATCGCTTACACGCATAAAGCCATCGGTTGGATATCTCCGAAACTCACACTTTATCACATCCAAGTTTATATCTCCGCCATCTGTTTCACGCTCGGTTTAGGCGTGCTTACCTTCTTCCTTGCCCGCACCTACGGCGTCGTTTTCGCTGCAATTGTTACGCTCCTTCTTGCAACGTTGCCGGGGAGTATAGAACGCAGTGCTGCGGGTTTCGGCGACAGGGACGCGTGGTGCTGGATGCTCGGCATATTTGCTGTCACCAGTTATCTGTGGAAAGAAGGCATGGAGCCTGGACGACGCAGATGGATTGCCACTGCGCTTGCTGGCTTTACCGTTTTCTTGGGTGGACTGAGTTGGGAAGGTTTCGGATTTTTCGTCCTGATGATTGTCGGGGTAGAACTCTGGAAATTTTGTGGCAGGGATATCGAACACGATCCAGCCGTGAACGGCAGAACGGAGTCTGCCTACTACTTTAAAGAATACCTCCTCTATCTGCTGATGTTCGTTCCGTGGCTCTATCTCATCAGTCCTGCCTACCGAAGCGGATACGGCTTTTCAACGCACGTCGCCGCCCTGATGCTACTTCCGCCCTTAACCGTCTTGGTACTACGTGGCGCGAGGTATCTGCTTCTCAAGTACGTTGAACAACTCCGTCCACATCCACTCAAACTCGCGTGGGGGTTAATGCTGCTGAGCATCGCAGCAGGAATCGGTTATATCTTCATGCACTCGGCTGGAACAGTCTCGCTGTCAAGTTATTCTTGCGCGGTGAATACAGTGATACTTTCGTCCCCGTTTATCCAACCGACAATAGCACCGCGAAAGACATCAAAGTCTGGGAGATTCGTTATCCGCCCGATATAGAGACGGATGAGAAATACCTTGCAACTGAACCGGAAGCAGCGGATAAAAAGTGAGGATATAGTTAATCCCGCCACCGATCTTGGAATTGGGCGACCATCGCGTCAGGTGCACCGTGTTGCGCCAAGAAATCCACAAACGCTTGGTAGAGTCGGCGCGCCTCTGCTGTATCCGATTCAAACCGGTTATTCAGCTGCGCTGGATCAGAAGGCAAATGGAATAAAGACTTCGGGGCACCGCGGTTCTCTAAGAGCAGAGACCATGTTCCGTCGGTGATATTTCCGTGCGGACTCCCACCATCAGGACTCCATCCACCGACCCAAGCACCGTGTGTAACCGCATATTCGCGTCCGGTGTCAGTATCTCCCATGATGGCCGGAAGAAGACTGTTGCCTTCCACCTGTCCACCGCGTTCTGCTCCGAACACATCAATGACAGTAGGCGGAATATCAACAATACTTGCAAGCGCGTCTGTGTGACGTGGTGTCGCATCGGGGTGATAAACCATCAATGGGATGTGAACGATCTCTTCATACATGCTCAGATTCTTAGCGAGCAATCCGTGTTCACCCAATAAAAAGCCGTGATCTGCCATGAAAATCACCATTGTGTTTTCCATCAACCCCATATAATCAATTTTCCGTAGCAGCTGCCCGATCCAGTTGTCAACCAGTGACGCTTCCGCACGATAGAGTGCGTTAAGTCGTTCCGTTTCACGTTCATTCATCGGATTGGGACCATAAGGCGGATAGATCGGTTCCGGTCCATCATAGTCGCTTGAATCGAAACGTTTTAGGTACCATTCAGGTGCATCCCACGGTTCGTGTGGATCAAAGGTATCCACCATCAGGTAGAAGTTTTCGTGCTGGTAGTTACGTTCTAACCAATCGCAAGCCGTTTGCATCGTCTGCGCAGCAAAAGTATCCGCCTCTGTCTGCCGAAAGTCGGTATTTCTAATGTGGTTGCCGAGACCAGCGGGTAACTTATTTGGATGTGTCCGTGTGTATTCGCGATACCGTAATGAATCTTGCGATTCATAATCGTAGGGATGCGTCTCTAAGCAATCGCCTTCCTGTCCGCGAATCCATTTCCAACCGGTGAAACCGCGATTGTAAAAGAAACCGTTGTTGATATGGTGCGGCGTATCCGCAATCATCATGCTAACAACGCCTGCCTTCGTTAAATCAGTTGCGATGACCGGTACATCTCGTTTGAGGGGTTCCCAGCCTCGCCGACAGATACCGACCTGTCCGGTTACCATATCTCCTCGGATCGGGACCGTCGGATAACTACAGACGTACGCTTTATCAAAAACGACACATTTCTCTGCGAAGGCGTTTAGGGAGGGCGTGTATCCCTTTCCGCCGTAAATCGCAAGGTTATCGCGTCGAAATGTATCCGAAATAATGTGGATGATGTTCATATTAATTTTTTTCTCCGTTGGTAAAGTCTGCTACGGCACACGGTGGGTGCCTACTACTGCTTTGGCAACTTTGATTTTTTAAGGCCGGTTTGTAGTAGTGCGATTTATCGCACGTCCGCCGTTGGTAAAGTCTGCTACGGCACGCGGCGCGTGCCTACTACTTTTAATCGAACTCACGCTATCTGCTATTATACACTGCCTTCGGTTTCTGGTGAAGTTTTTTCGCGGGCTGCCATCTGTACCACAGCCGGTAACAACCCATAGATGCCCCAAAAAGGGACACCAATCGCATCGCCGTTTAAGAGGTTGTTGACCGTAAAATGCACCATCAAAGAAATCTCCGCTGCCATCAACCCTATGACGATAGAACGGTAAAAGCCGTCGGCTATTGTTCTCAATGCCCGAAACCCGTAGCGTAAGAAGGCGAAATTCAGCCATATCCATACGCCTAACCCAACGACTCCCAATTCCGCCATCACTTGGAGGTACTCACTATGCGCGCCGAGTTGATACTGCGCCGTGTAACTCCCAACGAGTGCTACATCTTCTTCATAAAGCATCGCGAATGCCCCGTAGCCTTTTCCTAAAATCGGACTCTCAAGGAACATCACTAATGCCTGACCCCATCGGAGGAGACGCGCTCGATTTGAAGCATAACTGACATCCACGGCAGAGGAAACCCGTTCAATAACGATGTCGTAGACACCCGGCAAACTCAGACATAAGAGTAAAATAACACCCGCCGCACCGATAAACACGATCTTTTTATGCGTAACGCCTCTTCCGAGCTGGAGCAGCATAAAACCGACCGCGACGATAACAGAGAGCCAGACCCCACGCGAGAAGCACATCAGGAGTCCCACGCCAAAACAAGTGAACCACGCCGTCCATAACACTCGGTCATAAGTGCTGTTGTCAAACAGGAGGCGACTGAGGCAGACCAGAAAGAAAATTGCGGTGAAGGCCCCATAAACGGAGTAATTCGTAAACGGTGCACTCCGATAAGCACTCGTCCACTGCCACGCATCAATATGGTAAATTAAGACAATAACCGTCCAAATGACAGCGATCGCAGCAGAAGGAAAGGTAGCAATAAACAGTCGTTTCAGAGCCGTTCTGTTTCGGATAACAGCGTAGACAACGACACTAAACAGGATATACACCGTCGCACGCAGCGCCCCTTTGAGTGTGCCAAAAAGATCCGGCGTATTGATGGCTGAGAGGAAGGTAACGAAGATATAGAGGCAGAGCGGAACGAAGAAAGGAAAGGTGTCTTCCGACTTCTCCTTTTGGCGTGCTCGATCCACTATTTTTTGTAGGCAGTAAACGGCGGCGAGTATGCCTAATAGCGGTTCTGTCGGGGTCTGAATCTCAAAACGTCCCGGAAGGATGTAGCGAAATGAAAACGGCAGAGCAAGCAACACCAGATAGACCGCGAGTTCCATACCGAAAAAAACGAAAGCGGCAGTCGCTGCCAACAAACTGAAAAGTGGGAGTGGCGTATCGGCGTATTTACCGATGATGCCTCCGAATATGAGACAGACCACAAAAGGAAGGATTCGCTTGCCGTGCTTTAAAAACATCCCGAAAAGATTAACGGTCACCGGTTAAAATTTCATTTTCACACCTAACCCGATTGCAGTACCATCTAAAATCAAGTTAAGCGGTGTAGAACCGGTCGTTTCTACGGTATTGAGGATACGTTTCAACTCAAGGTTGAGAGCAAGATTATGTTCCCACTGCATCACTTCTGCACCGATAAGGACATATCCGGTTGGGCCGGCAGAACTATCCTCGAAACTGATGCCTTGTGTTTCAATCAGGTCAATTACGCTACCGCTAAAACTCGTCCCCAAGAAACCGACACCGCCGCCTAAATAGATCGGAAGAAAATCGGAGAGCAGTACCGGACGATAGATGAATTGATATGAAACAGGGATCAGTGTGGCGGAGAGGTTCGCGGATAGAGGTGGCGGGATATCGAGTTCCATCTGCCAATATCCGATCTCGACACGCGAATCTAATTCCGGTGTGTGTTCAAATACAACGGAAACCGTTGGCAACAGGGCACCCGGTATTCGCGACACACCGACGCTCTGAAGAATATCGGTTAAATCACCTAACTCTGGCTTATATGAGAAAAGCGAAAGTTGAAACGCTGGAAAATGAAGGTGTTCACCCAAAAAATCTCGGACAGGTGATGGTCTTAAGGGTGTGGTATCGACAGCATCCGTGGCGGTTAGGCAGGTCATCAAGAGTATAAGAAACAGGAAACATGCAAACACCAGACGCATATCAATAAGGTCCTTATCCCACGAATGCTATAGCGGGGTGAAGTAACAACGGTGGGCGGGAAGACCCCGCCCCTACGTTGAAATGAAAGTTAGGCTACATCACTGCGCCTGCAGGGAGCAGAAAGACTTCAGCCCTGCGATTCATAGCTCTGCCAGCGGCAGTATTTTGCGGGGCGATAGGTTTCGTGTGTGCCATGCCGACGGCTTCGATCCTGGCGGCATCAATCCCTTTCGACTGTAGGTATTTCGATGCTGAGTTGGCGCGTGCTTGTGAGAGGTCCCAGTTGCTTCTGAAGCCACCGCGCAACACTGGCGTACCGTCAGCATGTCCAACAACGACAACTTTCGCATCGGATGCCATGAGCTGATCGATGACACCATCAAGCATCTCTTTTCCTTTGCTCGATAAACCGGTCTGTCCACTGCCGAAATTGACAGTCGTAACCAGCATCGGTTTCTTGGCTGCCTCTTTTGCGTTCATGGCGACCTGTTCTTTCACAGCCATCAGTTCAGATTGAATCTGCCTTATCGCTGTGCTGTTCGCTTGACCGGTATCTCCTGCAGCGTCAATCAGTTTTTTCAATTCGGCATCTCCGCTTTTCGCAGCGTCCATCGCTTCTTTGCCTTGCATGTCAATAGCCTTCGTTAGGTCCGCGCGGAGTTGGGCGTCCCCTTCTTTGGCTTTTTGCTCTGCGGCAGCGATCGTGTCGGCATCACCTTGCTGAGACGCGGCAATCGCCTCTTCCTTGGCTTCGGAGATCGCCTCCGTTGTATCTTTATCGTGCTGATCAACTTTGCCTTCCAACATTGTGACTTTGTTTAATATGTCAGAATCGGCTTGTTGCATCTGTGCGACGTGTTCATTCTTCCACATATCAAACTCTTCTTGGTTCAACTTGCCGCAGCTACTAACAACGAGCGCAACTCCGAGAAGAGCAATAATTGTGAAAGCAGTTCTATTTAGCATGGATTCCTCCTAAGGTTTTTACAACAATTCAGAACGTCGCTCCTGAATCAGCACCATTAAAGCGCGGTTCTCAGGTTACGTCCTAAATTAGATAGACTCTATTTCCTCGGAATTCTTCGCAAATCCCGTTTTGAATGTATGTATGCAGACGAAATCGTCATCTGATCCGAGCGCAGACAATAATTTTTAACGCCAGAAATTGCACCACCAACTCACAAAATACGGAAGACCTGTAAGCAATTGACCCTCACAAGTGCCTTTACTATGAATTATATCATTTTTCTCTAAAAAAAGTCAAAAGTTTTTTTCATGCTTACCAATCGCGTTTGATGGATCCTAAAATCCCCTTGATTTTTCATTAAGAATAAGGTAAAATTCAGCATCCGCTTTCCTCAGAAAGCGATGGCGAAAAAGTATCCTTCGGAAACTCACGAGAAGAACATCACCTCACGAACAAAGGGACTACCGAGAGCATGGGACAGATAAGCATCATTTTAATCACAGGTTTACTCTTCCTTTTCTCCTTTGAACCGCCGCAAAGCAACCTGAACATCAGTGATATGCAGGTGGTCTTCTGGACGATCATATTGACGGGTTTCCCTGTGCTCATCACGTGCTTCGTGACCGCCTACGTTGCCCGCACATTTCCAGCAGATAAAGAGGAGAACCTACCGAAGCTCTATCGTCTCCGACGCTTTATAATCGTCTTTGAATGTATTAGTTTAGCGGCGTATCTGTGCAATCTCTACCTGCTAAATTTACCTGCATTGATTAACAAACACCTCGCATTTTTCCCGATGGAACACCTGCGCCAAACAGTCGCTTTGCTGCCACTCCTCATTGGACTGATATGTATCCGGCTCGCCTTTTACCAAGTGAGTCGCCTCCAAACGAACCACTACCGCGAAGTCGCGAGCCTCCAATTCAAGTTCCTGCTCATTCCTTTGCTACCGATGTTCGTTTACTTCGTGATAATAGACGCTTTGCAGTGGCTCCCGTATTCAGCGAAGGTCTTCATTGTGGAACATCCCTATGTGCTCATCGGGCTGATCCTGCCGGTGATCGCCTCAGCGTATGTCCTCGCGCCATTACTTATGCAGCTTCTATGGAAAACAAAACCCCTGGCATCCGACTCAGTGTTGAAGGGAAAATTGGACCGTTTAACAAAACAGAGTGGTGTAAAATATCGGGACATTGTGGTATGGCAAACCGGTTCACTGGTGATAGCAAACGCTGCGGTTGCGGGTACCCTTCCAAAGAATCGCCGAATTTTCCTAACAGACGCACTCCTCAAATACTTTACAGACGAAGAAATCGAAACCGTCGTCGCTCATGAACTCGGACATATCCGCTACAGACACATTCCGACCTATATGCTCTTTTCGCTTTTCTATCTACTGAGCTACCCTTTTTTCTACGTCTTTGTTGAGGAACCGTTAGTCACGCATTTCGGCGAGTCACAAATCTTAGCAACTTTAAGTTTGTTAGTGTTTCTAACCGTCTATTTTGTGTTCATCTTCCGGTATTTGTCGAGGCGTTGCGAGCATCAGGCGGACCTATACGCAGTCGCGCTAACAGAAAAACCGGAAGCCTTTGAAAACGCCCTGCTGAAATTAGCAGTGTTGAATTCCGTGCCGAAATCAATCCGTCGTTTTTTTGAAATTTTCAACACGCACCCGTCTATTGATCGCCGGATCGATTTCATCAATCAGTGGATAGAACAGCGTTCCGCGATTCAACGTTATAAAAAATACCTGCTTGAGGTCAAAATCCTAATTGCCTTGCTCCCGATATTCGGTATCCTTGCCTGGCTACTGTTCATGAAGGCGTGAAACAATAGCAGTTGCAACATCCGATCAGGAATTTATTCCTCCTTAGTCGCAGCATCCTCTTCTGCATCCCGAGTCGCGGGTTGGGTATCAGTTTCAGTATCCTCCTCAATCGCGAACTGCAGCCGTTCCACTATACGGTGCAATGGCAATTCGTACTCTTCTTGGAGACGACGCTTCTCATCAGCGATGTGGAAGGCAACGAGTAACGGAACCCTCTGCTCGTCAAACCCTTTTCTAAGATAGGATTCAACTAAACTCTTGACATAGTCAACGAGCTCAGCGATGGCTTCCGCCGTTAATTCCTCAGTCGGTTTGATCGTATAAGAAGTTCCGAGTATAACAAAGCGAATTGGCTTATTAAGATCGTGTTCTTGCTGTTCCATTATGTCGTTATTGACCCCTTTCGTATACTTTAAGGGTTATCAGTCGTGAGTTATCAGTTGAGTCCCGTAGAGACGATATGTTTATAGGGCTTGGCGCATCGTCTCAGTACACGGGGCGACACCTGTCCATTTCTCAAAAGCGATAGCCCCTTGATGTACTAACATTCCGATGCCACCGAGTGTACGACAGCCGCGGACGTTAGCGGCATGCATTAAGGGTGTCACCGGCGGCGTATATACAATATCGTAGACGATAGTCTTCTGTTGAAGCCAATCGGCAGAAATCAGTAGCGGATGGTTCACATCCATGCTTGTCGTTGCGGTATTGACGAGGAGCACGCTCTGATGAATAGCATCGGGGAGTCGTGAATCCGTAAGCCCTATCCCTTGCATCGGAACATCGGTTTTTCGCGCCATCTCCTCTGCTAATGAACTCGCTTTCTCAACTGTACGGTTCGCAATTGTGATGGATGCTACACCGGCGAGTGCTAACGCAACTACCACGGCTCTTGACGCACCGCCTGCCCCTAAGACGACAACATCTTCGCCTACGGGTACAGACATATTCCCATCTTCTTCTAATGCTCTTAAAACACCGGGAGCATCGGTATTGTCGCCATATATCTCACCATCAGTAAAACTGAGCGTGTTCACCGCACCGATAAGTTCCGCTTCCCGCGAGATCGAGGTAAGAAAACCAATGACTGCCTGTTTATGCGGAAGCGTCACGTTAATACCGACGACGTTAATCGCTTTAAAGCCTGCAATCGCCTCTGCCAAATCACTCGGACGAACGTGAAATGGGACGTATACATAATCCAGTCCCGCTTTGGCAAAAGCGGCATTGTGCATTTGAGGAGAACGGCTATGCTCAACCGGATCCCCAATAACACCGACGATACGGGTATGTCCAGTCAGTTTGTGTTGCGTCTGCATCGGTTTGGTTGCTAAGTACTATTTCCAATTAAATTTTCAACTGTTTGTCTGGCTATCTCCATCTTCGGGTAGCGAATCTCTCGATAGCCGCGGACTTCTTCAACACATTCTATTGCTTGGAGATGTCTTTTGTATGCTTCAGCATCACTCGGAGCGAAGGCATCAATTACAGAGGTAATATACCACGCTCGGAACGCTTTTTCCTTCGCGTGCCATTCGGGGAGCCAACGTCTTAGAAACTTCATCCGCTTCATCAGATTTAATTGCCAGTTTCGCGTGTCAATATCTGCCTGAAAATCAATTCCCATGACAGTGAAATGCGGTCGATTGAGATGGACATATCTAATTTTATCGCCGTTTTCTGTATCGACTTTATACAATTCCTTGTCACGTTCCAATTTCTCTTCGCTTGTGAGAAGATGTGCGACGTAGACTTCATCTTTAATCAGCATCACCTTGTGAAGATAGCGTATTGTGGCTTTTGTTGCCCGATAGTTGTATATTTCCGAATCGTTGGCATGCACCCGCTTTATCTTTTCAACATATATCCGGGCGTAATTAAGACCCTCAAATTGGACAAGATCATAGACGTAGAGCGCCAGTATCCGATGAATAGCGTCTAAACCGAGGTCTAAAGTCTCTACGGCACCTTCAACGAGTGCCGTGTATGCTTGCGCCAACCGTTTGCCGTCGCGCTTCTTCTCAAGAATCCGTCGTTTTTCGGCGAGCATCTCGGCGTAAGTCAACTCTTTAGAAACTTCATTCGCTATCTGATGCGGATCAAGCGCAAGCCGACGCCCGACATTAAAAGCCTGCATATTTGTCTCCAAATCGGCATGTGGGATCATCTGCTTGAGCGCCAATTGGAGCGGTTCGAGTTCAAGAGGTATCAACTGTCGTTGAAATGCAGTGCCGAGGAGCATAATGTTCGCGTATAATTTGTTTCCGAACAATTGCTCAGAGACAGTGAAGAGGTCCGTACCGAAATATGCGTCGCTTCTCGTATGCGTCTGTATTGCCGCCTCAAGTGTCTCGGTATCAAATTGGTCTTTACCGATGAGAGTGGATATTGTTTCGGTTTTCGCGGTATTCACCACAGCAGCGGTTCTATCAGGTGATGAGACCCGGAACAGTGAGTGCGCTGTGATGCCGCGGACCGCCTCTAACATGTCGAGTCCTAACAGCAGGTCTGCTTTACCGTACGGAATCATCGGGGAAGTGTGGGTACCCGGTCGCGTGTATGTAATATGTGTATAAACACCACCGTTGCGAATTGCCAACCCCTTCCGATCACAGAAGGTTACATCGTAACCTTGGAGATACCCACCAACGACGAGGACCTTGGAGATCGTACCGATTCCCATGCCTCCGACCCCGCCAGCGTACATGTTCCAACTCCGCTCAAACGGGATAAGTCTCGGTGGCGGTAATGGCGCGTCACTCAAGAGGTCTCGGTACCCCGCTGCGATTGTCTGTTCTTGAGGCGGATGTTTGCGGGTAACGATAACTTCTTCAAATGCTGGACAGGCATATTTAATACGCGCACACGCGCCATCGGTGACGCAATTGGATTGGTCAATGGCGATCTTTTCACCGTAATCCGTATCAACAACTTTTAGACCGGGACAACCGGTCTCTGTGGTGCACTCCCGACAAAATTCGCAGACTTCAGGTGTGATATTAATATGTTTTTCCGACTTTAAGAACCCGTCTTTGGCTATGATATTTCGTTGCTCACGACGGAGGCGGCGATGATAGGTAATCGCACACTCTTTATCCGCAATCACAATTTTGACACCAGGCTTAAGAATCGTTTTTTCGAGGTATTTTTTGTAATTTACCCGATCTTCCGGGCTGGTGCGTACAATTTCTATTTCGGAACTACCGGCGAGTCCTTGCGCGACTTTCTCGATATCTTGCGCAAACGTCGGATTACCGAGTAAATCAAGATCGCCAGCCGGAGTCGGTTGATGTCCCGTCATCGCCGTCGTTTGGTTGTCCAGAATGATGTAGGTGATGTCTTGGTTGTTTTTGATTGAATCCGAGATCGCAGCCATCCCGCCGTGAAAGAAGGTCGAATCCCCCATAAAAACGATCTGCTTATTATCAATAAACGGATCAATACCGGCACCAGATCCGCCCCCTAACGCCATCGCGGAGAGGTTGTGCATCAGCCGCGGAAACGGTTCGTATTTGAGCATAGAATAGCAACCGATATCTCCGTGAAAAACGAGATCCACTGCCCCTGAACCGTGATGCTTGCTCATATAGTCGGCATCCATAAATTGTCTCGTGATTTCGAGAAGGACGCTCGAAGAGTCGCGGTGTGGGCAGCCCGGACAGAAGGTAGGCGTACGTTTCGGGATGTCAATCTCTTGTTCAGAGACCATCACTTGAAGTGCCTCTTCACAGGCGAGATGGTTCAAATCAACAAAAACGTCCGCTCTTTCTGAGTTGTCAGTGATGTCGCCTGGACCGAGGCGGTGCTTGAAAAGCGGAATGAGTTTCTGAATGAGAATAGAGGTGTCCAATCCAGAAGCTGCCGGAATCCCCACCAAACCGTCAGGGAATTGTTTACCCCAAACGTTTACGTAACGTCTGATGTTACCTTCTTGGTATTTATGTGTAAGGAACGCTTTAATTTCGTTTTCCAAAAGTGGACGTTTCTCTTCAACAACGTAGATTTCATCAACCTGCTCCGCGAACTCTCGGACGATGTCCACATCAATCGGATGCGTCATACCGAGTTTAAGGATCGGAATATCGCCGTATAGGTTCAACTCGCCAAGGGCGTGGAGTAGGCAGCTGTGTGCCAAACCTGTACTGACAAATCCGAGTGGGGATCGTTTTTTATTTGAACCGTCCTGTACAAATTGGATTGCGTTGAGTCCTAAATTCTTTGCTGTCTCAAGTGCCGTCGGTAGTCGTTCGCGTAAGGTTTCTGTCTCAATCTGTGCAGTATGCGGCGGTAAGACGACGCGTTTATCGGCGTTGATAAGTTCAGTATCTAAGTTAACACGTTTCAAACCGGTAATGTCGGGATAAATGTTCGGTTGGAGTTCAACGTTACCACCACCGCTCGCCTGATTTTCGGTCGTTAAGTAACAGACGTAGAGATCGGAGGCCGCGGAAATTTGGAAAGCACAATTAACCCAATCTTTGAGTTCCTGAAAAGTACTCGGTTCAATCAGGGGCGTATAGACGTGTCGCGCAAGAAATCGAGAATCAGCAGGGACTTGTGTACTGTGGGACCAGGTATCATCACCGACGACAACGACGGCACCACCGGTTGTTCCCGCGAGGTTGCTGATGGCGAGGGCATCAGAGGCGACATGCAAGCCGACGCTTTTCATGAAGGCAATCGCACGGAGCTCTGCCATCTGCGAGCCGTTCAGGCGTGCGATACTTAACGCTTCATTATTAGCGATCTGCGCGACGATGCCGTTGCTTTTCAACAACTCGGCGTTGCGCTGGATAACGTCAAATACTTCGGCAAGCGGGGAGCCGGGGTAACCTGTGAGGAGACTGACACCACTCTCCAAGGCACCCTTGACCAATAACTCGCATCCGGTATAGACATGTATTCCGCTGGCTTGTGTAAACCTATCGTCCATATTTTTAACTTTCCTTGCGGTTCGGTCAAGCGGGGTTGTTGCTTCAATCGCCTTTTCGTAACCTGTCCCCATTTCATTACGGACTATCGTCTTTGGTTTTTCATCAGAAACCTGATTTGGACATCGGACAAATCGGAGTAGAAACCCAATATTAAAAAAACTATTTTTCAGACAATAACTCTCTCGCGTGTGCAAGACCTATTTCGGTGGCTTCACCGCCGTACATTCGAGTGATTTCATCAACCTGCTCTTCGGCGGTTAATGCTTTCGCTGTAATCAGTGTTCGCTCACCAACGACCTTTTTCTCTACTCGAAAATGTTTGTCAGCGAAACGAGCAATCTGTGGGAGATGTGTAATACAAATTACCTGCGAAAACGCTGATAGTTCCTTTAATTTTTTACCGACAACATCCGCGACTCTACCGCCGATGCCGGCATCAATTTCATCAAACAGGAGTGTCGGCACCTCGTCTACTTGGACCAGCACCGTCTTCAGAGCAAGCATAATACGTGAGATTTCGCCGCCGGACGCGATTTTAGCAATCGGACGCGCTTCGGAACCGATGTTCGGAGCAATCAAGAATTCGACAGCGTCCATCCCATCGGAACGGAATGCATAGCGTTTACCATCTATCTGAAATACACCCCGTTCATCCGGCATAAGTTGAACAGATGCCTGAAACTCCGCTTTATCCATACCGAGGGTGCGAAGTTCCTTCTCAATTCGCTCCGAAAGATGTTTTGCAACGTGTACCCGTTTCGCAGAAAGCGCAGTACATAGACGTTGTGCCTCTTCGACTGTTTTGCGAATCTCCTCCTGGATCGCCTCCTGTTTCTCTGAACCGAGTTGTATTGTCTCTAATTTCTGCTCCGCTTCAGCGTAGTAGTCCAATATTTCAGGAATCGTGTTGCCATATCGCCGCTTCAGTTTGGCAATAAGTGCAAGCCGATCCGTAATTTCATCCAATCGCCCTTGATTGAATTCCACCGTGTCCGCATACTGGCGGATCTGCGCGGCAATATCTTCTACTTCGTAGATCGCTGATTCCAAACGAGCTTGCAATTCTGAAAGGCTGCTATCGAGTTCAGACAATTTGGTCAGTTCCTTCGCAGCACCTTCCAAACGTTCAAGCGGGCTACCGAAACCGCCCGTCCCGGGTCCATCACTCCCAAGTTGTTGATACGCCATATTCGCCGACGCGTGCAACGTTTCAGCGTTTTTGAGGAGTCGGGCTTCATCGGCTAATTTTTCGTCTTCACCTGATTCCACGTTCGCGGTACTCAGTTCCTCAATTTCAAATTCGAGGAGCTCTTTTTCGCGCGCCGATGCCGCCAAAGTATCCGCGAGGGATGTCGCCTCCCGTTGTAGGGTTCTTAACCGCGTATATATCTGTCTGACCTGCTCGCACGTCTCACTGCTCCCACCGAAATCATCTAAGAATTTCAGATGCGTCTCGTTCCGAAACAGGGATTGATGCTCATGTTGACCGTGAATGTCAACCAATAAAGTCCCGATCGCTTGCAATTGCTTCAGGTTCACCAATCGTCCGTTGACATGACATCGGCTTCTACCCTTCGCACTGATTTGCCGCGAAAGGATCACAACATCAGACGGGTCTAACACGTCACTAAATGCGAAGTCGGTGTGCCACATCGGGTGCGTATCGTCTGGCGCGACACTCGCCTCAACTTTCGCGAACTCGGCACTCTCACGCACAATATCGGCGGAGGCTCTCTCACCTAATACCAAACCGATCGCTTTGAGAATAACCGATTTACCAGCACCGGTCTCACCGGTAAAAATATTCAACCCCGATGTCAGTTCCAATTCGAGCGTATCTATAAGGGCAATATTATGGATAGAGAGTGTTTCTATCATTTTAGTCGTCAGTGACCAGTTACCAGTTACCAGTTGTCAGTTACCAGTTAAAAACGCAAGCGTCCACCCAACGCCTCTTCACTGGTCACTGGTGACTGGTGACTGGTGACTGGTCACTATTCCCCCACCCAACATCAATTTTTCACGCAAAGCTCTATAGTAACTGTGGTGTTGCGAACGGATTAGTTGAATTGTCCGTTCCGCTTTCTCTACTTTTATGACCGAACCTGCTGCGAGGCTGTGTGTCTCACGTTGTCCATCCACAAAAACATCGACACTCTTATACGCGGCACGCATCTTGACAGTTATCTCAGCATCACCATCAGCGATGAACGGACGCACCGTCAAACTATGCGGTGCGATAGGCGTTAGTAGAATCGCCTCCAATTGTGGCGCAACGATGGTGCCAGCACAAGAGAGCGAATATCCAGTGGATCCGCTCGGTGTCGCGATGATCAGGCCATCGGCGTTATACGGTATAAAGAGTTCGCCATCAACGTAGGCATCTAATTCGATGAGACGCGTATAATGACGAATAACAACATCATTGAGGGCGAAGGCACGAAACGGTTGTGGGAACCCATCTCTATCCACAACGACCTCTAACATCATCCGATGCTCTATCCGATAATCACCTGCTAAAGTCGCTTTCAAAGTCGGGTAGAGTTCATCAAGCGATGCGTCTGTCAAAAATCCGAGCGTTCCAATGTTAATCGCCAATATAGGCACATTCTCAATGTGTGGTGTGTGTGCGGCACTCAGCAGCGTCCCATCCCCACCGAGCACAAGAAGCATGTCTGCTGCTTCTACCACTTCCGTTTTGGAGACACCCGTTCGTGAATACCCCAATTCAACGGCTTGCTCATCTGGTAGAAGCGCAATAATATCTCGCTCCTTAAGCCACATAGAAACGCCTTTAACAACCGCTGCAGCGTTCACTTTGGTCGTATTAACAAAAAAACCGACTTTTTTTATTTCATTCATTCATTTGATGGTTATCAGTTGCCAGTTTTAATAGTTATCAGTTAACAGTACTCAGTTTTCAGTTAAGAGATTCTGTGGTTAATCAGAAACCTCTTTAACTGATAACCGAAAGCGCAGCGTACTGAGTACTGAAAACTAATTCTCCAGACGTGTAAACAGAGCAATAACGCCACAACCGACGAGAAAAGCTGCGACAGTAATGAGCAGGTTCACGTCAAATTGCGGTAAGATGTGAGCGGTATCGTAGCGTTCCCCATCAACCATTGCGAACTCCCGAAAGGGCCATAACCCATAAAGTGAACCGACCATCAATCCGATAAGAAAAGCGATTGTCAGATTTCGGTAGCGTTCCAAGAGATAGTTAAGCAAGCGTGTGAACGCGAGAAGTCCGAATAGACATCCGAACGCAGCACACGTGAGTATCAAGGCACCCACTAACATCGCTTCGTTCACAGTTCCTTTAAGCAGCCCCGGTACACCTTCAATCAGCGAGTTAATCGCCGTCAGCAGCGGAAAATAGACCCCGAGCGCAAGCATCAAAAACGAACCGCTGATGCCGGGTAAGATCATCGCTGAAACTGCCAAGGCACCGCTTGCAAAAAAGAGTCCAAGTTCCCAATACGTCGGTAACCGCGTCGCCCCTCCGGCAGTGTCATCTATCACCGTCTCATTCGCGGTTTTATAGGCAACCCGTTCTAACTGCTTCTCACCCATACCGACCGATAAACCGAATATTAAAGCGACAGCGATCAATAAAACCAACGCCTCCTTCCAACCGAACCCCTTCAGCATTCGCATCGGTATGAGAATAGATGTCAAGATCAGTCCACAAAAAAAGCCGTAGGTTGCGTCGTGGTGATCGTTTAGTAGGTAGACAATTAGTTTTGACGTGAGCAGTAGTGCAGCAACTGCACCGATACCTAAAAGTGCGAGAAATCCGAAGTCAATACGACGAAGTTCCGCTTCCGCTTCCGTGAAAGCCTGCCGCTTAAATCTCAGGACACCGAGCAATTTTTTTACTGTCGAAAATCCGATACGCCGTAATGCACCGATGAGCCGTTCATAAATACCTAAAACAAGCGCAAGCGTCCCGCCACTCATACCGGGGATAATATTGGCTATACCTATCAGGAAGCCGTTAACAAAAAGCCGGAGTGAATTCATTTTTTAGTTATCAGTTATCAGTTGTCAGTTGTCAGTTAAGAGGGTTCTTAATTCATCAGGACTCTTTTTAGCTGGTAACCAACGACCAATAACCATATTCCGATTCCTCATAAACTACGAAGCAATAACCTTGCAAGCCGGTAGCAGCAAACAGACTTTCATAACCTTGAATAAATTATACTACAAAAACCTTTTTCTGTCAAACGGTTATTATGTGAAAACCAGGGCCATTCAATTTTAAGAAATTATTGGATTGGACATCTTTTTTTCCAGGATCCGCTGCGAAATGCTGCGAAATGCTGCGAAAATTTCAGCGGTCTGTTTTAAAGCATAACATATATTAAGTATTAACGTCTGCGAAAAGGACAACACTAAAAACCTACAACCTACAATTGAATGACCCTGATGTGAAAACCTCAATTTTCACTTGCGATTCACTTCAAGTTTGTGTATAATAATACTTCACATAA
>ASZN01000076.1 GCA_000406005.1 Candidatus Poribacteria bacterium WGA-3G
CAGCGAGTTCTGTGGCAGATGAAACACCAAAGAAAATCCTTTCAACCTCTGAGAACGCAACTGAAATGCGACATAAATTGTCCAAACTACTGTAACAATAGGAAAACTGTTAATAAGATAACGCTAAAAAATAAAAAAGTCAATATTTTTCAGCAAGTAGTTGTTAATCCTAAAGATCGCGAGCACAGGAAAATCAGCGGCATGTTTCTCAAGAGCATCATAATCAATGTCGCGGGGACCTTTGGGCCCCGGTTTCTGATATGTAAATGGGTCTTTGGCTTCCAACCACTTATAGATCGCCTGCCTTGAGACACCGAAGGTGCGTTCAGCATCGGCTTTGCTGCCACCCTTATTGACGAAATCAAGAACGCTTTTGCGTAAATCTGTTGAATATCTCATAAACATAAAGCCTAACATAAATAATAGAAAATGTAAACTTATTTTTTGACTTTACTATAATGTGACGTTTGTAACGTCACTGTGACGTGCAGAATCCACGTGTGACGCGGGAATGTGACGTGATTTCGTGTTTTTTTCGCCACGGTTTGTCCCGATGCATTTTGTTTGGTGTGGATGCCCGAAAATGTTACACCAGTGTAACATTTAGTGTAGATAGGTTATCGGTCTAATCTTAGTCGTTGTAAGGGTTTAGGCGCAATTTGGTTTTGGTTGCGAAAAAAATAAATTAGCAAAAAGTGTAACATTTTGTTTATCTGAACCGAGATTATAGGATACTCGTGTTTGTTCTTAATTTTAGTATAGATTATATATGATAACATATACAATTTGTAAAGGCAAATTTATTTTCCCGAGAAATGTCACAAATGTTTTCATTCGGATGGCTTTCCTTTCGTTAAAGGTTGCCAGTGGCAGCTAAAAAATTCGAGATCGTCTAATGACGGTTAATAGGTACCGATGTCATACCATTTCTGATTTTATTGGTTTCCTCTTATGTAGCATAGACTGTTAGTCTGTGTTCCGGTATGCCACCGTCCTTCATAACATGCGGTAATGCGACAACACTGTTTAGAAATGGTATCACTTCGGAAGTCGTCGGCTGCTTGTAGGGTTGTTTGGAATTCGGTTTCCGAAATCCGTTTTAGGGTGTAGACACCCTCTGTCGGCATGACAGCAGAATTGAGTAAATGGAGCATTTGAGGTGCCTCGGAGGTGCGATAATGCACTTCGCATTTGGGGTTTTTGCTGGCGTGTTTCTTCAAGTACGCCGCAGAATCGCACGACTACGAACCTGTTATCTATAACCCAAGTTGCTACTAAAGGA
The DNA here is from genome assembly GCA_000406005.1 of Candidatus Poribacteria bacterium WGA-3G. GTDB lineage: Bacteria > Poribacteria > WGA-4E > WGA-4E > WGA-3G > WGA-3G. The sequence goes on from ASZN01000076.1 coordinate 1,283, forward strand.
CTTTGGACGTTTCAAAACGGTTTTTCAGACACTTTCCTCACCCCAGCGGGGTGATATGTCTATAGAAACCGGTATATCAACCTCCCGCACTCCAGCGGAGTGCTATGTGAATAAATAGATGGCAACTTGCGTTATCTATACTATAGTTTGGACAGTTTCGTTCAGATTCATGCCCAGTTTTCAAGCAGCTTTGATTTTTTTCAGAGTTCCTCACACAACGCAACAGAAAAAAAATAAACCCGGATATACCAAACGGCAGCCCCAGCGGGGCGGAATGTCTATAGAAACATCAGGATCCCCAAATCCTAAGCCCCGTAGGGGCGATATGTGTACCGTCCTTAAAATTGTCCAAACTTTAGTATACACTATGTTAACCGACCAAAACCCAGTTTCGATTCCATACTGGTTCGATTAAAAGAAATCATAGTCGTTGTATATTAACGGTTTTCTAATAGGTTTCGATTCCATACTGGTTCGATTGGGGAATAGTTCTCAGTACGATTTTTTTTGCGAAAAAATCTTTCAGTTGTCAGTACTCAGTACCACTTTTGAAACGGGTATGCTTAGAAGACTTTCCATAGGTGTCAATTTTAGCAATAACAACCATCTCGGACCCAGGCCCGGTAGGTTCGTAGTAGTGCGATTCATCGCACGTTCCAATATTACCGAATTAAAAAATCAATCCTCATCAACCGAACCGGATTCTACACAGAAACCTTGAAGACTTCAGAAACCCCTTCAGTCGCGTAGCAACGCAATGTTTATAGCAAGCGTCAGCGAAAAAAGGAATCAGGTTTCCCCGTAGGGGCGGAAACCTGTTTATATCTATGGTTGTTAAAATGCTGCGAAAAATCCTAAATTGACACCTATGGGTATGCTTAGAAGACTTTCCAACCTGCCAGCCTTCCAGCCCTTCCGATTCCATACTGGTTCGATTGGGGAATAGTTCTCAGTACGATTTTTTTTGCGAAAAAATCTTTCAGTTGTCAGTACTCAGTACCACTTTTCAAACGGGCATGCTTAGAAGACCTTCCAGCCATTCAGATTCTAAATTGGTGCGATTAAAAGGAGAAAAGACGGAGAGAAATGCAACTATACTATACTTTTCGATTCCATACTAGTTCGATTAAAAGTTAGCAGCCGTGCCAACACACCGAGTCTTGAGCATCGTTTCGATTCCATACTGGTTCGATTAAAAGCATATTCGGTCTCGGCTACACGGATTTGAAAAAATAGGTTTCGATTCCATACTGGTTCGATTAAAAGCAGAGATGATGCAAGCCATATCAGAGCAGTTAGGGTTTCGATTCCATACTGGTTCGATTAAAAATCGAGACAAACGTCGATGGCTGCTATCTCAATGAAACGTTTCGATTCCATACTGGTTCGATTAAAAGTTAAAACGCCATGTCTCCTACCAACGGCTCATCCGACGTTTCGATTCCATACTGATCCGATTAAAAACATTTCACGACAACCTTCAAATATATTATACACGATCCTTAGGCAACATGTCAACGAAATCTCCTATTTTTCAACACCCGCTGACAAACTTTTCCATACGTCTATCAACCCATTAAAAGACCAAGCTGCCCTTATAGGAGCGGTTTTTAACTCTTCAGTGTTTTAGTCTTTTTGACTTCGTTCAGTCTTTCCTCAACCTGATTCGGATCGTGGGTTGCTACAACCTTGGAGTCCAGCGGATGTGACAAACTGTAATTAGCACCCCGTCCACCTCGGATAGCACCTTGTGACGCATCAACGAGACGATAAAAATCCGATATAAGCTGAGCATCAATCTTCGGATTATTTTCAATAGTCGCATCGTCAACATTCCGGTCAGAAGATACATTCGCCTTAGATGCCTCGTTCTTGTCCTCTTCTGTCGTAGACGGTATGGTAGGATAGCGTAAGTCTTTCATTAGTAATACCCTTTTGAATTAAGGAATTATCTTAACCTGCCGCTCGGAGTGCGTGGAGGACGATCTATGAACCTGTTTGTGTGTCGAGTATGTACAAACAAGCCAGATCGATTTCCTTGCATGTACACGTAATATTCAAGCGATCTAAAATAATAGTCAAGATCCAAGGAAAGGCTTGGACTATCCTCGATCTTCTCAATTTTCAGACAGATGGGATCCGCGTCCAACGTTTCCCTTGAGATCGTACGTCCATGAGAACGCCAACGCTCATAATCGCCTAAGATTCTGGCTATTTCTTCCGCTCTTATCCGCTTTTCTTCATCTGTAACAGGATTTCCTGTTGTACTGTGCGTATCCCAATCTCTAAATTTATATTTAGAAAGCCACTCGGTTAAAAGATCCTGTGATAACAGACGCGCTTGTTCAAACTGGTAAAGTTCACCCGCATCGAAATTATTGAGAAGGATGAGTTCTGCCGTGTTCAATTGTCCCGATTCCGCTCTTTCGTAGAATCTCTGATACTGGTTCAGATATGACATGGCGGGTACAAACTTTCCATCCTTCTCAATTTGTGGATCAATCGGTCCCAAACACGAAAAGTAATTCATGAAAATCTGATCCCCCGCCATCACAAAAACCGTGCCTGCAGACATTGCTCGGTTCGGAACTATAAAGTAAACTTCATTGTAATGATGACGAATCACAGTTACCATCCGCTCGACCACTTCAACAATACCACCAACTGTATCTAAAACAACGGCTATTCGATCCCGATGATATTGGATACGTTCAACAGATTCCTTGACGATCTTCTCCAACCCAGGCAATATCGGACCGAAGATCGTGAGTACATCCGCTTGGAGGATATTCTCAAGCCTGCTCAGGTCTTGATTGAGAAGATTTCGTGCTTGAGATTGACGGTCACTGGGACGTTGTGTCACTGATAGGTTCTCCCTTGACTTAAAAGCATTCGTCTGGTATAGTATATTACACTTATCGTATATGTTATACCATACTTGGCTTTTAGTCAAGTATCAATTTTCACTGCCACTTACGCTTTCGATTTCTGTAAAAGAGGATTCATAATGGCAAGAAACAGACGCACCACGGAACAACGAGAAGTCCAAGACTACCGACACGAAACTGCCACTCGAAGGAACAACCCACCTGCTGGCATCGCTGCACAAGGGAGAATAGAAGAAACACCGAAACAGGAATACGCATACAATCCGCATCTGCCACCGATACTGCGTTCCGATCCTGACGGTGATGTTGACGAACTTCACGAACTTCTCCAAAAAGCACTGCACCAAACGCTTGAACCAGAAGAAGCGGAAAAAATCGCTAATGCCCTCAAACATCACGAACCTTGGTTGGAATGGGCAGGTAAACAGGAGGCGAAATCTTTTACTGTAGATCCGGTAGCATTGCATGTGCATGAGCGCGTCAGTACAAAAGCCATTCTGAAGGTGGCAGAACGCGAGAACGTTCAACGTCAACTCTTTGCAGATCCGCAGCAGTCATATAACGAGGCTGTGGAGTTTTACAAGCACGATGTGGATTGGACAAATCGGCTTATTCTTGGGGATAGCCTGATGGTGATGAGTTCTCTTGCACACCGAGAAGACCTCGCGGGTAAGGTGCAGATGATATACATTGATCCACCTTACGGTATCAAGTTTTCTTCCAACTTTCAACCTACCGTTTTTCAGCGCGATGTGAGGGATAGAGACCAAGATTTGACGCGCGAACCAGAACAGATAAAGGCATACCGTGATACGTGGACACTCGGTGTGCACACCTACCTTGCCTACCTACGCGACCGACTGATTGTGGCGAAAGATTTGTTGACAGATAGCGGAAGTATCTTTGTGCAGATAAGTGATGAGAACATCCATCGGGTACGTTCTATTATGGATGAAGTATTTGGTCCAGAAAATTTTGTTAGTCTAATTACTTTTACTAAAACTGCACCATTGGGTAGCAAGCTGCTTGTAAGTCGTTGCGACTATATTATTTGGTATGCTACCGACAAAAGTCAATGTAAGTATCGTCCAATGTTCGTGTCGAAAAACATAGGGGAAGGATCATCATACAAATACGTTGAGTTAATTGATGGCACAAAACGGCAAATGACTCGGCAGGAACAACAAAAACCCTCTCTTTTACCTGAAGGATCTACACCATTTACACTTGGTAATTTATTGTCTACAGGTTATACTCAGACATGTTACTATGATTTTCAGTTTGAAGGTCGTATGGTTGAGCGAGGACGTTACAGTTGGAAAACCACTGAAAAAGGTATGAAAAAGTTGCTTGAAGCAAATAGAGTATGGGGTTCAGGAGTAAGACCTGGCTATGTGCAAAAACACTCCGATTTTCCTGTTAAGAGATTGGATCATTTATGGCATGATGTTGGAGGTGCACATGATCGTAAATACGTTGTGGAAACCAGTACCAAAGTCATACAACGTTGTCTTCTAATGACCACAGATCCTGGTGATCTTGTTCTTGATCCGACTTGTGGTAGTGGCACAACTGCATACGTTGCTGAGAAATGGGGTAGACGGTGGATTACGATTGATACGAGCCGTGTTTCGATTGCTTTGGCGCGGCAACGTCTCTTGACAAGCAGTTTTGAATATTACAAACTCAAAGACGAGACAAGCGGTGTTGAAGGCGGGTTTATCAATAAAACCGTACCGCACATCACACTTGGAAGCATTGCACAGAACACCGCGCTTGATCCTATCTTTGAAAAGCATGAACCGATTCTCACAGAGAAGTTGGAGACGTTGAACAGCGCATTAGCAGATATTACGCCAGAAATCCGAACGAAACTCCACGCCAAACTGGCAGATAAGGAGAGGCGCGAAGGAAAAAAATCTATCACGAATGCGGATAAACGGCGTTGGCAGCTGCCAGAGATGGCTTGGCAGGAGTGGGAAGTGCCTTTCGATACCGACGACGATTGGACAGAAGCATTGCGGGATGCATTGACCGATTATCGCGACGCATGGCGCGCAAAGATGGACGAAGTAAATGAATGTATTGCTGCATCCTCAGACGGTGAGGAGTTGGTTGATCAGCCAGAGGTGGATAGGAAACGGATGCGTGTGAGTGGTCCTTTCACCGTGGAGGCGGTGCAACCTCCGGAGGAATTCCTTGATGTTGAGTCTCCTATCGGTGGAGAACCTGAAGAGATAGAGGAGACATTTGACACCGAATCTGAGGAACGCGAGGCTGTTAATGCTGAGGCGTATCTTGATAAGATGGTTCGTTTGCTGCGTGAAGATGGTGTGAAGTTTGCAGAAGATCAAAAACAGAAATTTGCCACGCTTGATCCGCTTGAAGGGGGTGTGCTGCACGCTGAAGGGAGTTGGGAAAATGGTGATTCAGATCGCCGTGTCGCTGTTGCGTTCGGTCCTCAGCACGGACCTGTTACAGTGATGCAAGTTGAAGATTGCCTGCCTGCTGCGTCTCGCCGCGGTTACGATGAGTTGATTTTTGCTGGGTTCAGTTTTGATGGTGCCGCACAGGTGATTATCCAAGAAGATCCGAATCCGAGGGTGCGTATCCACATGGCAAATATCAGTCCGGATGTGGTAATGGATGGCTTGCTGAGGAATACCTCTACCAGTCAGTTGTTTACGGTGTTTGGGTTGCCTCGAACTAAACTTGAAAAGATAGAGAGCGAAGAATCAATTGAATACACTATCACGATGGAGGGTGTGGATATCTATAATCCTGTGGATAACACGGTGAGTTCGGCTGGTGCGGATAAGGTTGCGGCGTGGTTCGTTGATTCGGATTATGATGGTCGGACGTTCTGTATCACCCAAGCCTTCTTTCCTGATAAAAAGGCGTGGGACAAGATTGCCCGCGACCTCAAGGGTGTGATTGACACTGAGAGTTTTGACGCATTCAGTGGCACAGAATCGTTGCCATTTCCTGCGGGGGAACATGAATGTGTTGCTGTTAAGGTGATTGACCCGCGTGGGAATGAGGTGATGCGGGTGCATAATTTGGAAAAGTAGGAACAATCTACGAATTTCAGACTATCACAGATTACATGGATTTCGTTGATTGGATCTTATACCTATAGTAGAATTTGAAAATGTAAGAAAAGACCAATTGCGATCATATTACACTATGTTGAATTGTTGTAATTGTTTTGTTACACTATGCTGGATTATGTTATTGATTACAAATTAACTTACTTACGGAGACAATTAACATGTTTAGCATATTTATAGGTCGCATTAAAATATTTTTTATAAAACTCTTCTTAGCAATGACATCTTTAGCACCGATGGTTGTTATTTATGGATTAAGTCGATTGGAAGCTGACTGGTCAGTAATACATTTTATACATTTTATACTTTGCCTGCTTTTATTTATTTTAATGGTTGTTGGTTGTTGGGCAATACTAAATTATTTCGAGAAGAAATCTCGAAAACATTTTATACATATTAAAGAAATAGAACGCAAAGACCATGATGTTTTAGTGTATCTATTTATATTTTTACTACCTTTCATTCGAAGCGATAGTTCAATAATTGGAAGCCAACCAATCACAACCGTTGTATGTATCCTTATAATATTAATCGTAATTGCGGATGTCGGTGCTTATAATTTTAATCCCATTTTAAGGTTGCTGCAATACCATATTTATTCTATCAGTACAAGGAATGCTAAAGGTATTCTCATTGCAGCAACTGAAGATGTACTGTATGGTAATAATATAGAATTAAAGGTTGTAACACTATCTCATAATTATAAGATCTATATGCACACAAGGAGAATGAATGTTTGATAAATATAGATTTAACCTAGCTGCATCTGTAAAATCTGAAAATGCCGATGAAGATAATTTAACTCTTCGGGCAATATCTTTAGATGACGCAGGATATACTAATCAACTACAAGATGATTGGTATAAACAATACTATACTTTTTTATTCCAAAAAAGTTATGTAGATTTTCGCCTTGGAGACGATGTTGAAGAGGATGAACTTGTCTTAATAGAAGATTTTGAATTGCCACCATACATTAAAGAATACGTGAATGATTCATCAGATATTTCAGATTTACCATCCATTAAACGTCGTCATATTGAACGAAAAACTATTAAATCAATTTTAGGAGTTACCCGTTATAAAAATAGGGAATTAATATTATTCCAGAAATTTCGGGATAGCACACAATTACCGGGAAAACAACCAACTTTATCACTTGATACCGATTCACTGGTTTTTAAGAAGGTGTCGGATCCGTTACTAACTTTAGGTAATAGTCTTATAGCTGTCTATGAGATTAAAGAAAAAAAACTGATCTTTAGACGTTTTAATGATGTTAGTTATATCTTAGAAATGGATAGATACTTTAAAATACTATCTTCCAAAGAGATCAAGAATTTCTTGTGTCATAACTTATTTGAAGCTGATATTTCTAAATTGGACAATATAATAAATGATGCAAGTCCATTACTTGCTAAAAGGTTTGCCCTTGTAGAGGATTCCGGTATATTAAACAGAGTTTCAGCTGAGGTCGTTGAATCTGTCTCTTTGAAATATAAAAATGTAATAGGATACAGTGTAAACGTTGAGTTGTCTACTGATCGTAAGAAGATTATTTTCCCTACTCAGAAAGCTGAAGCCCACAATCTCTTAAGGCTATTAAACCAAGATTTTTATACAGGAGATTTTGATGGGGATCCGTTCCTGGCAAGAAGTAAGAGAAGTTTGAAATAAAGCAACACATTCTTAATTTCAATCATTGGCTCAACTCGGCGAATATGTTCACAAGGATACATATGTCCTACCATTGAAGTGCGTAAGTCGAAACGACTAATTGCGAAGATATATAATTAGTAGCTTCCAAGAGTATACTGAACTTTGGACAATTCGTATCAGATTTCGGTTGAGTTTTCAAAGATCGCGAGATTTTTCTATGCGTTTCACACGTTCCAGAACTTGGAGAAAAATAACCGAGGCTCGCGGATGAGGGGTACGGTTTGTCAAGGATCTCTACTGCGGAGGCACAGGCTAACGGTCTCCTATGCTACAAAAGATGGCATCCGACCAGAAACCTTTGGCTATTTTAAAATTGTCCAAACTTTAGAAGAGTATATGAAAGATGAGAATAACAACCGTTTATCTGCTGTCAATTGCATTATTAGGTATCACAGTTTCCGCGTCAATTGCTCAACAAAATCAGAACGTTCCAAAAACGGATACGGAAGTTGAGAAACTCAAAAATCGTGTCTCTGAACTTGAGGGCAAACTTCAGATAGTGGAAAACGTTGAGAAGATGGAGTTAGCAGCGAAACTTGCTGAGGCACAAGCAAAACTTGCTAATGCAGAATTTGGTAAGTTGAAATTGGAATTGAAAGATTCAAATCAGCAATGGTTAATAACTTGGGTAATTGTCTTTTTGGCGTTTCTATCCGCAGGTGGTTTAGCCTTGTGGTCTCGGTTAACAAAAAAGATGGATGACTTGATAACGACTGAAGTTCAAAAAAGGGTTAACAGATTTCAGGAAGCTATTGAAGAAGTAGACACATTGAAATTTGATCTTAAAGGAGCAGTGGGGCAGGTAAGCATACTCCAAGGTCAATTAAGAATACTAAACAAAGAACATGCGGCTTCTGTATTAGAGACTCATATGTACTACCCGCCAGAAGAATATCCTGAACAAATCAAGCAACTTCCAGAACAAGCACTTTTAGATGCATTTAATGATGAAACACGTCATCTTCAATTCAGGTGCAAAGCAGCAGAGGTATTGGCGAATGCAAAGTCAGCAGGATTAATTTCTCCCGTTCTCAAATGCTTAGATTCATATATTGACTCTAATTTTGACTGGGATAAAAATTATCACATACAACACTTATTGTGCGATCTTGCCTATTATATTGGATATGTACACACGACAGAGATTTATGAAACCTTCAAAAGATTCCTTGAGCAATTGCTATCAGATAAGCCAGAAGTAAAAAGATTCATCATTACTGCAATTACGATTTTGCTTGTCAATACTAATAGCGAACTTAATAAGAAGGATTCGGTTTCTGTGATAAGGAATGCTATACCAATATTGGATATTCAATCGGATGATGAGGATGCTTTAAGGGATTTAGTGGAATATTTTAATAAATTCCAAGAATATGAAGCTATAAAAGAAATGCTGACGAATGGTTTAACAGAAAGGATGCCTGAAGTAGAAGAACAATGCTTGGAGTTATTGCCAGAACAATATTCTGACTTTGTAAAAGATTGGAAAAACAAGAAAAAGGATACTAATACAGAAGGGGAGGAGTCTGATGAATCAAAGCCAACAAAATGACATTCCAATTCAACCTGTAGAACAACCTATCTTGTGCAGTCCTTATGATGAACCTGATATGCACTGGATATATGATACCAGCACGGGTGAAGCGGTGAAAAATCCCGGACGGCGTGAGGCTGGTTACTGGTATAAAACTAAACGCACCGGTAGTGCTCAATTGAGTCTCTTTCAAGAGGAGGAACGCGATGATCTGCCGTTGGTGAACGCGCTCCGTGCGGATGTGAAGCGATGGCGTGAGACGAATTATCGGAATGCGACGGTTGTAACTCGCGAACTGCTTCGGCATTGGGCGCGCGATGATCTGTTACGACGGCTCTTTTTCTGTCAACGCGAGGCTGTTGAGACTATCATCTATCTTGTTGAGATACGGCAGGGAGGCAAACGTCTCGGTTTTAACCCGACGTTTACCGATGACGACCTCGGTAAGTTGGTGGATACGCCGAATGAACCTAATCTCGCTGACCTCATCCGTTTTGGATGCAAAATGGCTACCGGTAGCGGTAAAACTGTTGTTATGGCGATGCTGATTGCGTGGGCATTTTGCAACCGTGGTAAAGTGCCGTCCGATGAACGTTTTCCTGCGGCAGCACTTGTCGTCTGTCCAAACTTGACAATCAAAAAACGGCTGCAGGTGTTGCGCTCAGAGGATATGGATAATTATTACGATGCGTTTGAACTTATCCCGACAAAACTCCGCCCGTTGCTGAATAGTGGGAAGGTGTTGGTAACCAACTGGCATCAATTTGCACCAGAATCTGAACATAGCGATGGTGGACAAACCTACGCTGTTGTGAATAAGGGTGAGGAAACGCCGGATGCTTTTGCGAAGCGCGTCTTGGGTGAACTCTATGACCGTGCGCCGATTATGGTGTTGAACGATGAAGGACATCACGCATATCGTCCTGCACCTACCACTGAAAGGCTATCGGCAGATATAAGAGAAGAACGCCGCGGTGCTACCATCTGGGTAAGTGGGTTGGACAAATTCAATCAATCGTGTGGTGTTAAGTTCTGTGTGGATCTTTCTGCTACGCCTTTTTACATTCAAGGGAGTGGTCATGATGAAGGTTCACCTTTTCCGTGGCTTGTGAGTGATTTCGGGTTGGTAGACGCTATTGAGAGCGGTATCACGAAGATTCCTCGCCTGCCTGTGAGTGACACGACTGGGAGACCTGAACCAAGGTATTTTCGCTTGTGGCAGTCGATTACTGATGAAATTTTGCCTGCTGATAGATTGCCGGGTGGGAAACCTAAACCTAATGCTGTCTACCGAGAAGCAGAGGATGCACTTAACACGCTTGCGGGTCAATGGAAGGAACGTTTTGATTACATTCAGGAGGCAACGGACGAACAGGATAAAACGCCACCTGTGCTAATCATCGTTTGTGATAACACTAATATTGCGGAATATTTTTATCAAATGATTTCCGGTGAACGGGAGGAAGACGTAATTGATGAAAATGGGAGAGTACAGACTAAGATTGTTTACGAAGATGGTGCGATCTTTCCCGATTTGCTTGGGAATAGTGAAGGTGTTACACGCACGTTGCGCATTGATAGTAAGGTGTTGGCTGCTGCAGAGAGTGGTGATCCAAATAAGAACCGTAGCCAAGCGGCAGAAGAACTTCGGCAAATAGTCGCTACGATCGGGAAGAAAGGAAAACCGGGGGCACCTATTCGATGCGTCGTTTCTGTGGCGATGCTCAATGAAGGGTGGGATGCGAACAACGTCACGCATATCCTTGGGTTGCGTGCTTTTAGCAGTCAGCTGCTGTGTGAACAGGTCGTTGGGCGTGGGCTGCGCCGCATGAATTACACACCTGATCCTGAGACGGGTCGGCTCACGGAGGAATATGCCGATGTCTACGGTATTCCGTTTTCTGTTATTCCTTTCAGAGGTCGTCCGAGGAATCGTCCTGAACCTGACGATAAACCGATAAATCATGTGAGGGCAATTCCCGGTCGGGAACACTATGAGATACGATTTCCGGTCGTGGAAGGGTATGCTTTTGCTTTGCGACAGAATGAGATTAAGGCGGATATTGCAGCGATGGATACGCTACGTCTTGAACCTGAACACACACCGACTGCTGTATTTGTGAAAGCGGCGGCGGGTTATCAAATCGGAGAAATATCGTCTTTGCGTCCTGGTGAGTTAATTGAACATAACCGAAATGAATACTATGCTACCACACACATTCAAACTATCAAGTTTGAGATTACAAGACAAATTGTCTGTAAATTAGTTGGTGACAAATGGAATGCGCCAGATCCCGAAAGCCATCCTAACCTTCGACTCATATCTCGGCATCGTTTATTCCCGCAGGTCTTCAGTTTGGTTGATAATTATATTGAGACGAAGGTCGATTTTCGGGATTGTCATCCGTGTGAGCTTGGTCTCCAGAAATATGTGGAGCTCATTGTTAGTCGATTGATGGCTGCTATTCTGCCTGATGAAACCCAAGGTGAAGTGCCGCTGCTGCCGATCTTGAATCGGTATAAACCTGTCGGCACGTCGGCTGCTGTGGATTTTTTCACGACACGTTCTTGCCACGGCACACAACGCAGCCAAGTTAATCTGGTCGTGCTGGATACGCAGCGATGGGAACGTTCTGCGTGCTTCTATTTGGAGTCGTCTGATGTTGTGAAATACTATGTCCGTAATGATCATCTCGGTTTGAGTATTCCGTATCAGCATCGTGAGGTTACGCATAGTTACGAACCGGATTTTATTGTCAGGCTAAAGAACGGTGTCAATGTGCTTTTGGAGACAAAAGGGTATAAACGTCAGCAAGAGTCTTTGAAAAGTGAGGCTGCGAAACGATGGGTTGCCGCGGTGAATAACTGGAATCGTGAGCGACTCGGGGAGCCGGAGCAACAAGGAAGATGGGCGTTCCATGTTTGTGAAGACCCACAACGTCTAACACAGGAATTGAATTCGTTACTCTCTTCTGAAAGTTGATATTGTGAGGTTCACACGACACCCCTTAAAATCCGCGTCATCCGCGATTCTGACAATCGATAACTCCACAGACAAGATATGTTTTTGCTGAAAAATGCCTTGCAGTGAGAGGATTTCGGTATTTTTAACCCCTAAATCCCCTTATCAGGGCCTTTAAGAGGAAGTGCGTAAGTCCTTTAGATATAAAGTTTGCGAAATAAAAAGGAGACGTATTAAGTTGATGATAAAATCTTTAAACCTGAAATCGTATAGAGGGTTTAGTGACACAACCATTGAATTTTCTGACATTACATGCATTGTAGGAGAGAATAGTACAGGTAAGAGTACGATAATAGAAGCTATCATAGCCCTATTAACCTCAAATAATGCGATAAGTCCAAATTATTGCAAGGTAGGTATAAACAATAATAATACCACATCTTTATCGTTGCTACTTCAAGACGGAAGGGAATTGTCTAAAAATATCCAAACGGGTAACCGTAGAAACGAAAAATCCCTTCCTGAATGCATTAGATCTATTATTCCTATCCAAACACATTATTCATTTTCTCTGTCAGATAATAAAGACTACGATAAACCTATAAAAAATCATGAAATTAGTGATAAAGCATGGCAGAACATTTTGAGTCACTGTGATTTTACTTTGAGGACTGCTGCTGAATCAATTACTTCACCAAGTAGTGCTAAGAGATTTAATAATCAACATATATTAGGAATATCCGAAAAATTTACAAATACTTTTAATGATATGCTAAAAGATAGTAATAGGCAGTATGAGTTTGAAGTATTTTTTGAACGTATGGGAAACATACTACAGGTTCAATTACTGAATTCTTACAAAGTAAATAATAATGAATCCAATGAAGAATCGCCAGAAGTTGATTTGAATCATGAGTCTCTGGGCTTTCGGACTTTAATTACTCTTTGTAGTTACCATTTTAACGATCAAGATAATTCAAAAAAGATGTTTGTTTTGGACGAACCTTTTACAAATATACACCCAAAAGCACAGCGGGAAGTTAGTCGTATGCTTCAATCATTAAGCCAAAGGTTTCAGATTATCTACGCAACCCATTGCCCGCACTTATTGCCTGAACGCGATAAGGTTAGATGTACAGTGACGGAGGCAGCTGGTGATTTATCAATTTGTGAATTTGAAGAATATCCTTTGAATCTCTTTTATGATCTTTCACCATTTGCTTTAGATACCGTTGAAAAAATAAAAAGAAGCGATTCTGCCATAAACGTATTTGTTGAAGGAAAAACAGATGAGAAAATATACGAAAAGTTTTTTGAACTGGAAGGGATTTCTGATATGATTGATATTACAAATGTAAAGGGAGTAGGTAACATGAAAACGTTTATTATGGCTTTGGCAGGAACAGATAAACCCAGTTTATTTATAGTCGATCCGAGAGAAGATCGAAAACAAATTAAGGGTTGTCATCAGGATATAGAAAAACATGACAAACTTTTTCTATTAGAGTTGCCCTATGAAGAAAATAATCACGTGAAAAAAGGCATAGAAAATTTGATGCCAAACCATATAATCGAAAAAGCCTCTGAAAAAGAGAATCAAGGCGTGCAATTATGGGAAAAACATATATCTTCAAATCAAGTAGTTTCAGAATATCAGGTTGTCCATAAAGAACAGTTAGCGGAGTTTTTTGTAAAAGAAGCTACTGACAGAGATTACCAATTTTTTGCTCCAGTCATTAAGAGGATTAATGAAATACGTGAAGAATTTGGGATATAGGTTTTAAACAGCACCAGCATTGTCATCCGCGACAATCAGCGATTCAGACGCATTGATTTCTATCAACTATCATAACAGAAATGCCGTCGCTACGCGACTGAAGAGGGTTTTTGAAGTCTTCAAGGTTTCCGCGTAGTATCGGGTTCGGTTAGCGATGCAGATCGCATCTGGGGTTTTTGCTGGGGTGTTTCTTCCAGTACGCCGCAAAACCGAACCTACCGGCATCGGGACTACAACGATTATTTTTTCTAAAATTGACACATAATGGATGGTTAGGAAACTACACCTACCGGATGGAAATCTCTTATCACGGCAATCACATAAATCCCATAAACCATAGTTCAGACAGATGAGTTGCCAGTACGCAGTTAAGGAGCACTCTGATTAATCAAATCTCTCTTTAACTGAGTACTGAAAGATTTTTCGCGAAAAATCGCACTGAAAATTGAAAAAAAATGCAACAACAATAGAATCGCAATACATAAGCAATACATAAGCAATATTTTTCGACATTTTCCATTTGATTACCCAGAAAATGCATCGTATAATTAACACGTGATTTAGAATGCAACGCCCAATACGGCTTATGTGAGGTTCGATACTCTTAGAGGTGCGGGCGGCTTCCTGACGCAGCGACAACACGGGAACCCAAATTTTACACCGCAAACTGTCGCTCGAAATCTCGAAATATGAGTCCGTGGGCAGTCTCCTTGGCACTCGCGGCAACCAACAGAGACCAAAACCAACACGGAGGAACGTCGCGTAAATTCCTACACGGTCGTGGGAGTGGGAGTTGCTGTCGGCATCAACACAAACCCACCAATAAGATACCATCCCATAAGAAATGTCGTCTAAAATCTCACAGGAGTTACAGAGGGTCAAGCTGACACTGACGGCATCAGCGAACACCCCAATAAGTTACAGGAAAATGGAAAGCAGGGGTTCTTTCAGTGAGCAGTGTTCACATATCTGCCTGCCCTGGAACGAGGTTCTCATACCGTTTTATTAATACATATCAACATACATACCGCATAAACGAACAGTTTCTGCACCGTGTATCCCGTCAGAAAAAGCGGCGTATGATATCTATTCTTAAAAAAGGGTATCCCCCCAGTCAACCTGTTGATTTTCCAGTAGTCTGTAAAAAGGTTTTCGTCAAAATCTCAAAGAGTCGTGGGTAGGTTGTTTGATGCTAACAGTCTCACAGCAACCTCACAGATTCGACACCCACGTAAAAAAGGCTGTTTAAAATCTCACCGAGTCGTGGATGGTTCCGAGACGCCGCAGAAGCTCGGGATCGTATAGTGGCAGAGGGGTTTTTCAACCCGAACGTGCTTCACGAAAGGCTGCATTCCCAGTCCGTAAAACGGGAACTCGTAAGGTCGTTATTGTGCCTTGCATTCCACACCGTTCAGTGCATCTCAATACGGATGCACTGAACCAACACATTCACTGGAGACTTTGCGCACCGGTTCAGGGGGCTTTACGTCCTCTTGTAGGATAGACTGCCACAACGCGCAGCACTCTAAAAACCGAAACAGCAGGGACAACATAGAGGCATAAAAATTTTCCGAAATTACGTCACATTCCCGCTTCACACGTGGGTTCTGCACGTCACTGTGACGTTCCAAACGTCACATTCAACGTCACACATTTCATCAACAGAAGGATATTTCAACATGGATCTAAAAAAGATCGAAAAACAATTATTAGACTTTGCCAAGGAACACGGCGGCGAAGAATTCGTAAAGGAGCTCATGGCAACCAAACCCACCAACCCAACCCCGAAACAGAGTGCAAGCGAGACCACTCTCTTTGACTCTGATAATTACTACTTAGATAGCGAACTTATTCGCGTCCGTCTAAAAGAATGCAACCTCACGCTTAAACAGCTTCATGAAAAGATCGGTGTCTCCTACCGAACCGTTATGCGGTGGCTTGCGAGAACCGAATTCCCAAAAGATGAGAACTTCATGCAGCTCGCAGAAGTCCTGCAACTTGAACCGCATCAGTTAGTCAGAAAGAACTATTCTTCAGAAAAAGCGAGCATTAACGAGCACCTCCGATTCGCGCAACGGAGCCTCGAAAACCTTGTTACTGAAATCCTTGATGACGAGAAAATGCCGAAAGAAAAGAAAGTCGACGCACTCATCAAGTATCACAACGCGCTCATCAAGCTGAAAAGCAGCTAACACAGCACGCCTCTAACCTTGACACCTTTGTAATCCACGAGGCGGGCGACACAACCATTGTGCTTATTGATGTAATTTGTAACCATATCACATTGCCATGCTTGCACTGCTCGAAGCAGTACCAAGATCCGTGATAAAATTTCATAGCAAATTTCATAGCAGCTTCACAGCACACTTCACTAAAACCGTCAAAAACACAGTTGTGGTTTAGGTTTATGGCACTTCATAAATTTCATAGTTGTTCGATTTGCTATGAAAACTGTGAAATTTCATACGCAGCATTTCGCTAAAAAGATGTCCGATCCAATAATTTCTTAAAATTGAATGGACCTTTAGAAGAAAATGGACAATTCGGTTGATTTTTGTTAGGTAAACGGTTAAAATTATAGCATGAAAAAGAATAACCACTGCGATTTTGACGGTTTCATAGTTAACCTATTTTCGACGAGGATGGTGACTGTCTCGCGCATATCGAAAGCACAAAAGGCAGCTGCTGAGGAGTTGGCTCATGAAAAATAACAGAGACCTTGATCTCTATTCTCACTGCGGATTTGCACGCGACTATCAGTATCGGTATAGTATTACCGTTGGCGAGTTTCCAAAACCGATAGCGCACCCGAACTTTGCCGAGGCGGAAACACACAACACCCGCGGTATCGGCTACTGCGAAAAGGGTGCCTACGACAAAGCAATCGCAACCTTCGAGAAGGCAATAGACCTCAAATCGGATTATGTCAACGCCCATTACAATCTCGGACTCGCTTACGTGAAAAAAGGGGAGGTCAATAAAGCGTGGCGCGCGTATTACGGAGCCATCCAAATGAAGCGGAACTACGCGGAGGCGTATAACAACCGTGGCATCGCTCATCAACTAAAAGGCGAAACGATTTACGCACTTCAAGACTATACGATGGCGATAGGTTTGAATCAGACACTGACCGAGGCGTATACAAATCGGGGGAGTCTCTACCTTGACAGGTTGGATATTCAACACGCATTGGATGACTTTCACATCGCCATAAAACTGGATTCGGATGCGGGGTTGGCGTATGGACACTGCGGTGTCGCGTGGTTACATTATGAACACTGGCCGAAGGTGAAAGCAGATTGGACGGTCGCGCTGATTTTAGGTGTAGATATCCGTCCGCTATTTTATTCACGCTATGGGAGTATCGCAGCGTTTACGCAGAAAACCGGCATTCAGTTGCCCGCAGATGTTTCGGATATGCTGTGTCCGGACAAGCCGATGCCGGAATTTGAGGCAGGTGCGCGTCTAAAGTTGGCATTAAAAGCATACAAGAACCGTGAACTCAGTACCGGTCTCTCTGCACGCCTCGCTGGGATGTCCCGTGAGGCGTTCATATACGCAATGGGAAAACACCGTCTCTCACCCTTTGGAACAGTTGAGGAGATCCGAGAACTTGGGTTTTGAGTATGCCTGAAAATCCCGTCATAAGTAATACCAGTCCGCTCGTTGGACTCTGGACACTCGGGCTCCTCCACCTACTGAGGGACCTCTACACAGAGGTATTGATTCCAGAAGAGGTGCAAGATGAGTTTCTCGCAACGGAAATCTCTTATCATGACAATCACATAAATCCCATCAATCACACAGTTCGGACCGAATATTTAGACATCTGCCATGCCGAAACCGGCACTGTTTTTGTCGCCGAAACCGCAGTCGTAACCCGTCTGTATCAAGACGGCACTGCCAGAGACATGGAACGGACACAGCACGCCTCTAATCTTGATCCCCTTATAGTCCACGAGACGGGTAACACGACCGTTGCGTCTGTTGATGTAATCGGTATCGAAACGGAAGGTTAAGGTGTCGTCGTATGGCGCGCGACCCCGGATGGCTTCGTGTTTGCGGATGAGGTTCTGACGGATGAGTTCCGAAAGTTCAGGATCATCCGGCATACAGTAGTGCATCGAGGGTTCGCCGTTATGTTCACGGACAGTCGTCATCACAATCGGCGAGAGGCAGCGGAAGGACATCTCCGACTGGAAACGCGGGATACGCGGCACGGCGACATCTTTGATCAATAGCCGCTGGCGTCCGAGGGTGAGTCGGCCCTCCGTTAGGAGTGCATCGGCGAAATGTGAGAGGAAACGTTCTACGGGTGAGGAGACCTGCCATGTTAACGTCGATCCGAAATGGATCCTGTCGCCAGCGATGCGTCTGCGTTCCGCCATGAGCTGTGAGAAGGTGAAGAGTTTGAACCGTTTCTTTGCGGCAGCATAGCCTTCGTTGTGTAAGAAGGAGGCGTATTCAGGATCGGATTCGGCGAGGAATCCGTAGATGACACCCGCAAGCAGATAGTTGTAGTTGATGGGAAGCTTAATGCCGTTCCCGACATCGGCGACAATTTTGATTCGCATAGAGAAAACTCCAGGGGCTAAATCCCCATCCGTAAGGCGACCGCGGCGAGTAGGATTAACAACGATACGACACCCATCAGGCTCGATACCATCGACATCTGCGATCGGAGCGGCTTGATTTCCGGTGGGAGCTCCTCAAGTGTCGGGTCTAACGTTTCAATCGCTGCTGCCAAGCGCGGCGCAAAGATCATGCTGTGTAGTGCCGTCAAGATAACCAACACGAAGAAAAGGACAATCTTGATGAGGAGCGTCCGCATAAAAGCGTTGGAGAGCGCGGTTGCCGAGGTTAGGTCTACGGCGAAGAAGATGTTGATGATACCCGTAAAAAAGAGAATGCCAATGCAACCCCATACGATCGGTTCAAAACGTTTGCCGATCTGCATTAAGAGTTTGATGCGTTCGACGGGTGGAAGACTTTGTCTAAAATGCGGGACAATGACCATCGCTAAGATGAGGTTCCCACCGACCCAGACGACAGCGGCGATAACGTGTAACCAGAGAGTGAAGAGAGAGAATATATCCATGTTTTGGGTTCCTTCAGGTCGATTACGGCGAGGTTCCAAACCTCGCCTGCAAATAAATGTAGTCACTGCTAATAGTCTGTCAACATTGAAATGAAAGGTAAACCCGGTTCGTAGTAGTGCGATTCATCGCACGTCGGAACGGGCAATGAATTGCCCTACTACGAACCACCCATCAGTTTAGAGATGACAGACTACTACTGTTCTGTCAACATTAAAATGAGAGGTAACCTGGTTCGTAGTCGTGCGATTTTGCGGCGTACTCGACCAAATGCGAAGTGCATTATCGCACGTCGGAACGGGCAATGAATTGCCCTACTACGAACCACCCATCAGTTTAGAGATGACAGACTGCTAAGTACTAACTGCTGATGGCTGACGGCTGATGGTTTCCGACGGTTATATCGCTGATAACAGTTTCGGTGCGTCCGATGAGTGTCTGCCGTTCTTCCGCGTGGAGTGGCACGGGTGCGAACCGATGGTAATCGCATTTCGTCAGGAGCTCGACGAGTTCATCACAAACAGATGCTGCGACACCCGCCGCAACGCACATCTCACGCGCCGCGTCAATATTCCGTTGTGCAAGTCCGAACGTGTTCTCAAGATATTCATAAAGCACCTGCGCGAGCGTATTCGCGAACGCCGTCGCTGTGTCCTCCGTGCCGCGCTGATGGAGTGCCGTGAGTGCTTGATGCGCTTGTGAAGCAGGTGTTACAGGCTCCGCGTCCGTACGTTGTGGTTTCCGACGTTTCTGTTCCTCGCTATCGGGTGTTCCGGTTCCTGTTGTCGCGTTAACCGATGCCTCTGTAGACCTCTGGAATCCGACACGATACCAGAGGAACCCCGCGACCAAAAGTCCGAGTACCAGAATCCCGAATAGGATGAGCCAGAGCCGCCACGGTGGCGGATCGGAATCATCAACGCCTGCTAAATCGTTTGGGTTCGGACGGACAGAAACAGGAATCGGGAGCGTCTCCGTGGTCACATAGACTGCACGGCTCGGATCGAAGTAGGCATACTTAATCGCGGGAATACGCAAGGCACCCGTTCGAGCAGGCGTTAGGACGTAGGTGTAAACCCGACTTGTTGCGCTGGTGTATTCCGTGGAATTAGGCGGTTCGCTTACCATGACCCCGGCGATTTTTGGCAGCTCGGGCACTGTAACCGTCTGGATGTTGCCACGTCCAGAGATCCTGACAGTGAGCGTGAGTGCGTTTCCAACTTCAACCCAACCGCGCTCAATTTCAGCAGAGATTTGATATTCACCGATAGCACCGTTGAAGTGGGGCGGCCTGCCTGTTTCGGGGATCGGTTGCACCGTCAGCGTCAAAGGTTCGGTTTTCAAGGTTTTGTGTCCTCGCGGAAGCGGTAGGAGCAGTTCAGCAGGTGCGAGAACAATCTCTCCGGGTTTCATCATCGGATATAATTTATGTGTGTATTCTTCGACCCAAAATGTCCGCCCGCGAATTTGCTGTGTGTAGGTCGGAACATTTTGAAGCTTCTCAACGAAAAAACCACGGAATTCCGGGAGCCGTGGGGTTGGGGACTCCCGCGTCGGGAGAACTGCGGTGTACAGGTATCGGAAGGTATACGTAAATGGCGCGTTGAGGTACGGTTCGCCGGTATCGACTTCGGCTTCGACACGGTGGATACTACCCGTTGATGGGTCTTGATACGTATCGGCACGACCGACCCGAACGGATCCGGGGTTCGCGAAGTAGGTGCTGCCTTGATACGCGAATTGGACATCCGAAAGCCTAAAGTCGCCGACTGCCTGCGGAATCAGTTCATACGCCCACGCCATGGAGACAGCGATCTTGTCCGCCTTGAGCCGCGGTGTCGTTTCGGAGTGGAGCGGTACCGCGAGGAAATCGGGTAGGAAGTTAAATTTCGGTGCCTCGATATGTTTGATGAACGTGTCCCCAGAGATCGTGAGGTCCAAACGCGCCTTCTCACCGAGCTGGATATACCGAGGATTTATAACAGCAGCGACGTTAATTTCTCGGCTTTCTGCCGCTGTTACCAGAAAAATGAAAACGATGCCGAGGAAAAAAATGAGAAGATCGGAAGATCGGAAGATCGGAAACGGCATCCTTCCATCCTTCCATCTTTCCATCCTTCCACCCTTCTGGAGTTTACCAATCTTTGTCCCGTCGGTATCCGCTTTTGCGCTGTTGCTGTAATAATTTTTGCCGTCGCGTATTTTCATTCTTCCTTAAGTTTTTTAGGAGCTGCGCTGCCTCCGCTTCACCGATGTCGTTCGGCTCCGTTTGCGGTTCTGTGTCCTTATTCGCTCTCTGCTGCCGTGCGAAGTCCTCTTGCTGTCGTACGAGTTGAAGTGCCAATGCGAGGTTATATTGTGCGTCTGCATCATCAGGATTCAAGCGGAGCGAGTGCCTATAAGCGTCAATCGCGCGTCTGAGATCGCCCATTTTAAATTCGGCGTTCCCTAAGTTGTAATAGATGTGTGAAAGACGCAACGTCGCTTCGGTGTCTCCATTATGCTTTGATAACGATTCTCGGAACGCTTCTATCGCCTCGTTAAACCGTTCGTTTCTATAGAGTGCGGTGCCGAGGTTATAGTGCGCGAGTGGACTGTCAGGTTTCTGAAGTGCTGCCTCCCGAAAAGCGGTTTGCGCTGCGTGGTAATCGCCGTCCGTGTATGCCTCGTTTCCGGCTTTCAGCGCACGCGTCCAGCCACCTATCCATCCGACAAGCACAACGGAGAGTAAAATTAAAAAGCAGATGAGACACTTATCTCGCACGGTCTCTCCTTCTCGTCGATAACACTGAAATCCAACGCGACCGAAGTCCCTAACGAGAAATATTTTAACCCGCTAACTCGGATTTGTCAAGTGCATTATGCATCGGTCAAAGTTCTACAGGCGGGGTTAATGAAGTTTGAAAAAATATTTCGGTAATTGACGGGCAATGAATTGCCCTACTACAAACGGGCAGGCTCGTAGTAGTGCGATTCATCGCACGTTCCGATGTTACCGAATTAATAAATCAATCTTCATCAAACCCCGCCTGCAAAACGAAAGCAACGGCTCTCTAACTAAAACGGTGGTGCGATGAGACGGACGAACGAACGAGAGGCTTCGTCCAATTCCGATCGGACTTCAGGATCGAGTTCCCAACCGACACCGCCAAGCGTATCGTCGAGTTGTTCAATCGTGTCACTACCGCTGATGGCGACGGTGACCTCTGGATGCGATAACAGCCACGCCACGGCGAGTTGTGCAGGCGTTTTCCCTAACGCCGCCGCGAGCCGTTTGAGCGTTGCAATGACCGCTCCGGTCGCGCCGCTCATTCGACGGTCAAATTCTTCACGATACCGTCTCGCCCACAACGTGCCAGCCGGTGGCGGTTCATCTGGCGAATAGATACCACTTAATAACCCGACCGCTAACGGGCTATAACACATCACACCCAACCCCTCTTCACGCACCAAGCCGAACATCTCCGTCTCTAAGTCGCGATTCAGCAGGTTATACATGTTCTGGACACACATAAAAGGCGTTGCGTTGATGCTATCGGCGATCCAGAGTGCCTTACAGACCTGCCACGCCTGATAATTACAACAGCCGAGATAGCGAACCTTACCGGAACGCACGAGATCGTCGAGTGCGCGGAGCGTCTCTTCTTGCGGGGTCGTTTCGTCGTATACATGGACAAGATAGACATCAATATGGTCGGTGTTGAGTCGAGACAGGGAGCGTTCTACCTCACGCATGATATGATAACGAGATAAGCCGTCGTCGTTCGGACCGGGTCCGATCCGACTACAGACTTTAGATGTAATCACGACATCGTCGCGCTTGCCTCGGATCGCTTTGCCGAGTACGACTTCGGAACGACCGATGTTGGCGCGGTCGTCCATAGGTCCATAGACGTTCGCACAGTCGATAAGATTGATACCGGCATCGATGGCGTGTGCGACCAACCGTTCGGCGGCGGCTTCATCGCGCTGTCCTCTGAGTCCTAACCCTAAAGCGATCGGACTCACTTTAACCCCTGCTTTTCCAAAATTAACGTATTCCATAGACGGCATCTCCTCTTTTATTTAGTATAACACATAGCACAAAAATGAGGCAAGTTTCACATATCTTTCTGTTTTAAGGCATCGACAACCTGTTGTATGTCTTTCGGTATCGGTGTTGAGAACGATACGTCTTCGCCTGTTACTGGATGCGTAAAGCCGAGATGACGCGCATGTAACGCTTGACGTTTCAGGCGTGCAAGTGCCTGTTTCAACGCCGCTGTTTCTGCATCGTTTAGTGCCCGTTGCTCGCCGCCGTAAACTGCATCGCCAACCACGGGATGCCCGATATGCTGAAGATGGACGCGAATCTGATGGAGCCGACCCGTCTCTAACGTGAGTCGAACGCGCGCGAATTGCGGATACCGTTCCAAAACTTCGTAGTGCGTGACGGCGTGCCGCCCACCGGTTTTGACTGTCGTCATCCGCCGCCGATCGCGACGGCTCCGTGCGATGCGTGCGTCAATCGTACCGGTGGCTTCCGATGGCACGCCACAGACGACAGCGATATACTGCCGTGTGATACTATGCGCCTCAAATTGTGCCGAGAGTCCACGATGCACGACATCCGTCTTCGCAACGACGAGGACACCCGATGTGTCTTTATCCAACCGATGCACAATACCCGGACGTTCTACGCCACCGATACCGGATAGGTCCGTGCAGTGCGAGAGCAGCGCGTTGACAAGCGTGCCGCTGTTCACACCGCTCGCAGGATGAACAAGCATGCCAGCGGCTTTGTTCAGAACGATGAGATAGCGATCTTCGTGAAGGATGTCAAGCGGGATGTTCTCTGGTGCTGCGGTGTCGAGCGGACAGGTGGCTGGGAGCGTTAAGCACACCCGGTCACCCGTGCGGAGTCGATAACTCGTCTGTTTCGCTAATTTATCGTTGACGGTGACATCGCCGTCGCGAATCAGTCGCTGCAGGCGGGTTCGCGACATCTCCTGCGTCGCGTCCATTAGGAACCGGTCTAAACGGGTACCGTGATGCGCTTCTTGGATGTGATAGATCTGCGTTTGGTGCTTCATGCGGATACTGTTTTTTTGCGTAAAGACTACAATTAACGAGACATCTATAGAAAGCGGGGTTAATGAAGATTAATTTATTAATTCGGTAATATCAGAACGTGCGATGAATCGCACTACTACGAACCCGCCCGTTTGTAGTAGGGCAATTCATTGCCCGTCAATTACCGAAATATTTTTTCAAACTTCATCAA